>NZ_JBDVJE010000071.1:0-77882 GCF_039939415.1 Polaribacter sp.
TCTGCTCCAATAGCTATTGCAGGATCTTACGATATAGACGAAAACAGTCAACTAAGACTATCAATCTATTATTTAGACAAAAAAATATTAGACTATGATTTTAGCAAAAAGAATAAAGAAAACCTAAAAAATAAGACACATTTAAATTCGTATGTTGATCCTGTTTTTTTTCTTGGAGAAGGAAATCATGAAAAACTTGAAAAAAACAATAGTTATATAGGTGTATTTAATAATTCAATTATTGAATATGAAATGAGTAAAAGAGAAAAAAGAAAATGGAAAAAAAATAATTTATTAATTAAAAAAAGATAAAAACATCTAAATTTTTAATTTTTTATAAAAGTATTTGCCAAACCTTTATATTGTTCTAACTCCGCTCTTAAAGATCCTACAGCCAAATCTGCTTTCATTTTAATTGGAATCTTATTTGCATCGTCTGTAATCCAAAGCGTTACACTTTCTTGTGCTTTAAAAACTCTACCAGACTGAACTAAAGGTCTAAATATCATGGTTTTTACTTTTCCAAATTTTGTTTTTATAGTTTCTCTTCCTAAAAAACGTAACTTAAAAGGGTAAACTTGAGAGTCCATAAACATATCTATAGCAATTTCTTGTCCTTTAACCATATGTTTAACATCTCTATTTCTTAAATAATAAAATGATGAAAGCATATCTTGCACATTAAAAAATGCTACAGACGTATCTTTTTGCAGGGTAAAATCTTGAATATATGCTTTGTTTAGATTGTAATTAAATGAAGTAATTCTATGTTTTTTGTATCCACCTTCATCAATTTTTCTTTTAAAAACGTATGGTTTTATTGTATCTCTATCAAAATAAGATTCATATTTATCATCAACATTAAAAAACCATTTTATCATACCAGAAGTCCAACCAGTACCTTTGGTATGAAAAACTTTTTTACCGTTAAATTCTTTTTCATTTACTTCTAAAATTGCAGTTCCTGCTCTTAAAAATCCGCTATAACTCATTTTATAGCGTAGCCACTCACCGCTTTTAAAAGCTTTTTTATTACTCTGGCTATTAACAGTTGTAAAGAAAAGAAGTGTAAAAAAGATTAGAATGTAATTTTTCATAGAATACCAAACTTATAAAAAAGTATTGACAATTACCATTCCAAAATAAAAAAAAGCAATTTCATAACTTTAAACAAATGATTTTTAACAATTTTTTTAAGTACCTAAAATGCACCCCAATTATTAAGTTCATCTTCGCTCCATAAAAAAGGATAGAAAATTCTTTTTTGATATTTTGGGTGCATGTATTTACGCCAATTACTTCCTCCTGTTGCTTTTAATTCAGAATCATTACCGCCAATATATTTAGCAGCTGCATTATAATGTGCCATTACCCATTTTACATTTACAGTATAATCATAATGACGCATTGCTTTAATTAAATCTTCATTTTCTTGAACTTCTTTAGGCAATTGTTTAAATTTTAAAGAAAGGTTTATGTCATTGTAATCTTCCATAAAGTCTATAAAATCTCCCATATATTTTTTTTCAAAAAGATTTAATAAAGTTGATTTTTGCCCTGTTGTATAATTTTTACCAGCTGCTTGCCAATACAAATGATTGTAGGCATTTTTAAAAGAAGAACTTTTATTTATTGTATCTCTGTAACGAACATCTATTAAATTAATTAATTCTGTTGAAGCAAATTCAATTTTTCTATATTGAGCAGATTGAAAACCGCTTGCTGGAGTTAAAGTATTTCTAAATTTTAAATATTGTTCACGTTCCATTCCATCTGCCATAACATTAAAAGAGTTACACAACATATCAAAATAACGACTAATTCTATCTAAATGCATAGAAAATTTTTCTGCAGAAACTTCAATTGTCTTTGCTATTTGTTCAATTTCCCATAAAACCATTTTAAATAACAACTCATTTACTTGATGATACATAATAAATACCATTTCATCTGGTTGTGTTGTTCTAGGTGTTTGCAATCCTAAAAGAGCATCTGTTTGAATATAATCCCAATATGTAATTGGTGTACTCCAGAGCAAACCCTCTAACATAGAATCTACAGGTACCCCTAATTTATCATATTTTTCTTCTATTGCTTTTAAAATATCTTCTCTATTCATTTTTATTTTAACTAAAAAAATCAAGAAGCAATATAGTTAAATCTTATTTCTTGATTCTTAAAACTTTATTTGTTTTACTAAACAGCACTTCTTATAGCTTGCTATCTTGTTTATAAATTCAAAAACAAAACCTTATTTAAAATAATTCTAAATAATTTTTGTTGGTAAATACTTAGTAGATATATTTGCCAAAAATTTAACACTATTTTTAATAGGTCTAAATAAGTATAATGAAATATATTTTAAATACAGTTATGTTTTTGCTGATAATAGCAAATACTACTGCTCAGAATTCTACAATAAAAGGAAAAGTTGTAGACAATTATAAAAACCCTTTAACAGGTGTAAGTATTCACGTAAAAAATTCCCAAAAAGGAACTGAAACTGATTTTGATGGTAATTTTGAAATTAAGAATATTCTAAAAAATCAAATAATTGTATTCTCTTACATTGGATTTAAAACCAAAGAAGTTACCATTAAAAATAATGCAAATTTAGGAACAATTGTTTTATATGAAGGAAATGAATTACTACAAGAAGTAGTACTTAGATCTAAAAACAATTCTTTTTCTAGAAAAGAAACTGCTTATGTGTCTAAACTTCCTTTAAAAGATATGGAAAATGCACATGTTTATACTACTGTTACTTCTGCTCTATTAGAATCTCAAGTTGTTACAAACTTAGATGAAGCAATGACAAATGCAACCGGAATTTATAAACTATGGGAAGGAACAGGTAGAGCTCCTGGAAACGGAACCGCCTATTTTTCTTCTAGAGGTTTTAGTGTACAACCAAGAATGGTAGATGGTGTTGCTGGAGTTACTTTTAGTGCTGTAGATCCATCATATATTGAACGTATTGAAGTTATAAAAGGGCCTTCTGCAACCTTATTTGGAAGTACCGAAACTTCTTTAGGTGGTTTAATAAATGTAGTTACTAAAAAACCTTTTGATGGTAAAGGTGGTAGTGTATCTTATACTGGAGGCTCTTTTGGCTTAAATAGAGTTTCTTTAGATTATAATACTCCTTTAGGAAAAATAAATGCTCCTTTTTTTAGAGTTAACGCTTCTTATTTAACTCAAGATAGTTTTCAAGATGCAGGTTTTAAAAACACGTTTTTTATTGCACCTTCTATGACTTACAGAATAAATAATAGATTAAATGCTTCTGTAAACTTAGAGTATTCGCAAACAGAATCTACAAACCCTTCTATGTTATTTTTAAGAAGCGGAATGCCACTTGTTGCAACAAATATTGATGAATTAAATATTGATCCAAAAAAATCATTTACTTCTAATGATATTACTCTAGATAATTCAACTTTTAATACAAGAGCTATTTTTGATTATAAAATTTCTGACACCTGGACTTCTCAAACTGCCTTTTCTAGTAGTTATGCAGAAACTGCAGGTTTATATCAATATCAATTTGATGGTGGTTCAGCTGGTCTTTTATTATTATCATCTATAACAGGACAACTTAATAATTTAGGTTTAGATGCTGCTACTTTAGGGTTCTTAAATTCTCAAATAGATCCATTAGTAAACCCAATGTTATTAGAAGCTTCTTCTTTATTAGCTACAGAATCTTTTACAAGAGTTTATAGCGAAAGAGATGCAAGTGAAACTAGATTTAACTTACAACAAAATTTTACTGGAGATTTTAAAATTGGAGATGTAAGAAATAGATTGGTTTTTGGTGTTGATTATATTAGCAATCAAAGAAATAGTAAAAATGTAAATGGTAACACAGAACTTACTTCTTCTTCAAATTTTCCACAATTAATTGCTACATTAAATGCATTAGGATTATCTCCTTTTTCAGATGCTATAGAGAGTAACTTTTCTACCTTTCCTTATTTTGATGCTTTTATAGCTGCAAATGGAAATGTTATACCTACCACATTTACACCTAATGCTAGTTACGTTGCAAATGCAAAAAATATTCAAGAAAACTTTGATCAACTAGACCCTTTTGTTAGTAATTTAAAGTCGCAAACACTTGCAGCTTATGTTTCTGATGTAGTTAATATTACTCCCGCTTTAACTGTTAACGTTGGCTTGCGTTTAGATCATTTTATACAAGATGGTAATTTATCTACTACAGATGATGATTATACAAAAACAACATTATCTCCAAGTGCAGGTATTTTATTTCAACCAATTAAAGATCAAGTATCTGTATTTGGAAATTATCAAACAGGTTTTGTAAATAATGACCCAATTGTTTATGCAAACGGAACAACAGATGTTTTTAAACCAACAAAAGCTGTTCAGTTTGAAGGTGGAATTAAAACAAATCTTTTTAATGGAAAATTAAATTTAGGTGCAAGTTATTATCATATAACTGTAAATGATTTTACAACTAGTGATCCTTATGCACTTTTATTCCCTGTAACCATTGATATGGCTGAGAGTATTAGTAAAGGTTTTGAGTTCGAAATAAATACAAATCCTATTAAAAACCTAAATGTTAGAGCCTCTTATTCTATTAATGACAGAATATATACAGATGTATATAGTGAAAAAGCTATAGATCCAATAACTGGAGTTGCAGGAAGAGATGTTATAGAATATTTAGACAGAAGGCCTACAGAAGCAGGTGCAGAAAACTTATATAATTTTTGGGCAGACTATAAATTTGATGATAATAGTTTTGCTAAAAACTTTGGTTTAGGTTTTGGTTTTAATGGAGCATCTGAAAACTTAACAAAAAACAATGCTGTTACTGGTGTTTTTACTATACCTAGTTATACAATTTTTAACGCTAGTTTATACTACAATATAGATAAATTTAGTATAGCATTAAAAGCTAATAACTTTACAGATAAGATATATTACAATGGTTGGACAACTGTTAATGCACAATCACCTAGAGCTTTTTTAGGTACAGTTAGTTACAAGTTTTAACATAAGTTTAGTTGATTTTAGTGAACTGCAAAGCTCTAAGCACTCAGTTTAGAGTTTTGCTATTTTAATAAAAAATATGATTAGTATTTTAATTTTGATAATTTCAATAGCAGGTTATTTTTTGTATAATACCTCAAAAAAAACTCAATTAGAAAAAAATATTTTTATTGATGTTTGGTTACAAGAAAATAGCAAAAAAACTAAATACTTAAGTCTATTAATTTTAATAATAGCTCTCATATTATCCATCCTTATTTTTGGAACTACAAGTGGTATTCTTTTTTGGGTTTTTACAGTATCAACTATTTTAAGTTTAATAATTCTATTGTATCCATTAAAAATAGTTAAGAAAAAACACTTTATAATTCTATTTATAGCCATTCTATTTCTTGAAATAATTTTAAACAACTAAAATGCCAGCAAACACAAAATACTTAACAACAAGTCCTTGGCAAAAATTTGCTAAAATTTCAGCAGGAATAATTGGTGGTTATATTATTACGTCTCTTTTACATTTATCTCTAGCGTTGTGGTTGCCAAATGGAAAAGAAATTTTAATAACATCTATATACACCGTATTTATTGTTTGGGGCGTATTGTTAATTATACCGTTTTTATTTAAAAACGGATGGAAAGTCTGGGGTTTATATCTGTTAATATCAATACTACTTTACACAATTTACTTTTTTGGAAAACAACAAAATCCTTTTATATAATGAGTAAAAGAAATTATAATGTATTTTTTAACACACACACTGTAAGTGGTATTGTAATAAGTGTTGCCTTATATGTAATTTTCTTTGCTGGTGCATTTGCTTTATTTAAAGATGAAATTTCATTATGGGAAGAAGGTAAACAATTAAAACACGTTGAGAAAAAAGATGTAGATTTTGATAAAATATTAAACAACTTAGATAAAAAGTACAATTTAACAGGTAGAGATTTACAAATGAATCTTACCTTTAAAAATGATGAAATTTCTGTTTCTCTTGATGTACAAAAAGATTCAATTAATAACAAAATTGATCTTGAAAGAAAAACCTTTTTTATAAATACCAATACTTTTGAGCAAAAAACATATGAAGAACAATATAGCTTAGGAGAATTTTTATATAGACTACATTATTTTAGGCAACTTCCTGTTATAGGGCAATATTTATCAGGCTTTGTTTCTTTGTTTTTTTTATTTGCTATTGTAACTGGTGTAATTATTCATTGGAAAAAAATAGTTTCAAATTTTTATCAATTTAATCCAAAAATAACTTTAAAACGTATTTGGACAGATTCTCATACTGCTCTTGGTATTATTGGTTTACCCTTCCAATTTATATTTGCTATTACTGGTGCTTATTTAGGAATTGGTGTTTTAGTACTCTTACCTGCCACGTTTTTATATAATGGTAATCAAGATAAATTAATTGAAAATGTACGTCCTGAAAGAAAAAATTACGAATGGATAACAACAACAAATAAAGAAATTTTAAGCTTTAATACTTTTGCAAAAAAAACAAACGATACTTGGGATGAATTTCATTTAACAAGGACTTTTATAAGAAATTATAAAGGCAATAATATGGAGTATGTTTTAATTGGAGAACTAAGTGATAAAGAACGATATATTGGTATAGGTAGAATTGTTTACAATGCTTACACTGGTAAAATCAAAGAAATTAAAGATCCTAACAAACTAAATTACCTAGAAGATTCTCAAAGATTATTAGCAAGATTACATTTTGCAGATTTTGGCGGATTCTGGGTTAGAATCATCTATTTTATTTTAGCTTTTATTACCTGTTTTGTAATTATAACTGGAGTCTTAATTTATATTGAAGCACGTAATAAAAAAAGTATAACATTAAAACAACGTTTGTACACCACAAAAGTTGGTCATATTTATTTAGCAATCTGTTTATCTCTGTTTCCTATTACAGCTTTATCTTTTCTATTGGTAAAACTGTTACCAGAAACTTATATGAATCAAAGAATGAACATATTGTATACTTTCTTTTTTACAACTTGGCTCATTGCAACGATCTATTTTCGTTACAAAAGAGATAATTATTTTACAAACAAGGCAACATTATTATCAGGTGCAATTCTGGGTATTTTAATTCCGATTGTTAATGGTATTGTTACCAATAATTGGATTTGGAAAACGTATAAAAATAATCAAATTGAAATTTTCTCTGTAGATCTTCTTTGGATATTATTATCAATAACAGCTTTTCTAGTGTATTTAAAAATTAAACCCTCTGTTAAAGAACAAAGTGCTTTTACAAAACATCCAATAGATTATAAAAACAGAAAACAATTGTTATTAGAAGAACAAAGTAAATCAAAATTTAATAACGAAAAAACATCAATAACAAAACCAAAAATAAATAAAAACGAAATACCTATGAAAACGAAAATTGTAATCCTTTGGCTATTTTTAGGAATTGGTTGGATTGTACATCACATGTATGGACTTTTCAATATCTATTATAATGAAACCTTAATTTTAGAAAACGCAACTGGAGAGGCTCCTTTAGCACATCATATTTATAGAATTGTTTTTGAAGGTCTTTGTTTATTTTTTGCACTATTAACCATCGAAGTTTCTAAAAAATGGTTTATTTGGACTTCTTTTATTTGGGCAACAATAGCTGGTATTTACAACATTTATCATTTTATAGAAGCTATTATTTTTGAAAGCTCTAACATCTCAGAAATATTTATGTTAGCATTGGTTTCTACTGCAAGTATTTTATTAATTAGAAATTTGAATTCTTGGGAAAAAGAGTTTTAAAAAGTACTAGAAAATGAAAGAAATTGGTTTAGTATACGGTTCAGATACAGGAATGACAGAAGAAATTACAAGTGCCATTGTAGATAAATGGGACTTATGTAACATCAAAGTTATTGACGTTTCTGAAGTTAAAAAAGAAGATTTTAACAAGTACGATATTTTAATTCTTGGTCTTTCTACTTGGTATGATGGTGATTTACAAAGCGAATGGGAAAATTATTATGATGAATTTAAAACAATAGATTTTACAAATAAAACGGTTGCTCTTTTTGGTTTGGGAGATCAATATGGTTATGGAGAATATTTTATTGATGGTGTAGGTATACTAGCAGAAGTCATCCTAAAAAATAATGGAAAAATAACTGGTTATTGGCCAACAAAAGGTTACAACTTTGAAGAGTCTAAAGCACTATTTAATGATGATTTCTTTTACGGATTGGCACTAGACGAAGACAATCAACCAGAACTTACAGAAGAAAGAATTTCTAACTGGTTATCTATTTTAATTGATGAATTTTCTATTAAATTAAATTTATAAAAAAAATCCGAAATTCTAAAGTTTCGGATTTTTTTTTATACTAATTATATTTATTCTTTAGGTAAACACTCATCAATCATTTTTAAAGGCATGTCTAACATTAAGTCGAAAATATCTAAAACACTCCTTATTGCATCTTCTTCTTCTACCTGTTCAGTTACAAACCATTGTAAAAACACTTCAGAAGCAAAATCATCTAAACTTCTTGCTTTCTTAAAACACTTATAAATTGATTGTGTTACATATATTTCTTGGTCTAAAGATTTTTCATAAATATCTCTTAACCCTTCAAAATCGTTATTAACATTTGTAACTGATGGAGATAAAGCTGCTCCTCCTGCATCGTTTACAAACTCAAAAATCTTCATTGCATGCCCTCTTTCTTCTTCTGCTTGCTTGTAAAAAAAAGCTTTACTGTTTAAAAGCTCACGTTGGTCACACCAAGATGCCATTGCTAAATAAGATGCAGAAGCGTGCATTTCTAACGCTATTTGTTCATTTAATACATCCATAACTTCTGGATGTATCGTCATTTGTTTTCTTATTGCTTTTTGCATAGTATCTGGTTTTTAACAAAAATACATGAAAACAAATATCGTTTTACACGTTTTTAAAATTTAAAAACAGTCTAAATAAAAATAGATACCCTTAAAAATTAGAAAAAGAATAAGAAATTTCTTCTTTTAGATCTAATAATTTAGGAATTTCTAGCAATAACAAATGTTTTTTATCAGAAATAAATAATAATACAAAATTTTCATTTTGAATGATATTTTCTAAATTCTCTGCTGTTGTTAAAGTATTTATCTTATTCCTTAATTGAAGTAGTTGTGGAAATGTAAGTGTAATCACTTTTTCATCTATCTTTAATTGATAGTTGCAAAACGCGTGTTTTTTAAGTTGAATATTAAAAGTTACATCACTTAAGATTTTCATGATGCAAATTTAATTATTATTTAGAATAAATAAAAATAATATTTATAGTTATTTAAAAATAGTTATTCATTAGAAAAATGAATCTCATAAAAACTCATAAAAAGGTGTTATGGCAATAAAAAAAAGCGAGAATTCTTATAAATGAACCTAAACTGAACTTTAATAAATCAAATGCATTTGGTTAATAACTTAATGAATAGATTCTAGACGATGTAAAGGAATCATTATTTTAAATTTTATCTAAAAAAACTATATATAAAAAACTCACAAACTTTAAATTCTGTGAGTTTTTTTAATGTGCTAATAACTGCGTTAGGGATTGAAATGGCATCCTTTTTATTTTTTTTATAAAAAGATATAATGTAAAGCCCGACCTTTAGGTAACGCCCAAAACATTTTAACCTACATTAATTACTTCTTCAATTTGTGGAGCATACTTTTTTATTGTTGCTTCTACTCCATTTTTTAATGTCATTTGATTTACAGAACAACCTGTACAAGCACCTTCTAATTGTACTTTTACAATTGATTCTTCTATAGAAAGTAACTTAATGTTTCCGCCATCACTTATTAAAAATGGACGAATTTCGTCTAATGCTTTTTCTACATTTTTTTGTGTTTCTTCTGCTGTCATAAAATCAAGTTATTTTGTACTACAACCACTCATAGTTGTAATTCTTACAACTTCTGTTGGCGGTAAATTTTCATTTCTTTTTAATAATTCTGAAACCATTTCTTTTGTAATATCGTTAAATGATTTCTCTAAAATTGTCCCCTCTTGTAAAGCTACAGGATGTCCAACATCACCAGACTCTCTTATACTTTGTACTAAAGGAACTTCTCCTAAAAACTTAGTATTAATATCTTGTGCTAAATTTTTTGCTCCATCTTGTCCAAAGATATAATATTTATTCTCAGGTAATTCTTCTGGTGTAAAATATGCCATGTTTTCGATGATTCCTAAAACAGGCACATTAATATTTTCTTGTTGAAACATTGCTACACCTTTTTTAGCATCTGCTAAAGCAATATTTTGAGGTGTACTTACTACAACTGCTCCATTAATAGGTAATGCTTGTACTATTGATAAATGTACATCTCCTGTACCTGGAGGTAAATCAATTAAAAGAAAATCTAATTCTCCCCAATCTGCATCAAAAATCAATTGATTTAATGCTTTAGAAGCCATTGGTCCTCTCCAAATTACTGCTTGATCTGGATTTGTAAAAAAACCTAAAGACAATAATTTAACTCCGTAATTTTCTATTGGTTTCATTTTAGAACGACCATCTACTTTTACAGAAAGTGGTTTTTCTTTTTCAACATTAAACATAATATGTTGTGATGGACCATAAACATCTGCATCTAAAACACCCACATTAAAGCCCATTTTAGATAATGATATTGCTGTATTTGCTGTAATTGTAGATTTTCCTACACCTCCTTTACCAGAAGCAATAGCAATAATATTTTTAATATTTGGTATTTCTTTTCCTCTAATCTGATTTGGGTTTCCTTTTGGAGCTGCTGTAACTACTTTAATATTAATTTTTACAGCAATACTTTTATCTACTTTAGATTGAATTACCTTTGTAATTTCTGTTTCAATTTTCTTTTTAGCCTGTAAAGTTGGGTTACTAATGGTTACATCTACTATTACTTCATTACCAAAAGTTACTACGTTAGTAACATTATTATTCTCTATTAAACTCTTACCTTCTCCTGGAGCAGTAATTGTTTCTAACGCTTTATATATATCTTGTTTTTTAAAACTCATTTTTGAGGTTTTAATTCTATTATAATCTTATTTACAAAGATACTTTTAAAAAAACTTTAAATAAAATCTAAGCAACAAATACTACTGCTAAATTATTTTAATAAGTAAACAATTTTTAAATTTTATTTTTTTTTATTATATTTATAAAATAATTTAAACCCCCATAAAATTATGACACGCACAAACTCCCTAAAGTCTGCGATATTCTTACTGTTAATTTCTTTAAATTATCACACTTCTTTTTCACAAGATTTAGCTCAAAGTATTCATTTAAAACCTTTGTCTAAAATGTATTCTATTTCTAAAAATATTGTTGTAAAAAATGCTGTTTTAGAAGATGGAATGTATACTTATAAATTTAGAAAAGACGATATATTAGTTGAAATTAAAAACGGTATTTATTATGAATATCATCCTAAAAATGAATTTATAAAAGCAAAAATTGATTGGATTTCTGAATATGAATATAAATTAATTATTATAGATATAGAAAAAAGAGGTGTTCCTTTTAAAATTGGAGACCAACTTACTGCAGAAATTGTAAAAATTAAAAATAACGAATATTTTTATACTTCTCGTTTTAATAAAAAAACAGGTAAAGGAAGTTTTAAGAAAATAAAATAATTCTAATTTTATAAAGGTGTATTATGTAATTCTTTCATAGGGTTCCAAAAAACTTTTTCTAAATCTTGAATTTGATTTTCTACAACAACAATTCCTTCATTTTCTAGTAATTGTTGCATTAAATTTGCTCCATCAAAGTGATGTTTACCTGTTAAAATACCTTTTCTATTTACAACTCTATGCGCAGGAACATCCTCTAAATTATGTGCTTTGTTCATAGCCCAACCAACCATTCTTGCAGATCTTGCTGCACCTAAATAAGTTGCTATTGCACCATAACTTGTTACTCTACCATAAGGTATTAATTGCGTTACTTTATAAACTTTTTCAAAAAAATTATCTGTTTGTTTCACAAAGTGAAGGTAATAATTTTAGAATTTATAGCAACCTATTTAACTCTATTGAAAAAAACAATTTCTAGTTACTTAAGTCTTATAAGCAGACTACCTACAGTTCAACTAAAGAAAATTGTTATTCAACAGCAATCATCTAATTCTGCTCAAATATTAAAATATTTTTACCCTAAATTTAAAAACTTTTCTTTATGAAATTTAAGTGTCACTTAATTTTTATTGTATCTTTTTTATTGATTTCCTTAAATTCTCAATTAAGTTTTTGTCAAAATATATCATATAATGATATAGAAAAACCTTCAACTAGATCCTATTCTATAAATAATCGAGTTATTGTTGAAAGTGGTGTCTTAGAAGACGGAAAATACACATACAAGTGTAAAGAAAAGAAAGTTTTAGTAGAAATTAAAGATGGATATTATTATGAATATCATCCAAATAAAGAATATATTAAAGCAAAGATTCAATGGTTAACAAGTTATAAATATCAACTTACAATAGTAGATCTTCAAAAAAAGAGATTTTCATCAAAAATTGGCAGCAAACTTACTTCTACAATTATAAAAATTAAAGATGATGAATATTTTTATAGTTTTATTTTTAAGAATAAAACAGGAAAAGGAAGTTTTAAAAAGGTACATTAAATTTAAAATAAAAAAATTAATATTTCAATCTAAATTTAATATATGTAATAGATTTATTAACTTCTAAATACTGCTTTTCGTAAAAAGTTTGAGTTTCTGTAACTTCTTTAGGAGCGCCTTCGTTTTTATAAACTGTGTGGTTTGCATATAGTACTTCATGACCTTCTCCATGTAACAAACCTAATGTATAACCATGCATAAATTCTGAATCTGTTTTAAGATTCATAATTCCTTCTTCTTCTAAAATATGATGGTATTTCTTTAAAAAAGCAGCATTCGTCATTCTATGCTTTGTTCTTTGGTATTTTATTTGTGGATCAGGAAAAGTAATCCAAATTTCAGAAACTTCATTTTCTGAAAAAATAAAATCTACAAGCTCTATTTGAGTTCTAACAAAAGCAACATTTGGTAAATTTTCTTCGATAGCAGTTTTAGCTCCTCTCCAAAAACGAGCACCTTTTATATCGATACCAATATAGTTTTTGTTAGGGTTTTTTCTTGCTAAGGCAATAGTATACTCTCCTTTACCACAACCTAACTCTACAACAATAGGATTGTTGTTTCCAAAAAAAGAATGCCATTTACCTTTATGAGAAAAGTCTGTTACGACTTCTTCTCTTGTTGGCTGAATGACATTTTTAAACGTTTCATTTTCTTTGAAACGTTTTAGTTTGTTTTTGCTTCCCAATGTGTAAAATTAAGCTCTGTCTTCTGTTCCTTCTCTCTTAAATTTAAGAGACTGATTCATCCAGTATCCAAGTAATAATAAAAGAACTACTAAAAACCCCCAATTTACGGCATTAGAAACCCACCATCCTAAATCTGCATGTGCTACACTTGTGCGTAACCAATTAAAAGGAAGAAATAATAAATCAGTAAATAAACTACCAATCCATCTAAAAATATTGCTTGCTATCATAACTTAATTATCTTTACGCTGCAAAAATAACAAAAGAAACAATGCTAGCCAATTTTTTAGAGAAATCTAAACCTATCAATTTTATATTCTACTTAGGATTGTTTTTTTGTTGCTTCTTATTTTCTGTTTTTACAAACTTAACTGCAGATGTATTTACTTGGGTTAAAGTAATAGAAAATATATCTTTTTTATTACTTTTTCTTGCTATTTTTTTCTTTTACCATTTTGTGGTTACAAAAAACAAATTAACATTCGACCACTCTTATTCTTTTTTCCTTTTTACTTTAGCAATAGTACTCTTTACAAGCAAACTACTAGATTTTAAAATCTTAACTTCTTTATTGGTATACCTTCTTTTTTTGAGGAAACTATATAGTTTACGTTCTTCTAAAAACGTTCTTCAGAAAATATTTGATAGTGGTTTTTGGCTTGGAATTTTATGCATCTTAGAACCTTTTAGTATGTTATTTTTTGTTCTTATTTATGCTGCAATTTTATTACATCAAAAAATAACAATTCATAACTTAATTACTCCAATAATCGCTTTTATTAGTCCTTTAATAATCTTTTTTAGCTATTTTTTATGGAATAACACTACAGAAGTATTTTTTAATCATTTCTATTTAAAATTAAGCTATACATTTTCTATTTACTCATTTGATGCTACTTTATACGTTTTTACAACAGTTCTTCTACTAGCTTTTTTTTCTATATTATTAAAATCTCCTAAAACATTATCTGTAAATAATACCTTTAAAAAAAGCTGGCTGCTTTTAATAATTAATACAGTTATTACAGTATTATTTGCTTTGGCGATTTCTAAAAAAAATGGAACTGAAATTGTGTTTTTTCTTGTGCCTGCGTCAATAATAATAGCAAACGGGTTTGAAGTTATTCAAAAAAACTACATTAAGAATATTTTGTGGTGCTTATTAATTGCAGCAACAATTATTACTTTTTTTTGGTTATAATTTAGTTCCAAAAGCTAAATCTCCTGCATCACCCAAACCAGGAACTATATAACCTTTATCATTTAATTTTTTATCAATAGCAGCAATCCATAAATGGGTGTTTTCTGGAAACTTATCTTTTATAAATTCAATTCCTTCTTCAGAACCAATTACTGCTACAATATGAATTTCTTTTGGATTACCGTATTTTTTTATCGCTTCTAAAACCGCTACCAAAGATTGCCCTGTTGCCAACATTGGGTCTGCTAACAATAATGTTTTATTTTCTATTGAGGGAGCTGCAAAATATTCTACAACAATTTCAAACTCAGCATCATTATTTGGGTGATGACGATATGCAGAAATAAAAGCATTTTCTGCATTATCAAAATAATTTAATAAACCTTGATGTAAAGGTAAACCTGCTCTTAAAATTGAACATAAAACAATATCATTAGAAGGTAATGCTTCATTTTTTTTACCTAAAGGAGTTTCTACAGAAATATTAGAATAAGATAGCTGCTTACTTAATTCATAACCTAAAATCTCTCCTATTCTTTCAATGTTTCTTCTAAAACGAAGTGAATCTTTTTGAATTTTTACATCTCTAATTTCTGAGATAAATTTGTTTAATATAGAATTCTTTTCTTGTATGTAATGAACTATCATTTGTATAATTTATAGTAACAAATGTAAAGAAATTGCTTAAAATTTGTATATTGCCTCAATACAAAAAATCAAAATATTAACAAAAAAATCAAAAAAAATGGGAATTTTTTCATTCATTAAAAATGCAGGAGCAGCAGTTTTCGGCATAGGAAAAACTACAGAAGAAGAAAATGCAGAAAAATCGAATCAATTAAGAGAAATTATTACTGGTTTAAATCTTGAAATTACTGACTTAGGAATTGCTGTAGATGACGATGCTGTAACTCTTACAGGAGAAGCTGCAGATTTAGCAACTAAAGAAAAAGTTGTTATAGCTGTTGGTAATACAAATGGAGTTTCAACTGTAGATGATAATTTAACAGTTGCAGAAGTAGAAATAATTGAAGAAGCTGCAATGGCACAGTTTCATACAGTAGAAAGTGGAGACACTTTAGGTAAGATTGCAAAAAACTTTTATGGTAATGCAATGAAATACCCTGTTATATTTGAAGCTAACAAACCTATGTTATCACATCCAGATAAAATTTATCCTGGTCAGGTTTTAAGAATACCACCTTTAGTGGACTAATCAAAAGTTAATCAACCAAAGCTAAAAAGAGTTTCAATTTATTTGAAACTCTTTTTTTTTATGCATTAAATTATAATTTTTAGCGCTGAAACAAGTAGAAAATTCTGTTAAATAAAAACTATATTTGTACTTCATCTAAAACGTTGATTTTATGATTCAATCTATGACTGGTTATGGTAAATCAGTATTACAATTACCTACAAAAAAAGTAACCATAGAAATTAAATCTTTAAACAGTAAAAACCTAGATTTAAACGTTAGAATTCCTTCTTATTATAAAGAGAAAGAATTATCTGTACGTAAAAAATTAGCAAGCTCTTTAGTTCGTGGTAAGGTAGATTTTTCTGTTTTTGTAGAAATGACTGCAGATGAAACTTCTACAACAGTAAATCATGGTGTTGTAAAAGAATATATGCAACAACTTAGAAATGTAGTTCAAACTGGTTCTTCTGATGATGTTGAGTTATTAAAAATGGCTGTTAGAATGCCAGATGCATTAAAAACTGAACGCGAAGAATTAGATGAAAATGAATGGAATCTTATCAACGAAAATATTGATGTAGCTATTAAAGAAATTGTACAATATAGAATTGATGAAGCTGCTTCTTTAGAAGTAGATTTTAAAGAAAGGATTGCCAATATCAAAAAATATTTAGAAGAAGTAAAAGCTTTAGATAGTGATAGAGTAGAAAACGTAAAAGCACGTTTAAAGAAAGCGATTGATGATTTAAAAGTTGATACCGATGAAAATCGTTTTGAACAAGAATTAATCTATTATCTAGAAAAATTAGATATTAATGAAGAAAAAGTGCGTTTAGCAAACCATTTAGATTACTTTTTAGAAACATTGGCAACACCAGATTCTAATGGTAAAAAATTAGGTTTTGTAATTCAAGAAATGGGTAGGGAGATAAACACTACTGGTTCTAAGGCAAATTTTGCACCAATGCAAAAAGCAGTTATTCAAATGAAAAATGAATTAGAACAAATTAAAGAACAAATTTTAAACGTACTATAAATGTCTGATTTTAACGGTAAACTATTCGTCTTTTCTGCACCTTCTGGTTCTGGTAAAACTACAATTGTTCGTCATTTATTAAAACAAGAAAAATTTAATTTAGAATTTTCTATTTCTTGTGCCTCTAGAGACGCAAGAGGAACTGAAAAAAATGGTGAAGATTATTACTTTATAACTTTAGACGACTTTAAAAGTAAAATTAAAAACGATGAATTTTTAGAGTGGGAAGAAGTATATAGAGATAACTTTTACGGAACTTTAAAAAGTGAGGTAGAACGCATTTGGGCTTTAAAAAAACATGTTATTTTTGATATTGATGTTGTTGGAGGGTTAAGAATTAAACATAAATTTCCAGAACAAACATTATCTGTTTTTGTTAAACCACCAAGTGTAGATGAATTAAAAATTCGTTTAAAAAAACGCTCTACAGAAAGTGAAGACAAAATAAACATGCGTATTGCTAAAGCTTCTGTAGAATTAGCAACAGCACCACAATTTGATAAAATCATAAAAAATTACAAATTAGACATTGCACTTAAAGAAGCAGAAAATTTAGTAAGTGATTTTTTAGGATTAGATAAAACATAAAAATGAAAGTAGGTTTATATTTTGGAACCTTCAACCCTATTCATATTGGGCATTTAATTATAGCCAATCATATGGTAGAAAATTCAGATTTAGACGAAATCTGGATGGTTGTTACACCTCATAATCCGTTTAAAAAGAAAAGTTCTTTGTTAGATAATCATCATCGTTTTGAAATGGTGTATAAAGCAACAGAAAATTATTCTAAAATAAAACCTTCTGATATTGAGTTTAAATTACCTCAACCCAATTATACCGTATATACATTAGCAAAAATTTCTGAAATGTATCCAGACAAAGAATTTTGCTTAATAATGGGTGAAGACAATCTTAAAAGTTTACATAAATGGAAAAATTATGAAACTATTTTAGAACATTATCATATTTATGTATACCCAAGAATTGCAGATGGCAATGTAGATCATCAATTTAAAAATCATAAAAAAATCCATAAAGTTGATGCACCTATCGTGCAAATTTCATCAACAATGATTAGAAACGGTATTAAAAACAAAAAAAACATACAACCTCTCTTATCTAAAGACGTTTGGAATTATGTAGATGAAATGAATTTTTATAGAAAATAATTTCACCTAAAATTCGTTGTATATTTGTTATCACATCAAATAAATTTTAGTGGCTAAAAAAGATAAAAAAAGTGGAAAATTAAAACAAAAACTAACTGACAAATATAGGTTGGTGGTTTTAAATGAAAATACTTTTGAAGAGCGTTTTTCATTAAAACTATCTCGCTTAAATGTATTTGTTTTAGGAGGTGTTTTTTCAATCTTATTAGTGGCTGCAACAACCGTTTTAATTGCATTTACACCAATTAAAGAATATATTCCTGGTTATTCGTCTACTGCATTAAAGAAAAAAGCTGCAAAATTAACTTTTGAAGCAGATTCTTTAAAAATAAAATTAGCAGTTTTAGAAAATTATACAAAAGCTTTAAAACCCGTTTTAACAGGTGAAATTGAACCAGAAAGTATAGACTCTATTCAAACAGAAGTAAGACAGCGTTTGATAGACGAAAGTAAATTAAATGCAACTAAAGAAGACTCTCTATTTAGAGAAAAAGTAGAAACTGAAACTCGATTTTCTATACAAAACAATGCAGAAAGCTCTGTTAAAATTGTTTTTTTTGCTCCTTTAAACGGTAACATTTCTCAAGATTTTGATGCTACCTCTAAACACTTTGCTGTAGACATTACAGCAAAAACAGGAGACCCAATTAAGGCTACGGCAGACGGAACCGTAATTTTTTCTGGATGGACAACAGAAACAGGTTATGTTATTATTTTAAAACATGCTAAAGAATATATATCTGTATACAAACACAATGGAAATTTACTAAAAGAACAAGGAGATTTTGTAAAATCTGGTGAAGTAATTGCTACAGTAGGTTCTACAGGAGAATTAACAACAGGGCCACATTTACATTTCGAACTTTGGAATGGTGGTTACACTGTAAACCCAACTAATTTTATAGATTTTAAATAATGAGTATCAAATCTACTTTTGCAATTCCGTTTGCTAAAATTGCGACAAAAAAAGTATATAAGTGGGCTAATAATCCGCATAAAACACAAGAAAAGGTTTTTAAAAATTTAATTTCTAAAGGAAGTAAAACAGCTTTTGGAAAAGATCATAATTTTGATAAAATTTCGAATTATGAAGATTTTAAAAAACAAGTAAAAGTTACAGATTACGAAGGTTTAAGAAAATATGTAGATAGAATTATAGCAGGAGAATCTGATGTTCTTTGGACAGGAAAACCATTGTATTTTGCAAAAACCTCAGGCACAACTTCTGGCGCAAAATATATACCAATTACCAAAGACTCAATGCCTACACATATTAAAGCAGCAAAAAATGCAATGTTGTTTTATATTGTTGAAAAAAATGATGCAAGTTTTGTAAACGGAAAAATGATTTTCTTACAAGGAAGCCCTATTTTACAAGATAAAAACGGTGTGAAATTGGGAAGATTAAGTGGTATTGCAGCACATTATGTTCCTAATTATTTACTTAAAAATCGTTTACCAAGTTGGGAAACTAATTGTATAGAAGATTGGGATACTAAAGTAAATGCAATTGTAGAAGAAACTGTAAATGAAGATATGTCTGTAATTAGCGGCATTCCTTCTTGGGTACAAATGTATTTTGAAAAATTAATTGAGAAAACAGGAAAATCTGTTTCAGAATTGTTCCCAAATTTTAATTTCTTTATTTATGGAGGTGTAAATTTTGAACCTTATAAAAATAAGTTCGAAAGTTTAATTGGTAAAAAAATAGATTACATCGAATTGTATCCTGCATCAGAAGGCTTTATTGCCTATCAAGATTCTCAAACTGAAAAAGGAATGTTGCTACAATTAGATTCAGGAATTTTCTATGAATTTATTCCTGCAACTGAATTTTTTGATGAAAACCCAACAAGAATTTCTTTAAAAGATGTAAAAACTGGTATTAATTATGTTATCATATTAAATACAACTGCTGGTCTTTGGGGTTATAATATTGGTGATACTGTAGAATTTACATCAATAAAACCTTATAGAATTAAAGTTACAGGACGCATAAAACACTTTATATCCGCCTTTGGCGAACATGTTATTGGGAAAGAAGTAGAAAAAGCGTTGAATGATTCTATTTTAGGAACACCAATAAATATTAGTGAATTTACTGTAGCTCCTCAAGTAAATCCAAAAAGTGGTTTGCCTTATCATGAATGGTTTATAGAATTTGAAAATGAACCAGAAAATTTAGAAGACTTTGCAACAAAAGTAGATGCTTCTATGCAAGCACAAAATATTTATTATTTAGATTTAATTGAAGGTAAGGTTCTTAGACCTCTAATAATTAAAAAAGTTAAAAAAGGTGGTTTTCATGAATATATGAAATCTATTGGTAAATTTGGGGGACAAAATAAGATTCCGCAATTATCTGATAACAGAAAAATTGCAGATGTTTTACAGAATTTTTTAGTTGAAGAATAACAAAAAAGAAACAAAATGGGAGGAGATTTTTTATTTATAGGATTAGCAATAGCATTAGTTATTGTATATTTTTACAACAAATATAGAAACAGACGTTAATGAGCACGATAAGAATTACAAAACAGTTTAACTTTGAAACAGGTCATGCACTTTATGGTTATGATGGTAAGTGTAAAAATGTTCACGGACATTCTTATAAACTTTCTGTAACTGTTTCTGGAAAACCTATTGCTGATAAAACCAACGTAAAATTTGGAATGGTTATAGATTTTGGAGATTTAAAAAAGATTGTAAACGAAGAAATTGTTGATGTTTTTGACCATGCCACTGTGTTTAATAAAAACACACCTCATGTTGAGTTAGCTAAAGAATTAATTGATAGAGGTCATCATGTTATTTTAGTAGATTATCAACCAACAAGTGAAATGATGGTAATTGACTTTGCTGAAAAAATTAAAAACAGATTGCCCAAAAACATTAAATTACATTCTATAAAATTAAAAGAAACTGACTCTAGTTTTGCAGAATGGTATGCAAGTGAAAATTAGTTTTTTATAACTTTAAACAATATCAACTATAATTATAAGTTATATTTGAAAAAAATAAACATTATGAAAATCTTAAAATTTATTTTAACTCTACTTATTTCTGTTTCTATTACTAGCTGTAGTAGTGATGAAAGTACACCTCCATTTGACCTAACTTCTTCTAATTTTGCAGGTTCTTATGATATAAATAGTATTACTTATAAAGAAGTAGAAACAATTACTTCTAGCTCAGGAAACTCAAGTATTGTTTTAACTACAATTAATGGTGTTGCAGATTCTTTTGATGATATTAGTTTTGTTATAAATGCAAACGGAACGTTTACTGCTTCAGGAAAATATAGAAATGTAATTACAGAAAAACCTAATACTGGTAGTACAATTACAGATAATGAAATTATAGTTTTTAATGCATCTGGTACTTACCAATTAAATACAATAGATAACACAATAACTTTTAATCAACAAAGTGGTGATTTTATTGATGGAGTTTTTAGTATTAAATCTTTTAAAGAAACTGGTGTTACTATAGAACAAGAAATAATTGAAACAGATGGCAATTCTACTTTAACTTTTAATGGCTCTATTGGCTTAATTAGAAAATAGAATTCAAATAAAACTTATTTAAAAGCTATCTATATATTAGGTAGCTTTTTTATTTCCATTTATTTTCCGTTAAAAGTATTCATTGTATTTGCCAATCCTGCAGTACCAAAAGAAATAATTGCTTTTGCAGATGTAGGCAAACGCTCTATTAATAAACTAGTTTCTTCTTTAGTCCATTCTCCTAAAACAAAATCTACTTGCCTACCTCTAGAATAATTTCCTCCAACACCAAACCTAAAACGAGTATACTTTTGAGTATTTAATTTAGCTTCAATATCTTTTAATCCATTGTGGCCACCAGCAGAACCTTTTGCTTTTATACGAATGGTACCAAAATCAATATTAACATCATCTGTTACAATTAAAATATTTTCTATAGAAATTTTTTCTTTATCCATCCAATATTTTACTGCTTTTCCGCTTAAATTCATAAACGTACTTGGTTTTAAAAGTATAAAAGTTCTTCCCTTAAATCTGAAAGTTGCAACATCACCTAATTTTTCAGTTTCAAAAGAAACGCTGTGCTCTTCAGCAACTTCATCAACAATTTTAAAACCAATATTATGACGTGTATTGGTATATTTATTACCAATATTTCCTAAACCAACAATTAAAAATTTCTTCATTAATTCTTCTTTACTTTCAACTTTTATACCCAATAATTTAGAAAAAAAGCTTATTAAATTCATCTAGCAAAAATACTATAAGTTCTCTAAATAAATTAAAGACAATAAAAAAAGCGTTACTATAAGTAACGCTTTTTTTATATTATGCTTGCAAAATTTATTCTGCTGCTGTTTCTGTTGCTTCTTCTTCTTCTTCTTCAGATACAGTTGCGTTACGAGAAGTTCTAACTTGTACAACTACTGTATTATCTGGATGCATAAAAGTAAAATCTTCGTTTTTTAAAGATGATAAAACTAATTTACTTCCAATTTTTAATCCAGAAATATCTGCAGATATAAAATCTGGTAAATTAGCTGGTATTGCTTTTACTTTTAATTTACGATTTGTAAAACGTAAAGACCCACCATTTAATACACCAGGAGAAGTACCTGTTAATTTTACAGGGATATTCATTGTAACTTCTTTATCATCAAATAATTGATAAAAATCTACGTGTAAAATTTTATCTGTTACTGGGTGAAACTGAATGTCTTGTAAAATTGCTGGTATTTTTTGTCCATCAACATCAATACTTGCTGTATAAACGTTTGGAGTAAATACCAAGTTTTTAAACGCTTTTTCTTCTGCTGAAAAGTGTATTGGGTTTTCTCCTCCGTATATAACGCAAGGAACCATACCAGCATTACGTAAGGCTTTAGTTGCTACTTTACCCACGCTTTCTCTTTTTGATCCTTTAATTGTAATTGATTTCATTACTTTTTTTATTAATTATTTACATTAAAAATTTTCCGCTAATTGAGGTATTGTCTTGTACTTTATGCATAACATCCGCAAATAACGGCGCGCAAGATACTACTTTTATTTTAGATGTAGCCTTTTTTAAAGGAATTGTGTCTGAAACAATTAACTCTGTTAAACCTGAGTTTTCAATTTTTTCATATGCTCCTCCAGAAAGTATAGGATGTGTACAAATTGCACGTACACTTAAAGCACCTCTTTCCATCATTAAATTTGCTGCATGTGCTAAAGTTCCTCCTGTATCAATCATATCATCAACTAAAATTACATTTTTTCCTTGAACATCTCCTATTAGCTCCATATGACCAATAACATTTGCTTTTGTTCTTTGTTTATAACAAATAACAACATCAGAGTGCAGATGTTTAGAGTATGCATAAGCTCTTTTAGAACCTCCCATGTCTGGAGATGCAATTGTTAAGTTTTCTAATTGTAAACTCTCTATATATGGTAAAAATATAGTTGAAGCAAATAAATGATCTACTGGCTTTTCAAAAAATCCTTGAATTTGATCTGCATGTAAATCCATGGTCATTATTCTTGTTGCACCAGCAGATTCTAAAAGTTTTGCAACTAATTTTGCTCCAATAGCAACTCTTGGTTGATCTTTTCTATCTTGTCTTGCCCAACCAAAATAAGGCATTACAGCAGTAATATGTCTAGCAGAAGCTCTTTTTGCTGCATCACACATTAATAACATTTCCATTAAATTATCTGCTGTTGGAAAAGTAGAACCTATTAAAAAGACTCTTCTTCCTCTTACAGATTCTTCAAAAGCTGGCTGAAATTCGCCATCGCTAAATGTTGTTGTTTTTACTTTTCCTAGTTCAGCTCCATATTCATTTGCAATTTTTTCTGCTAATACAGTACTTTGAGAGCATGCAAAAAGTTTAGGTGCTAGTTGATTTGTAGGCATTTAGTTGTTTTTTTGTTATGTTGTTGAAAGTGTACAAAAGTAGATATTATTTATTTAGTTTGAAATTAATTTTTTGACTTTAAAATAAAATAATTTAATACATTTGCAGTCCTATTAAATATTTGCTCAAGTGGCGGAATTGGTAGACGCGCTGGATTCAAAATCCAGTTCTTTCGGGAGTGTGGGTTCGATTCCCACCTTGAGTACAAAGGAAAAACCTCAACTTTTATAGTTGAGGTTTTTTATTTCAAATAAATTAAGTGCTTTGTATTTCTTATAAAAAAATACTATTTATACTTTAAGTTTACATTCTTAAATCTATTAATAGATACATTTATATTTAAATATACTCTTCATTAGATGGCGTACCAATGGTTGCTAAAATACCTCCATCTACATATAAAATATGTCCATTAACAAAATCACTTGCTTTTGAAGCTAAAAATATAGCTGGACCAGATAAATCATTTGGGTTTCCCCATTTTTTAGCAGGAGTTCTATTGATTATAAAATCATTAAAAGGATGTCCATTAACCCTTATAGGTTCTGTTTGTAAAGTAGCAAAATAACCAGGTCCAATTCCATTTATTTGAATATTAAAACGTGCCCATTCTGTAGCCATGTTTTTCGTTAACATGACCAAACCACCTTTTGCTGCTGCATATGCTCCAACAGTATTTCTACCAAGTTCACTCATCATAGAGCAAATGTTAATGATTTTCCCTTCTTTTCTTTCTATCATTCCACGAACAACATATTTTGATACAATAAAAGGGCTTACCAAATCAATATCTATAACTTGTTTAAAATCTTCAACTTTCATGTCTACTAGAGGAGTTCTTTTAATAATTCCTGCATTGTTTACTAAAATATCAATAGCACCAACTTCAGTTTCAATTTTTTTTATGGCAGAAATTACTTGCTCTTCATCTGCAACGTTAAATTTATACCCAAAAGCTTTAATTCCTGCATTATTATATTCTTTAACAGCAATATTTATTTTTTCCTGTGATGAATTTCCATTCACAATAATAGTTGCGCCAGAATTCCCTAAGCCCATTGCCATAGACATACCCAAACCATGAGTAGAACCAGTTACTAAAGCTATTTTTCCTTGAATATTAAATAATGATTGTGACATGTTTTTATAATAAATGATGTAAAACTACTATAATACTGATATTATTTCTTTAATAAAAGTTTAATTACTAATTATACTACATACTATTTTAAGGAGAAATTATTGTAAACTATTAGTTAAACAATAAATTTATAAAACATTATTATATAAGTACTTCATACTATTATAGGAAAGAAACTATATTAAGTTTTAAATTTTAATAATTAATTAGAAAAGGATTATAATAGATGTAAAATTTTGCTTCTTTTTTTTATTAAAAAATAATTATAATGTCAAATTCTTAAAAAAGCATATAAAAATTTAAAAGAATCATTCTTTTTTTTTAAGTTAAATATTTATTAATAAAAATAAATACCTATCTTTGGCAAACCAGTTTGGTTAACCAGTTTGGCTGACCAATAAAATAATTAACTAAAATTCAAATTTTATGTCAAAAAACATCTTAATTAAAAAAATAAGTACATGCTTATTTTTATTAGCGTCGCTGTTTACTTTTGCACAACAAAAAGTAAGTGGTACAGTAACGGATGCCTCCAATAAATATGGGCTTCCTGAAGTAAGTATTCAAGTAAAAGGTACAACGATAGGTACCACTACAGATTTCGATGGAAATTACTCTATTGAAGCACCAAGTTCTGAATCAATATTAGTGTTCAGATATTTAGGGTATGCTATTCAAGAAATTAAAGTAGGTAACAACAAAACAATTAATGTAGCTTTAGTAGAAGATGCTAGTGCATTAGATGAAATTGTAGTTGTTGGTTATGGAGCTCGTAAAAAAAGTGATGTAACTGGTTCTGTTTCTTCTGTAAAGGCTGAAGAATTAAATGCTTTTCCTGTTTTAAATGCAGCTCAAGCAATTCAAGGTAGAGCAGCAGGTGTTGCTATACAATCTAATAATGGTGGTGAACCAGGAGCACCTATTAATATTCAAATTAGAGGAAATACTTCTATTAATGCAAGTAGTGCTCCTCTTATCGTTGTTGATGGTTTTGTTGGAGCTACAATGCCTCAAGCAGGTGATATTAAGTCTATTGAGATTTTAAAAGATGCCTCAGCAACAGCTATTTATGGTTCTCAAGGAGCAAATGGTGTAGTTATGGTAACTACTAAAGTAGGTAGATCAGGTCAAATGAATTTTGAAATCAATTCTACACATTCTGTTCAAACAACTTCTAACAGATTAGATCTTTTAAATGCTAGTGATTTTATAGACTATAGAAATCAAGTATTAGCAAATCAAGGTAGTACTGTAGCTTATACAGACGGTGGATATGATACCGATTGGCAAGATGAAATTTATAGAGCTGGTAGCACTACAAATCATCAATTTTCTTTTTCAGGAGGAACTGATAAAGCAAATTACTATGCATCAGCTACTTATTTTAAACAAGAAGGAGTATTGATTAATTCTGCTTACGAAAGAATGTCTTTTCTTACTAATATAAATGCTCAATTGACAGATAAATTTAAGGTAGGACTTAATTTAACAGGGAATTTAAGTGAGAAAAATGGAGTTGCAACACAATCAGATGGTTCAGGTTCTGTGGGTAATGATGATGTTATCACTTTAGCAATGCGTTTTGCTCCTGATTTAAGTATCTATGATGATGCAGGTGGCTTTGAAGCTGTTCGTTCATATGGTGCAGGTGATATTGATAACCCTTGGGCTGTAGCTACTCAAAGAGAAGATGATACTGAGATAAATGAATTTAGAGTGAATCTTTATGGGGATTATGAAATAATAGAGGGTTTAAATTTTAAAACAACTTTAGGTTTAAGTCAAAAGAATACTTTTAGAGGAAGGTATATTCCTAGAACATTAACGGTTTCAGATGCAGGATCATATGGTAGAGGTATTATGGAAGAAGATGATAAAAGTTCTTTGTTAACTGAAAGTTTTTTAACATACAAAAAAGAAGTAGGTAAAGGAGTTCTATCTTTATTGGCAGGTGTTTCATACCAGAAAAAAACAGATAAAGGATTTTATACTGAAGGAACAGGAACTATTTCAGATTCTTTTTCTTATTATGGTTTATGGACCGCGACTGACGTAATAAATAGTAGCAATGGTGAAACATATTTAAAAGAAAAAGAGATTCAGTCTCAATTTGGTAGAGTAAATTATGATTACGATGATAAGTATTTAATTACTGCTACAGTAAGGCGTGATGGTGCTTCAAATTTTGCTGCTAATGAAAAATATGCTATTTTTCCATCTGCAGCATTAGGTTGGAAAGTTTCAAATGAAAAGTTTTTAGTAAATAATGAAACTATTTCTAATTTAAAGTTAAGAGTAAGTTATGGTGTTACTGGTAATCCTGGTATTGATGCATATGAATCTTTAGCAAGTTTAGAAAGTCTTTATGCTTCTAATGGTGGAAATACTGTTTTTGCTTTTACACCTTATCAGCCTGCTAATCCAGATTTGAAATGGGAGTCATCTTATCAAGCAAATTTTGGTTTTGACTTAGGTTTATTAGATAACAAAATAATACTTTCAGCTGATTATTATAATATTGACACAAAAGATATTATAATGGCAGATCAATCTATTCCGCAGATTGCAGGTTTTTTAAACTCTGAAATTTTAGCAAATGTAGGAGAGGTTAATAATAAAGGGGTAGATATTTCATTAAATACACGTAATATTACTAATGATGATTTTAGTTGGACAACAGATGTTGTATTTTCTAAAAATAAAAATACAGTAGTAAGTTTAATTAATGGGATAGATTTTTTTAGTTCAGGTCAACCATCTTATTTAGGGTCTGAAAATACTTCTATATTAAGAGAAGGTGAGGAAGTAGGTTTGTTTTGGGGTTATGATTATGCAGGAGTTTATGATGGAGGAACCTTACCAACAGGAACTGTTACTAATGCTGGTGCTGTAGCTGGAGACCCGTTGTTTTATGATGTTGCTGATAAAGATGGAAATACAAATGGAGCACTTGGTTCTGAAGATAGAAAAATTATAGGTAATCCTAATCCAGATTTTACCTGGGGTATTACAAATAATTTTAAATATAAAAATTGGGATATGAACATCTTTTTTCAAGGATCTCAAGGAGGAGAAATTTTCAACTTAAACAATTCAGTGTTAAATAATGGAGATTCTAATACTACTTATGAGTATTTTAATAATGCCTATTCATCTTCAAATACTAATACAGACCAACCTCGTGTAGGAAATAATAGTGATAGAGAATTATCTTCTCGCTTTGTAGAAGATGGAAGTTACGTTAGATTAAAGAATATAAGCTGTAGGTTATAATTTATCTAATGATGTTATTGAAAACCTTGGAATAGATAAAGTAAGGTTATCTTTAAGCGCACAGAATTTATTAACTTTTACAAAGTATTCAGGTTTAGATCCAGAGGTTAATTATACATCAGGAGATACAGGTAATACTGCTAGTAATACTATTAGAGGATTTGATTTTGGAAATTACCCAACAGTTAAATCGGTTAGTTTTAGTGTTAATATTAAATTTTAAAATAAAAAAATTATGAAATTATATAAAATATTTGTTTTATTGATGATAGGGTTATCAATAACAGCATGTTCAGATTTAATAGAAGAGCCTGTTGGTGTATTGTCTCCAGAAGGTGTATTTAATACCACAGACGATATTCAAACAGCAGTAAATGGAGCTTATACTCCAGCAATTAATGAGGAAATATGGGGTAGAAAATTATCTATAGCTTTAATGTTAAGATCAGATATGGTAAATTTACAATCTAGTCAAACAAGAAGAGTAGAAATGGATCAACACACCATAACTGGTGATAATGAAATGGTTTATGATCCTTGGGATAGAATTTACTCTGGTATCGCAGCAGCTAATACGGCTATTTATGCTGGGGAATTTGTTGATGTTGATGAAACTGAAAAAAACCCTGTTATTGCACAGGCATACTTTATAAGAGCTTTTTATTACTTTCACTTAGTTAGATTGTTTGGAGACGTTCCTTATATTGGTGAAGTTGTAACAATAGACAATTTAGAAGCTATTAAAACTATCAGTAGTACTCCAGAAGCAGAGGTTTATGAAAAAATTATTTCTGATTTAAAATATGCAGAAACTTGGTTACCTAATTCAGCTCCATCTGGTTTACCTTCTAAAGCAGCAGCAAAATCATATTTAGCTTTAGTTCATTTAACTATGGCCGGTACTAATGGTACTGCAAATTTTCAAAAAGCATATGATTATGCTAAAGAAGTAATTGATAATAAAGGAACTTATGGTTTAGGTTTAGATGATAATTTTCAAGATTTATTTAATGCAGAAAAAGTTGATGGATTAATGGGACCTATTTTTGTATTGGATTACAATGGTGTTGAAGCAGATGATAATGCTTATGATCAAATAGCTCCTATGACTGGTGTTAGAGGAGATCAGAGTGATTACAGCGATGATAGTGATGATGGTGATGGTGGTTGGTCTGTAGCTGTACCTACTTTAGCTGTTTATAATTCATTTGATGAAGGTGATTATAGAACACGTGTTAGTTTTCAAACAGTAGCATCAATTAAGGATTCTATTGTAGATTACACAAATTTCACTTATAGCGGTCATGAACATGCAGGTAATCAGCCATATATAGCTAAGTACACACGTTTTCCTGGTGAATATGCAAGAGGAGCCAAAAGAGCAACAAGTCATAATTATTCAATGATGCGTTATGCTGAAGTGTTATTAATTGCAGCAGAAGCAGGTGTAGAAATAGGAGCAGGAGATGCTTTAAGTTTATTGAATCAAGTAAGAGCTAGAGCAAGAAAAGGGGGAGATTCAACTGATGGAGGTTATGCTTCAGAAACTATTCCTGCAAGTACTATTCCTGCTGATCTTACTACAATAACTGTAGAAGATGTTTTAGAAGAACGTAGAATTGAACTTGCTTTTGAATGTAAAAGATGGTATGATATTAAAAGAAGACAATTAGGAGATGTTGTATTTAGTGCTTCTGGGTACGAAGGTGAAAAACCTGATTGGAATTCTGCTGTAGATTATGATACACCAATACCTCAAGACGAGATTTTAGCCAATCCTAATATTACAAACTAAACTTTTCTATAAGAATTAATAATTTATTCACTGTCCTTGTATTAAATACAAGGACAGTTTTTGTTTTTAATGTTATGGAGATCAGTACTAATTACATATAATTTGGTAGTAATGGAGTTGAAGTTAGAGACTTTTCTATTGAAGATTCTTTAATTACTATTATAGCTATAAACAATAATTATAGTTTAGCTAACAATCCTGACCTAAACAAATTAATCTTTATAAATTTACAATTATAAAAAAATTGTGGCAGATTTAGTATTATCAATTTTTTTTAGCGCCAACAAAAAACTAATAATAAAATATTGCTTTTAAATTACCCTTAACAAAATTTGTGCTTTTTTACCAACAAGAAGAAAAATACAAATTTTACAATACAAAAAAATCCCTCGTTAGAGGGATTTTAAAGTAGCAATTAAAATTTGTTAACACAAAAACGAACGAAAATTGCTAAAATCTTATTTTTTTTATTTTTTTCTACTTAAAAATTTAGGCTTAATTACTAACATTGCCCAAGCCCAATTTTGAGTTCCAGCTGCTGCAGCTTCTGTAATTCCTTTTAACTCATACATTCCATCACTAGCAAACATTTGAGAATAACCTAACACTAAAGCATAACCTTTAAATGCTTTTTTGTAAACTAAATCTATTTCTGTACCTAAAGATTTTTCTCCGCTAGCTAATGCTTGCTCTCCTCTAAAGTTTAAAGCTTTTACCATTAAACTAGAAGATTTACTTAGTTTAAAATTAGCACTTAAATGAAGGTCTACTAAACCAATAGAGTTTGCGTGATTACCAACATAGAAATAATCCATAAATCCGTTAAATTTATGATTTGTACCATATAATGGGAAAAAAGCTCCTGTTTCTCCTGCTGCTCCATCATTACCACTTATCATCTCTAAACCTAATCCCAAACCAACTTTTGGAGAAGCTTTATATGTTGCGTCTAAACCAAGTAAATAAGCACCTTTTACATCAACTGCTCCCTGACGTTTACCTGTTTGTAAATATGCATTTGCAGCAAGACCAAAAGCTCCTTCTTTATATGTTAAATGCGTACCTAAAGTTTGTAAATTACTTACCCCATCTGCAGCACTAGCTGCGTCAAATTCTTGGAATCCATTATTTAATAATAATAAACTACCTGTCATTTTATCCCATTTTTTCTTCATATATAACATTTGCATTGTTTTATAAGAGAAAAGTCCTGTTGTATTATATGCTGTTCCAGAAGAAATAAATCCTGTTGGGTTTGAGTAATCTTGATTAAACGCTAATGCTACATCTAACATAAAATTATCTTTTTTATATTTGATTAAAGCAGCATCATGATTACGACCTTGTTGTGCCCAATCTAATCCTCCTAAAATTCTTTGATCATCATATACTAATGCCTGACGACCTAATTTAGTTGTTGTATTTTCTCCTAATTTTAATTCTGCCCAGGCTTGAAATACTGCAAAAGAATTATTGGCATCATATGGTAAAATCTGTCTGTTTTCTCCCCAAACCATAACATCTTGTAAGCTAATAAATACTTTATAAGCATCTGTAGTATAACCCGCATTTAATCTTGCTCTTGTAGAAATTCCAAAACCAGCATCTGCTCCATCTGCAATTAAATTTCCAAATCCGCTTCTATATTCTGTTCTTGGTCTAAATTCTGCATCTAATGTAAATTGTGCTTTTGCAAATTGAAAGCTAACCAATAATAGTCCTAAAATTATATGTTGTTTTTTCATGTTCTTTGTTTTTAATTTAATTTAAATAGTGGTTTATTTTTATTTTATTTTATTTAATGTTCTAAAAAATCTATTAGGTGTTTTCTGTATGTATAATAATCTTCGTGTTCTAAAACTGATTTTCTTGTTCTAGGTCTTTCAAAATTGATGTCTAAAACGTCTCCTATTTTTGCTTTAGGACCACTAGTCATCATTACTACTCTGTCTGCTAAAAAAATTGCTTCATCAACATCATGAGTAATCATAACTGCTGTAATTTTTTCTTTATTCCATATTTCTATTAAAATATCTTGTAATTCTCCTCTTGTTAAAGAATCTAACATACCAAAAGGTTCATCTAATAATAATACTTTTGGCTTAATAGCAAATGCTCTAGCGATACCAACTCTCTGTTGCATTCCTTGAGATAAATCACTTGCCTTTTTATGAAATGCATCTTCTAATCCTACTTTTTGTAGATAGTATTTAGCTACATCTTCTCTTTCTTTTTTTGTTGCGTGAGGAAATACTTGATTCACCCCTAATAAAACATTTTCTAAAGAAGTCATCCAAGGCATTAAACTTGGTGATTGAAAAATAACACCTCTATCTGGTCCTGGTCCTTTAATATGCTTTCCAAGAACTGCAATATTACCACCAGAAATAGGGTTTAACCCTGCAATCATAGAAAGCATAGTTGTTTTTCCACATCCTGAATGACCAATAATTGTTACAAATTCTTCTTTACGGATTTGAAGGTTTAAATCTTCTAAAACCACATAATCTCCTTTTGGTGTTGGATATACTTTTTTAAGGTTTTTTAGATCTAACATTACATCTTTAGAAGGAAATTTTCCGTTTTCTAACCTGTTTTTTATAATTGTATTTTCTGTTATAGTGCTCATCTTTTTTCTATCTAAATTGATTAACAAAATCTTTTGGCGTTAATTCTGGAAGAATAAATTCTTCTTTTGCTTCTGATCTACGCTCATTACCTATATCCATTAAATACTCAATAATTTCATTTCTAGTTTTCTTAAAATTTTCATTATCGTTCATTTCTGTCTTGTCTCTAGGACGATCAATATCTATTTTAAATTCTGGACCTAAAGTTGCATTAGGCCCAGGTTTTAATGGAATAATCCTATCAGCCATATAGATTCCTTCATCAACATCATTAGTAATTAACAAAGCCGTTCTTTTATCTTTCCCCCAAATATTTAAGATTTCGTCTTGTAAATTTCCACGAGTTAAAGCATCTAAAGCGCCTAAAGGTTCGTCCATAATTATCATTTCTGGTTTCATTGCTAAAGCTCTTGCAACTGCAACTCTCTGACGCATACCACCAGATAATTCATTCGGTCTTTTATTAATAGCTGGAGTTAAACTTACCATTTCTACATAATTGGCAACAATTTCATTTAATTCTAATTTACTTTTCTTTGGAAAAGCTTCTTTAACGGCCATAAAGACATTTTGACCAACCGTTAACCATGGTAGTAAAGAATAGTTTTGAAAAATTACTCCACGTTCATGACTTGTACCAATTACTGGCTTTCCTTTAAATAAAACCTCTCCACTTGTTGGTTGTAATAATCCATTAATTAGATTTACTAAAGTTGTTTTTCCACTCCCAGTAAAACCTACAATAGCAACAAACTCTCCTTCTTCTATTTTTAAGTTAATATTTGATAAAACTTCTGTTTCATCTCCTTCTTTTCCGTAGGTTTTACAAATATTATTTAATTCTAAATATGCCATTTTATTATGTTTAATTGTTGAAGCGTTTAATTGGGTAATTGTTCTGTGCGATTACACAATTAAACAATTACACATTTACACATGTTAAATTGCATCAGTTTTATCGAATGAAACCCAATTTTGAATTGTTAACATTAATCTATCTAATAAGAAACCAATAATACCAATCACAAACATGGCAACAATTATTTTGGCATTAGAATCATTTGCACCATTTTGGAATTCTTCCCAAACAAACAACCCTAATCCAGGGCTCTGTGCCAAAAGTTCAATTGCAATTAAAACCATCCAAGCAACTGATAATGTGATTTTTAAACCTGTAAAAATTAATGGTAAAGATGATGGTAAAACAACTTTAAATATTTTTTGAAAAGTTCCTAATTTTAAAACTTTTGCAACATTTATATAATCTTGATCTACAGATGAAACCCCCATTGCTGTGTTTACTAAAGTTGCCCACATAGAACATAAACCAACACTTATAAAAGAAATAGTAAACGAACTATCATTAGCAGAACCAATTAGTAAAGTTTTTACAATCATAAAAACTAACAAGTACCAAACTACAGGAGATACAGGTTTAAAAATTTGAATAAACCAATTAAAAGCACTTTTTAACGTAGCACTTAGCCCTATAAAGATTCCTAAAGGAACTGCAATTAACAATGCCAACAAAAATCCTGCAAAAACAGTTTGTAAACTTCTAAAAATTTGATCTACAAAAGATGGTCTACCCGTATATACAATTGCCTCTTTACCTTCTGCAACTCTTTTTTCATTTAACGCTGCCGTTTTTTCTATAAAAGCTGCTTTATCTTCACTAATAATTTTGTGATCTCTTATTAGTGATTGAAAAGAATCCCAAACTTGAGCTGGAGATGGCAATGTATTTGGCTGACAACTAGACTCTCCTGAAGCAATACACACTTCTAAAGCGTCTGCAGCAGCTTGACCTTGATCTTTTAATGCTTTTTCAATCTTAAATTCTGCTTCAATATTATATAAAGTTTTTGCACCTAAATGCCAAAAACCAATAAATAACAAAATTGAAGCAAGTGGCACTATTGCTTTTCTTAAAAAGTTTTTAAACTCTTCTTTCTCTAATTTCCCAGTAAAAAGATCTTTTAATGTTGTTAAAATTCCCAATCCTAAAAAATTAGAAACTTTTCCTAGTGTTAAACTTGCTTTCATGTGTTTTTTATTTGTGTTACTAAATGGTCACATGCAACACCTAATTGATGATTTTCTTTACTTAGAAATCATCAATTATCGATGTTTCATTATTACTTTTGGTAAAATTATTTTTTGTCTTTATTTCCGATAGAGAAACTATTGATGTATCCAATTGGATCTTTAGCATCGTAAGTTGTACCATCTATAAAATCTGCAGTTGCTGGCTTGTAACCATCTGTGGCAGGAATGTCTGATGCAGGTATGTTTCCTTCTTCAACTAAAAGAGCTGCTGCTTTTTTCCAAATATCTGGTCTATAAATATCTTTAATTGTATTTGCGTACCAAGCTGCTGGTTTTGCATCAGGAATTTGACCCCATCTTCTCATTTGAGTTAAAAACCAAATTCCATCAGAATAAAAAGGATATGTTGCATTGTATTTATAGAACACATTGAAGTCTTCCATTTGTCTTTTATCACCTTTTTCAAACTCAAAAGTACCAGTCATAGAATTTGCTAAAACTTCTACAGGAGCACCAACATATTGAGACATAGATAAAATTTGTACCGCTTCTTTTCTGTTTTCTGGTTTGTCTAACCATTTACCAGCTCTAATTAATGCTTTTGTAACTGCTATTGCTGTATTTGGATTATCTTCAATAAATTTCTCTGTCATTACAAATACTTTTTCAGGATTATTTTTCCAGATGTCATAGTTTGTTACAACAGGCACACCAATTCCTTTAAAAACTGCTTGTTGATTCCAAGGTTCACCTACACAATATCCATGAATAGTACCTGCTTCTAAAGTTGCTGGCATTTGTGGTGGTGGTGTTACAGATAATAAAACCTCAGCATCAATTTGTCCTTGTACGTTTTCTTTTGTATACATACCAGGGTTAATTCCTGCTGCAGCTAACCAATATCTAATTTCATAATTATGAGTTGACACTGGAAAAACCATTCCCATTTTAAAAGCTTTCCCAGAATTTTTATATTCTGTAATTACAGGCTTTAAAGCTTCTGCTTTTATTGGATGAACTGGTTTACCATCTTTATCTTTTGGTACATGTGGTTTCATTTTAGACCAAACATCGTTAGAAACTGTAATTCCATTTCCGTTTAAATCCATAGAAAAAGGAGTTACTAATTTTGCTTGACGCCCAAAACCTGCTCCTGCAGCAATTGGCTGACCTGCTAACATATGAGAACCATCTAATTGACCATCAATAACACGGTCTAAAATATTTTTCCAATTAGATTGTGCTTCTACAGAAACAAATAACCCTTCATCTTCGAAAAAACCTTTTTCTTTAGCAATCGCCAAAGGAGCCATATCTGTTAATTTAATAAAGCCAAAAGTTAATTGAGGTTTTTCAATTTCTAATGTTTTTGTTGTTGTTGTTTTTGCTTCAACAGTTGTTGTTGTTTTTTTAGTTTCTTTACCTCCACATGCAAATAATAACATTGCTGCTGGTAAAATGTAAGTCGATTTTTTAAATAGAGATTTCATTTGAATGGGTTTTAACAATCTACGTATTAATACTTATTTTTTGACAAATATATACCTAGATTTAATTTTAACTTATGATATTAACCATAAACAAACCTCTTTTTAAAACATATTAAAAACTACTAAAAAACATATTTTAAATATAAAAAACTAAAATACAGGTAGTTGAAAAATATAAAAAACAATTATATTTTCTACGTACTTATAGATTATAAGTATTTTTCTACGTAAAAAAGACCTTTCAAATTCACTTTTGAAAGGTCTTTTTATAAAATTAAATTCTGATTTTCTCTTAAATCAAAAAATATAAAATTACACTAATTATGGATTTACAGTCTTTAACCATTCTTCTAGAGATAGTGCAGTATATTTTTTATCTGTTCCAAAAGGATCTTTTCCTCCTTTAAAATATTCTTTTATATTTTTTAGAGAAATTGTGTCTGCTAATTTTTCTGGTACCTTATACTTATGATTTCCATGAAAATCGTGACATTGTATACAAGTAGACCATTTTTCATTCAAAATTAAATCTTTATGAGAAATATCTAAAGGGTCATTCTCAATCTCTAGCGTTTGATGACAGTTCATACAGTAATTAACCTTATCAAGAGATACTCTTTCTTTTTTATGTTCTGTATGACATGTAATACAGGTTGTAGCATTTATTTGTTCAATTGCTTCTTTAAACCTTGGCTCTGAAAACCTATATACTGGATGTCTATCATTAGGTCTGTCATGGCATTGTAAACAATTATCTAGGGTAACATCTTTCGTTCCAAAATCTACATTTTTGTCTCTAGCTCCAATAGTATAAGAAATATTAGACTGTATTTGTTGCACAAGATTTCCATTAGCATCTGCATGACAAGCAAAACATTTTAAATCTTTATGACCAGTATTCATTGGGCCAATGGACAGATATTCTTCTGATGTATCTAGTGTTAAAACATAAATTAAAGGGATTGCTAATATTAAACCAATAATGCATCCAAAAAATTGCCTTTTACGAAGTGGACTTATTTTTAACATATAAATAATGAGTTAGATTTCTATAACTATCTTTTCACTTGTTGGATAACTGATACATGTAAGAACGCTTCCACTTTCTTGTTCATTTTCTGAAAGAATATGACCTTCTGTCATTTTTACCTCACCTTCTATACATTTAGCTTTACAAGTAGAACACATTCCAGACCTGCAAGAATAAGGTAAAGATATATTATGAGCCATTGCTTGTTGTAATATAGATTTATCACCTTTAAACTTTAAAGTATGCTCTTTTCCTTCAAATTTTAAAGTAACATCACTTACAAAGTTTTTACCAGTTACTTTTACTTTTGGCATTTTAAATACCTCTAATTTAATTTGTTCTCTAGAAATATTATTTTCACTTAAAATTTCTTTAACTTTTTCCATATAACCAAAAGGTCCACAAATCCTATACACGTGATTAGTGTAGGTTAATTTATGTTTTAAAAAACACCTATCTATAAGTTCTTTTGTTGCTAATCCTGAATGATAATTTTTTTCTTCTTTTTTATTATTTGCAATAATATGTTCCACAAAAAAATTATTTGAATATTCTTTTTCTAAGTTTTTTATTTCATCATGAAAAATTATTGACGCTATGCTTTGGTTTGCGTAAATAAGTAAAATTTTAGAGTCTTTCTCTTCACTAAGAACAGATTTTATAATTGAAAACATGGGTGTTATACCACTACCTCCAGCAAATAAAACATATTGTTTCTTTTCTTTTTTATCTAAAGAAACAAAGAAAGAACCTGCAGCTGGATCCACTGTTAAAGAATCTCCAACTTTTAAAGAATCACATAAATAATTAGAAACTAAACCATTTTCAACACGTTTAACAGTAATTTTTAAATCCTTGTCTGTATGAGGATTACTACTAAAAGAATAAGCTCTTTTATGATCTTCTTCATTTATTACTGCTTTAATTGTTAGAAACTGCCCTGGTTTGTATTTTATTTTTTTAAAAAAATTTCCGTTTTTTAAATGAATGCTTATGGCATCATTTGTTTCTTTAACTATATTTTTAACTAATAATTTCACTGCTTTCTTTATTTATAATAAAACACCATACTTACATGAAACACTAACAGAAATGTAATTATTAATGATAATGCTACATGTGCTATCATCCATCCTTTAAACAAAATATCACTATTGTTTTTAAGAACATCTAAATTTAGATACCCTAAAAGGGTATTAAATAAAAACACATATGACATCAATAACAAATAACCATACCCTAATTGTGTGCTATGTATATAGAAAAACAAAGGACTAACAGCTCCTAACCATTTATGAAGGTTTTGTATTGTTATATTATATTTTCTCCAGTTTTTTATTACTCTCGTAAAAGTGAGTAACCATTGGAACAAAATAAATGTGGCTAATAATACTCCTGACCATCTCTTATAAATTTCTTGTTGTTGCAGATGAGATAACCAACTCCAATCTAGTTTTAAGAAAAATTGCAAGAAATAGACTGTTAGTAATAGTAATCCTAATAAAGTAGATTTATTAGATTTAAATACCATAAATTTTTATACTTAAAAAGATAAATTATTTTATTTTTTTGCCATCAATACCTTCATAGTAGTATAGGAAGATAATTTTTTCACACTATCTAAAAATACTTCTGGTGTTGGTAAGTAATTACCTTCTGCAGGCCATTTTTCTCCAATTTGTGGCTTTCCACTTTCTTTAAAATCATCAATTTCATCCAAATATTCTTTATAAATGTCTAAAGTACCTTCTGCATATGAATTTAATAAAGCAACCGTTTCTTTAAAACTTAAAGAATCTTTAGGATACTGCCAAGTTGTAGCTCCCATAACATCTCCCAACTTCCAATCTGATTTTGTAGTTTGTGGATGTTCATTATGACAAGAAACACATGCTCCTGCACTTGCTAAATCAACAAACATTGCTGTGTGTAATTTTTGCTCTTCATCATAAAAAAACTGAGGCTTTTTATCTTTTTTTATTTCCTCAAATAACTCTGCTTGTTTACCCTGAAATTTATTTGCTGCATTTACAGGAAAATCAGAACCAAGATATAACCCTAATGGAACTGGACTTTTTCTAATACTAGATGCTACACCTCTTAAAAATAGAGCAGGAAGAGGACCCGCTTCTACATCGTCTTTTCTCCAATCTTCATCAAATTTCATTCCTTGAGCTTTCCCTTTACCAACAATTGCTTTGGTATATAATGTTCTAGTTACATCATTTTCTTTTGATACCATTTCTAAAACTTCTGCTACTGAAAAAGTGTTTTCAGATGCAGATCCTTTTGATTTTTCTTCAGGAACTCCATCACAAGAAATAAAAAAAGTAAAACTTAATATTGCTAATATGTATAATTTATTTGTAGTTTTCATAATGAATATTTTATGTTATTTAATAAGATGCTCCTATCATCACACTAGACATTGTTTGGTATACACCTGCCCATGCATCTTTAACTTCAGGAGTAAAATCACCCCCTAAACCTGCTTCTAAAGTTGCTAGTAACGCAGCTCCAACTGTGCTATAATGAGATTCTTTAACATTATAACCCACATGTTTTTTTCCTAAACCTTCTAATACAGGTATTAAAGCATCTAAATCACTTAAACCAGCAACAGCAGCTCCTAGCATCGTCATTAGTTTATTACCTTGTGTTTTCATTGCTTCTTCACCACTAGGAAATAAGGGTTTAAGTTCTGGGTCTAATTCAAATAATTTATTATAAAATATTGTTGCTGCAGTATCAGCTATGGGTCTTACTTTTTTAAATGATTCTTGTACAAGAGTAATTGTTTTTGCTTCCATTATTATTTAATTTTGAGTTTCACTTCTATTAAGTAAGTATTAATACTTATTTAACAAAAATAAAATACTTAGAATTAAATAAGTATGTAAAAACACACCTTAAAAAAGGTTTTTACAACATATTAAAAACTATTAAATAGCAGGAAATTGAAAAAAGCACTAACTATCTAAAAAGTAGTTATGTTCACTTATTTCTTTTTTAAGTAATTGTATATTATTTATACCAATTTTTTTTCCTTGAGAAATAATTAATCCTTCTTTTTTTAATGTAGAAAATATTCTGATAACTTGTTCTTCTGTAGTACCTGCATAGTCTGCATATTCTTTTCTACTTAATGGTAAGTTTAAGAAACCTCGTAAATCTCCAAATTTTCTATGAATGTACAATAAGGTATCAATTACTCTTTCACGAACTGTCATTTGAGAAATAGACTTTACTTTATTTTCACTTCTGTTAAGTTCGTTTGCATAAAACAACATCATTTCATAAGAAAACTTAGGGTTTTCTAACAATACTTTTTGTAGATGTTCTTTTGAAAAATAATATAATTCTGTGTCTTGTAAAGCAATTGCACCAATAGAATAATATTCTTGAGTTCCAAAACCTCGATGTCCAATAATTTCACAATCTTTTGCAAAACGAACTATTTGTTCTCGCCCATTTATACCAGTTCTAAAAACTTTTACAGTACCTTTTTTAATAAAAAACAAACCATTTACAGGAGCTCCTTCAATAATAAATTGTTGTCCTTTTTTGCATTTTAAAACTGTATTTTTTGAAACCGATTCTAACAATAATTGATTACTATACCTATGTATCATACATTGGTTTTTCTTACATACTTCACACCCTAAACCTTTACTATTAGGGGTTTCTTGAGGTATTTTATGTGAATGAAATATTGCCACTTTAAAGTTCTTTTTGTAATACTACTTTCTCAAAACTAGTTTTTGGAGCCTCACAAAGCGAACACACGTAATTCTCTGGTAATTCATTAAAAATGGTTTCTGGTGCAATGCCTTGAGTAATATCTCCAAAAGCTTCATCGTAAATTGTTAAACAATCTTTACATTGATACACTTCTAATTCTGTGGTTTCTTTATTTACAAAAGCTTCTTTTTCCGCTTCTTTTTCACTCCCTAATTGATCAAAATATAATTGACTTAACTCCATTAACAATCCTGGTAATTCTACTTTATCTACGTCTTGAACGTGCATAATGTATTTTCTTGTATTTGGATCAAAATCTTTTGCATACAATAAATTATAAGTGTCTCTAGTTTGAAAATTACCAATCTTTTCTGGTTGTTTATTTTTTTCTACAACTATTGATGTAAAATAATGAGCAGACTTACTGTAGTTTGTAATTCCGAATGTTAAACCATAGGTACTAATATCATTTTGATCGAAGTTAGAAACCAAATATTTCTTTAAATTTAAAGCGTCTTTATTTGCCACAGGAATATGCCAGTTTAACTCTAACATAGAATGACGAACGTTAATACCTCTTTTACCTAAAAATTTTTCCCAAACCAATTTAGACTCTTTTGGAATTCCTTTTACAACAAAAGATTTCCAAGGAGTAATAGATATTTTACCAATCTTATTTTCAGAACACAATTCGCACATTTCTTTTAAGAAAGAAATATCGTATTTATTGTTTCTCCAATACAAACCTAACCAGTATTTATCTATTCCTATTTTGTTCATACCTTCAAAATATGGAAAAGGATAAAAAGGTACATCTAAAGGCTTGTCTACAGTTCTATTATTGGTATCAATTGCATCATTTACCAAATCAAAAATCATTTCTACAGTTTCTGGCTCCTCTTGCAGTATGTTTTCTATTGCTGTTTCTACCTTTCCTAAATCCCAACTATAAATTAAAGCAGGATACATTTGAGTTTTTCTCCATTCTGGAAGTCTTACATACAAATACCAATAATCTTCATGCTCTGAAGCAATAAAGTTTATATTACCAGTAAATAGAGGTACCAAACGTTGTTTGGGATCTATTAGGTTTATTTTTAATTTCGATTTTTGACGAAATTGTTCTAACAAATACAAGTATCTATCTCCTGTTAACCAAGAAGTACTTGGAAAAATATCTGCACAAACATAAGAGGAAACTATGTTCTCTACACCTATTTCATCTGCTTCTACAATTTTTAATTTATCGAACTTTGCAAGATCTTCTTTTTTTGCTTTTTCTGATAATAAAATATCTTGTCTAGAGCCAAAAGAGATGGTTTTTAAACCTAAACTTTCTACAGATTCACAAATATAATTTAGCTCTCCTGGAGATAAAACTCCGCCTTTTACAATCAATCTATTTAGTTGCTTACTCATACTCCTACTTTTGCGTTATTCAATATTTCTCTAACTTCAGTTTTACAACTTCCACAACCTAGACCTGCACCCGTTTTATTACATAATTCTGTAAAATTTGTACAACCTTTAGCAATTTCTTCTTCAATATTTCCAGACCCAACCTGACTACATGAACAAACTAATTCTCCTAACATTGGCGTGTCATTTGAAGCACCTCTTAACAAAGTATCACGCTTATCAGACATTTCAATTTTACTCTCAATTAAAGTTTTAAATTCTGCAAACTCGTTTTTATCGCCCACTAAAACTGCTCCAATTAACAAATCATCTTTAACAATACACTTCTTGTAATATCCTTTAGAAATATCTGTAAATATTACTTCTTCATAACTTGGATCGTTTTCTGGAACAGAAATTTCTCCAATACTACATAGGTTTAAATCGTTAAATTTTAAAATATTCATTAACACAGAACCTTTATATGCTTCACTTATGTCTCCAGCAATAAAGTTGGCTAAAATACCTGCTTGTTCTTCTGCTGCAGATGTAATACCAAATAATTTATTTTCGAATTCTGCTATTTCACCAATGGCAAAAATATCTGGATGAGAAGATTGTAAATGTTGATTCACCTTAACTCCACGTCCGCAATTAATTCCGTTATTTTTAGCAATTTCTATATTGGGTCTTGTGCCAATTGCATACACAATTGCGTTTGCTGTAATGTATTTTCCTGATTTTAGGTTGATGGTTAATTCACCTGTATCTTCATCATCAAAAACAGTACTTACTTCATTATCAAAATAAATTTGAATACCTCTTTCTTGTACATCTTTAGATAATAATTTACTAGAAATGGAATCTAACTGACGTTCCATTAAACGAGAAGCCCTTTGTATAATTGTAATTTTTACATTTTTATGCTTCATTGCTGCTGCTAATTCAAGCCCTAATAAACCACCACCAACGATTACAACATGTTGTTCTTCTGGAGGCAAACCTGTATTATCTAAATAACTTTTAAAACGATCTGCATCTATTTTATTACGCATTGTAAAACGCCCAGGTAAATTTATTTGCACATCTTTAGGGATAAAAGGTCTACTTCCTGTTGCTAAAATTAACTTATCAAAAGTATGTATTTTACCATTAGAATCTGTAACTGTTTTATTATCCTTATCAATATTATTAATAATTTTTTCTGGATGAATTTTAATATCTAAATTGCTTAATTCAGCATTTTTTATTTTTAATAATTGTTCCCAAGTTAATTCTTCTGTAATATATTCTGGCAACAAAACTCTGTTGTAAAACAAGTTTGTTTCTTTAGAAAATACATGAATTTCATCTACTTGATTATAATCTCTATAATTTTGTAAAAAACGAAAAGCTGCAGCACCTGCACCTGCAATTATAATTTTTTCTTTCGGTTTTTTATATTTAACCACAGAAACTGCTGTAAATTTAAAATCTGGTTCTTTAGAAACAGGATCTATATGTGTATTTGTTAAATTATTTGCTCTATTTAAGTTACTTTTTAAAACTTTACCCCAATGCATTGGTAAAAAAACAACACCTTCTTTAATGGCATCTGTTACTTTTGCACGAACTCTTACAACTCCGTTTTTACTTTTAATTTCTGTAATATCTCCATCTTTAATTCCTTTTAGAAAAGCATCAATAGGATTAATTTCTAATACAGGTTTAGGGTAATGTGTTTTTAACCTTGCAACTTTACCGGTTTTAGTCATGGTGTGCCATTGATCTCTAATACGACCTGTAGTTAAAATTAACGGAAATTCATCATTTGTTTTTACAGAAGTATTTTCTATAGTTGATGGCGCATTAAATATTGCTTTTTGAGATGGTGTATAGAATTTTTTATCCTGAAATAAACGTGGTGTTCCTTTACTTCGATATTCATTAACTGGCCATTGAAAAGTACCTTCGTTTTTTAAACGATCATAATTTAAGAAAGAAACATCAATATTTGTGCCTTTGGTCATTGAAGCGTATTCATCATAAATTTCTTCTGCACCGTTAAAATCAAAGCCTCTAAAACCCATTCTTTGTGCAAAATCGCAGAAAATTTCTACATCTGGTCTTGCTTCTCCTGGAGCTTCAATTTCTTTGGGTAAATAAGATATTCTACGCTCAGAATTTGTCATAGTACCTTCTTTTTCTAACCAAGCTGCTGCAGGTAACACTAAATCTGCATACTGCAAAGTATCTGCTTTATGAGAAATTTCTTGTACAACAACAAACTTAGATTTTGCCATTGCTTTTTCTATTTGATGTGAATTTGGCATACTTACCAACGGATTTGTACTAGCAATCCAAACTGCTTTTACTTTTCCGCTTTCTAAGCCATCAAACAATTCTGTTGCTGTTAATCCAGGGTTTGGAGATATTTTATCTACTCCCCAAAATTGCGCAACCTCTCTTCTATGTTCTTCGTTTCCTAAATCTTTATGTACAGCTAGTAAATTTGCCATTCCACCAACTTCACGACCACCCATTGCATTTGGTTGCCCTGTTAATGAAAACGGACCAGAACCTGGTTTACCAACTTGACCTGTAATTAAAGACAAATTTAAAAGCGATGTGTTTTTATCTGTACCAATAACACTTTGATTTAAACCCATTGCCCACATACTTATAAAGCCTTTAGATAAACCAATTATTTCTGCGGCTTTTTGTATATCATCTTCTGGAACTCCACAAATTTTAGAAGCTTGTTTTAAAGTAGTATTAAAAATTACTTTCTTATAATCATCAAAACCTTGAGTATGTTTTTTAATGAAATCTTCATCAATTAATCCGCTTTTATACAATCTTCTACCAATTGCATTGTACAAAACAACATCTGTACCTGGTTTTAATTGTAAATGCAAATCAGCAAAATTTGCAGAATCTGTTTTACGAGGATCAATTACTATAATTTTTACATTCGGATTTTCTTCTTTGCGTTTTTCTATCCTTCTAAATAAAATAGGATGACACCAAGCAGGATTTGCTCCTGTAATTAAAAAACAGTCTGCTAAATCTATATCTTCATAAGAAATTGGCACACTATCTTCCCCAAATGTTTTTTTGTAACCAACCACGGCAGAACTCATACATAAACGTGAGTTGGTATCTATATTATTGGTTCCAATAAATCCTTTTGTTAATTTATTTGCGATATAATATTCTTCTGTTAAACTCTGACCTGATACGTAAAATGCAACTGAATCTGGACCATGTTTTTTTATAATTGATTTAAATACATTGGCAGCTCTATCTAAAGCTGTATCCCAAGAAACTCTTTCTCTAGGATGAGAACGAGACCATCGCATTTCTGGATATAAAATTCTGTCTGAAGTATCATTAGCTACATAATGCAAGTTCATTCCTTTAGAACATAAAAGCCCTTTATTTACAGGATGTTCTTTATCTCCTTCAACAAAAACTTTGTTGTTAATGTCTTTTTTTACGATAATTCCACAACCAACTCCACAATAAGAGCAAGTAGTTTTAACTTCATTTTTAATCATTTAGACTACCATTTTATACTAAATACGACATTAATTTTTTACTATCCTAAGTTTCATTTTATTATTTTGAATAACTTAAAAAAACATACTATGTATTTTTAAATCGACAAAAAAATATTTAGAAAATTAACTTTTTACGTTTACAGGAATTAATTCTGGAATCAAATCTTCTAAATCTTTTGAAGCTTCGTCTTGTTCTTCTTTTGCAGAAAATTTAATAGATAATGCTATAATTCCTGTTGCAACAACTACAAAACCTATTAATAAATATCCACTTGAAACTGCACTAGAAGATGCCGCAGATTGCGCTGCTTTTACCACCTCATCTCCTAAACCTTCACTAGATAAAATAGCTGCTTTTTCTGCTACTGCAGATTTAGATTTTAATAACATGGCTGCTAAAAAAGCCCCAACATTACCACCAGCACCTACAATTCCAGAAACTGAACCAATTGCTTTTTTATTAATAAATGGCACTACAGAAAATGTTGCCCCTTCTGCCATTTGAACACTTAAACTAAATGAAATTAATAATACAATACCTAAAATTAAGCTTGTTGCCCCAGAAAAAGAAATTAGAATAATTCCTTGTAAAGTTAAAATGAAAGATAAGAACAAAACACGCCCTCTTAACCCTTTTAATTTTCCAAATTTATCACCAAAGAAACCTCCTAAAGTTCTTGCAAAAATATTCATTAAAGCAAAAGACAAAACAATGTTACCTGCAGTAACTCTTTCTAATTGAAACGTATTTTGAAGATAATCATCCATCGTTCCATAAACCGTTAATTCAATTCCAAAACTTGCTGCATACACTACAAAAAGAATCCAAACTCTATAGTCTTTTAATACCTCTAAAAAACCAACTTGATCTTTCTTAGTAACCACCATTTCACCTGCAGCCTTTAATTCACTAAAATTTCCTTTTGGAGTATCTTTTGTAAAAAAGAAATACACAATACCCATTAAAAAACAAACCATACCTGCAATTACCATAGAATACCTCCAAGCCTCTGCATCTGCAACACCAAAAGCAACAACTGCTCCTGCAATTAAAGGCATTCCTAACCTGTTTGCTCCTCCACCTAAATTACCCCAACCTGCAGAAGTTGCATTAGCAGTTCCTACAATATTAGGCGCAAACATTAAAGAAGTATGTACTTGAGTAATAACAAATGAAGCTCCAATAAAACCAATAAATAATCTACAAACTAAAAATTGAGTTGGTGTCTGTACTAACCCACATAATATTACAGGAATTGCCCCTAACATTAATAACCATGTATAACATAATCTTGGTCCGTATTTATCACATAATTTACCTATAAGTAAACGTGCAAAAACGGTTCCAGAAACCGCTAATATAATTGAGTTCCATTTTTGGTCTGGTGTTAAACCTAAATCTTTAACAACATCTGGCATAAAAGGCACAATACCAAACCATGCAAAAAAACATAAAAAGAATGAAATTGACGTAATCCAAAATGTACGTGTTGATACGTTTTTAAAATCTAATAAACTTAATTTTGTTGATTTTTCTTGAGCTAAATTGATCATGATACCTATTTTTATGATGTAAAAATAAGTATAAATACTTAGTTTTAATGTTAAAAAATACGTATTTTTATAATTATTAAAAGATTAATAATTAGGTAATAGTGATTTTAAGAATATGCTAAAATTAAGCTATAAAATTACGAGTAATAAAAACAAAAAATTATAAAACATCTATATTAAATGATATTCTTTTGCTTTAGTGGTAAGTTCTTGAAGGTTTTTAGCCTCTAACTTTTTCATTAAATTAAAACGATGAACCTCTGCAGTACGCTTACTAATAGATAATTCTTCTGCAATATCTTTATTGTTCTTCAATTCTAAAACTAAACTAAGTATTTGTTTTTCTCTCTTTGTTAATTTAAAAGGAAGCTCTTTAACTTTTGTTTTAGTTTTTTGAAATTTAGTAGCATTTCCGTTTACAAAATTATTCATAATAATAGAAGAAACATCTCCTGTAAAATACTTACCTCCTGCAGCAACCTTAGTTACCGCTTTTAAAAACTCTTCTTTACTTGCTCCTTTTAATAAATAACCATCTGCACCTGCTTGTATAGATTTTACAACATATTCTTCAGAATCATGCATAGAAAGCATTAATGTTTTTATATCAATTTTTTGTTTTTTAATTTCTGCTACAGCTTCAATTCCATTCATTTCTGGCATACGAATATCAATAATTAAAACATGAGGCTTGTTTTTAGCTATAACCTCTAAAGCTTCTTTTCCGTTAGAAGCTTCATCAATAACCATAATTCCTGTTTGATCTTCTAAAAGCGCTTTAATTCCATCTCTTACTAAGATGTGGTCATCTGCCAAAACTACATTAATCATAACTGTATATATTTTATACTTACAAAAATAAGAATTTTAAGTAAAACTACGTATTTTTTTAAATCGGGATATTTAAAGTAACTCTAGTTCCTTTTCCTAATTCAGAATTTAAGAACAGTCTACCATCAATATATTTAATACGTTCTTTCATAAAAGTCATTCCCATTCCACCATCTCCATTTTTAACTTTCTTTACTTTTGATGGCTCAAAACCTTTTCCATCATCATCAATATTAATGCTTAAAATATTTTTACTATGAGAAAGTGACACTAAAATATGTGAGGAATTTGCATATTTTATGGCATTATTAATTGCTTCTTGGGTAATTCTATAAATATTTATTTCTACTAAAGAGTCTAATCGTTGATTAAAATCTGTTTTATTGTACAAAACAATTTCCTTACCCGTTAACCTACCTAATTCTTGAGTTAATTTATTAATTGCTGGCACAATACCATGATCTGATAATTCTGGTGGAGTTAAGTTAAAAGTTGCAGTTCTAACACCTTTAATAATGTTTGCAGTTAACTCTTTTAAATGCTCTATTTTAGAATTTGTTTTTTCAATATCTTTGGTATTGATACTTTCTAAATTATACTTTAAACCTGTTAACATTTGCCCAATTCCATCATGAACATCTTTGGCAATTCTGTTTTGTTCTTTTTCTTGATTTTCAATAATCTTACTAGAGATTATTTTTTGCTGGCTCATTTTCTCTTCAAAACTAGCCTTTGTTAACCTTTCTATTTCTAATTGAGCCGCTTTTCTATCTGTGATTTCTGATCCTATAATTAATAACTCTAACTTGTCTTCTGTTGGTCTGTAAGGAATAATAGACATTTCTAACCAAATATCTTTACCTGCTTTTGTGGTTGCTTTAACCTCTCCTTGCCAACCTGTTTTTTTATTTTTATCAATTAAAAGTTCTAAAGCAATTTGTTCGTTATTATTACTTGACAAAACATTCCAAAACAAAACTTCTTTTGTAAATTTAGACAACTTAAATAAGCGAGAAAACTTGTTTCCCATATGAATTAAATTTCCTTTAGGAGAAATTCTTGCAAACAATAAAGTTTCATCCATGGCATGACTTAAGGTTTTTAATTCTTTCATGGATTTTTCTTTAGCGATACTTAACAAATCTGCATCAAAAGCCATTTTTTTAGCTTTTTTTTCTGCTATCAATAATTCTGTAAGTGTTGCTTTTACAGATTTTGCTGTAGGCCAAAAAATAAATAGTAGTTCTACTAACAAAATTAGTAAAGTAAAGCCCATTAAAAAGAACTCTAACTTACGCAACCAAACAACTTTTTCATCTGCCTCTAAATCATATTGATTTACAATTTCATCCATTATTAATAAAAATGAGCCTTCGTTGTTTGTAACTTCATTAATTTCTGGCGCTAAGTTTTCTATAGGAATTAAAGCATTTTTATCTAATTTTTTTACAATTGACTTTGAGGCTTTTTGGATGGTTTTAAAAACCGGATTTATAACTTTAAATTTATTCTTAACTTCTGTACTGTTTTGCTTTGGAAGCCCTAGACTGTCATTACCTTTTTGAAGTGAATTATGAGATAACTCCCATAAATAAAGTGTTTTTTTTATCTTATTTTTAAATAAAAGTCTTGCTTTTTCATTAGAGGAAACAGAAAGAGAAACAATTTCTTTTGTTAATTTCTGACTCAACATTCTTTGCCTACCTGCAATATTAATTACAGTAGAATCGCTTTTTTGAGTTTCTAGATGATTTCTAACTAAAAATTGACTGATAATTACAGAGAGTGCAATTGTACTTAAAGCTATTACATATAAACGACTTAATTTATTAAACGTTCTTTGGTCTAATGAATTAGCATTTTTTGTCATTTTAAATTACATTTTTAAGAAATTGCTTTTTTTACTAAAGCTAAACTTTTATCAGAAAAAGGAAGTGTTAATGCAGCTTTATGACCTTTTTTAGACATTTTTATCCAGGTTTTTTTTAAAATATCAATTACCTTTTCATCTGTATGTTTTGCGGCAAACTCTTCGAAATAGTAATCTAAAAAAACCAAGCAAATAGTATCTTCTAAAGCTTGTGCTTCTTCATTCTTTTTTAGTAGTTTTTTTAATATAATTTTCTGAACTCTTTCTACAAATTGATTATCAAAACCTACTTGTTCTAAAATTTCTCCAGTAATTTTTGCGTGCATTTTTTTTAATTCTTCACGCCATTTTAAATACCCAACTCTATCCATTGGATATTCATTTCTTGCAATTTTCCAACGACAAATATGTTGTGCTCTTGCTGCAACTTGCAATGCTTTAGATGCATTTGGCTCAAATTGCAATAACTTTCTTGTCATTCTTTGAGAATACAGCAATTCTTTAGGGTATGCTATATCTGCTACTTGATATGTGGTTGTGTCTTCAGCATTTTTCTGATCAATAATTGCAATTGCAGTTTCAAATCTTGTTGGCTTCATTTCTTGGCTTTATTCTGAAAAGCCAATATACACATTTTCTCCTTCAATTTTAACAGGATAGGTAGCAATTGGATCTAAATCTCCGTTTAAATTTTCTCCTGTTTCTAATGAAAACGTTTTTTTATGTAAGGGACATGCAACCATTGGAGTTCCATTATGATCACCAATCATACCTCTACTTAAAACCATTTCTTGTTTTTCTGGTGATAAATTTTGGCATGCATACCATTTGTTTAGTCTTTCAAAATTAAATACAGCAATTTGCAAATCATTGTACTTAACACAAGCTCCACCATCTTTTGGAAAAGCATTAATTGAAGCAGCTTTAAACCAAATTTTTACATCCTCTAACTTCGTTGTTTTATATTTATTTAGAATTCCTTCCATTTTACTTTAATTTTTAAAACTTTTTAATTATTTCCAAGGTTCTGGCATTTTTTGATCTCTTAAAGGAACAAAAACTAAGTTGTCATCTTCTTCTTCACTGTTTACAAAATGATTAAAACGTTTCATTGTTTCTGGATCATTAACTGCTTGGGTCCACTCACATTCAAACTTATTTACTAAAGTTTGCATCTCTTTTTCTAAATCTTCAACTATACCTAATTTATCATCAATAATAACTTCTTTTAAATAATCTAAACCACCTTCTAATCTATCTTGCCACGCAGCAGTACGTTGTAATGGTTTGGCTGTACGCATGTAAAACATTAAATAACGGTCTATGTATTTAATTACAGTTTTATTATCTATCTGTTCTGCTAATAATTCTGCATGCCTTGGTGTTGCACCACCATTTCCACCAACATATAAATTCCAACCACCTTCTACAGCAATTAAACCAAAATCTTTTCCGCGAGCTTCTGCACATTCTCTAATACAACCAGAAACTCCACCTTTAATTTTATGAGGTGCACGAATACCTCTATAACGATTCTCTAGTTCTATACCAAAACTTACACTTTCATCCATTCCGTAACGACACCAAGTAGACCCCACACATGTTTTTACTGTTCTTAAAGATTTACCATAAGCATGTCCACTTTCGAAACCATGACTTATTAATTCTTTCCAAATTAAAGGTAGTTGATTTAATGTTGCACCAAATAAATCAATACGAACACCACCTGTTACTTTTGTATATAAATCGTATTTCTTAGCAATTTGACCAAGAGCAATTAATTTATCTGGAGTAATTTCTCCTCCTGGAACACGAGGTACCACAGAATAAGTACCATTTCTTTGAATGTTTGCTAAAAATCGATCGTTAGAATCTTGAATAGCATATTCTTTATTAGCAGTATCTGCATTGATACTTGCCATTAAAGAAGCTACCAAAGGCTTACATAGCTCGCAACCATGACCAACATTTCCATGATTGTCTAATACTTCATCAAAAGTAGTATATCCTTTTACTTGTATAATTTTATATAAATCTTGCCTGCTTAAATCAAAATGTTCACAAACTCCTTCTTTAACCTCTATACCTAAAGATTTAAGAGTTGCATTGGTTAAATCTGTTACCATAGGCTTACAACCACCACAACCAGTTCCTGCTTTTGTACAGCTTACAACATCTGCAACATCTTTAGCTTTACCACTTTCAATTACTCCACAAATTTGGCCTTTGGTAACACTTTCGCAAGAACATATTTGCGCTTCATCTGGCAAATCCATTACATCTCCAAAAGAACCACCTCCATCACCTGCTGGTAAAATTAATTGTGCTGGATCTTCAGGAATTTTCATTCCGTTTAAATAAATTTGATGTAACATACTGTAATCTGAAGCATCACCTACTAAGATTCCTCCTAATAAAGATTTACCATCTAAACTTACATTAATTCTTTTATATAAATGTTGTGTTTTATTTTCAAATATGATAGAATGTCCTTTAGCAGCAGGCATAAAAGGCTCTCCAAAACTTGCTACATCTACACCAATTAATTTTAATTTGGTAGACATATCAATATCTGCTGGCATTAAACTATCTATTTCACCTAAAATCTGGTTTACAGCAACACCTGCCATATCATAACCTGGAGCCACTAAACCGTAAATCATTTGATTATACAAAGCAACCTCACCAATTGCATAAATATTTTCATCTGAAGTTTGCATTTTATTGTTTACTACAATTCCACCACGAGTTCCCATTTCTAACCCACAAGTTTTACCAAGCTCATCTCTTGGTCTAATTCCTGCAGAAACCACCAACATTTCTACACTTAAAACATCATCTTCTCCAAATTCCATACCGATAATATGGTCTTCTCCTAAAATTTGATTGGTTGCTTTACTTAAATGTATATTTAATCCTATAGATTCTAATTTTAACTGCAACACCTTACTACTTCTTGCATCTAATTGTCTTGGCATTAGTTTAGGTGCAAACTCTACAATATGTGGCTCTAAACCCATATCCATAACAGCTTTACCAGCTTCTAAACCTAATAAACCACCACCTAAAACTGCTGCTTTAGCTTTTGGGTTAGCTTCTTTTAATTTAGCAGCGTATGCTAACATACCTTCTAAATCTTCAATTGTTCTATACACAAAAACACCTTCTTTCTCTACTCCTTTAATTGGTGGAACAAAAGCAGAAGAACCTGTTGCTAATACTAAATAATCATAATTAAAAGTTCTATTTTTTGCAGTAATTATGGTTTTTGTTTCTTTTTGAATATCTGTAACTCTTTCGTCTACAACTAAGTCTATTCCGTTTTCTTTATACCATTCTGCAGGCGCCATTTCTAAAGCTTTCGCATCTTGATTTTCGAAAAATTCACTTAAATGAACTCTATCATAAGCAGGTCTTGGCTCTTCACCAAAAACAATAACTTTAAAATTTTCATTTCCTGATGCTGCTACAAATTTTTCACAAAATTTATAACCAACCATTCCATTACCAACAACAATAATTGTTTTCATAATTACGTATTTTACACAACAAAACTACGTATTATTACTTATTTTTTTAGTTTCAAGTCATTATTTTTTAATTAGAAAGTAAATTTTTATCAATTTGAAAAAATAAAACAATGAAAATGAATATTCTACAAAATAGGTTTCTTAGAAATATGAATTCTGTATTTGCATATTTAAGTTTTTTACTTAGAAGTTTTTAATATCTTTGGAATCTTCTTTTAATTTAAACTTAAAAATGGACGAATTTATCCTCTACTTTAAAATGGGTCTTAACCATGTGTTAGACTTCTCTGCTTACGATCATATTTTATTTTTAATTGTTTTAGCTGTTGTTTTTAGTTTTAACCAATGGAAAAAAGTGCTTTGGTTGGTTACTCTTTTTACTATTGGGCATTCGGTTACATTAGCATTGTCTGCTTATGGAGTTCTAAAAATTAAAATGAATTTAATAGAATTTTTAATTCCTGTAACTATATTTATTACTGGTTTTATTAATGTTATTACCGCTAAGAAATCATCGGCTGGAAAAGAAAATACTAATTTAATTTTTGCAGTATTTTTTGGATTAATTCATGGTTTAGGTTTTTCTAATTATTTTAAAATGATGATTGGTAAAGAAGAAAATAAACTTTTTCCTTTATTAGAATTCGCTCTAGGTATTGAAGCTGCTCAAATAATTATTGTTTTTGGTATTTTAATAATTGGTACGATTCTTCAAAACTTTTTTAAGGTTACAAAAAGAGATTGGATTTTGGTTTGCTCATCTATTGTAATTGGTTTTGCAATACAAATGATGTTAGACCGCGTTTTTTGGTAAAAGAAAATGTTTTGTTTTTTTTTTAAGCTAGCAAGTAGGTTGCGTTAGGGATTGAAAGGTTTGTTTGAGCTCTTTTTTGTTTTTACAAAAAAAGCGAGTAGTGAAAGCCCGACCTGAAAGGAAACGTCTAAAATATTTTTTCATTATTTTTTATAATTGTAAAAATTGATTTAAATTTTGTCTTATAATTAACGTCTTATTTCTTCAAATCTTTTTACTTTCGTTTTAATGACTGATAAAAAACAATTAAAATACGATAGAGCTTACTTAAAAATGGCTTTTGAATGGGGGAAACTCTCACATTGTAAACGCAAACAAGTTGGAGCTTTAATTGTAAAAGATAGAATGATAATTTCTGATGGTTTTAACGGAACTCCAACTGGTTTTGATAATTGTTGTGAAGATGAAGAAGGCATTACTAAATGGGAAGTTTTACATGCAGAAGCAAATGCAATTTTAAAAGTTGCATCTTCTACTCAATCTGCAAAAGGATCTACTTTATATATTACTTTATCTCCCTGTACACAATGCAGTAAATTAATTCATCAGGCAGGAATAAAACGTGTGGTTTTTGCTAACTCTTACAGAGATACTTCTGGAATCGATTTTTTAGCAAAAGCTGGTGTAGAAATTATGCATTTACCTTATGAATAATAAAAATAACTTACCTATTTATTTTTCGATAGCTGTAGTTTTAGGAATAATTATTGGTATTTCTTTAAATGGCAGCTCATCTAACATGTTGTCTTTGTCTAAAAACGCTTCGCAAGAAATGAAGATTAAAAGACTAATAAACTTTATTGAAAAAGATTACGTAGATACTGTAAACACAGAATCTTTATTAGATGGTGCAATTAATGAAATGTTGGGTAAATTAGATCCTCATTCTGTTTACATTCCAAAAGAAAACTTACAAGCTGTTAAAGAGAATATGCAAGGTAATTTTGTTGGTATTGGTGTTCAATTTAGAATGATAAAAGACTCTATTACTGTAATTCAACCTATAAAAGGAGGGCCAAGTATTAAAGCAGGAATTAAAGCTGGTGATAGAATTTTAATGGCAGATAAAGACACCTTATTTGGTAAAAAAATGTTTAGCAATAAAGTTCCTCAATATTTAAAAGGGAAACCAAACACAAACGTTACGCTCCAAGTTTATAGAAAAAGTAATGATTCTCTTTTTAATGTAAATATAACTCGTGGAAAAGTAAATATTAAAAGTGTAGATATTTCTTATATGGTTAATGACTCTGTTGGGTATATTAAATTAGATCGTTTTGCAGCCAATACATACAAAGAATTTAAATCTTCTTTAAACACACTTATAGATAATGGAATGACAGATCTTGTTTTAGATTTAAGAGGAAATGGGGGTGGTTTTGTACATATAGCAAATGAAATTATTGATGAATTTTTAGAAGATGATAAATTAATTGTTTTTACTAAAAACAATAAAAATAAAATAGATGAATCTTTTGCAACTTCTAAAGGTAGTTTCGAAAAAGGTGGTTTATATGTTTTAATTGATGAAGGTTCTGCATCTGCATCAGAAATTGTTGCAGGAGCTCTACAAGATAATGATAAAGGTACCATTATTGGACGTCGTTCTTTTGGTAAAGGTTTAGTACAAGTAGAAATGGATTTAGGAGATGGTTCTGCAGTTCGTTTAACAACTGCCCGTTATTACACACCAACTGGCCGTTCTATACAAAAACCATATTCTAAAAACGGAAATAAAAACTACTATAAAGACTATCAACAAAGAATTTCTAATGGAGAACTTTTAAATAAAGACAGTATAAAAGTAATAGATTCTTTAAAATTTACTACACCAAAAGGTAAAGTTGTTTATGGTGGTGGTGGTATTATACCAGATGTGTTTGTTGCTGTAGATACTACTTCTTACATGACTAATTTCTATTTTAACTCATTAAATAATTATGCTTTTGATTATGTAGATAACAATAGAAAAGATTTAGAAAAATGGACGATTAATAGCTTTATAAAAGGTTTTGATAAAGAAGAAACTGTTTTTAATAATTATTTATCAAAAATAAAAGACAGAGCAAACCCATCTTTTAAAATGAAGCAAAACTTAAAAAAATCTTTAAAAGCATCTATTGCAAACACGCTGTTTGGTGATGTTGGTTTTTACAGAATTATGCATCAAGATGATAAAATGTTACAAAAAGTATTAGAGTTAGAAAACACGAACTAGCTTAATTTACTGTTATAATTATAATTTGAGGTAACTCTACATATACTTAAAAAAATATAGCATAACTTAATAATCAATAAAACCAATTGTTATATTAAGTTTCATAATGAAAGTTTGCAATTTTTATTCGACTTATATCGTATATTTGCAAACAATTTAGATTTAATCTATTTAAAATTATGATAAAAGTTTCAGACACAGCAAAGAAAAAAGTCAGAGAATTAATGACTGATGATGGCTTTGACCCAGCTACAGATTTTGTAAGAGTTGGTGTTAAAAGTGGAGGTTGTTCAGGATTGTCTTACGACTTAACTTTTGATAATAAAAAAGAAGAAAACGATAAAGTTTTTGAAGAAAATGAGGTAAAAATCATTGTCGACAAAAAAAGCTTTTTATATTTAGTAGGAACTACTTTAGAATACTCAGGAGGATTAAACGGAAAAGGATTTGTTTTTAACAATCCGAACGCAAACAGAACATGCGGTTGTGGTGAATCGTTTTCACTTTAAAAATTTAAGATAAAGATGTCAAAATATACAGAAGACGATTTAGAAAAAGAATTAGAAACCCAAGAATATAAATACGGTTTTTATACAGATATAGAAAGTGATACATTTCCTGTTGGTTTAAACGAAGATGTTGTAAGAGCAATTTCTAAAAAGAAAAACGAGCCAGAATGGATGACTGAATGGCGTTTAGAAGCTTTTAGAGTTTGGGAACAAATGGAAGAACCAGAATGGGCAAATGTGCATTATGAGAAACCAAAATTTCAAGACATTGCTTACTATTCTGCTCCAAAAGCAAAACCAAAATTAAACTCTTTAGATGAAGTTGATCCAGAATTATTGGACACTTTTAAGCGTTTAGGAATTTCTTTAGACGAACAAAAAAAATTAGCCAATGTTGCTGTAGATATTGTTATGGATTCTATTTCTGTAGCGACTACTTTTAAGAAAACATTAGGTGAAAAAGGTATTATCTTTATGCCTATTTCTGAAGCAATTCAAGAACACCCAGAATTGGTTAAAAAATATTTAGGAACTGTTGTACCAACAAAAGACAACTTTTATGCAGCATTAAATTCGGCAGTTTTTTCTGATGGATCTTTCTGTTACATTCCAAAAGGCGTAAAATGTCCAATGGAATTATCAACATACTTTAGAATTAACGAAGGAGGAACAGGACAATTTGAAAGAACACTAGTTGTTGCAGACAAAGGAAGTTACGTTTCTTATTTAGAAGGTTGTACAGCACCAAGTAGAGATGAAAATCAATTACACGCAGCTGTTGTAGAATTAATTGCAATGGATGATGCAGAAATTAAATATTCTACTGTACAAAACTGGTATCCTGGTAATAAAGAAGGAAAAGGTGGAGTTTACAATTTTGTAACCAAAAGAGGTTTGTGTGAGAAAAACGCAAAAATTTCTTGGACGCAAGTAGAAACTGGTTCTGCAGTTACTTGGAAATATCCTTCTTGTATATTAAAAGGAGATAATTCTGTTGGTGAATTTTACTCAATTGCAGTAACAAACAACTACCAACAAGCAGATACAGGTACAAAAATGATACACTTGGGTAAAAACACCAAGTCAACTATAATTTCTAAAGGTATTTCTGCAGGAAAATCTCAAAACTCTTATAGAGGATTAGTTCAGATAAATTCTAGAGCAGAAAACGCTCGTAATTTCTCTCAATGTGATTCTTTGTTAATGGGTAATGAATGTGGAGCACACACTTTCCCTTATATAGAAACTAAAAATAAATCTGCACAAATAGAACACGAAGCAACTACAAGTAAAATTGGTGAAGACCAATTATTTTACTGTAATCAACGTGGAATTGATACAGAAAAAGCAATTGCACTAATTGTAAACGGATTTAGTAAAGAGGTTTTAAATAAACTTCCTATGGAATTTGCTGTAGAAGCTCAAAAATTATTAGAAATTAGTTTAGAAGGCTCTGTAGGATAAACAGACATTCACCAACTAAAAAAGTATATCAACAATAAAATAATGCTGATAGCCAAAAGCTAAAAGCCAATAGCATAAACAAGATGTTAAAAATAGAAAACTTAAAGGCAGAAATAGAAGGAAAATCAATCTTAAAAGGATTGAATTTAGAAGTAAAAGCTGGTGAAGTACATGCAATTATGGGACCAAATGGTGCTGGTAAAAGTACAATGGCTTCTGTTATTGCGGGTAAAGAAGAATATGAAGTTACTGATGGAACTATTGAATTAAATGGTGAAGATATTAGTGAACTTGCACCAGAAGAAAGAGCACATAATGGTGTGTTTTTATCTTTTCAATATCCTGTAGAAATTCCTGGAGTTTCTGTAACTAACTTCATTAAAACTGCTATTAACGAAACTCGTAAAGCAAAAGGTTTAGAAGATATGCCTGCAAAAGACATGTTAAAAATGATTCGTGAAAAATCTGAATTGTTAGAAATAGACCGCAAATTCTTATCTAGATCTTTAAACGAAGGGTTTTCTGGAGGAGAAAAGAAACGTAATGAAATTTTTCAAATGGCAATGTTAGAACCAAAATTAGCCATCTTAGATGAAACGGATTCTGGTTTAGATATTGATGCTTTGCGTATTGTTGCAAATGGTGTAAATAAATTAAAATCTAAAGACAATGCAGTAATTGTAATTACACATTACCAACGTTTATTAGATTATATAGTACCTGATTTTGTACACGTTTTACATGATGGTAAAATTGTAAAGTCTGGTGATGCTTCTTTGGCTTTAGAATTAGAAGCAAAAGGTTATGATTGGATTAAGCAAGAACTTGTAAAATAAGTTTGCAGTAAAATCAGTAGCAGAATACAGTGAGCAACTGTGTGAAAATTAGTTAAGAATAAAAAAATAATCAGTCATCAATAGTTATATGAAAATTCATAAACTATTAACTGAAGACTGAAGACTGAAGACTGAAATAATGGAATTAAAAGATAAATTATTATCATCATATGTAGCTTTTGAAAATCGTGTAGATACAAATACTGATGTACATGAAATTCGTTCTAAAGCGCTTAAAAGTTTCGAAGATTTAGGATTTCCTACAAAGAAATTAGAAGCTTGGAAATACACTTCTTTAAACTCAGTTTTAAAAGAAGATTACAGTTTATTTCCTAACAAAGGTGTTGCTGTAGAATTAGCAGATGTAAAAAAGTATTTTATACATGATATAGACACTTACAAAGTTGTTTTTATTGATGGAAAATATAGCCCGTTTTTATCTGAAACTACACATGAAAATATTGATGTGTGTTTAATGTCTGCTGCATTAAGTAAACCAAAATACAAAGCTGTAATTGATAACTACTTTAATAAAATAGCAAAACAAGACAATTTAACATCGTTAAATACGGCATTTGCAACAGAAGGAGCTTACATAAATATTCCTAGAAATATTGAAGTAGAAAAGCCAATTCAAATTATAAATTTTACAACAGGTTCTGAGGCTGCAACAATGTTGCAACCAAGAAATTTAATTGTTGTTGGCGAAAATTCTCATGTACAAATTATAGAACGTCATCAAAGTTTAACAAGTAATCCTGTTTTAACAAATGCGGTTACAGAAATATTTGCTGATAAAAGAGCTTTTGTAGACTATTACAAAATTCAGAATGATGATATTAAAGCTTCTTTAGTTGATAATTCTTATGTAGAACAACAGTCTAATAGTGTGGTTTCTGTACATACTTTTTCTTTTGGAGGAAATATTACTAGAAACAACTTAAACTTCTTTCAAAAAGGAGAATACATAGATTCTATTTTAAAAGGAATTACAATTAGCGAAGGAAAGCAACATATAGATCATCACACTTTAGTGCATCATATTACACCAAATTGTGAATCTCATCAAGATTATAAAGGGATTTATGATGATAAATCTACAGCTGTTTTTAACGGTAAAGTAATTGTTGAAAAAGAAGCTCAGAAAACAAATGCTTATCAGCAAAACAATAATGTTTTAATGAGTGACAAAGCAACAATTAACGCTAAACCTCAACTAGAAATTTTTGCAGATGATGTAAAATGTTCTCACGGTTGTACTATTGGTCAGTTAGATGATAATGCTTTATTTTACATGCAACAACGTGGAATTCCGAAAAAAGAAGGGAAAGCATTATTAATGTTTGCTTTTGCAAATACAGTTTTAGAAAGCGTTAAAATACCAGAGGTAAAGTCTAGAATTACAAAAATAATTGCCAAAAAATTAGGTGTAGATATTGGTTTCGATCTTTAGAAACATTTACTTATATAAAACATAAAACCACGCTAAAAGCGTGGTTTTATGTTTATAGCATTATTTTTTCTTCTCCTTGTTTTTAGATAATTTTACTTTCTTTTTTTTAGGCATTTTCTCTTTAATACGATCTTTTTCTATATTAATATCAGCCATAAAATCTGTATTATAAGCATACTCTTTTGCCTTTTTTATAAAAGTTAGTGCATCTTTATACTCTTTTAACTGTTCAAACAAAATGGCTTTCTTTAAATATAAAACACCTTTGTCTGATCCTTTTATGGTTAATGCAAAATCGATAAACTCATCTACTTCTTTAAAATCTTCATTCCATAAAAGTGTATTTATATACGGTATATATACTTCAAAGGCATGAATGTTTTCTGCTAAAGCTTGTTTAAAATAAACAATTGCTTCTTCATATTTATATAACTTTTCTGAATGTACTCTTCCCATTAAAGTTAAAGCCATTGTGTTTTTTTCATCATAAGACAAGGCATAATTCAATGCTTCCATTACTTCTTCTAAATCGTAAGGATAGTTTTCTAATGCTTTAAACACGTAGTTGTTTACTAATGTTCCCATTTTGTTTTTGCTTTTTACGTTTGTCATTTCGAGCGAAGTCGAGAAATCTCAAAGACCTTTCGACTTCGCTCAAGGTGACATTCGTGCTATTATTCTAATTGTTTTCGTAAATCATTTTTTAATTGATTTCTCTTATTCTTAAATGATTTACTTTTTTTAATTTGTTTAAAATCACTTCCTGTAAAAACTCTAATAGGATTTCCTCTTTCTAATTTTTGATGATTTTCCCATTGATTTTTTAACTGCTCTTTTGCTTGGTCTACATTAAAATTGATAACCTTTTCTTGTAATCTTTTAATCGCTATTTTTTTATTTTGATGTTGAGATCTGCTATCCATAACCAACACTTGTAAACCTGTTGTATGTTTTGCTCTTATTGCAGAACTTACTTTGTTTACATGCTGACCTCCTGCTCCTGAACTTCTTATTGCTTGAAATTGAATTTCATTTTCATTGATTTGTATTGTTGATGAATCTTGAATTTCAAAACAGCCAATAAACCAGTTTTTACGTTTGTGTAATTTTCTAAATGTTGATATACCAATCCATTGAATTGTACCCAACCAATTTGTTAAAAAATCAGCAAGATGGTTTCCTTTTAATTGTATGCTTACAGATTGCACTGTGCCATTTTGGAGTCCGTTTTCTTTATGAAGAATTGTATACTCAACCTTATTGGTTATCAATTCTTTTAGAAATATTTTTAACACTTTTGCAACTACAAAGGCACATTCTAAAGGTCCTTTTCCTGCTGATATTTGTATTATTTTAGTTTTCATTTTTAAATGTTCTTTTTACTGTTATTTTGACTTTATGGAGAAATCTTATTATTTAAAAAAGATTTTTCGACTTCACCTTGTTTCGCTCAAAATGACAGATTTATTTTAATTTGCTTGCGTTAAGGATTGAAACGACATCCTTTTTGCTTTTTCTGCAAAAAGATATAGTGTAAAGCCTGTTAAAACGCCCAAATACTAGGTATCCATTCTTACAATTTTTGGTGTAAATGTGCCTAACACTTCTACCAATTCTTGCTGATTTGCCATCACTTTTTTGATGTTTTTGTAAGCCATTGGTGCTTCATCAATTCCACCTCCAATAAGTGTAACATCGTTTATTTTTAGTTGATGTTTTACATCACTTTTTGTGAATTTTTCTTTACACTTTCTACGAGAATGCTTTCTACCTGCTCCATGAGAAGCTGATTGCAAACTTTCTTGATTTCCTAAACCACGAACTATAAAACCTGGAGCTGTCATAGAACCTGGAATAATACCCAACGTGTTTTTTTGTGCTGGAGTTGCTCCTTTTCTATGCACAATACACTCTTTGCCATTTACAGTTTCTTTCCACGCAAAATTGTGATGATTCTCTATTTTCACAATTGGTTTCGCACCCAATTCTTTGGCAATTCTATCGTGAATATTATCATGACAAGCTTTAGCATAATCGCCAGCTAAATTCATTGCCAACCAATATTCTTGTCCATCATGCGTGTTTAAATCTAACCAAGCCAAATGCTGTACATTTTTTGGTAAATGACATTGTTTTGTTGCCAAATACGTGTAATGTTTTGCAATATTTGCACCTAAACCTCTAGAACCACTATGTGATAAAACACCAATATAATCACCAATTTTTAATCCAAATTCATTGTTTTCTTCTGTAATTGAAACTGTACCAAATTCTACAAAATGATTTCCGCTACCAGAAGTTCCTAATTGTTTATACGCTTTGTCTTTTAAGCGTTTTATTAGCGGAATTTCTGTAAACTCATCTCTATAAAATATTTCATGATCTTGTTTTTTATCGTGCGTTTCTCGCATTCCGAATTTTGTGTGATTCTTTAAAATATTTTCATATTGATGTTGTTTTCCTTTTAAAAAAGAAACTGGAATCGGGTAAATTGTTAAACACATTCTACAACCAATATCTACACCTACTCCATAAGGAATTACTGCATTTTCTGTGGCTAAAACTCCGCCAATTGGCAAACCATAACCATAATGTGCATCTGGCATTAAAGCTCCTTGCACAGCAATTGGTAATTTTAATGCATCGTACAATTGAAACTTTGCTTGTTCATCTATTTCATTTTCGCCATAAATAGAAAATGGAACTCTTGTATTTTTTAATTGATGCATTTTTACTTCTACAGGTTTTACTAAACCTTCTGCAACTTTACCCCAAATGGCATTTCCTTGAAACTTTTCTGGTGCTAAAAGCACTTCTTTTGCTTCTTCTAAAATGCGTTCTTTCTTTTCTCTTTTTCTGTATCTATTAATTTGCCCTAATGCAATATTGATACTATTATTCTTTGGAAAGCCTAATTTAATTAGGTCTTTTCCTTTTAATTTATTTCCCATGATATTTTATCTTTTATTAAGAGAAGATGATATTTACTCTTATCACCTTCTCTTTTATTTACTTAACAGGATTGCTTTGATAATGAAAAATATAATCCAAAAAACGATTCTTACTATTGTATCGAAATTTTCATCTGTATTTACATGATTAGCATTTTCAATTGCTGCTCCATTCATATAATTTTCATATTCTACAACATCATAACTTCCCTTTATTTGTGAATTATTAACCCACAAATCTATCATCTGTATAGATTTTTCATTTGGTTCTTCATTAAACTTGGCTTTTGCTTCAATAATTTTCTTTTCACTTAAACCAACTTCAATAGTTGCCAAACGTTCTGTCAATTTATTTTCAGAAACTCTTTGTAAAGAAAAAATTGTACTTACACCTTCACTACAATCTTCATCGTATTCTGCAACACAGTGATGCATTGCATTACCTTCATCAAAAAGAGCTATAGAGTTTAATAATTCAACTGTTTTATATACTACCTTCTTCCCATTTTCTGTTTTTTCTTGATATAAGGGTGTAATTCCAGAAGCTTCCCATCTTAATATTTCACCAATATTACTCGCATACACATTCTTCTCCCATTCTAAAGCTTGTTGTAACAATGCTCTTTGCTTTCTATTTTTCATAGAGAACTTTTTATTTTCTCTATACTTAAACATTAAAAACTCCAAGATTTTGTCCAACTCTTTTCCATCTATATTCGTTTCTTTTGAAAAAAAATGAACTACGGTTTCCCAGAACTTTTCTTCGCTTTCATTAATATTAGATAGTTTAGAAAAACCAATAAGTTTAGCCGTTTTAAAAGAAGCTCCAAAACCTAAGGCTTGCACAAAACGTAATGTTTGATTCGGTTCAAAATAGTTAGGAGCATTTTTAAATTCGTGAGCCATTTTACTAGTTAAACGTATTGGCATTTGAGACAATTCTTTTACACTTTTACCTTTACCCAATTGTAAATACCAAAGCATAAATTTTTTATCGACTTCAAAAAAAGTGTTTTCTAAAAATACTGGTGTTTCATAAATAGCAAAACTATGTCTAATTAAAGATCTTAATTGCTCTTCTTTGTCAAAACCTTTACGCTCCCAACTTTCTATATTTCTAACCAATTGATTACCAAAAGAACTAATATTGTGTAAAACTTCTACACTTTTATAATCTCTAAGCAAACCATAACATTTTTGATTGTATGCATGGATTAATAACCTTTTAAAAGTTGCTCTTTTCCATATGTATTTCTTCTTACTTGTTTTTCCAAAAAACTCAAGAAGCATCGTTTCTATAGTACCTTTATAACGTGTTGATTTGTTATTTGATTTATCTATTTTCTCAACAAGTTTTAAAAAACTATTTTCACGGATATTTATATTTTGTGTTTTCCAATTTGTTTTCATTTTAAAGTTCTTTACTAGATTATTGCCTACGTAAAGCCACTTAACATCTAAGCCAATTTTTATTGACCTCTTAATTTTGGCAAATACTTATTCATTCAGAAAACTCGTGATAATTGTGAGCATCTGTTTGTAAATTCCATTTATAACAATGAAATTCTCAAATTTCTGATTTTCAAAATTTTACTTAAACTACTTTTTGGAAAGGCATAAAAAAAATCCGAAACTTTAATTTAGCTTCGGACTTTTCATATATAATAGCATATAACTATTTGTAATGTTGAAAGTCGCGAAGTAAACAATAAAAAGAACCTAGTTCTCTTTGTATGTTTTTTGTTAATTGATGATTGAACATTGTACTTCGTTGTTTATGCTGAATTATTTCAGCAATTTTTGTTGCTTTATTGCGATGCAAACCTAAAACAGATTTTTGAATTACACAAATAAAATTTTAAATTAACTTAATGATTATCAGGTTTTTATATTATTTTTAGACAATAAAATACCTGTCCGCTTTTAAGCAGAAATAGTGAGTTTAGATAACTCTTTGAAGTTGTGATATGTAACTAAAAACTACACTTTGATTTGGCATTTATTAATTTTTGAAAAAAATTATAAAAAAAACGTCCAAAAAATGAATTTTGGACGTTTTTACTATTTTATTTAAAGTTACTTACTAGAATATATACTTCAATAGTCGCAAAAAGCGTCCGTTTTTTATGTGATTTCTATATATATTCATTCGTTTAATCCTTTTTTATTATCTTATTTTGAGTTGCAAAGATGCAAAAAATTAATTTATAGATTCCAAAACTCCTTTCAGAAACTCATTTTCATCAAAATTAGTCAATCCAAAACGTACAATTACCATTTCTTGATCTGGTAAAACATAGACTCTTTGTCCTTGATAACCATCTGCATAATACATATTTTTAGGTACATCTTTAAAATTGCCATTTGCATTTAACCAGAACTGTGCTCCGTAAATTCCTTTAGAAGTTGGTGTTGGTGTTGTAACATATTTTACCCATTCTTTGGTTAATAAATGTGCTCCATTCCAATTTCCGTTTTTAAGGTATAACAGCCCAAATTTTGCCCAATCTCTTGTGGTTGCCCAAGAATAAGAAGAAGCTACGTAATTTCCGCTTAAATCTGCTTCTAAAATCATAGAGTTCATTCCTATTTTATCAATAAAATCTGTATACCAAAAATCTAAATATTCTTGATGTGTTTTAAACTGACTTCTTAAAATACCAGACAATAAATTAGTAGTTCCAGAAGAATAATTAAAAGTTTCATTGGGTTTGCCAACCAAAGGCTTGTTTTCTTGCATTTTGGTCATGTCTCTTTCTAAAAATAACATTTTAGTAGCATCAGAAATTTCATCATAATTTTCATCCCATTCTAAACCAGAATTCATTTGTAATAAATTATGAATAGTAATGTTTTTACGTTCATCATTTTGCCAAGAATCTATTGGAGCTTTATCTTGAATATTCAATTTACCTTGATGCTGCATCACTCCAAAAACAGTACTTAACAAACTTTTGGTCATAGACCATCCTAATATTTTAGAATCTTTATTAAAACCTCTATTGTATTTTTCTGCAATAATTTGATCTTTATAAACTACTAAAACAGCTCTTGTTTTATTTTTTTCTTGAAACAAAGAATCTATAGCTATATTTAAGTTCTTATAATTAATAGTACTAAAAACAGAATCTTTTTGTTCTCCATTTCCATACGGAAAAGGTGTTCTATAATCTGGCTTTAATCTATTTGGTATTAAGTACGAAGCAGTTTCATCTTCTTCTGTTAAAGTTAAAACAGAACCTAAACCTTTTCTAATAATTGCTTTTCTAGTTAACAAACTATATACAGAAGATGTAGCTGCTTTTTTATCTACCTCAATTTCATCTGAAGCTAAATTTACAGGCGAAAAATTATTGTCGGTTGCATCTGTAAACTCTAAAGTTCTTCTAGCAACAAATACAGAAGATGCAGTATTTTTTGCAGAATAACCTGCTAAAATATTCAGTTTTGGGTAATTGTAGATTACAGCAATTGTAATAAAAACAAGAAGTAAAAGTAAAATTCGTTTTAAAATTTTCATCTAATAAAGGTTTGCTGTTGTAAAAATAAGAATTAAAAGCTCAACTTTTTTATATCAGTATAAATACCTAAAAGTAAAAAAAGGGGTTTCTATGTAAAATATAACTGATTGATTTTATTAGTTTTAACCCAAAACATCAAGCCAAATAAAATGACTACACCAACTACAAAGACAGATACAACAAAACCAAAATCATCTTCAACAAAACCAACTACCACAAAAGTAAGTCCTGGAATTTCTGAAGATGTAATTACTGAGTTAAGTAGAGAAATAAATAATATGTTGTCTTTTGCAATTTTTAACGGAATTATGGTAAACACGGAAGTAAATTCATTGATACAAAATAGTAATGTAGACGATTTGATAAATGCACATAACCTTTTGTGTAAAAATGTAGCTCCTGCAACACCAAAATCTATTGGATATACTCAAAAATTAAATAAGGATGGAAATGGAAAATCTATCTTTAAAAAACTTCCACTATTAAGAAATTTAGTTTTATTGGCACTTGCTTTTTTGATTGCTTATATAGCTACAGGAATGTCTTCTCAAGTAAATAACGACTCTCTAGATAAAGGAATGATGAATAATAGTGGAATTCCTTTGTTACTTAATATTACTTATTTAAGCTCAGTTGCAGGTTTAGGAGTATTGTTTTTTTTATTAAAAGAAGTAAGTATTTCCTTAAAAAAAGGGTCATTAATTCCAGAAAATGCAATTGGCTATTTATCTCAAATTATTTTAGGAATTATTTCTGGATTAATCATGTCTGAAATCATATCATTTTATACAACAGATCCAAAACAAATTAATTTATTTAATAAAAGTATTCTTGCTTTAGTTGGTGGGTTCTCTTCAGATGCTATTTTTAGCATTTTACAAGGTATTATCAACAGAATTAAGAGCATTTTTATATCACAAAACGCCATAAACTAATGTATAAAAAAATATTTCTATTACTAGCAACTACACTTTTTTTATCGTGTGCTAGTTTGCCAAATTCAACATCTAAATTAACAAAAAAAGTGATTGATGAAGGTGATGCAATGCATCAACTAAATATATCTTTAGTAAATCAATTATTTAATGAAAAAAAAGCGCGTTTAAATAATTTTATCACTAGTAAATACACACCTGCAATTATAGAAAAATATCAAAAACTGTTACCTCAAGATATAGACTACAAAAAAGAATTACCAAATATTATTGAAGCAATTATACCTGTAATTAATAGAAAAAGAGATTCATTGCAAGATTTATTATTAAATCAACAACAGAAAATAGTTTCTGATTTAAATACAAATTTCATATCATATTCTAAAGCAACTTCTTCGCTACAAAACTTAATTAATTCTGCCGTAAAAGAAAAAAGTGCAGAACAAAGCGCGTTAGCAGAAATTAATAATTTAACAGGAAACAAACTTAATTTTAAACAAATAGAAAATAAGTTAGATAGTTTATTAAACAAAACTGGTTTAGGAATGGGCAAATTATTAAACCTAGAAAAACTAATAAAATAAACCGTTATGAGTGATATAGATTGGAGAGCCTTAGCAGAAAAAGCCGTTTCTCAAACAGATGCTGAATTTAAAAACCAATTAGCTGGTTTAACGAGTTTAAAAACATCAGAAATAGATACATTTATTTCAGAAAGTAATATTACAAACAACGATGCTTTAGCTGTTTTAACAGAAATAAATAATGCTTCTTTAACAAACAATGAAAAAGCTTCTGCTATTTCAAACATTCAAAATGGCGTTGGTTTTTTAGTAAAATTAGTTTCTAAAGTAGTATAATAAAAAATTCTTATTGTCTTTTTTACAAGTTTAAAAATTCAAACTTTATCTTTGCTTTTTAAACTGACTTCGTATGATAAATGTTGATAAAATTCGTGAAGATTTTCCTATTCTAAAAAGACAGGTTCATGGAAAACCTTTGGTATATTTTGATAATGCAGCAACTTCACAAACTCCTCAAATAGTTATTGATGCTATTGTTGATTATTATAGTAATTACAACGCTAACATTCATAGAGGTGTGCATACTTTAAGTCAAGAAGCAACAGACAAATATGAAGAAGCGCGTATTAAAATTCAACAACATTTTAATGCAAAAGAAGCGTATGAAATCATTTTAACTTCTGGCACAACACATAGTATAAATATGGTTGCCTCTGGTTTTGCATCACTTTTAAATAAAGGTGATGAAATAATCGTTTCTGCTTTAGAACATCATTCTAATATTGTGCCTTGGCAAATGTTATGCGAAAAAACTGGCGCTATTTTAAAGGTAATTCCAATGAAATTGGATGGATCTTTAGATATGGATGTATATCATAATTTATTGAACGAAAACACAAAATTGGTTTTTTGTAATCATGTTTCAAATGCATTAGGAACTGTAAATCCTATTAAAGAAATTATTGATGCTGCTCATAAAGTAAACGCTGCTGTTTTAATTGATGGAGCACAAGCAACACCACATATTAAACTAGATGCACAGGCTTTAGATGTTGATTTTTATGTTGCTTCTGCACATAAATTATGTGGGCCAACAGGTGTTGGATTGTTGTACGGAAAACAAGAATGGTTAGAAAAACTACCTCCTTATCAAGGTGGAGGAGAAATGATAGAAACTGTTTCTTTTGAAAAAACAACATACGCAGGTTTACCTCATAAATTTGAAGCAGGAACCCCAAATATTTGTGGAGGAATTGCTTTTGGAGCTGCTATCGATTATCTAAACTCAGTAGGATTCGATGAGATTGCATCTTATGAAAACGAGCTTTTAGAATACGGAACACAAGAATTATTAAAAATTGAAGGTTTAAAAATATTTGGAACATCAAAAGAAAAAACAGCTGTAATTTCTTTTAATGTAAATGAAATTCATCCTTATGATATTGGTTCCATTTTAGACAAATTAGGAATTGCCGTAAGAACAGGACATCATTGTGCACAACCCATCATGGATTTCTATAAAATACCAGGAACCATAAGAGCTTCCTTTTCATTTTACAATACAAAAGAAGAAATTGATGTTTTAGTTGCTGGCGTAAAAAGAGCAACTATGATGCTTTCTTAACAAGCTAATAATTTTTATAAAAACAAAAAAGGTTGAGAAAAAATTCTCAACCTTTTTTATTATAATAAATCTCTTTTGCTATTGTAACGTTGGAGAATAATTAGTTGGATAGTCCCCTGCTTTGGCTAAACCATTTGTAGCAGTTATAAAATTAGAACCATAAGTCGTGTCTATAGCGGCTAAAATTTTATTAGCCATTAATGCATATCCTCTTGTTGTTAAATGAATACCATCTAAACTTACCAAACCACCTGTCACTAAATTAGTAGTCATAGTATAACCATCAAACACAATTCCAGCAGTTGAAGCTTCTGTTAAAATGGAGTTTAAATCTACAAATGCTAATCCTTTTATACTAGCAACACTTGAAATTGTTGCATTATATCCATCTGTAGCAATTTTAATTTCTAATTGTTCTTCAGGTGTTAATACCCATTTATCTGCTAATGGAAGAGTAACTCCTTCTGCAGAAAACTGACCTGCTAATGTTAATGGTAAAAGTCCTCCACTTTGAGTAACTAAATTTCCAACATGACCTTCATTAACAGTCCCTATTACAGAACTACTTGGTAAAACTAATAAATCTTCTGAAGTTGCAGATCTTGCTTTTCCGTATTGATTCCCTAATAAACTAGCTACTAAAGGTGCAGCAACAGCAGGTAAACCTAAAGATTCAACAAAAGGAATAAAAGTTGGACTCGCTCCTAAAGTAGAAGTAATTGCAGCAGATAAATCTGTAGCATCTTCATCATATATAATTACTGGGTTAGTTTCTGTTGTAGAAAAAACGATAGCTCTCTCAGGTTCTCCAGCTCCAGTATATATTTGATTAATTGCACCAAATACAGAGTTTAATAAAGGAACTTGAGCCTTAAGGCTAGAACCAGTATCTTCATCGTTTGGATCTAAAGGATTATAAGGAACTGTGGTAAAATGTGGTAAATCTGTAATATAAGGCACATTGGTAATAACTCCATTAGGACAAACAGCCGTTAATTGATTAACCATATCATTAAATACAAAATCAAAAGTAGCTATTGGTGTAATAGGATCATAATTATCAGCATTTACATCACTTTCACCTCCTGATGTTGCATAACCTAAAACATCATTTCCTCCGATTTCTGATAAAGTAAAGAATGTTGGTGCTTGCTCTTTTGCATATTCTAACATTGAAACTGTTGGTGAGTTTGCCATTCGTCCAAAATATGGATTTAAACTAGCATAACCATTATAATCTATATGTGTGCTTTTGGCTCCAGGAACCCCAACATTAGTAAATATACTACCATCTGCTGCTAAACTAACCCCAGCATTTGTATTTACTGGTGGTACAGGTTCTCTTAAATCTGTTAAAAACTCATCTAATCTTTGAGGAGTTTTTCCATTAAAAATTAATCGATAAGCTAAATCATCAATTCCAGGAATTGGAATTATCATACCTCCAGTATTATCGCTCATTAAAGGTTGATTAAAGCTTTCTGCTGCATCAAATTTATTTGCTAAAATACTTGGAAAAGAATTCTCTTGTCCTGCTTTAAAAAGTGCTCCATCTGTAAAACCTGCGGTAAAAGAAGCTCCAATAGAAACATACTTAGAAAAATCTAACCCATTTACATTTAATTCTACTTCTGCAACTACCTCTTCTGGTATTGTATCTAACTCATTATTTACATCACAAGATGCAAAACCAAGCGTTAAGAGACACAATCCTATATATTTATAATTCTTCATTAAATTTTGTTTTTATTAGTTATTAATTGACCAAGATAGATAGTATTGAGAACCAATTGCACCAACACCAGGAGCACTTAAATACTCTTTACCTGTTAAATTTGCTCCTCCTAATTTAAAAACGGACTTTATTGAAGGAACTCTATAATTAATTTGTGCATCTAGCACAGTTCTTGATTTTATAGTTGCATCTACAAAAGTAGATTCCCATCTATATTCATCTTGCCATCTAGCATTAATATTGAATCCAAAATTTTTAAATAATTCTCTTTTTCCAAACTCAATTTTCACTTTATGTTCTGGGGTATTAAAGCCAGCTTCAAAGTCTGGGTTTGCTGCTTGGTCAAAATCAAATTTAGCAAGTGTATAGTTTATACCTAAGTTAAATCCATCTAGAACTTTAGTATTTAAACCAATTGTTGCTCCATAAGAACTTATATCTGCTGGAGAATTAGAATATAACTGAAAAACTTTAAAACCTCCTACTGCATTATATGGTACAAGAACGTTGGTATTTGCTATAAAGTCTTCATATTGATTGTAATACACACTTAAATCTACAGTAATTCTATCTGAAGCCCCCGTGTTAACCAAACCTCTATAACCAACTTCAAAAGCTGTTACTTTTTCTGGTTTTACAAAAGCTACATCAGCTTTTACAGTTCCTCCACTAGCTACAGTGTACGAATTTTCGTAAGCGTCTCTACCTGTTAAAGTATAAGTGACTCCAGCATCTTGAAACGTTGTAGAATATCTATCTATATTATCTTCAACTCCTCCTACTAAAATAGCATTACCTACGTCTAAACCTATATATTGGTCTTGAGTTGTTGGGTTTCTAAATCCTGTTTGAAAAGATGCTCTAAAATTTTGATTCTTATTTTCTCCTCCTGCATATGCAAAGGATATTCTTGGTGAAAAATTACCATCAAAATTTTGTGCTTTATCATAACGAATTGAGGCTGTTACTTTTAAACGGTTGTCATCTAAGAATTTTTTTTGCGCTTGAGTATACACACCATATTCATCATAATTAATAGGTCCATTTGCATCTGTAAATATATTTCCAAAAGAATTTAATGAATATCTTCTATAAGAAGCACCTACTTGAATTTCAGCAAAGTCTATAACATCTTGAAAATTATAATTTGCATCACCATGATACAATTTAGTTTGATCTCTAAACTTAGCTCCTGTTAATAAATCTGGGTCATTAGTAATTTTATCAAAAGCTGCCTTAAATTCTTCTGAACCTGGTTCAAACCTTCCTGTCTCTGCAGTTTGTCTAGCTACTGCATGGGCTTGATCTGATGTTAATCCCATTAGAGTTCCCTCAAGATAAGCTCCTGTATATTCTCCAAACCAAGTATTATCATCTTTCCATGCTCTATTAATATTTATTGCCGCAAACAAAGTATTGTATGAATCACCAGCATCTTCACTTGTCATATATCCTCTAACAAAAAAGTTTTTCCCTCTAAGTTCTAATTTATGCTGTTGCATAAAAAAGTTTTTAATACTATATTTTTGCCCCCCTAAATATTGTGTTGTACCAGAACCTAATTTAGAATTCCAAATAACTTCTAAACGATCATCTCCAAATGGACGATAATTTAGAGAGCCTCCAAATTTTAGACTTTCTACTCCATAATCTATTAAATCTCTTTCATTATACCCTGTTCTACTTATATTTTCACTTGGTACAAGTGCAGCAGCTCCATTTGGTATAATTCCTAAAGCCTCAAGACTTTGAGCAACACCTCTTATGTTAGTAGAAACAACATCTCCAAATACATTTACTCCATTATAATTTCTATCAGAATTTCTATCTCCTGAAACTAGTTCTCCCTTACTAGTATTTCTATAATCTGTTGCAAACCAATCTGTACCTTTTAGATAAGAAACAGTTGCTTTTGCTGCAAATTTATCTGAAAAGGTGTGAGCTATTCTCAAATTAAAATCGTTAAATTCATTTGTACCACCAGCATCTTGACTAGTAAAACCACTTTTTAAAGAAAAACTAACACCTTGGTCTTCAAATGGACTTTTACTTGTCATAAACATAATTCCATTAAATGCATTTGCACCATATAATGCAGATGATGCTCCAGGTAGTAACTCAACCGTTTTTACATCTAACTCAGACATTCCTAATAAATTTCCTAAAGCAAAGTTTAATGCTGGAGAAGAGTTATCCATTCCATCTACTAATTGCATAAAACGCGTATTAGAAAATGTAGCAAAACCACGTGTATTTACAGACTTAAAGGTTAAACTATTTGTATTTACATCTACTCCTTTTAAATTTTCTAACCCATCATAAAAACTTGGTGCAGAGGTGTTTTTTATTGCTCTACTATCCATTCTTTCAACGGTAACAGGAGATTCCATAATACGCTCTGGAGTTCTAGATGCAGAAACCACAATTTCATCTAAAGATGTTGCGTTTTCTTTTAAACTAACCTCAACCTTTTGGTTGTTTTTAGTTATTTCAACTTTTTCTGTATGAAATCCTAAAACTGAAATCTCTAAAGTAAAAGGAGGTTTGTCTAAAACTTTTAAGACAAAGTTTCCGTCAAAATCTGTATTAGTACCAACAGATTTTCTAGAAATCTTAACGTTGGCTCCAGGTATTGTTTCTCCTGTTTTTGCGTCTTTAACAGTACCAGTAACAGTGGTTTGAGCAACCATTGTTAAACTACTAAAAGCAAAAAACGCAAGAAGTAAAATTTTTTTTATCATAATTTGAATTATTTGTTAACTATTTGGCAAAATACAATTTTTTTTGAATAATTGAATAAATAGACTGATTTTTTAAGATTTTAATAAAAAAAGAGGATATTTTCATCAATAACAAGGTTGTAAAACTACTACATTACATATTAGTAAAAACAACTAGATATTGTACATTTGTAGAGTATTTAAATTTATGTTTATTTGGATTCAATTCAGAATATTTCCAACTTTTCTACAACCGAAAAAACTTATGTAACCATTGGTACTTTTGATGGTGTTCATTTTGGCCATCAAAAAATTATTGAGAAGCTGGTTTTAGAAGCTAAAAAAGCAAATAAAAAGTCTGTTTTACTTACTTTTTTTCCACACCCAAGAATGGTTTTACAAAAAGACATTTCTTTAGAATTAATAAATACTATTGATGAAAGAGCAGAACTTTTAAAAAAAACAGGATTAGATTACTTAATTATTCATCCTTTTAGTAAAGAGTTTTCTAGATTAACAGCATTAGAATTTGTGAGAGATATTTTAGTGAATCAACTAAATATTTCGAAATTAATTATTGGTTACGATCATCACTTTGGTAAAAATAGAGAAGGTAATATTGTTCAATTAACAGAATACAGTCATTTATTTGATTTTACTGTAGAAGAAATTCCGGCTCAAGATATAGATGAAGTTTCTGTAAGCTCTACAAAGGTTAGAAAGGCTTTAGCTCAAGGAAATTTAAAAACTGCCAACAATTATTTAGGTTATAACTTTATGCTGACTGGAAATGTTGTTAATGGCAAACAATTAGGTGGTAAAATTGGTTTTCCTACAGCAAATATTAATGTAAAAGAAGACTATAAATTAATACCAAAAACAGGCGTTTATGTTGTTCAATCTAAAATAAACAACAAAATTGTTTTTGGAATGATGAATATAGGTAATAGACCCACTGTTAATGGCAATCATCAAACTATAGAGGTTCATTTTTTTGATTTTAATCAAGACCTATACAACCAATTTCTTACCATTGAATTGCTTTATTTTTTAAGAGATGAAAAAAAATTTAGTTCTATAGAAACTCTAATTCAGCAAATTAAAAAAGACGAGCAAACTGCTAGAAATTATATTAAAAACAATCTCTAATTCTAGATTGTTTAAGTCTTATGCTTACTGTATCTTTGTGCTTTAATACATACAACAATGTTACAAGTACAATTTATTAGAGATAACAAAAAAACTGTTTTAGAAGGATTAGCAAAACGTAATTTTGCAAATGCCGAAACTATTATTGAACAAGTTTTAACTGCAGATGAAAACAGAAGAAAAACTCAAGTTGAGTTAGACAACACATTAGCAGAATCTAATAAAATGTCCAAAGAAATTGGCGGTTTATACAAATCTGGAGAAGTACAAAAAGCAAACATCTTAAAAGAAAAAACGGGTCAGTTAAAAGAAAAATCTAAAGAACTTGCAGAAAGTTTGAACGATTTTGCAAGCGAGTTACAAAACTTATTATATCAGGTACCAAACATTCCTCATGCTTCTGTAAAAGCTGGAACTACTGAAGAAGACAATGAAAAAATTTTTAGCGAAGGAATTATTCCTGATTTAGGAGAAAATGCATTACCTCATTGGGAATTAGCAAAGAAATATGATATTATCGATTTTGAATTAGGAACCAAAATTACTGGTGCTGGTTTTCCTGTTTATAAAGGAAAAGGAGCAAGATTACAACGTGCTCTAATCAATTATTTTTTAGATAAAAACACAAAAGCAGGATATAGAGAAGTACAAGTACCACATTTGGTAAATACAGCTTCTGCAACAGCAACAGGTCAATTGCCAGATAAAGACGGACAAATGTATCATTCTACAATTGATGATTTATATTTAATACCAACTGCAGAAGTACCTATTACAAACATATTTCGTGGAAATTTAATACAAGAAACAGAATTTCCAATCACATTAACAGGTTACACTCCTTGTTTTAGAAGAGAAGCAGGTAGTTATGGAGCACATGTACGTGGATTAAATAGATTACATCAATTTGATAAGGTTGAGATTGTACGTGTAGAACATCCAAAAAATTCTTACCAAGCTTTAAACGGAATGGTAGAACACATAAAAGATATTTTAAGAGAATTAAAATTACCTTATAGAATTTTACGTTTATGTGGAGGTGATACTGGATTTACATCTGCATTAACTTTTGATTTTGAACTATTTTCTACAGCTCAAGACAGATGGTTGGAAATTAGTTCTGCATCTAATTTTGAAACTTTTCAAGCAAACAGATTAAAACTTCGTTTTAAAAATAAAGAAGGAAAAAGTGAATTAGCACACACACTTAACGGGAGTTCTTTAGCTTTACCGCGTGTTTTAGCTGGAATTTTAGAAAATTACCAAACAGCAGAAGGAATAAAAATACCAGATGTATTGGTTCCTTATTGTGGGTTTGATTTGATTAAATAAACAATTTTCTGTTTACTTATTTAGGTAATTACTACTTTAAACTAAAAATTAATTGGCAACAACTGCCACCATTAATCTTTTATATTTATTCATTTCTAAAAGCGCATTAAAGTAAGCACTAATTTGTCCGTTTTTCATAAACTCAATTGAGTTGTTTTTTGCTGTTTCGTATTTTTTAGAAAATGTGTTCATAATCTTTAAATTTGATTGGTTATTTATAAAGTAGACAAGTTTCGTGCCAAAATGTTACACAGAACTTCTTAGAATAGCCTGCTTTAATAAAATTTTAACATATTTCTTACCTATCTTTGATTTATATGAAAAAACTTTT
>NZ_JBDVJE010000072.1:0-101819 GCF_039939415.1 Polaribacter sp.
TTACCAACGCCCATTTGTCCGTAAAATAATAAGGTTTTATTTTTTACTGATGAAATAAGTTCTTTTGCAACTTCAGATAAACCTTCTAAAGAATAGTTTTTGTTCATAATTACAAAAATAGTGAAGTTTATAATTAAAAATATAGTTTTTATTACTAGTTTATTTTAAAAAAAATGTAAAAATTCTGCTTAATTTAGAATTAGTCTAGTTTTTACTTTTCTAATCATCCTAGTAACTACAAACACATTTTAACGTGTTTTTTTGACTTTATCTAAAAGTATTTTTGGTCTAGCTAATAACACCTATTTGTAGGTATAGTTTTATGCATTTTAATATTACATATTTGAAAATCCAAACCATAAAACAACTATTATGAAAACACGATTACTTTTACTAATGTCCATTTTTTACGGATTAAACTTTTTTGCACAAACAGTGTCTATTACAGATGAAAATTTTGAGCAAGCTTTAATAGATTTAGGCTGGGATTCAACTGGTAATCTTGATGGTTCTATATTAACTACAGATGCTGTTAAAATAGACAAATTAATAATTTACAATCCTACAAACGTTGTTCATGATGATATTCCTTTAAACCCTTTATTAACAAACGTAAAGGGGAAAATTAAAGATATTTCTGCAATTAAATATATGCCAAATTTAAATTATTTATATGCAGGATATAATGAAATTCAAGAAATTGATGTATCTCAAAACCCAATATTAGCATATTTAGATGTTAGAGTAAATGATTTAACAGAAATTGATGTTAGCACAAACTCTTACTTAACTGTATTAAATGTTTCATTTAATAAATTAAATAATTTAGATGTTACAAATAATTTTAGATTGGTAGGTTTGGCCATATATAGTAACTCTATAATAGATGTTGATGTAAGAAGTAATTACCAACTTTTACAATTATCTGTAGGTTTAAATCCTATGCCGTATATTAATATTTTAAATAACACTAAACTTATAGATCTTGATATTTCTTATACCCTAATAAAAGAAATGGATCTTTCTAAAAATTCACTTTTAAAAAGATTAAGGTGTATTCAAACAAATTTAGATGGATTAGATTTAAATTTAAACCCTTTATTAACTCGTTTAGATTTTTTAAATAACTCAAAAATTTCTGAATTAAATTTATTACAACAACAGTATTTAGATACATTGTACGTCTCAAATAATGCTAATTTGGCGGCTTTAAATTTAAAAAATGGGGCCAATACTAAAATAACTGCATTTAATAGTTTATTAAACCCTAAATTAAACTGTATAAATGTAGATGATGTAGATTATGCGTCCACAAATTGGACAGATATAGATGAAACAACAACTTTTGAAACTAATTGTTATAACAATACACCACCAATTGTAAGTAATCTAACCTTTATAAGTTCTGTTGAAACGATAAGTGGTGGGGGATGTGGTTCTGAAGATATCAGAAAAAATACTATTAATTATGATTATTCTGATGTTGATGATAACAAAGAAAAGGGTACAAAAATTACTTGGTTTGTTTCTGACAACAAAGAAGGAACAAATAAAACAGAAATTAGTTCAGCTAAAGATAAAACAAGCATTAATATTAGATATCCAGGTAGAGGAGATTACTATATTAGTTATGAAATAACACCAAGTGATGGTTTAGAATATGGTGAAAAAGTAATAAGTTCTGTATTTGGCCCATATAAAGATCAAATTACTGGTGGTAATTCAGAAGATTGTCCAGAATCCATTACAATGGTTACAATAAAAGATAATAATTTTGAACAAGCTTTGATAGATTTTGGGTATGACAAAAGTTTAAATGGTAAAGTTGTATTAGATAGTATTGTTAATGTTGTAGAATTAAACTTAAATAATAAAAATATATCAAACATATCAGGAATATCTGCATTTAAAAATTTAAAAATATTATCAGTCGATAATAATTCAATTGAAAATATAGATTTATCAGAGAATTCCAAAATAGAAACTTTAAGTATATCAAATAATAAAATAAATTTTTTAGATCTTTCAGAAAATAAAATTCTCAAACATTTTACAGCTATAGATGGTGTTCTTGAAGCACTAAAAATAGATAATGAAAATAATAAAAACTTTATTTTTTTTAATATTCAGAATAACCCTTCATTAAAATGTATACAAGTAGATGATGACGATTATTCTAAAACTAATTGGACTAATATAGATGATAACTCTCTCTTTAGTAACGAATGTAGTAGTACACCACCTACAGTGAGTAATTTAATACTTACGGGAGAACTTTTACAGTATAAAGAATTAACAGCTACTTATGATTATTTAGATGAAAATGATTTTTCAGAGCAAGAAACAGAAATTGAATGGTATATTTCTGACGATGAATTTGGTAGAAATATTACAAGAGTTAATTATCGTGATAACTCTTTTAATCATATTTTTACATATTTTGATATAGGAAAATATGTTAGTTTTAAAATTATTCCAAATAACGGATTTCTTTCTGGTTCTTCAGTAGAAAGCTCATTTTATGGACCAATTCAAAAAAGTACAACAATAAACAATATTCCACCAACTGCATCGAATTTACAAGTTTACGGAAAACTTTATGCAGGGCAAATAATTCATGCTTTATATGATTATAATGATAGTGATGATGATTCTGAAACCGAAACATTATATAGTTGGTATTTGTCTGATGATGAGTTTGGGACTAACAAAACGTTAATTGAAGGTGCTTATGATAGAGAATATACATTAACTTCAGATCATATTGATAAATACTTAAGTTTTAATGTAAAACCATATGACGGAAAAGATTATGGAAAGAGTGTAGAAAGTATTGTAAAAGGACCTATAAAATTAGCAAATAATCCACCCACAGTTAGTAATATTGTGATCTCTGGAGTATTTGAAATCGGTGATATTTTAACAGCTACTTATGAATATTTAGATGAAGAAAACGATATTGAAACAGGCTCTTATTATCAATGGTATATTTCTGATGATACAAGCGGATCTAATCAAGAAGAAATTTCTGGTGCAAACGATTTAACTTTTACATTAACGGAATCTCAAGAAAGTAAGTTTGTAAGTCTTAAAGTTACTCCTTATGATGGTATTGGTTTTGGTAAAACTTTAGAAAGTGAATTTCATGGGCCTGTAGGAAATGCTTTTCCAACTGCAATGAATCTAATCATAACAGGAACTTTAACAGAAGGAGAAAAACTAGTGGCTAGCTATGAATATTCAGATTATGATAATGACCTAGAAAATGGATCAAAGTTTAAATGGTATATATCAGATGACAATTTAGGTACAAATAAAATAGAAATTTCAGGAGAAATTACAAATACTTATATTATAATTCAAGAAGATATTGGTAAGTACATTAGTTTTGAGGTTACTCCAAAAGACGGAGTAGATTTTGGAGTAAGTGTAGAGAGTCAATTAAAGGGGCCTATTCAACCTATAATGCCAGTTATAGAAATTCCAGACACCAATTTTGAACAAGCCTTAATTGATTTAGGATTTGATACAAATGGATTGAATGGTAATATTTTAAAGAGTGAAGCAGAAGCAATTACAACTCTTTGGATTGGTAATGCAGATAATAATGAAAATTTACCAAATGTAACTTCTAAAATTTCAGATTTATCTGGTATTGAAAACTTTACAGAATTAGTGTCTTTAAATTGTAATCTAAATAATATTACTACTTTAGATTTAACCAGTAATAAAAATTTAAAGGTTTTAGATTGTAGAACAAATAATTTAGAAACTTTGAATGTTTCAAATGGAAATAACAAAATTGTAACGTCATTTAATACTGAAGGAAACCAAAATTTAACCTGTATTCAGGTAGATAATCAGGAGTATAGTGTAAATAATTGGATTTTTACAGATGAACAAACAGGTTTTAGTGAAGATTGTTCAAAAAATGATGCTATTTCTAATTACTATACATCTGTTCCTGATGTAGAATTTGAAAAACTTTTAATAGCTAATAAAGTAGATACGATTCAAGATGGAAAATTTAGAACTAAAGATGCATATTACGTTAAAACAATGAATGAACTTTCTGGTTATAATTTTAAAAGCATACAAGGTCTAGAAGCATTTAAAAACCTAACAAGATGGCAAAATCCTAGTAGTTTTTTAGAAAGTGCAGATTTTTCACAAAACCTTAATTTAGAAGAACTTTCAGTTAATGGAACTAAAATAGATAGTTTAGACGTTAGTATGTTAACTAAATTAACGACCTTAAGTTGCATAGGTACTAATTATAATAAACTTAAATATTTAAATGTTACTGGTGTTATAAATTTAGAAAGACTTGAAGCTTATGAAAACGAGCTAACAGCTCTAGATGTTTCTACAAACACAAAGCTAACTTGGTTGTCTCTACATGATAATTTACTTACCAAAATAGATATTACAAAAAACATAAATTTAGAAACTTTTGGTTGTTATAAAAATAACATCAAAATTTTAAATGTTAGTAATTCACCTAATTTAAAGTTATTTTATTGTCATAATAATGATTTAGAATATTTAAATATTGATAAAGGTAATAACTTGTGGCAAGATTTTAATGCTACTTTAAATCCAAATTTAACTTGTATTCAGGTTTTTGAAAAAAGTTGGAGTGATCAATATCTATTTGGTAAAATTGATGATACTGCAAGTTTTAGTGAAGATTGTAATTCAGTTTGGGAAGTGTATACAGAAGACTCAAATTTAGATTCAGCTTTACTTTCTATTACAGGTTTAGATAGTAATAATGATGGTGAAATAACGTATGAAGAAGCACAAAATTTTACAGGTGATTTAGATTTAAGTGAACAAAATATAACTAGTATTGCTGGTTTAGAAGCTTTTACTAATGTAACAAGTATTGATGTTTCTGGAAATAAACTTACAGATATTAGCTACCTTTTTAATACATCTATAACTTTATTTTCTAAGACTACTGGTAAAAAACGTACTGTTTTTAAAACAAATACAACCGGAATTAAAATATTAAATGCATCCGATAATTTGTTAGAAGAAATTGATGTTTCAAACATAGAAACATTAACCAACCTTAATGTTTCAGATAATAAATTAACTTACCTCAATATAAGCAATAACGCTAATGGAATATTAGAAACGTTGGATGTTACAGGTAATACAAACCTTAGTTGTATACAAGTTGATAATATTGATGAAGCAGAAACTAAAACAAAATGGATAAAAGACGCTACAGCAGCATATAATACTTATTGTGAAAAAACGAGTTTATCTACAAACGAGTTTTTAAAGGAAAATGTATTAATTTATCCTAATCCTGTAAATGATTTTATAAATATATCTTTAAGTAATGGGTTGCAATTAAAATCTATTGAAGTATATAATATAGTTGGAAAAAAAATAAAATCTAGCGATAATAAAGAAATCATTTTAAAAGAATTCGTATCAGGGATATATTTTGTTAAAGTAAATACAGATAAAGGAAGTATAAATCAAAAAATAATTAAAAGATAAAAAAAAGAGTTGTTTTTTTTCATGGAAAAAGCGAGTTGATAATTGTCAACTCGCTTTTTTTAAGAAAAAATATTGTTTCTATTTTGGGCTATAAACAGCACAAGGAATAATGACTTCTTCTAAAGAAATACCTCCATGTTGATACGTGTTTTTATAGTATTTTACAAAATGATTAAAGTTGTTAGGATACGCAAAAAATAAATCTTCTTTTGCAAAAATAAACGGACTACTCATAGATATTGTAGGCAAGAAAATATCTTTAGGATTTCTTACAGCATACACGTCTTTATCTTCATAAGAAAGACTTCTACCTGTTTTATAACGTAGGTTTGCACTTATGTTTTTATCTCCAACTACTTTTGTAGGGTGTTTACAGTTAATCGTTCCATGATCTGTAGTAATAATTAATTTTTGACCTAATTTTTGTGCTTTCTGAATAATTTCGAACAGAGGCGAATTTTTAAACCAACTTAAAGTTAAACTTCTATAGGCTTTGTCATCTCCTGCCAATTCTTTTATTACTTCCATTTCTGTTTTAGAATGCGATAACATGTCTACAAAATTATAAACTACAGCAGTTAAATCGTTTTGTTTTGTTCCGTTATAATTATCTGCTAAATCTTTACCATTTTTTAAATTGGTTATTTTGTAATACTCATATTTAATATTTAATCCTAAACGCTTAATTTGAGCTGATAAAAATTCATTTTCATACAAATTCATTCCACCTTCATCTGTATCATTTTTCCAAAAATTTGGATGACGTTTTTCCATTTCAGAAGGCATTAATCCAGAAAATATTGCATTTCTTGCATACTGAGTTGCAGTAGGTAAAATAGAGAAGTAAGAATATTCTTCGTCTTTTTTGTAATGATTGTTAATTAATGGTTCTAGAATTCTATATTGATCGTAACGTAAATTATCAATTACAACCCATAAAACACCTTGGTCTTTACTTAATTCCGGAACTACATAATCTTTAAATAATGTATGTGAAAAAGTAGGTTTATCATTTGCTGTTAAAAAATCTTCATAGTTTTTTTTGATAAACTTAAAAAATTGATTATTAGCTTCTTGTTTCTGGCTTTCAAGTATCCCTAACATACCTGGGTCACTAATATTCTCTAATTCCAATTCCCAGTGAACCAATTTTTTATAGAGATCAATCCATTCTTCATAAGAATTTACCATTCCTAAATCCATAGAGATTTTTCTAAATTCTTGCTGATAACTAGAAGTCGTTTTTTCAGAAATCAATCTTGTGTGATCTAAATTCTTTTTTAAACTTAATAGTATCTGACTCGGATTTACAGGTTTTATCAAATAATCTGCTATTTTAGAGCCAATTGCTTCTTCCATAATATATTCCTCTTCACTTTTTGTAATCATAACAACAGGCAAATTTGCTTGTTGTTGTTTAATTTCTGTAAGTGTATCTAACCCAGTTAAACCAGGCATATTTTCATCTAAAAAAACAATATCAAAATTCTCTTCTCCTACCAAATCTATAGCATCTGCACCATTTGTGCATGTTGTTACTTTGTAATTTTTACGCTCTAAAAAAAGAATGTGAGGTTTTAATAATTCTATCTCATCATCAACCCATAAAATTTGTATACCGCTCATATTTTTATTTATAATTTTAACATTTAACGATAAAAGTAACCAATTGTTATGCGTAATTACTTTTATAAATGATAAAATATTGCCAAAAAACACATCATAATTATAATCAAAAATTAAGTAATGTTGCAACTATTTTTTTTATGGAAACATAAAAATCAACTTTTATAATTTGTAAAATTGTTGCATTAATTTGTACTTTGCCATAGATTGATAAAAACATTCTTTTGATTACAAAAAAACCAAATAAATTAAAGATTTTAAATGATCCTATTTACGGATTTATTCAAATACCAAGCACTTTAGTTTTTGATATTATAGAACACCCATATTTTCAACGCTTAAGAAGAATAACCCAAATGGGATTTTCTAACCTAGTATATCCAGGAGCAAATCACACACGTTTTCATCACGCAATTGGTTGTATGCATTTAATGCAAAAAGCGGTGCGTGTTTTACGTTTTAAACAAGTAGCAATTTCTCAAGAAGAAGAAAATGCATTGTATGTTGCAATTTTACTACACGATATTGGTCATGGAGCATTTTCTCATGCTTTAGAACATAGTATTGTAAATGGTGTTTCTCATGAAGAAATTTCATTAAAATTCATGCAAAAATTAAATATAGAGCTTGATGGTAAATTAAATTTAGCAATCCAAATTTTTGAAGGAAATTACCATCGTAAATTTTTTTATCAACTTATTTCTAGTCAATTAGATATAGACAGATTAGATTATTTAAAAAGAGATAGTTTTTATACTGGGGTTACAGAGGGTAATATTTCATCAGACAGATTAATTGCCATGATGAATGTTAAAAACGACGAGTTGGTTATTGAAGAAAAGGGAATTTATTCTGTAGAAAAATTCTTAATAGCAAGACGTTTAATGTATTGGCAAGTCTATTTGCACAAAACGGGTTTGGTTGCAGAAAACATGCTAGTAAACGTATTAAAAAGAGCAAAAGAATTAGCAGATGAAGGGGTAGAGTTGTACGCAAGTTCTTCTTTTAAATACTTTTTATATAAACCTATTATTAAAGATAATTTTGATGATAAAACTTTAGAAAAATTTGCTACTTTAGATGATTACGATGTTTTATCTGCTATTAAAGAATGGACCAATCATTCAGATAAAATACTTTCATTATTATCTAAAATGATAATGAATAGAAAATTACTTCGAATAGAAATTCAACAAGAAGAATTTAAAAATCAAGAGGTACTAACTAAAGTTAAAGAAGTATCAAAAAAATTAAAACTTACAGAAAAAGAAGCTCATTTTTTTGTTTTTACTAAACGAATTACAAATCAAGCATATCAGCAAGAAAAGCCTATTTTTATTCTTAATAAAGAAGGAAAATTAAAAGATATTGCAAAAGCATCAGACCAACTAAACATACAAGCACTCACAAATCCTGTAGTAAAACACTTTATTTGTTATCCAAAGTAGCCTCTTAAAATTAGCCAAATCACTATAAATTTTATATTTTTGCGTTTAATGAAATTTACCGCACAACAAATTGCCGATATTTTAGAAGGAGATGTAGTAGGAAATCCAAATGAGGAAGTTTCTAGATTATCTAAAATTGAAGAAGGAGAAAAAGGCTCTTTAACTTTTCTTTCAAATCCTAAATACAATCATTTTTTATACACAACAAATTCGTCAATAGCTATTGTTAATAAGACTTTTAAGCCAGATAAAGAAATTCATACAACTTTAATAAAAGTAAATAATGCTTATGAATCTTTTTCTAAATTATTAGAGTTTTATAATGAAGCTAAAAATAATAAAACAGGTAGAGAGGTACCTAACTTTATAGCTAATTCTGCAAAAATTGGTGCAAATGAATATATAGGTGCTTTTGCTTATCTTGGTAAAAATGTAACTATTGGAGATAATGTAAAAATTTATCCAAACTCATATATTGGAGATAATACCGTTATTGGAGATAATTGTGTTATTTTTTCGGGTGTAAAAATATATTCAGAAACAATAATTGGAAACAATTGTAAAATTCATTCTGGAGCTATTATTGGCGCAGACGGATTTGGTTTTGCTCCTAATGAAAACGGAGAATACAAAGCCATTCCTCAAATAGGAAATGTAATTATAGAAGACAATGTAGATATTGGATCTGCAAGTACAATAGATAGAGCAACTTTGGGCTCTACAATCATTAGAAAAGGTGTAAAATTAGATAACCAAATACAAGTAGCTCATAATGTAGAAATTGGTAAAAACACTGTAATTGCATCTCAAACAGGTATAGCAGGTTCTACTAAAATAGGTAAAAATTGTATGATTGGTGGACAAGTAGGTTTTGCAGGACATTTAATAGTGGGTAATAATGTTAAAATACTTGCACAAGCAGGTATTTCAAAAAATATAAAAGATAATGAAATAGTAAATGGTACACCTGCATTTAAAGTGCAAGACTTTAATAAAAGTTATGTGTATTTTAAAAATTTACCTAAAATCATTACTAAAGTTAATAATATAGAAAAAGAGTTGAATGCTCAAAAATCTACTATAAATGAGTAAGAAGCAAAAAACGATTCAGAAAGAAGTTTATTTATCTGGTGTAGGAATACACACAGGTAAAACAGTTAATATGACTATAAAACCTGCAACAGTTAATCATGGTTTTGCTTTTCGCAGAATAGATTTAGAAGGTTCACCAATAATAGAAGCTAAGGCAGAATATGTTGTAAATACTCAAAGAGGTACAAACCTAGAAAAAAATGGTGTCCAAATTCAAACATCAGAACATGTTTTAGCAGCAGCAGTTGGTTTAGATATAGATAACCTATTAATTGAAATTGATTCTCCAGAACCACCTATAATGGATGGTTCTTCTAAATATTTTATAGAGGCTTTAGAAAAAGCAGGTATAGAAGAACAAGATGCAGAAATAGAAGAATATGTTGTTAAAGAAATTATTTCTTATAAAGACGAGGTTACTGGTAGCGAAATAATTTTAATGCCTTCAGACGAGTACCAAGTAACAGCTATGGTAGATTTTGGCACAAAAATATTAGGTACTCAAAATGCAAACCTAGAAAAAATTTCAGATTTTAAAGAAGAAATTGCAGCAGCAAGAACTTTTAGTTTTTTACATGAAATAGAAATGCTTTTAGAAAATGACCTTATAAAAGGTGGTGATTTAAATAATGCAATTGTATATGTTGATAAAGAATTGTCAGATAGCACAATGGCAAAATTAAAAAAAGCATTTAATAAAGAAGATATTACTGTAAAATCTAACGGAATTTTAGATAATCTTACTTTGCACTGGGCAAATGAAGCTGCAAGACACAAATTATTAGATGTTATTGGAGATTTAGCTTTGGTGGGCATTCGTATTAAAGGTAAAGTAATTGCGAATAAACCTGGGCATTTAATTAATACCCAATTTGCTAAAAAATTAGCTAAAATTATTAAACTAGAAAAAAGAAACAATGTTCCGGTTTATGATTTAAACCAACCACCATTATTAGATATCCATCAAATTATGGATATTCTTCCTCATAGACCTCCATTTTTATTAATTGATAGAATCATAGAACTTACAGACAAACATGTTGTTGGTATGAAAAATGTTACAATGAACGAAAACTTTTTTGTTGGGCATTTTCCTGGAGCACCTGTAATGCCAGGAGTATTGCAAGTAGAAGCAATGGCACAATGTGGTGGAGTTTTAGTATTAAATACAGTGCCGGATCCAGAAAACTATTTAACATTATTTATGAAAATGGATAAAGTAAAATTCAAACAAAAAGTTTTACCTGGAGATACATTAATATTTAAAGCAGAGTTAATCTCTCCTATAAGAAGAGGTATTTGTCATATGCAAGCATATGCCTATACAAATGGTAAGTTGGCTACAGAAGCAGAATTAATGGCACAAATTGTAAGAAAAAAATAAACTATGAATCAACCATTAGCATATGTTCATCCGCAAGCAAAAATTGCTAGAAATGTGGTTATAGAACCTTTTACTACCATTCATAATAATGTAACAATCGGTTCTGGTACATGGATTGGATCTAATGTTACCATTATGGAAGGTGCTAAAATTGGTAAAAATTGTAGAATTTTTCCTGGAGCAGTAATTTCTGCAATTCCTCAAGATTTAAAATTTGACGATGAAGAAACTACTGTAGAAATTGGTGATAATGTAACCATAAGAGAATGTGTTACCATTAATAGAGGTACTACTGATAGAATGAAAACCAAAATTGGAAATAATTGTTTAATTATGGCATATTGTCATATTGCTCATGATTCATTTGTTGGTAATAATTGTATTTTTTCAAACAACTCAACATTAGCTGGTCATGTAACTATAGGAGACAATGTAGTTCTTGCTGGTATGGTTGCTGTGCATCAATTTGCCTCTGTTGGTAACCATGCTTTTGTAACTGGTGGGTCTTTAGTTAGAAAAGATGTTCCTCCATTTGTAAAAGCAGCAAGAGAACCATTATCATATGTAGGTATTAACTCTGTAGGCTTAAGAAGAAGAGGTTTTTCAACAGAAAAAATTAGAGAAATTCAAAACATATATAGAATTTTATTTCAAAGAAATTATAATAATTCCCAAGCAATAAATATTATTGAAGCTGAGATGGAAGCAACTCCAGAACGCGATGAAATCGTTCAATTTATTAAAGATTCACACAGAGGAATTATGAAAGGATATTTTAAAGCAAATTAATTTGGTTGTTGGTTTGTAGTTTCTGGTTGCTCGTCAATCAACTTCTATAAGCCATTAACTATAAACCATTAACCATTAACGATAAAAAAATGGCAACAACATCAGACATTAGAAACGGATTATGTATTAAGTACAACAACGATATATACAAAATAGTAGAATTTTTACACGTAAAACCTGGTAAAGGTCCCGCTTTTGTTAGAACAAAATTAAAAAGTGTAACCAATGGTAAAGTGGTTGATAATACGTTTCCTGCAGGAAGAAAAATTGAAGACATTCGTGTAGAAACACACAAATTTCAATACTTATATAATGAAGGAGAAACGTATCACTTTATGAATGAGAAAGACTACTCTCAAATTCAATTAGAAAAAACAGCTTTAGATAGCCCAGATTTAATGAAAGAAGGAGAAATTGTTACCATCATTATCAATTCTGAAGATGACATGCCTTTATCTGTAGATATGCCAGCAAGTGTAATTTTAGAAGTTACACATACAGAACCTGGTGTAAAAGGAAATACAGCAACAAATGCTACAAAACCTGCAACTGTAGAAAGTGGAGCTACAGTAAATGTTCCTTTATTTATTAATGAAGGAGATAAAATTAAAGTAGAAACTACTAAAGGAACTTACCAAGAAAGAATTAAAGAGTAAAAATAGTTATAGAAAGTAATTTGTTATTTTGTTTAACAACAAATTACTTTCTAATTACTAGCTGTTTATATATGAAATTTAAAAAAATACAAACACTACAACAAATAGCTTCACTTTTAGACGTAGATTTTATTGGTGATGAAGAGTTTGAAATTTCAGGAATTAATGAAATTCATGTTGTAGAAAAAGGAGATATCGTTTTTGTAGATCATCCTAAATACTATGACAAAGCATTAAATTCTGCAGCAACTACTATATTAATTAATAAAAAAGTGGATTGCCCAGAAGGAAAATCATTGTTAATTTCTAACGACCCTTTTCGTGATTTTAATAAAATTACAAAACACTTCAATCCTTTTATTTCATCAAAAGTTAGTATTGCAGCAACTGCTGTAATAGGAAATAACACCGTTATTCAACCCAATGTTTTTATTGGAAATAATGTAATTTTAGGAGACAATTGTGTAATACATCCAAATGTAACAATTTATGATAATTGTATCATAGGTAATAATGTTACCATTCATGCAAATACAGTTTTAGGAGCAGATGCTTTTTATTACAAAAATAGACCAGAAGGTTTTGATAAATTAATTTCAGGAGGAAAAGTTGTATTAGAAGACAATGTAGATTTAGGTGCATCTTGTACAATTGATAAAGGTGTTTCAGGTGATACTACAATTGGAAAAGGTACAAAAATTGACAATCAAGTTCATGTTGGTCATGATACAAAAATTGGAAAAAAATGTTTAATAGCTTCACAAACAGGTATTGCAGGTTGTGTAATTATAGAAGATGAAGTTACCATCTGGGGGCAAGTTGGTACCAATAGCGGAATTACAATTGGTAAAGGCGCAGTTATATTAGGACAAACAGGAGTTACAAAGTCTGTAGCAGGAGGAAAAAGTTACTTTGGTACACCTATTTCAGAATCAAGAGAAAAATTAAAAGAATTAGCAGAAATTAAGCGATTTTTAAAAGATAGAAAGAATTCATAAAAATTCTTTTTTTTTAAAGAATCTATAAACTATTTTTGCATAACAATATAAATAAACAAGCCAATGAGTGTTTTAGTAAACAAAAATTCAAAAATTATAGTTCAAGGTTTTACAGGTAGTGAAGGTACATTTCATGCAGGTCAAATGATTGATTATGGAACCAATGTTGTTGGAGGTGTAACTCCAGGTAAAGGAGGTCAAGAACACTTAGGTAAACCAGTTTTTAATACAGTACAAGAATCTGTAGATAAAGTTGGAGCTGATACTTCTATTATTTTTGTACCACCAGCTTTTGCTGCTGATGCAATTATGGAATCTGCAGATGCAGGAATCAAAGTAATTATCTGTATCACAGAAGGTATACCTACTGCAGATATGGTAAAAGTAAAAGCATATATTGACAATAAAGACTGTAGATTAGTTGGTCCTAACTGTCCAGGAGTTATCACTCCAGATGAAGCTAAAGTTGGTATTATGCCAGGTTTTATTTTCAAAAAAGGTAGAGTAGGTATCGTTTCTAAATCAGGAACATTAACTTATGAAGCTGCAGATCAAGTTGTAAAACAAGGTTATGGAATTACAACTGCAATTGGTATTGGTGGTGATCCTATTATTGGAACAACAACCAAAGAAGCTGTTGAGTTATTAATGAATGATGACGAAACTGAAGCAATTGTAATGATTGGTGAAATTGGTGGAAACCTAGAAGCTGAAGCTGCACAATGGATTAAAGCTGATGGAAACAGAAAACCAGTGGTTGGTTTTATTGCAGGTCAAACTGCACCAGCAGGGAGAACAATGGGGCATGCAGGTGCTATTGTAGGTGGAGCAGATGATACTGCACAAGCAAAAATGAAAATTTTAGCAGAAAATGGAGTACATGTAGTAAGCTCTCCTGCTAAAATTGGAGAAATGATTGCAGAAGTATTAAAATAAGCACATTTTTTTAAAAAAAACTGTTAAAGTTTTAAAATTATACAGTAAAAATCCATTGAATTTGTAAATTCAATGGATTTTTTATTTCAACCAAAATTAAAATTATGAAACAAATTAAATTGCTATTCATTAGCTTTATATTAGTTGCAGCAGTAAGTTGTAAAACTGATAAAGAAAAAAGTTACGAAATTATTTCACAAAATGATTCAAATGGATTAACCTATGAATCCGTAGAAAATGATCCAACAGGCTTACGCTTGTATACATTAGAAAATGGTTTAAAAGTTTATTTAAGTCAGAATTCTGATGAACCTAAAATTCAAACCTATATAGCAGTAAGAGCAGGTTCTAATTATGACCCTAAAGAATCTACTGGTTTGGCGCATTATTTAGAACATATGGTTTTTAAAGGAACCCACAAAGTTGGTACTGCAGATTGGGAAAAAGAAAAAACATATTTAGATAAAATATCTTCTTTGTATGAACAACATAGAGCCGAAAAAGATGCTGATAAAAAACTTGCATTGTATAAAGAAATAGACAAGGTTTCTTTAGAAGCATCTAACTATTCTATTGCAAATGAATATGATAAAATGACGGCTTCTCTTGGAGCAACTGGTACCAATGCATATACTTGGTTCGAACAAACTGTGTATACCAATAAAATTCCTGCAAATGAATTTGATAAATGGGTAGATTTAGAGTCAGAGCGTTTTGGTACATTGGTTTTACGTTTGTTTCATACAGAATTAGAAGCAGTTTTCGAAGAATTCAATAGAGGTCAAGATAACGATTTTAGAAAACGTTATGCAGCTATGTTAGATGGTTTATTTCCAAATCATCCTTATGGTCAACAAACTACAATTGGTACAGGAGAGCATTTAAAAAACCCTTCTATGGTAGATATACATAATTATTTTAATAAATATTATGTACCAAATAATATGGCTGTAATTTTAGTGGGAGATTTTGAATTTGAAGCTACAATTAAAAAAGTAAATGAAGCTTTTGGGAAATTTGAAAGAAAAGAATTAACACATCCTATTTTACCGAAAGAAGCTAAAATTACTGCACCTATTATAAATGAAGTTTTCGGGCCAACATCAGAATCTATTTCTATTGCTTATAGATCTGCAGGAGTAAATACTGAAGAAGAAAAGTTTGTAACACTTTGTGATATGATAATGGCAAATGGAAATGCTGGTATCATCGATTTAAATTTAAACCAAAAGCAATTGGTACAGAGAGCTAGTTGTTCTCCAACATTTTTAAATGATTATGGATATCATTCTTTTACAGGTTCACCTAAGTCTGGCCAATCTTTAGATGAAGTTAAAGAATTGTTATTAGAACAAATTGAAAAATTAAAAAAAGGAGAATTTGAAGATTGGATGATTGAAGCTGTTGTAAATGACTTAAAATTAAGCCAAACAAGACAATATGAAAACAATTCAGCATTAGCAGATACGTATGTAAGTGCTTTTATATATCAACAAGATTGGTCAGAAAGAGTTCAGTTTTTAGATGATTTAAAAAAAATATCTAAAGAACAGTTGGTAACTTTTGCTAATAATTTTTATCAAAACAATTATGTGCTTACCTACAAAAGAAAAGGAGAAGATAAGAACATTGTAAAAGTTGCCAATCCAGGAATAACACCAGTAAACTTAAACAGAGATAAAAGCTCAGACTATATTAATGCTTTTAATAAAGTAGAATCTAAACCTTTACAACCTAAATTTGTAGATTATAAAACAGCTATTAAAGAAACAAAAACAGCTAATGGAATTAAGGTTTCCTATGTATTAAATGAAAAAAATGATTTGTTTGATATGAATATCATTTTTGATATGGGAAGTGATAATGACAAAAAATTATCTTTAGCTGCAGGGTATTTAGAATATCTAGGTACAGAAAAATATTCTAATGAAGCTCTTAAAAAAGAGTTTTACAAATTAGGAATTTCTTATTACGTTAGTACAGAAAAAGATAAAACCTATGTAGGTTTAAACGGATTAAAAGAGAATTTACCTAAAGGATTAGAATTATTAGAGCATTTATGGGACAATGCTAAAGCAGATAAAGAAGCTTACAATAAATATGTAGAAAAAATCTACAAAGGGCGTCAAGACGGAAAAACTCAAAAAGGAAATATTCTTTGGAATGGTTTAATGAACTATGGTAAATACGGAGAAAATTCACCTTTAAGAGATATCATGCAAATAGATGAATTAAAAGCCATTAACCCAGAAGATTTAGTAGCTTTAGTAAAAGATATGAAAAACTATAAACAACGTATTTTTTATTATGGTAAAGATGTAAATTCTGCTGTTTCAGCTCTAAACTCACATCATGAAATATTTGGAGAATTAAAAGAATATCCTGTTGCAAAAGAATATAAAGAAACAGAAACAGGCGGAAATGTATTCTTTACAAATTATGATATGGTACAAACTGAATTAATGTTTTTAGCTAAAGGAGCACCTTTTAAGCCAGAAAACATGGCAGCTTCAACATTATTTAACACCTATTTTGGTAGTGGATTGTCTTCTATTGTATTTCAGGAAATTAGAGAGTCTAAATCGTTAGCATATTCTGCTTTTGCAGCTTATAGAGGTGCTTCTAAAAAAGATTCTCCTAATTATGTAATGGCTTACGTGGGTACGCAGGCGAATAAATTAGAGCAAGCTGTAGATGCAATGATGGAGTTAATGAACAATATGCCAGAAGCAGAAAAGCAATTTAATGCTGCTAAGGAAGCTACTTTAAAGAAATTAGCTGCTCAAAGAATTACAAAATCTAATATTTTTTGGTCTTATGAAAGATTACAAAAACTAGGAATTGATAATGATAATAGAGAGTTAATGTACAATAGCATTAAGGGTATGACTATGAAAGATTTAAAAGATTTCTTTAATAAAAATATAAAAGGAGAATCTTATAATGTTATGGTTATTGGTAACAAAAAAGATTTAGATGTAAAATCTTTACAAAAACTAGGAAAAATAAAAGAATTAGAAATTGATTATTTATTTAATTATGTTGATAAAAAAGAAGTGAAGCTATAATAAATAGCACTTTAAATTATTATAAACTCGTAAGACAAATTTGTTTTACGAGTTTTTTAATTTTAGTATCTTTGAAGCCTTAAAACAACTACAAAACATGAAAATATTAGAAAATAAATCAGCAATCATTACAGGTGCTACAAGAGGTATTGGACGTGGAATTGCTATTGAATTTGCTAAACAAGGAGCTAATGTAGCTTTTACATATAGTTCTTCTGTAGATGCTGCAAACGCTTTAGAAGAAGAATTAAAAGCTTTTGGTATTGTTGCAAAAGGATATCAATCTAATGCAGCAGATTTTGATGCGGCACAAGAATTAGCAAAAGACGTTTTAAAAGAATTTGGTGCTATTGATATTTTAGTAAATAATGCGGGTATTACAAAAGATAATTTGTTAATGCGTATTACAGAAGATGATTTTGATAAGGTAATTGAAGTAAACTTAAAATCTGTTTTTAACTTAACCAAAGCTGTAATTCGTCCAATGATGAAACAAAGAGCAGGTTCTATTATTAACATGAGTTCTGTTGTTGGTATTAAAGGAAATGCGGGTCAAACAAACTATGCAGCTTCTAAAGCAGGTATCGTAGGTTTTTCTAAATCGGTTGCCTTAGAGTTAGGTTCTAGAAACATTAGAAGTAACGTAGTAGCTCCTGGTTTTATAGAAACAGAAATGACAGCAAAATTAGATGAAGCAACTGTACAAAGTTGGAGAGATGGAATTCCTTTAAAAAGAGGAGGGCAGCCAATTGATATTGCGAATGCTTGTGTGTTTTTAGCTTCAGATATGAGTGCTTATATAACAGGACAAACCTTATCTGTAGATGGTGGAATGAACTAATTATTGCATTAAATATAAATAAAAAAGAGCTTACAAATTTGTGAGCTCTTTTTTATTTAAAGAATTTAAGTATTAAAATTTTATTCTACTTGTTTCCAAGCATTTCTTAAAAAGGATAAATCATTTTTCATTTTGATAAAAACTTCTCTTTGAGGTATAGTTAATTTCCTTTTTCCTTTTTCAGCACCCCCAAGATCATGCTCAATATGTAAAGAAATAGGTACATTAATTTTATGCTTTTTTAAGAGTTTAAAATAACGATTAAAATCAACCATACCTTCACCTAAAGGCACATTTACGGGTTTCCATTTACCATTTACTTTTCCCCATTTAAAATCTTTAATAACTATAGAGTTGATGTAGGGTTTAATTCTTTGTAAACCTAATTCCCAACTTTCACCACCTTCTACAACAGCATGTCTAATATCATATTGAGCTCCTATAAATTTTCTTTCTGTAGGTTCTAAAATCGGAATTAGATCCCAAACAGGAGCACCAACATGTTTTCCTGCATGGTTTTGATACCCACCAATTAAACTCATTTTTTTATTTAATTTCTCTAAAGCAATTGCTTGTTGTGCAAACTCTTTCTGGCTTTCTACAATGTTTTTATCTTCTGAGTATTTTAACCAATCTGTTCTGTAATGTGTAAAACCTTGTTCACTTGCCGTTTTAAGCACATTATAATTAATGTCATTTTTAGCATCCCAAACATTGGTGCTCATCATTACAGGTGGCAAACCAAACTTTTTCATGGCAGTAACAGCCTTTGGCAAATCTTCTTTTACATTTTCTGGTACTACATGTCCTTTTCTACGTACAGTTAAATCCAAACCATCAAAACCAATATCTGCAGCAGCTTCAGACATATCGTTATAATTTAAAAATTGCAAATGCTTCGAAAAAAGATGCACGCTAATTTCATTATTATTACTTGCTAATGCATTTAATAACGGATTGTTAAAAGACATAAAAGGTATGGCTGCAAGTGCAGAAGCAGATAGTTTTGTAAAACCTCTTCTTGATAAATTTGATTTTTTTTTAGACATAATCGTTTCATTATTTAGTAATGAGAAATGCCTACCAAAGATAACATTCTTTTTTATGGAAACGAGTGGCGAATAGGGGTACTTTATATCATTAATTGGAATACAATATCAAAAAGACTCCCAACAAAATACCAAACAAAGGCACTAATTTTTTTCGTTTGTTTTGTTCTTTAAAGAGCAAGCCACCAATAACAACAGCGATTATAATTTGGCTTCTCTTTATAGCAGATAACAACATAATTAGCGCATCAGGATCTTGCAGAGCTTTAAAATAGAAATAATCTGCTGCTTGTAATAAGACTCCTACAGCAGGTATAGACCACCTAAAGGTAAAGGCTTTTCTTTTTTCTTGATACGGAAACCATGTAATAGATAAGATAATTAGTAATATTAAAATTGTGTAAAAACAAAACCAGAATTGTAATGTTTGCGGATTTAAGGTTAATTGCTGAATTAAAAACTTATCATACAATCCACTAGAAGCTCCTAAAAATGTAGCGCCAATAATGGCAAAAATCCATTTGTTTTTTTTAAAGTTGATACCTTCTTTTTTTCCTATTTTAGAATACAACAACACAGAAAGTATGATTAAAAAAAATCCTATCCATTGCCAAAAATTAGGACTTTCTTTATAGATAACAATGGCACCAATAAACGTAAAAAAAGGACCTGCAGAACGAATAGGTGTTACAATGGTAATAGGTAAATGTTTTAAAGCCTGATAAGCCAACACCCATGAAGAAGCCATGATTATCGATTTTATAATGATAAAACCATGTGTTTTTATAGGAATACTAGTAATGTACAAACCCATTTCTTGCATGATTTCTGGATACCAAAGCGCACCAAAATAGAGTGGAAGTAAGAATAAAAAACCAGCAGAAATTGTACCTAATAAAACAGGAAACACTTCATTGCCTTGTACTGCATGTTTTTTACATAAGTTGTGTAATCCTAAAAATAATGCCGCTAAAAGTCCTAAATACATCCACATAATGCGCGCGAAGATACTCTATTGATAAAAATTGAAACAGAAAAAAATCAACAATATTTATATAAATATTGTTGCCCTAAAATTTTATAGCTCAACAACATTAATTCTTAAAAAAAGAAAAGCCACATTTATAATGTGGCTTTTAAATTCTTTAAAATGTATTTTTAATATTCCAAAAAAATTACTCTTTAGAATTTGTAAATTTATAAGTAATACCAAAATTAATTCCGAAAGAAGAATACGGTACTTTTTGTGATAATTTTTTAGAAACATCTGTATTTGTATTCGATAATTCATCAACATAAGTACTTTTTAATACTATATCGCTAGGTAAATTATCTAAAGAATAAAAACCATTAACAGCAATAGTGCCATCAGGCAACACAATATCAGTATTAAACGCTGTAATTTCAGAATCTTTTCTTTTTAAACTAATACCATAATATTCGGCTTCAACAAAGAGACTAAAATTAGAATTTAAATCATATTTGTATCCTAAAGCTCCTACAAAACCTAAAGGGAAATGTCCATGATAATCTTCAATATAGTTGGTTTCAGAATAAGATCCAGAAGGCAATGCTAGAGCAGCAGCTTCAGCATCCGAAAAAACAGCTTTTTTGTAAACAACAGCTTCTGTTTTACCACCAACTTTAATCAAAGCCCCAAAACGACCGTAAATATTATTTGTAAATCTATAAACTACAGAAGTAGAAGCTCCAAAAGCTCGCGCTCTGGCAATAGCATCTATCTCAGTACCTGGTATAGATACTTTAGAAACCGTTTGATCTGCTCCATTTAAATACCCCAAACCAACATCTAAACCAAAAGTATCGTTAAAAAAATAGGTTCCTCTAAACTGAAAGTTCAAACCTTCTCCATAACTACCATAAGTGTTATTTGTGCTTGTTAGGTTTATTTCTTCTCCAATTTTCATTCCTGCACTTTCTAATGCATAACCAGTACTCAGAGAAACTTGAAACTGTCCGTAAGAAATTGTACTGATAATTATCGTAAAAAATATTGTTATTAATTGCTTCATAATTATTTTATTTTATAAAATGTAATGTGAAAATATATTTTTTAAATTTAACCACAAAGATAGTGCTTTAAAGGGTTTCGTTGTTCGTTAACACTAAATATTAAGCTTAAAACTACTATTTAAAATCATTATAATTTAAAGAAGATATTGCTACTTAGATTATTTTTTTAGCTAATAAATTTCTACCTAAAAATTACTTGGTATCCGTTTTTATTTTAATGATGCCTACTGTATTTAAAAGCAACATAATTACATAGGTAAGATCAATTTCATACCAATTTACACCAAAATTAGCATTGCTAGCATGTTTATGATGGTTGTTATGATAGCCTTCACCCATCATTAAAAAATCGAAACGAAAAAGGTTTTTACTGGTATTTTTCATTTTAAAATTTACATAACCATAAATATGACCAAACCAATTGATAATAACTCCATGAATAGGAGCCATTAAAAAAGCTACAGGTAATAATAACCATTGCCACCAAACTGTAGTAAAGAAAATAAAGAATGTAAGGTAAAAACTCATCCAAAGCAAACGAGAGAATCGAGAACTAGCAAAAGCATCAAATGTTTTCCATTGAGGTACATTTTTTGTAAAACGACTGTCTACATTAATACGTTGTTGATTAATGTCTTGATAAATGGTTTTTGTTTTCCACATCATTGCAAATAAATTAGCATCATAAGATGGAGAATGTGGGTCTTTTTCGGTATCTGTATATGCATGATGCATTCTGTGCATAATACCATAACCATAAGCACTTAAATAACTCGCTCCCTGAAAAAACCAAGTTAAAATAAAAGTAATACGTTCCATCTTTTTAGACATGGTAAATACTTGGTGTGCTGCATAACGATGCAAAAAGAAAGATTGAAAAAACAAACCTCCATACCATAAGACTAAAATGAATATAATTATAACCATACCTTTATTTTTTTGCAAAGATAATGGGCTATAAAAGGTGAAACAATGAACCTAAATCAATTAAATACGTTTTCTAATTCTACTTAAAGCTTGTGCAGTAATACCAATATAAGAGCTAATATATTTAAGGGGTATTACTTTTAAAAGCTCTGGCCTTTCTTTAAACAACTTTATATAACGTTCTTCTGCAGAAAGGTTTAAAAGGTTTTGCTCTCTTTTAGATTTTATTAAAAACAAACGTTCTGCTGTTAATCTACCAATTAAATTACCTATTTGTGTTCTTTTATACACTTCTTGTAGGTCATTATAAGATATACTTAACAATTTAGTTTCTGTTAATGCTTGTAGTTGATATGCAGACGGTTGTTGTGTTAAAAAAGAGTCATAGGCACTAATAAATTGATCTTTAAAACTAAAACCAAAGGTTATTTCTTTTTCTGGATTCTCTTTAGGAATAAACAAACGCACCACACCAGATTCTATAAAAGAAATCTGATTTTCAATTTCGTTTACTTTTAAAAAAATAGTCTTTTTTTTAATTGTATTTGGCTTTAGTTTAGAGGTAAAAAAATGCCAATCTTCTTGAGATATGGTGGCTATTTGATCTAAATACGCTTTTATTTGTTGCAATATGACGAATTCTATTTATTTAACGTTGCAAAGATACATATTTGAGAAGCCTTAAAAGAGGTTCGTAAAGATATCTAATTCTTTTCATTGACAAGTAGTTATTTATTAATGCTACAAGAAGGTTAATGACTACCTTTGCAAAAAATAAGAATTGATGTTAAAAACATTTTCAGACTTAGGTATTCATAAAGAAGCTGTAGCTCGTTTAGAAAAACTTGATATTACCATACCTACCCAAGTACAAGAAAAAACCATTCCTTTTGCTTTATTTAAAAAGAAAGACATGGTGGTATTGGCAAAAACAGGAACTGGTAAAACAGCCGCTTTTGGTTTGCCAATGTTGCAAAAAATAGATACCAACAGTGCAACTGTACAAGTATTAATATTAGCACCAACTAGAGAATTAGCACGTCAAATACACAGTAATTTAGTTGCATTTGCAGCACCTAAACAAAAAGAAAAAATTGCAGCTGTTTATGGAGGTACCTCTATAAAAGAGCAAACAGATATGCTTAAAAATAATCCTAATATTGTAGTAGCTACTCCTGGTCGTTTGGTAGACTTAATTGAAAGACAAGCTATTGATGTTCAGAAAATACAATACTTTATTTTAGATGAAGCAGATGAAATGGTAAGTGCCTTAAAAGAAGAAGTAGAAACCATCATCAAAGAAATTCCAGAAAACCGAAGAACGTTATTATTTACAGCCACCATGCCTGGTACCATTAAGCAATTGGTACAAAACTACATGTCTAAACACGTAGAATATATTGAAACCGATATGGATACCCTAGGGCATAAAGGTATTGATCATCAATATGTAGTAGTGGAGCCTATTGAAAAATTAAATGTGTTAATGCATTTCTTAAATACTAAAAATGGGGAGCGTGGCATCATTTTTTGTAAAACCAAAGCAGCAGTAAACAAATTGGCTAAAAATTTGGCCATTAATAAGTTTTCTTCTGGTGCCATACATGGTAGTTTAAGTCAAGGTATTCGTGATCGTGTGATGGGGCAGTTTAGAGATGGAAATATCAATATATTAGTGGCAACAGATTTGGCTGCCAGAGGTATAGATGTAAAAGAGGTTTCTTATGTTGTAAATTATCATTTACCAGACAGATATGACACGTATATACATAGAAGCGGACGTACCGCTAGGGCAGGAGCTACCGGACTTTCATTAAGTGTGATACAACAAGATGAAGTAGAGGAGATCCCTGAGTTTGAAGAAGATTTAGGCTTAAAATTTACCGAATACCAAAAAGCGAATGCGCAAAGTATTGAAGACAATAATACTCTTTTATGGGCGAAGAAAATCTTTAAAACCAAGCCTAATAGAGACGTTTCTGAAGATGTAAAAGCCAAAATAAAAACGGTATTTCATCATTTAACCAAAGAAGAATTGATAGATAAGGTATTGGCAAATTATTTAGCGCAAACATCTCCATCGAAAGGAAATTCTAAAAAGAAAAAGTAAATCTCGACTACGCTCAACCCAACAAAAATATTATGGCAAATACAATAAAAAATCAAGCGGATATTTTAGCAAAATTGCAAATTAAAGCATTAAACCCAATGCAAGAAGAAGCAATTGAAGTGATTGGTAATAATGAAAATACCATACTGTTATCTCCTACAGGTACAGGTAAAACCTTGGGTTTTGCATTGCCATTGTTACAAACTTTAGATCCAAGTTCTAAAGAAGTGCAAGCTTTAATTTTAGTACCCTCTAGGGAGTTGGCTATCCAAATAGAACAGGTCATTCGCTCAATGGGTTCTGGCTACAAAGTAAATGCAGTGTATGGAGGAAGACCCATGTCTAAAGATAAAATAGAACTGAAACATACGCCTGCAATTCTAATAGGAACTCCGGGTAGAATTGCAGATCATTTTAGCAACGATCGTTTTTCGAAAGACCATATAAAAACCTTAATATTAGATGAATTCGATAAGTCTTTAGAGGTAGGTTTTGAGTATGAAATGCGCGGAATTATTAATCAACTACATTCTTTAAGTAAACGCATATTAACCTCTGCTACACAGGGAGTTGAAATCCCTAATTTTGTAAAATTAGTCAAACCCAAAACGGTTAATTATTTAAAAGAAAAAAGGACGTCGCAGTTGACTTTTAAAACGGTGGTTTCACCAAGTAAAAGCAAACTAAAAACACTCTTACAACTCATCCAACATATTGGCAATGCACCCGGAATTGTCTTTTGTAATTTTAAAGACAGCATATTAGAAGTTAGTGACTTTTTAGAAACTAACAAGATAAGTCATGCTTGTTTTTCTGGTGGAATGGAACAGAGAGATCGAGAACGTGCTTTGATTAAATTTAGAAACGGAACTTGTCAATTATTAATCGCTACGGATTTGGCAGCAAGAGGTATAGACATCCCAGAAATGAAATTTATCATTCATTACGAATTGCCCAAACACGAAGAGGAGTTTATCCACAGAAATGGACGTACAGCCAGGGTCAATGAAAAAGGAACTGCCTATATTTTACGTTGGGAAAAAGAATATTTACCTGCTTTTATCAAAGAGACCAAAGGGGTACTTATTGCTAAAAAAGCCCATTATACGCCACAATATTGGGAAACTTTGTTTATTTCTGGCGGAAGAAAAGACAAAATATCGAAAGGAGACATTGCTGGTTTGTTTTTAAAGCAAGGAGGCCTTAAAAAAGAAGAATTGGGAGTTATTGAGCTAAAACCAGATTGTGCTTTTGTTGCGATTCCTTTGGCCTTAGCAGACGGTTTGGTTGCTAAATTGAATAACAGCCGTTTAAAGAAAAAGAAAGTAAGAGTTACGGTCTTGTAGTTTGCTATTGTCATTGCGAGAAGGAACGACGCGACAATCTCAACTATTTAAACATTTTAAGAGATTTCTCAATCGTTCATACTTCTCTCATCGAAATGACAATAACAGTGTCATTGCGAGGCGCGAAGCAATCTCAAAACAGACTGCTTCGTCATACTTCCTCGCAGTGCGAATACTAATGTCATTGCGAGCGAGCTTGCAACAAGGAATCTCAATAAGTTCTCGAAACAATTTTTCATTCTTCAAAATCACTCGAACTGACATTTGGCGTGTTATTGTCATTACGATTTTATAAAACCACATCTGAGCACATTAAAAAAGCTCATTTCGAAATAACTTTTGACTTAAAAATAGTCTGTTATATTCATTCGAAAGAGCTTTCACGAGGGAATTCATATATAATTTTAATAACAACTTACCTCATAGTGTCACCTAGCAAGAGATTCCCGACCTTGCATCATTGGAAATGAACAACTTATACACACATGGCATCTTTTTCAACAACTTCAAATTGTTTTAAAGCTTCCATGGCTTCAGTACCATATACAACTGAAGGTCCGCCACCCATTAAAATAGCGACACCAATAGTTTCCATAATTTCTTTTTTGGTAGCACCTGCTTGAATTGCGTCATGCACATGATACACAATACAACCTTCGCAACGAATGGTAATAGCTATACCTAATGCAATGAGTTCTTTAACTTTAGAAGACAAAGCGCCTGCTGCCATTGTATTTTGATGTAAATCACCAAAAGGAAGCATGGTATCAGGAATTTCTATCCCCATTTCTTCCATAGCTTTATTTATCGCTTCGAATTGTTTTGGATAATTTTTCATAATGTTGCCTTTTTTAGTTTATGATGTTAAGATACCACCTATAAAAAGAGCAACCAATGATAATTATCAGACTACTAGTTTTATTTAGAAATCTTTTAAGAAGCGCCTATGGTTATAGACACTTTGTCTTTAAAACAAACTACATTCTCAAGTTTCTTAGCTGTGTTTTTTAAAACAAGTATTTCACCACAGAAGGAATCAAATTAAAGCCTAAACTAGCCGTAATATACATCCCATTATTTTTGACTCTTTGTAGTTCTTGATTCACCATTTTATCTGTTTTACCCATACGGTAGCCCGCACCCAAATGTAAGTTTCTAATAGGTTCTACACCAAAACCAAAATAAAAATTGTCGGTTATATTCGCATTTTCATAATCTATAGAAATATCAAAATGCATCGTTGCTGTCAACCAATCTTTGGCATCTACATATACGTCTTGAGGCTTTAAATATGTAGAAAAAGTAAGAGAAGGCCTAACCCCAGAATTATCTACTTCTATCGCAGCATTGTTGGCATCTTGTTCATAGTATTTACTTGCTGTCCAAACTGCTCCTGCTGTTAAAGCAAAACGGTACAAACGATGGGTAGGAGGCAAGTCGTCACTCACCAACAATTTAGAAGCATAAGTAATGTCGTAACTCGGTGCTTTCTCTTTGCCTTCTTCTACTTTCTTTACATAATTTTCAATATTTAATTGATGGGTATATAAATTAATGGTAGGCGCAGAATTTGCTTTAAAAGGTTTCGGGTACTTTAAGATATATTCCGTGTAATTCGGCACATTTGTTTGCTTTAAGCGAATTAGACCTTCTATTATTTTTATTTTTTCCTTTTTCTCCTTTTCGTTTTGAATTAATTTTTGAAGGATTTTTTTCTTATAAAAACCTTCGTGGTCAAAACTTAAAAAAGAGGCAGTGTCTTTCTGAGAGGGTAACTTTGTTTTTTCAGCAGCAAGAAAATCATAGGTTTCTGTTAAATAAACATTTAATTGAGCGTAATAGGCTGCATTTTTGATGCTGGTTTCATTATCATTAGCTTTATCTACAATTTTTGCAACCGAGGCAGCCGTTTCTACATCTATATCTGTGCTATTACTTTCATCAGCTACGTCTTCATTTTCTGTAGCTTTTATGCCCCCAATAATATCACCTAACAAACCGTCACTAATACCATCGATAGCTTCCATTCCTTTAAAATTACTGGCAGCTTCAACAGCTACAGAATCGTTATGACTAGTGAGCATAGAAATTTTAAAAGGAGCGTTTTTTATAAGATCTGGAGTAAAATTAATAATGTGTGCATACAAATGAGAGGCTGTGGTAAGCTGTGGTAAGGTAGGGGTTAATCTTGCCACTTCTAGTTGTTTGTTTTTAGCATTCAGAGTTCCGTTGTTATTAATATCATACACAATTTCGTGGATGTCTTTCGTTTTTGAAAGCAAGATCCCTTGGTGCAATACCGTGTATAAAGGTTTTTTAATAAATGCTTTAGAGGTGTCTTTTTTGATTATTTTGTCTTGCATAGATTCAACCAATTTGGTGTTTCGTTTTGTAAGAGTATTTATAGTGTCATTTATCAATTGAATGCTATCCTTTATCAACCTCGTTTTTAAGAGTATTTTGTCATTTAATTTTACAATTTCATTTCCTAAATTACTAATGTACTTTGGTGTTGTAGATGCATGTGTAATTTTAGTAAGGTGGGTTACAATTTCTTTTTTAGAAGCCAATGTAGTGGCTAATTTTTCCTTTTCTTTATCTCCTAAGCTTTCTTTCTTTTTAAACTTTTCTGCTAACTTTTTATACGCTTTTATATTTTTGTTATTTGTATCGAGTGTCTTTAAATAAGCATCTAAGCCTTGGGCATTGTTGTCTATATAATTTTTAACAATGCTATGCAAAGTATCTTCATATTGCTGTAAAAACACATTTAATTGTAATGTTTTGGTTTTATCATTGCTGATTTTTGATAAATACTTTTTCCCTTCTTTATTAGTTTCTACCAACCAATAATTAAAATATCGAGCATTGTTTTTTATCTCATCAAAAATATAGTTAACTCCTTCTTTATCATGTTTTAAAACTCTTAAAGTGTTATTAGATCCAATCAAATTGGCTTCAAAGTTATAGTGGTTACGCCATTGGTAAAGTATAAAATAATTCGATTTTTCTGCATCTGGTATTTCATCTATAATCATTCTAAACGCTAGTCCTTCAGTGGTAGGGGCATCAAAACCGTAATTTTTAATAATCTTCCCTTTTTTATCAAATACCAGGGTTCTTTCTTGTGCGCTGCTTTGTGTAATGATAAAGAACACAAAGAACGTTTGTAGTAGTTTTTTTCTCATGGGGTTGTTTTTTAGTAGGTTACCTTGTAAAAATAACAAAAAGAAACCTTTAAAAACTACCTACTTATAAGTAATCGGTACCTTAATTTGTGTTGCGTCTTATGCTTCTAAATTTTTTACTTTTGGTTTGGTCTTACTTCTTTGTAGTCACATTATGCTTTTATGTACTCCTTGTTCAAATCGACATATTTTTATTCATATACCCATTGCCATTGCAAGGAGGAATGACGTGGCAATCTCAACTATTGATACACTTTAAGAGATTTCTCTGTCGTTCATACTTCTCTCATCGAAATGACAATAACAGTGTCATTACGAAGCACGAAGCAATCTCAAAACAGACCGCTTCGTCATACTTCCTTGCAGTGACGAATACTAATGTCATTGCGAGAAGGGACGAAGCAAACACAATCTCAAGAACCTAAAGATAATAAGAGGTTTCTCAAACATTCATGTTTTGAAGTAACAAATTTAAATGAACTCGTATTTTAGTTGATAACTTCAAGGGAATTGTGAATACATATCACTTGTATACTTCAATAAAACCCTTTAATTTTACAAAAGTAAAGTAAGAAAAGAATCTTATTAAAACAGTATTGTAAATTTTTAATAAGTTGCTAATTAGTGGTTTGATAAAAACCTGTTGATAACTTCATTTTTATTGACAATACTAATCCTTTTCTTTACGCCAACAAAAAAGCCTTAGATCTGTTGAACTAAGACTTTTAGTAAAACGGTAACACTTTAAAAGTATTGTAGTTTCTTATTCGGACCATAAAATTACAACTCTTTTTTAGCTTACCAAAATTTATTTTGTTAAAATAAAGCAGGTTCAACAGACTGCATTTTGGTAAAAATATGACCTAACATTTCTTATGAAACTCCTGTAAGTAATAGCATTACTTATGGTTCTACTACACAAAAATCGTGTGTGGTTGGGCAATGCATTGCAGAGTTTTTAAAGCGTGCTAAAAAAGGTATCCGTATTGCTACCTTTCTAAAGCAATACAACCAAATACCCATATAAAAATGGCTATTAAATTTAAAACTATTCAGAGGAAAAATCCTCAAGATAGAACATTAGACGCAAAATATTATGCAGCAGTTGTTGCTAATGGAAGCGTAGATTTTGAAACCTTAGCAGAAATGATTTCTGAGCAGTCGGCACTTTCGGCGAGTGACTGTTTGGCTTTATTAAATATTTTAGAAGTAAATATTATAAGAGAGTTAAATCAAGGGCGTATTGTACGTCTGGGAAAACTTGGAAATTTTCAAGTAGGGTTAAGTTCTAAAGGTTTTGTTTCTGAAGATGAAGTTTCTGCAGATGCAATTACCAATACACGTGTATTATTTAGACCCGCTGTAAAATTAAAAGCTATGTTAAAAAACTTAAAGTTTAGCAGAACAACATAGAATTTTATAAGCAGTTGTAACAATGTTTATCATTGTAAAACCTCAATAACCTAGTGTTTTTTTTGCCTTATTACGTACGTAGGCAACTTTTATCGGGTACGCATGCAGTATGCAATGCACACTGATGGAGTACACAGCGCACCTTGAGGCATTTTATTACCTTCATTATGAGGGTTTTTACAAGGTAAAAAGCAAAAAAGACGTGGGCATCTCATAAAAAGAAGCACGATTAACAGATTGCCGCGTCCTACGTCCTCGCAATGACAGTTAAAAACCATCCATTTATCAACAAAACGAACTTGTTATCAACCAAAAACACCTTAAAATAAGAGCATTAAGGGGATGTAGCACGAAGTAAACGCTCTATACGTTACTGCGAGTAACGAAGCAGTTTGTTAATGTATAGAAGAGTCAACATACAGATGGCTTTACTGTGTTTGTAATAACTTTTAAATTTCACTCTTTTTTTCTTCTATAAAAGGCAAAATATTGGTATTTTTAACCATAAAATTGCTAATTAAAATATGTCATTATATCAAACTTCAGTATTAAAAAGTTATATCAACTTACAAGAAGATGCTGTTATAGAAAAAGCCTATAAGAAGTATGTCAAGTATTTTTTTAATCCTACTATACAAGAAAACATTAGAAGTTCTAAAGAAGAAGAATATCAGGGTATATTTTTAACAGAACTATTTGTAAATATATTAGGCTATACACTAAAGCCAAAAGCCAATTTTAATTTAGTTGCAGAATATAAGAATCAAACAAATTCTAGAAAAGCAGATGGTGCCATCTTACATAACAATATAGCAATAGGTGTTATAGAATTAAAAGGCACAAAAACCAAAGATTTAGAAAGCATAAGAAAACAAGCCTTTGATTACAAAGCAAATCAAAAAGGGTGTGTATATGTAATTACTTCTAATTTTGAGAAGTTACGTTTCTATATAAATGATGCTACTGAGTTTGAAGAATTCAATTTATTTGAATTGACTAAAGAACGTTTTCAGCTCTTTTATTTATGCTTACAGAAAGACAATATTATCAATAATGTGCCTTTAAAAATTAAAGAAGCCTCTATAGTACAAGAAGAAAAAATAACCAAAGATTTCTATAAAGATTACTCACTCTTTAAAAGAGAATTGTATAGAGATTTAGTAAAACAAAATGCAAAAAGATTAAAAAGTACCAATGTCATTTCGAGCGCAGTCGAGAAATCTCAAGAACAACTACAACTAGAAAAAAACGTAAAACTCACTTTATTTAAAAAGTCACAAAAATTAATAGATCGTTTCTTATTTATATTCTTTGCAGAAGACCGTAGTTTATTACCCGCAAATAGTACAGAACTCATATTAGAAAAATGGAAAGCAGATATTGATTTTGGTGATGAAAGACCACTATACAACCTATTTAAACAATACTTTCATTTTTTAGACCAAGGAAGACAAGGCACAAAAAGTAGAGGCGAAATATACGCTTATAATGGTGGTTTATTTAAAGAAGACACTTTATTAGATGGCTTAATTATAGACAATGAGCTACTCTACAAACACACCCATAAATTAGCAGGTTACGATTTTGAAAGTCAAGTTGATGTAAATATTTTAGGACACATTTTCGAAAACTCTTTAAACGAAATAGAAAGTGTAAATGCAGAAATTGAAGGTGCAGATTTTGATAAACAAACCAGCAAACGTAAAAAAGACGGAGTATTCTACACCCCAAAATACATTACCAAATACATTGTAGAAAATACAGTTGGTAAATTATGCACAGAAAAGAAAACCGAATTAGGGATTAAAGAAGAAGAATACTTTAAAGGACGTAAGAATAGAAATAAGACAACCATAACAAAGTTAGTAGACTTATTAGATACCTATAGAGATTGGTTGCTACAACTTACCATTTGCGACCCTGCTTGTGGTTCTGGTGCATTTTTAAACCAAGCGTTAAACTTTCTAATTGCAGAACACACCTATATAGACGAACTAAAAACAAAAGTATTAGGTGGAGGTTTTCAGTTTTCTGACATTGAAAACACCATTTTAGAAAACAATATTTTTGGTGTAGATTTAAATGAAGAATCTGTAGAAATAGCAAAATTATCTTTATGGTTACGTACTGCACAACCTCGTAGAAAATTAAACGATTTAAGCAGCAATATTAAATGTGGTAATTCTTTAATTGATGCTAAAACAGTTGCAGGTGATAAAGCGTTTCATTGGGAAACTCAATTTCCACAAGTGTTTAATCCGTCATTGCGAGAAGGAACGACGAAGCAATCTCTTGATGCTAAAAAAGGTTTTGATGTGATTATTGGGAATCCGCCTTATGTTCAAATTACAGAGTATAAAGAATTTTATAATAAAAAATTTGAAACTAGTAAATGTGGGGATTTATATGCTTTGTTTTACGAACAAGGAATTAAAATTCTTAAAGAAAAAGGTTGTTTTTCTTTTATAACTCCTTCTTTATTTATCAAAGGGATTAGATATGCAGAATTAAGAAATTTCTTGCTAAATAATACAGAAATAATTGAGATTTTAGATAAAGGTGATGGCGTATTTCAAGATGTTCAAATGCCTACAGCAATTGTAGTTGCCAATAAGTTTAAAGTTAATAATCAAGATTGGAATAGATTTATTCCAAATGGGATTTTAATAAATAAAATTAAAAAAGATTCTATTGAACTTGAAAAAATAACAAAAATTAAAAGGGGTTTAGAAATAGGAAAAGATAAAGTAAATGAATTTAATTCATCTGATATAAAAATCATTACAGGTGAAGATGTTGCTAGATATAATATTAGAAAATATCAATCTATTTTATCTGAAACATATAATAATTATAAGAAAGACGAAATATTCTTTAATTCTGAAAGAATTATTATTAGAGAAACTGGGAACCGAATTACGAGTTTGTTTGTGAATGAAAATGTTCAGCAAAATAGGAGCTTATATTCTATATTAATTCATAATGATGAATTTAAATATCAGTATTTATTGAGTATTATAAATTCAAGTCTGATTCAATTCTTTTATAAGTCTAAGTTTGCAGCTAATACAGATGTATTCCCTAAAATTAGAATAGCTCAAGTAAAAGAATTACCAATTAAGAAAATAGAAAAAGAAAAACAAGAAGTTTTTGTTTCTAAAGCAATATTGATGTTGAATTTAAATAAAAAGATAAGCATATTATCTAATAAATTCCAAAACTACTTAAAACAAAAATTCCAATTAGAAAAACTACCAAAAAAACTACAAAATTGGCAAGATTTAGAATTTGGAGACTTTGTAAAAGAGCTAAATAAAGCCATTAAATTAAGCAATAAGCAACGTTTAAAAGATAATCTACAAGAAATACCAGCGCTAACAAAAAAAGATGAGTTTGAGTGGTTAGACCTCTTTGAAGAAAACAAACAAAAAGCACAAGCATTACAAACTCAAATAAACCAAACAGACAAAGAAATAGATGCTATGGTCTATGAGTTGTATGGTTTAACAGATGATGAAATCTCAATAGTTGAAAACTCTTGAGATTCATGAACACCAAAATAAAAAAGTGGTAAGCTAAACCACGTAATGGCGTTAGTATAGAGTAATAAGAATAACATTCGTCACTGCGAAGTATGAAGCAGTCTATTGGATGAAATAGAGGAGAATAGGTTATGAGATTGCTTTGTCCTACGTCCTCGCAATGACGTAGGAGAATTTACGCAATGACTTTAGGATGGAATAATAAGAATAACATTCGTCACTGCGAAGCATGAAGCAGTCTATTGGATGAAATAGAGGAGTGTAAATTATGAGATTGTGTTTGCTTCATTCCTCGCAACAGGCTATACCTCGCAATGGATGGTGATAATAGGCAGATTGCTTCGTCGCTCCTCCTCGCAATGACGGTAAATAGACAAAATGAAACCAGGTTTTATATACATACTAACCAATAAGAATACTACTACTTTGTATGTGGGGGTTACCAATAATATCATTACACGTATACAACAGCACAAAGATAAGATCAATCCTAAATCTTTTACTGCACGTTACAATTTACACAAATTGGTGTATTATGAAGCTTTTCAAGAAATTGGCGACGCTATTGCTAGAGAAAAGCAATTAAAAGGTGGTAATAGAGCTAAAAAAATTGCATTGATTGAAAGTATCAATCCGAATTGGAAAGATTTGTTTGGAGTGGTGCAAGAGGAGTTTGAGTAATTCGTTACTGCGAAGTATAAAGCAGTCTATTGGATGAAATAGAGGAGAATAGGTTATGAGATTGCTTTGTCCTACGTCCTCGCAATGACATTGGGGGTGTCCTCGCAATGACGTAGGAGAATTGGCGCAATGACCATAAACCCTAAAAATCCCATCGATAAAAACAGCTTTTTGGTATAGGAAACAACCCCAAACGTATATTATACTTTAATAAGTATCGTAATTCTCAGACATTTGAAGTGTTAAATTAAAACCGCTTTAAAATGAGAAACTTAATATTCTTAGCAAGTTTGTTTTTTGCACTGTTTGTAAACGCACAAACACCTCAAAATACAACAACTGTATATACTTGGTCTTTTCAAGACTGTGTAGACCATGCCATAAAAAATAACATTAGCATTAAAAATGCTGTATTAGATAAAAATATAGCTCAAATAGCTTATGACCGCGCCAAAGACGCCAAATTACCTAATTTATTTGGGAGTGCATCGCAAAGTTTTTCTAGTGGTAACACTATAGACCCTATTACAAGCGATTTTGTAACAGAACAAGTAAATAGTACCAATGTTGGTATTAATAGTTCTGTTACCTTGTTTCAGGGAAACCAACTAAACAACCAGCAAAAACAAAACAAAATATTTGTAGAACAAAGCAGTTTGTTGGCAGAAGAAGTACAAAATAATATTGTTTTAACAATCTTAGAAAACTACTTACAAGCTTTATATAGCAAAGAAGATATTGCTATTGCAGAAAACAATTTAAAAGCCACTCAAAAAGAATTGGCAAGAGCCAAAGCACGTTTGGATGCTGGCGAAATTACGTTGATAGCTTATAGCGAAATACAAAGTCAGGCAGCTACAAACAAATACACTATTATAGCTGCAAAAAACAACTACCAACAATACATTATTACTCTAAAACAATTGTTAGAGTTGGCACCTGCTACAACTTTAGATATTAAACCTTTAGATGAAGATAAAGAAGTTATAAATTTAGAATTGAACAAGTTAGAAGTTTATTCAAAAGCATTAAGCTTTTTACCAGAGTATGCCTCAAGCAATTTAAATATAGATGCCAATAAAAAAGAATTAGACATTGCCAAAGGAGGTTTTTTACCAACACTTTCTTTATCTGGTAGTTTAGGATCTGGGTATACAAGTATTAATAGCAATACGTTTACAGATCAATTAGATTTGAATTTCAATCAAAAAATAGGACTCTCATTAAACATTCCTATTTTTAATAGAAACCAAACAAAAGCCGCAGTTAAAACAGCCGAAATACAAATTGAAAAGGCAGAAATAGAAAAGGAAAGCACCACAAAAGCAATCTATAAAAAAGTAGAAACTGCCTATCAAAATGTGTTGTCTGCTCAAGAACAATTAATTGCAGCAGCAGCAGCCAAAGAAGCAGCACAACAATCGTATAATTTGGCGTTAAAAAAATATGAACTGGGAGCATTAGATGCAACTAACTTGGTAATCAGTCAAAATACCAATACCAATGCACAACAAAATTACATACAGGCAAAATACTTGACACTTTTATACCATCAATTATTACAATTTTACCAAGGGAATCCAATTACACTTTAAGAAGAAACATCATGAAAAACAAGAAAAAAAGCATCATCGTCATCATTAGTATAGCAATACTAGCTGCTGTTGCCTATGGAATATTTAAACCAGCAGACAAAGTACTAATCATACCCAAAACAATTACCGCTAAAAAGGCAGACGTAACCACCATGGTAACTGCTACAGGTACTATAGAACCTATTACACAGGTAGAGGTAGGGACACAAGTATCTGGTGTGGTAGAAAAAATATATGTAGATTATAACAGTGTGGTAAAAGAAGGACAGCTTATTGCAGAATTGGATAAAACCAATTTAAAAGCAACCTATACAGATGCCAAAGCAGCTTATGACAATGCCGTGAATCAGAAAAATTATATGAAAGTAATTTACGATCGCCAAAAATCGTTGTTTGACAGTCAGGTAATTAGTCAATCTGATTTTGATGAAGCACAATACAATTATCAAATAGCCAAAGGAACTGTAATTCAACGTTTGTCTGACTTACAAAGAGCCAAAACAAATTTAGGCTATGCCAATATTTACTCGCCAATAGATGGTGTGGTTTTATCTAGAGCTATTGACGAAGGACAAACAGTAGCCGCAAGTTATAGCACACCAACCTTATTTACCATTGCACAAGATTTAAAAGAAATGCAAGTAGAGGCAGATGTAGATGAAGCAGATATAGGGCAAGTAAAAGAAGGACAACGTGTTACTTTTACGGTAGATGCTTATTTAGGCGATACGTTTAATGGTGTGGTAACCCAAGTGCGTTTAGACCCAACGGTAACCTCTAATGTAGTTACCTATACTGTGGTGATAAAAGCAGAAAACGAAGACTTAAAATTAAAACCAGGGTTAACTGCCACTGTTTCTATTTTTACTTTAGAATTAAAAGACATACTAACCGCAGAAGCAAAAGCTGTTAATTTTAAACCAACAACCAGTGTTTTAGAAGCATACAATTTACAAAACCAAATCTCTACCAACAGTGTTAGTACAGCAACAAATGCAAAAACACTTTGGGTATTGCAAAAAGACCAAAGTATTGTACCAAAAACAGTTGTTTTAGGAGCTAGCAATGGGGTGCATGTTCAGATTTTAGAAGGAATTGAAGCAGGAGAAAAATTAGTGTATAGTTTAAAAGAAACCAGTGTAACAAAAAGAGAAAACGGAAAAAGTGAGAGTCCGTTTATGCCACAAAGACCAGGAGGAAACAAGAAAAAATAGAACGCTATGGCTAAAGAAATTATTAAAATAGACAATTTAAAACGCGATTTTAAAATGGGGAGTGAAACGGTACATGCCCTAAAAGGGATATCGTTTGCCATAGAACAAGGAGAATTTGTAACCATTATGGGATCTAGTGGTTCTGGTAAAAGTACCATGCTAAATATTGTGGGATGCTTAGATCAGCCTACCGCTGGTACCTACGAAATAGATGGTGTGTTGGTTAAAGATTTAAGTAGAAATGAATTGGCAACCATACGAAATGAAAAAATAGGCTTCATTTTTCAATCGTATAATTTATTGGCAAGAACTTCTGCCATAGAAAACGTAGAATTGCCTTTATTATACAACAGTAAGGTATCTACAGAAGAACGAAGAGCACGTGCTATAAAAGCCTTAGAAATGGTGGGTTTAGGAGACAGAATGGATCATACCCCTGCACAATTGTCTGGAGGACAACAGCAAAGGGTAGCCATTGCCAGATCTTTGGTAAACAACCCTGTAATGATTTTGGCAGATGAGGCCACAGGAAACCTAGACACCCGAACTTCTTATGAAATTATGTCGTTATTTCAAGAGTTAAACAAAAAGGGAATTACCATCACTTTTGTAACACATGAACCTGATATTGCAACGTTTAGCAAACGAACCATTGTTTTAAAAGACGGTTATATTATTGAAGATAAAAAGAATGAAAACGTAGCATCTGCCGCAGCACAATTGGCAAAACTGCCACAAGAAAATCACTAATTATGAGACTACTAAATTTATTTAAAATTGCTTTTAAAGCTATTGTTTTAAACAAAGTAAGAACTTTACTAACCATGCTCGGTATTATTATTGGGGTAGGTTCTGTAATTGCCATGTTAGCTATAGGAGAAGGTTCTAAAGAAAGCATACGTGCTACCATTTCTAGTATGGGATCTAATATGATAACGATTAAACCAGGAACCGATACAAGAGGCCCTGCAAGAGGAAGTGGAGGAAATGTACAAACCTTAACTTTAGATGATTTTAATACGATTAAAGAAGAGGCTCAATTGGTAACTTATATTACACCTTTTGTTAGTGGAGGAGGACAAATCATTAACGGATCTAACAACTGGCCTTCTTCGATGTATGGGGTCAATCCAGATTATTTAAAAATTAAAGATACTGAGATTGAAAACGGAAGTATGTTTACAGATGCCGAAGTACGTTCTGCAGCCAAAGTAGCTTTGATTGGGCAAACTGTAGTAGAAAATATTTTTACAGATGGAGAAGATCCTGTTGGTAAAATGATTCGTTTTAACAACATACCCTTTACAATAATTGGGGTTTTAGAAGAAAAAGGAGAAAACACGTTTGGTCAAGACCAAGATGATGTAATTATTGCGCCGTATACTACCGTACAAAAAAGAATTTTAGCCATTGATTATATAAGTCAAATAATGGCTTCTGCAATTAGTGAAGATGAAGCCCCTAATGCAGTAATACAAGTATCTGAAATTTTAAGAAGACAACACAAAATAAGTGCTACAGAAGAAGACGATTTTCATGTGCGTTCTATGGAAGAATTGATTTCTACTTTTAGTTCTACCAGCGAAATGTTGACCATTTTATTGGTAGCAGTAGCCAGTATTTCTTTACTAATTGGTGGAATTGGCATTATGAATATTATGTATGTTTCTGTAAAAGAACGCACCAAAGAAATTGGGTTAAGAATGGCAGTAGGCGGCAAAGGATCTGATATTTTAATGCAGTTTTTAATTGAAGCTATTTTAATAAGCATTACAGGAGGAGTTTTAGGGGTGATTTTAGGTTTAGGAGCCACCGTTTTTATAGAGAAATTCTTACATTGGCCAACCAGTGTTGCTGTGTATTCCATTGTTATTTCGTTTGCAGTTTGTGCCATTACAGGTATTTTCTTTGGATGGTACCCTGCAAGAAAAGCGGCTGCTTTAGACCCTATTACAGCTTTACGATACGAATAACAACTTAAAAGTACAATTAATTAATTGAAGTGTATTATTTTTGGGAGTAACAATTTAATTAGCATAGAATTTTTAAATTAAAGATGAATGATTCAAAATAAAAACATAACACTCATATCACACTTTTTAGTGTGGTTTGTGTTGTTTAGTATGCCTTATTTACTTTCGTATGGGCAAGAACAAGATTTAAATAGAGTATTTATTCATTTTTGGATTCCTTTATTACTATCGGCAATCTTATTTTATTTAAATTATTTTATACTCATTGATAAGTTCTTATTTACAAAAAAAACTTTTTGGTTTGTTGCTATTAATTTGTTTTTAATTGCCCTTTTCATTTATTGTAAAGAAAGCATAGAAAGCATTTACTTTCAAGATTTAATTAAAAAAAGACCGATTGGTGAAAAAGGAAATACAGGTCCTCCATTTAAAATGTTTATTTACGTACAAATGGTATCTTATATGGCGCCTTTACTATTTTCTATAGCTCTAAAAACCACCAAACGTTGGAACAAAACAGAAGCAGCGCGTAAAGAAGCTGCCAATTTTAAATTACAATCAGAATTACAGCATTTGCATTACCAATTACAGCCTCATTTCTTTTTTAATTCGTTAAATAATATTTATGCTTTGGTAGATCTATCACCAGAACAAGCAAAAACATCTATTCATAGTTTAGGGAAATTGATGCGTTATATGTTGTATGATACCAACGTAGAATTTATTGCATTGAGTAAAGAAATAGATTTTATAAAAAAGTATATTGAATTGATGAAATTGCGTGTATCTAACAAAACTACAGTCAATTATAAATTTCCTACAGAAGAAACAGGTATAAAAATTGCCCCTTTATTATTTATATCTCTCATAGAAAATGCGTTTAAACATGGTGTTTCTGCATCAAAAGAAAGTGAGATAAACATCAATTTGTTTTGCGAAAACAAAAAGGTTTGCTTTCAAATAGAAAACGATAATTATCCTAAAAAAACCAATGATAAAAGTGGTTCGGGTATTGGTTTACAGAACTTAGAGAAGAGATTAAAATTATTATATCCAAGTCAATATCATTTTACCACTTCTTTACAGAATAATAAATTTTTAGTTACCTTTCATATAGAAACAAAGTAAAAGTATGCCTACACAAAATATTACCTGTATTATTGTTGATGACGAACCAATGGCTTTAAATTTGGTAGAAAGTTATGTTGTAAAAACTCCTTTTTTAGAGTTGCAAAAAAAATGCAACAGTGCCATAGAAGCATTGGATTTTGTAAAAACAAATCCGGTTGATTTGTTGTTTTTAGACATACAAATGCCAGATTTAACAGGTTTAGAACTCTCTAAATTATTGCCCAAAGAAACGCGCGTAATTTTTACAACGGCTTTTAATGAATATGCTTTAGAAGGTTTTAAGGTAGAAGCTTTAGATTATTTATTAAAGCCTTTTGATTATGCAGAATTTTTAGCGGCTGCCAATAAAGCACATACTTGGTTTGGTTTGGTAAAAGGAAATATTGAAAAACAGATTACTGAAGAAAAGGAGTTTTTGTTTGTAAAATCTGAATACAAACAATTACGCATTAAGTTAGCGGATGTTTTGTATTTTGAAGGTTTAAAAGACTATATAAAAATATGGATAAAAGACAATCCAAAACCTATTTTAACCTTAATGAGTTTAAAATCTTTACAAGAAGAATTGTCTGAAAATCAGTTTTTAAGAGTACACCGTTCTTTTATAGTTTCTTTAAAAAACATAGAAGTGGTAGAACGCAGTCAGATCATCATCAACCAACAACGCATTACGGTTTCTGACCAATACAAACCAAAATTTTTAGCGTATATTACTAATAATTCATTAACATAATTATTCGCAAAAATTTCGTCTATAATATCCTATTTTAGAACGGTAAAAACCGAGTGTTTGTCTATTCTATTTTCTTACAAACATGGGTTGTAATACATTTGACTCATATTAATTTAAAACAATTATTTATGAAGAAAATAGCTGCAATCATATTGCTTTCATTAAGCCTTTTTAGCTGTAATGTATACAATAACATGACATCATCAAATTTTAAACAAGCACAAACTTTATTAAGCTCTTTAAGTGCAGACAGTTCTGTAAAACAAATTTCTACTTTATTAACTTTATTAGATACCAATAAAAACAATACTTTAGAATCTACAGAAACAGTTGGGGCAGTAGAAGAAAATTTTAATCTTTTAGATACAGATCATAATTTAAGTTTAAGTCTAGAAGAGTTAAAAGGTTTATTACCTTTATTAAAAAAATAGATTATTTTTCTGACACAAAAAAAACACTCTTTTTAGAGTGTTTTTTTGTTTTTAAAAACTATTCGGTTATATTTTTTTAGTATTACCTCTAATTAATGATACTATAAATAATATTAAAAAGATAAAGAATAATATTTTAGCAAACCCAGCTGCAGCTCCTGCTATTCCTGTGAATCCTAATATTGCTGCAATAAATGCAATGATAATAAATGTAATGGTCCAACGTAACATAATGTAAAGTTTTAAAAGGTTAATAATTCTTTTTTTGTGATACCACAAAGTTAGAAACCAATTAGATTTTTGTTTTGTTCATATAGAATTGATGTTGACTCAAATGAAAAAGAAATTCAATTTTGATATGAGCAAAAATTACAATGATATGGATTAAAGATAAAAAGAGGGTTATTATAATTTTGCTGTTCAAGATTAAAACAAACAGCATTATGAAACAAGGACCAGAAAATTTTAAAATTAGTAAAGACAATCCAAAAAAGAAAAATTATATTTTTAAAACAATAATAGTATATGCATTGGTTTTTATAGAATTACAACAGTACTTATAATTGGTGTACTGATGGTTGTTGCCATAGGAACTTTTCTTTTATAAATGTATAAAGAAATAAACATAATCTATAAATTATGAAATATAGCTTATCAAATACAGCAAGTAAAACTCTAATAGAGCAAGAGCTCAAATTAAATTTTAAATACCCAAATATTTATAAACCTAAATTAAAAATAGATGGATATAGGGAGCAACCTATATCAATTATTACTACTGAAGAACCAACAATAATTACACAAGCTATTTGGGGGCTTTTACCTCAAAATTTTCAAGGAAGTTGGAAAAAATTTCAGCGTTTAAAAACAACATTACATGTAAATAAAGATGAAGTTTTAGAGAATTTTTTGTACAAAGAGGCTCTAGAAAAAAGAAGGTGTTTAATTATTGTAACAGGTTTTTATACTTATAATTTAAAAGGTAAAAATGTAATTAGCTGCTTATTAGAAAAAGACCCCATTAAACCCTTTTATTTAGCAGGCATTTATAATGTTTTGCAAGATGGATTTATTACCTGTACTGTAATAAATACAAATGTAAATTCATCAATAGATTCCATTAATAACTTGTATAAAGTGATGCCAATACAAATACCAGATATTCTTAAAAATATTTGGTTAGATAAAAAAACACCCATAAAAGATATTAAATATTTAATTTCTAAACCATATTTTACTAAATTTAAAGTTCAAAAAATTGCAATTTAATATGGCAACCCTATTTTATATTATGTACGCAGTTAGTACACTTTGGGCTATTTTTAGTATTATTTTATACGGAAGTCGCCCTGCAAGATCAATAGGTTGGCTTTTAATTGTAATTATTTTTCCTATTATAGGAGTTGTTTTTTATGTGCTTTTTGGAATAAACAGAAAGAAATTTAAATTTTTTACACTTAATTTTAATGCCAAAAGAAAACTATATGATTTAAGGCATAAAAGTGATAATAGAGAAAAATTCACCTATAAATACGATGTTGAAAAATTTAAAAGAATAGGAAAATTATTACAAAAAAGTTCAGGTTTCCCTAGTGTTCAAGGAAATAAATTAGAATTATTAAAAGACGGAAAAACCACATTTAATGAAATCTTTGAAGCTTTTTCTAAAGCTAAAAAATTTATCCATATTCAATATTATATTTTAGAAGAAGGAGAGTTGTTAGATAAATTAATTAGTTTGTTTACAGAAAAAATTAAAAACGGAATAGAAATTAGAATTTTATATGATGCTATTGGTAGTAGTGGATGGAAAAATAAAGCGGTAAAAAAACTAGAAAATTTAGGCGCAAAAACATATCCTATTCTTCCTCTTAAATTAGGATCTATTTTATCTACGCTAAACTATAGAAACCATAGAAAAATAGCTATTATAGATGGTGTAATGGCTTTTGCAGGTGGAGTTAATGTTTCTGATAAATACATAAAATCAAAATCAGATTTAGGTGTTTGGGATGATTTGCATGTAAAAATAGAAGGACCTGCAGTAGATCATTTACATAGAATTTTTATCAAAGATTATTATTTTGCCAGTAACGAAGTTTTATTAACAAATCAATTTTATCTTCCTTTTCAAAAAGAAAAAGGAAATTCTATCGTTCAAATTGTAGCAGGAGGCCCAGATCTTAAATATTTATCTATTTTACATCAATATCTTACTATGATTAATTCTGCGGAGGACTCTATTTATATAGAAAACCCCTATTTTATTCCAAATAAAGCATTGTTAGAAGCTCTAAAAATGGCAGTTCTAAGTGGAATAGATGTAAAAATAATGGTACCAAAAAATAACGATAGTAAAATAGCCAAACATAGTATGTTTGCTAATTTTGAAGATTTGTTACAAGCAGGAGTTAAAATTTGTGTTTTAAAAGATACTTTCTCTCACAGTAAATTAATAATTATAGATGAAGAAATTGCCTCTATTGGATCTGGAAACTTTGATTATAGAAGTTTTGAGTATAATTATGAAGTTAACATACTTATTAATGATACAATTATTGCTAAAAACTTGAGTAATGATTTTAAAAACAGCTTAGAAAATTGTGAAATTTTAGATTATGAATCTTTTAAAAATCGCCCTTTGTCAACAAAATTATTAGAAGGATGTGCAAAAATATTCAGTCCATTATTATAAAAAACAGACTACAATGAGTAAAAAAAATATTACAAAACTAGAAGAATTAGATAAAAATATTCCTATCAATTTAGTTTTATCTGGCGGTGGTGTTAAATCTACTGGACATTTAGCACTTCTTGAAAGAATTGAAGAATTAGGTTTAAAAATTAATGCTATTTCAGGGAGTAGTGGAGGAGCTCTAGTAGCCTCTTTATATGCTTCTGGTTTAACAACAAAAGAAATTTTAAAAATATTTAAGGAAACTAGTATTTTTAAAATCTCTTTTTTTAGTATTACAAAAGCAGGTCTTTTTGACACGTTTTTATTTAAAACTGCAATTGAAAATAAAATTAAGTCCAATTTTAGCGAATTAGATATTCCTTTACATATAACTGCAACTAATATACAAGATGGTACCATACGTTATTTTAATAAAGGCAAATTGTTAAAACCTGTTTTAGCATCTTGTGCAATACCAGGTATATTTAGCCCAATTAATATCAATAACATTTTATATTCAGATGGTGGAGTTTTAGACAATTTTCCTATTAAACCATTTGAACAATCAGATTTACCATTAATTGGGAGTTATGTGAGTGACCCTCCAAAAAGAACCAAAGAAGAATTAAACTCTACATTAAAAGTTTTAGAACAGGCAATTTTTTTAATGACACATTCCGCAGAAAGTTTTAAGTTTTTTAATACAAATCTTACCATACGATTTCCGCTTTATAATTATTCTGGTTTAGATAATAAAGAAGCAGAAAAAATTTATAAAAAATGTAAATTGTTCTTAAAGAATAAATAACAGTTAGATTTTAAGCCACCTTAATATTTGCTTCTTGTTTGTTTTTTAAAAACTGACTTGGTGAAATGTTATATTTCTTTTTAAAAATCTTTGAAAAATAACTTCTGCTACTAAAACCTATAGTGTACACAATTTGAGAGATATTCAAATCTGTAGAATTTATTAAATCTCTAGCTTCTTCTAATCGAACGTGCCTAATATATTCTGTTACAGTTCTTGTATACAACAACTTAAATCCTTCTTGTAATTTAGCTTGTGTTAAAGTACTAGAAATTGCTAACTCTTCTACAGTATAATCTATAGATACATCTTTTAAAATTTTTTCAGCAACTTTTCTAACCCTATTTAATTCTTTTTTTGAGAGTGAAGTATTAGGTTGTTTTTTTAATTTAACATCTTTATCATGTTGAAGCATGTGTTCTGATAAAATTTGATACACAATACCTTCCTTAATCAAGATTCTGATCATTCCTTTTTGTTTTACATTATCATATTGTTTGATAAGATTCGCCAATTTTAAATTATAAGTACCAAAATAAGCAAACACCTTTTCATGTTGCTGATCATGAAAAACATTATATAAATGTTGATTTAAAATAGAAGCATCATTTAAGCGTTTTTTTATAAATTTCATTCTGCTAATTTGAATGATATGAATACGAATAGGTACATTTTTTTCAAAATAACCATAATTATAACCATCATCTTTACTCGTTATAATTACAGATTGAAATTGTTCTAGCTTTCTTTTTTTATCTTCTAACTCAAATCGATGATAACAATGTCCTAAAGAAGTATAGGTAAAATGAATAGGATTAAATTCTGAAGCATCCATAATTAAAGTAATATCATCAAAAAAAGTAATATTATACTCTAAAGTACTACCTCCCCATTCAAAAGTAATAAAAGTAATAGTTCCCTTAGCATTTTCATTGTCAACTTCTAAAATATACTCTCCCCAACGTTCTCTTATGCTACCTCCAATAACATCTCTAATTTGTCTAACGGTTCCTTCTGTACTCTGAGCAGTAATATTAATAGTTTTCACAGTTATATTTTTTGGGTGCAATAAATGTAAGCTAATTAAATGAGTCAACATCAAAATTATATGAGCAAAACCAAAAAGTAGTTTGATAATATCTTTGTTTTGAACTTAAAAACAAGAATTATGAAATATTTAAAAACAATTTTATTTGGTACAATTTTATTATTTACTGCAACAATTTCCGCTCAAGAAATCTCAAAAAATGCTTTGGGGATTAGAGTAGGAGATAATGATGGATTTGGAGGAGAAATATCTTATCAAAAATACGTGTCAGATAACAATCGTTTAGAGTTTGATTTAGGTTTTAGAAATTCTAATAATATAGAGGCTTTTAAATTAGTAGGATTATACCAATGGGTAAATGCCTTAGATAATAACTTTAATTGGTTTGTTGGTGCTGGTGCTGGTGTAGGATCATTCGATTCACCTAATGATGATGGGGCATTTGCTTTAGTAGCTGCAAATTTAGGTATAGAATATAATTTTAACATACCACTTTTAATGTCTTTAGATATTAGACCAGAATTAGGCTTTAATGATACTTACAGTAACGATTTAGACCTAGACATTGCTTTAGGTATTAGATACCAATTTTAATATAAAAACTTATAACCATGAATAAAACGATTAAAACAATTTTAATAGTAGCCGGATTTGCCCTATTAATTTACGGAGGGTATGAACTTGTTACTCCTGAAGCATCTGTAGATATTGGTATTGCAGAGTTCGAAACTCAGAGTAACAACAATGCTTATATAAGTATTGGTATTGGGCTAATTACATTAATAGCCAGTTTTCTAATGAAGAAATAAAAAATAGAAGTAAAACAATTATTATAAATAACCATAAATTATATAAAAATGAAAACAATATATTTAATAATAACTTTAATGATGGTAAGTGTTATATCATTAAATGCTCAAGACATAAAAAAGAAATCAACAGCAGGTATAAAAGGTGGATATAATCTTTCTTTTGTAAGTTTTGATGGTACCTCAGAAACAGAAAAATTACAAGGGTTTCATATTGGTTTTTATGGTGAATCTTTTTTAGGTAAATACTTTTCAATTCAACCAGAAATATTATACTCACAACAAGGATACAAAATTGTAGATAATGGTGGTACCTATAAACAAAAATTAGATTACATAAACATACCAATAATGTTTAAATTATATCCTGTAAATAGTTTCTTTTTAGAAGCTGGACCTCAAATAGGAGTTTCTATTTCACACAAAGAAACTTTTGATGCTGGTTTTGTTCTATATGATACATCAGAAGAATTTGAACCAGAAAATTTTGATTGGGGTATAAACTTAGGTGCTGGTTTTAAAAGCGAATCAGGTATCAGTTTAGGAGTAAGACACCATTTAGGTCAAAATGATATTTATGATGAAGACAAACCCAAAAATAGAGTTTGGCAAGTATATGTAGGATTTGATTTTTAGATTCAATCAATAAAGATAGAAAACTAAGTTTTCTATCTTATTTTTTTAATAAATCTACCTAAGAATTGAATACATTTAAAATATAACATAAAATATTTGAGTTCAATATGAATTGTTCTGATATAATGAACGATTTATATTGAACTTTAGTTTTATTAAAACTTCTTTATGAAATTGTTTTATATTGCTCCTGAAAAAAACTACACCTAATTACTTCTATATTACTATCAAATGAAATTTTATTTAAAAAGCATTTTATCACTTGTATTCATACTATGTATAAGTAATTATACGATTGCCCAAAACTCAATTATTAAAATTACTGGTAAATTAATTGAAGATACAACTTTACAACCTGTTCCTTTTGCAACTGTTGTAATTAAAGATAGGGCAACTAATAAACTAATCTTTGGTACTACCTCAGATGATGAGGGGTTGTTTAGTATTACAACTTCTAAAACAAATTTCTATGTAGAAGTAAGCTTTATAGGATTTGAAACAAAAACAATAAAGACATTTAAAATTGTAAAAGGAAAGTTAGATTTTGGTAAAATTATACTTGTAACAGACAGTCAATCTTTAGATGAGGTTGTAGTAACAAGTGAAATTTCTAAAACAACTTTTAAATTAGATAAACGTGTTTTTAATGTAGGTAAAGATATTAGTAGTTCTGGTGCAAGTGCCTTAGAAGTATTAAATAATGTACCCTCTGTAAATGTAAATATTGAAGGAGAAGTAAGTCTTAGAGGAAGTTCTGGTGTACAAATCTTAATCAACGGTAAACCCTCTGTGTTAGCAGATGAATCTAGCAATGCCTTAGGTACTATTACTGCAGATATGATAGAAAGTATTGAGGTAATTACAAATCCTTCTGCTAAATATGAAGCATCTGGTACAGCAGGTATTTTAAACATCATTTTAAAAAAAGAAGAAAAAAAGGGGTGGAATGGAGCTGTTTCTGTTAATACAGGAATTCCAGATAATCATAGTGTAGGTTTAAGTTTAAATCGTAGAACAGAAAATTTTAATTTATTTGCACAATTAGGTGCAGGATATAGATCGTTACCAAAAGATTCTGAAGCCAACAACCAAAATTTAACCAATAACGAAGTTATTTATAGCAAAGGAACAGAATATAGAAATGAAACCTTTTACAATCTTACTTTAGGTACAGATTATCATATTAATGATTTAAACGTTTTAACATTATCTGGTAATTTTGCTTACGAGATAGAAGAGCAACCTTCTAATATTAATTTTAGCTATTTAGATGCTGCAAATAACCTTATTTCAAGTTGGGAGAGAACTGAAACTACAGATGCTACAAATCCTAAATATAGTTACGAATTAAACTATAAGAAAGAATTTAAGAATAATGAAAAGCATACTTTATTGTTTAGTGCTTTAGGGCGTTTTTTCGGCAAAGATTTATCATCTCAATTTACAAATACCACTTTATCAGGATTAGATACCGATAGTAATCAACAAGCAGATACAGATTTTAAACAAGCAGATTATACTTTTAAAGCAGATTACACAAATCCTATTTCAAAAAATTACACACTAGAAACTGGTGCTCAATATGTAATAAATGACGTTGGTAATGATTATGAAGTTAGAGATTTAATAAATAATGCTTATGTTGTAAATGAAGATTTAACAAATAATTTTGAGTATACTCAAAAAGTATTTGGACTTTATGGAACTGCTGCTTATGAAAAAGAAAAATGGGGTTTAAAAGTAGGTATTCGATTAGAACAAACAAATTTAAAAACCCTTCTAACCAATACCAACCAATCTAACGAGCAAAATTTCTCTAATTTTTTTCCAACTTTTCATACCTCTTATAAAGTAGGTGCAAATTTTTCGTTACAAGCGGGATATTCTAAACGAATTTTTAGACCCAGATTACGAGATTTAAATCCATTTTTTAATATTCGAAATAATTTTAATATTAGTGCAGGAAATCCGAATCTTCAACCAGAATTTACAGATTCTTATGAGATAACGAGTATTTATAAAATAGGTAAAGCCTCTTTAAGTTCTAGTCTTTACCACAGATATACAACAGATGTTATTGAACGAGTTTCTACTTATGAAAATAATATTACCTACTCTAAACCAAATAATATTGGTACAAATTCTTCTATAGGTTTTGAAACCAATGGAAAATTAACACCTAATAATTGGCTTACGTTAACAGGAGATTTTAATTACAATTATTTTGATAGAAAAGGTACTTTCGAAACCCAAAACTTCGATTTTTTTGGAAGTCAATGGTCTACTAGATTAGGTGCCAAAATAGGCTTACCAACAGATATAGATGTTGAGTTTACTGGTAATTATCGTTCTGGATATGAAACCCTTCAAGGAAACATTACAGGATATGCTTTTTTAAATATGGGTGTACGTAAAAAAATATTTAAAGGAAAAGCAATTGTTAATTTAGGGGTTAGAGATCTGTTTTCTTCTAGTGTTTCTGAACAATTTGTAGTACAACCAACTTTTAAAAACTACAGTTTTAGTCAACGTGGTCGTTTTATTACTTTAGGTATTAGTTATGGTTTTGGTAAAGGAGAAGCAATGACGTATTCTGGAGGTAGAAGGAGGTAAATTAAAAAAAAAATAGAATTTGATAGCAATAGAATTCATAGAACCTACAAATTCACATTTTCAGCTTTTTTTTGACTTACTAATTGAGAAGATTCCTTTTTTTAGTTCACAATTTCTGGCAAATAAAGCTTAATATTCAACTATCTTTTTTACCAAAAAATCAACATTTAACTACAGATGAATATTATGATTTCGCTCTAAAAATAATTTACTTTTTTACCTAACAGTTTTATTCTTTCTTGCATTAATTTATAAATAAGTATATTTTAATATTAACATTATAAGCTAAATAACTCATACAATCTATTAACGCAACATAGTTGCATTATTCTATATTAGTACTATATTTGCAACTCAGTTGTATTAAAATGTGATTAAATAAAATGAAAGCAGAAAGCTTAAGACCTATGGCAAGTACTTTATACATTATTTATGGTGTAACTACTCCTTTTATTTTTATTGTAAAATCTCGAATAACAACTTATTATAGAAATGCTTTGTTAATAAAGAAAAAGAACATATTAATATTGTTGGAGAGAATCATTTTTCTTCAAATATTAAAACGTATTACTTAACGATGATTTAAAATTTATAAAATAATTGCTGAATATGAGTTATAATAGAAGAAAGTTTATATCCTTTATGGGTAAAGCTGGTATAGGAGCTGTTGTGATGCCTCAATTTTTAATCAATTGTGGTCAAGTAACAACACCAACTAATAATTTTACTAAAACTTCTAGTAAAAGACTAAATGAATTAAAAAAACTTACTTTAAAAGGGTTAGAAGCTTCTGATAAAGATAATTTATTACTAGCAAAAGGGTTGGATTATCATTGTGTTGTAAAATGGGGTGATAAGATTAATGAAATAGATACTTTTGGGTTTAATAATGACTTTACTTGTTTTATTCCTTTTGATGATAATACTCCTAAAGACCGATTATTATGGGTAAATCATGAATACGTAAATCCGCTTTTTGTTTCTGATTTTAATGCGAATTCAAATGCAAAAAAAACAAAAGAACAGGTAGATAAAGAAATGTACAATGTTGGAGGTAGCATTGTAAGAATTAAAGAAGAAAATGGCATTTGGAGTGTTGTACAAAATGATCCACACAATAGACGTATAACAGCCAAAACACCTATAGAATTAAACTGGGATACTGCCATTAAAGGAAAAACAACCGTAATTGGAACCCATAGCAATTGTTCTGGAGGAATTACATCTTGGAAAACATTTATTACTTGCGAAGAAAATTATCAAGATTGTTTTGGAGAAACACGCTATAACAATAATAATATTGCAACACATATTCCAAGTTATTTTGGTTGGGAAAAAATTTATAAATATCCGCCAGAACATTATGGTTGGGTAGTAGAAGTAAACCCTAAAGACGGTACTATACAAAAACACATTGCTTTAGGTAGGTTTGCACATGAATGTTGCACACTTTATGAATTAGAAGATAAACGTGTTGTAGCTTATTCTGGAGATGACAAAAAAAGTGAACATTTGTATAAATTTATTTCTTCTAAACCAAGCTCATTAAAAGAAGGAACCTTATATGTTGCAGATACAATTAATGGAAAATGGTTGGCGTTAGATTGGGATAATCACCCCATTTTAAAAGATAAATTTAAAGACCAAACAGAATTATTAATTAGAGCTAGAGAAGCAGCAAAATTACTAGGGGCAACCGAATTAAACAGACCAGAAGATATAGAAATAGATCCCATTACTGGGCATGTATTAGTTTCTTTAACGAATAATAGTGATAAAAACGATTTTCATGGATCTATTCTTAAAATTGAAGAAACCAATGGTAAGTTTGACGCTTTAACCTTTAAAGCATCTACATATAAAGCAGGAGGAGAAGAACATGGTTTTTCTTGTCCAGATAATTTAGCATTTGATTTAGCAGGAAACCTTTGGTTAACTTCAGACATGTCTGGTTCGTCTATGAACAAAGAAGACAAACCTTATATAGAATTTAAAAACAATAGTCTTTTTGTGATACCAAGATATGGTAAAGAAGTAGGTAAAGTAATCAGAGTGGCTTCAGCTCCAAGAGATGCAGAACTAACAGGTCCTTGGTTTTCTCCAGATGGAAAAACATTATTTTTAAGCGTACAGCATCCAGGAGAACAAACTACAGATTTAAATAACCCAACTAGCAAATGGCCTTTTGATAATGATCAAATTCCAAAACCAACTGTAGTAGCAATAACAGGAGATTTGATAGAAAAAATGAACAAATTAAATATAATTGAATCTTAAATTTATGAACAAAAAATTAACTCTTTTATTGTTTTTTACATTTTTTATAATCCATTTTACTTTTGCTCAAAATGGAAAAATTATAGAAAAAGAAAAGCTTATTTTAAGTGATGCTACATTAGCTAAGATTTACAAAGGAGATGCTAAAATGATGGCAACTTTAAAAAAAGTAGAATTTTATAAGATAACCTATTTATCAGATTCACTAAAAGTAAAAGGTTTTATAGCTAAACCCATTGCAAAAGGTAAATTTCCATGTATTATTTCTAATAGAGGAGGAACAGGAGAATTTGGTAAATGGAGTGAAGTTGGAGTGAGTTTCTTTTTAGGAAAATTAGCAAGTTGGGGGTATGTTGTTGTTGCAAGTCAATACAGAGGTAATGGTGGTAGCGAAGGTAAAGAAGAAGCAGGAGGTAAAGATATTAATGATGTTTTAAACCTTATACCTACATTAAATGAAATTGAAAATGCAGACACATCTAGAATCGGTTTAGAAGGAGCAAGTAGAGGAGGTATGATGACGTATCAATCTTTAAAAAAAACATGTCAATTTAAAGCAGCAGTAGTTCTTGCAGGTGCAGCAAATGCTTTTGAACAACTAAAAAATAGGCCTGAGTTTGAAGAACATGTATATGCTAAATATATTCCAAATTACATAAAAAATAAAGAAAGAGAACTAAAAAAAAGATCTGCTGTATTTTGGGCAGATAAAATGTGCAAAACAACACCTCTTTTAATAATGCATGGTAGTGCTGATTGGCGTGTACAAGCGTCTGAATCTCTAGAGTTAATAACTAAATTATACGAATACAAACATCCAGTTCGTTTTATTTTATTTGAAGGTGCAGATCATGGTATTAGAGAATACCGTAACCAATATTTTACTCATACAAAAGGTTTTTTTGATTACTATTTAAAAGATGAAAATAAATTACCAAATATGGAATTACATGGAAGATAAATTGAAATAAAACAAAATGGAAGCAATAATAACCATTGTTGGATTTTTAGGTGCTGGAAAAACTACTTTATTAAAATATTTAATAGAAAAGTTTTCTGACAAAGGTTGGAGTCCTTTTGTGATTCTTAATGATTACGAATACGCATATATAGATGCTCAGCAACTTACAACACAAATAGACTTAAAAAACATTAAAGCTTTAAGTGGCAGCTGTATTTGTTGCAATGGTATAGAAGAACTAAGAAACGCAGTAAACAGAATCCCTAAAAGAGAAAATGGAATTACATTTATAGAAGCTAATGGTACAACAGATGCTTGTAGACTCGTCGAATTTTTAGGAGTAGGAATAAATGATCGTTTTTTACCTCCCATTCAAATTTCTGTTATAGATGTAAAAAATTGGCAGAAAAGAGAAGCGCATAATGAATTGGAAGCAAATCAGATTCAAGTCTCTTCATTATTAATTTTATCACACATAGAAACAATAAGTAAAAAAAGAAAAACAGCAGTTATACAAGATTTAAAACAAAAAAATCCTACTGCAAAAATAGTAACTCTAAAAGATTTAGATATTTTATTATTACCAGAGTTATTGCCCTCTAAAAATTTATCAAAAATATTAGAGCATCAAAAAGCACATTGGTCTTCTTGCTCTATTGATTTACCTCTTATATCTGATAAAAAATACATTAATGAAATTTGTAAATCTATTCCTAAAAGTATTCTAAGAATAAAAGGTTGTGCTAAAATTAAAGGTGATGATAATTATACTTTTTTTGAACGTAAACCAGATGGAGAAGTTTTTATTCGCCCATTTAATGGCATACCAATAACCGGAACTAAATTATTAAGCATAGGCCCTGGAAGTGATCCTTTAATTCTAGATAAAATAATACAATCTATTCTTATTAAAGAATAACTAATAATATTAAAACAAAAATGAAAAAACTACCTGTTACTGTTTTAAGTGGCTTTTTAGGAGCTGGAAAAACAACATTGTTAAACCATGTATTACATAATAAAGAAGGCTTAAAAGTAGCAGTTATTGTAAATGATATGAGCGAAGTAAATATAGATGCTCAGTTTATTGCCAATGAAAATACACTTTCTAGAACCGAAGAAAAGTTAGTAGAAATGTCTAATGGTTGTATTTGTTGTACACTTCGTGAAGATTTAATGATTGAGGTAGAAAAACTAACAAAACAAAATAAATTCGATTATTTATTAATAGAAAGTACAGGAATTAGTGAACCTATACCCGTAGCGCAAACGTTTACTTTTGAAAGTGAAGATGGTAAAATTGATTTGAGTAGGTTTAGTTATATAGACAATATGATAACAGTTGTGGATGCTTTTAATTTCTTAAAAGATTTTTCTAGTGCAGATTATTTAACTACTAGAGAATTAACCAATATAGAAGGTGATGATAGAACGATTGTAAACCTATTAACAGATCAAATTGAATTTGCTAATGTTATTCTTTTAAATAAAATAGATTTAGTTTCTGAAGACAATGTAGAGGAATTAAAAACCATCATTCAAAAATTGAATCCTGAAGCAAAAATTATTACAACAAAACAATCTAAAGTAGCATTAGAAAATGTAATAAATACAGGTTTATTTAATTATGAAAAAGCAGAAGCTTCTGCAGGATGGTTAAAAGAATTAGAAAATGAACATATACCAGAAACCGAAGAATATGGTATTAGTTCATTTGTTTTTAGAAGTAAAAAACCTTTTCATCCAGAACGATTTTTAAACTATTTAAACCAAGATTTTCCGCAAAACATCATCAGAAGCAAAGGGTTATTTTGGTTAGCATCAAGATCTAAACAAGCTTTATTATGGAGTTCTGCTGGTGGTTCTTGTAAAGCAGATAACGCTGGTGTTTGGTGGGCTTCTATGCCTTTTTCTGAACGAATTAATTTTGCCTCTTTTGTAGAGCATAAAGATGATATTGAATTAGAATGGGATGTTTTATTTGGTGATAGAAAAATAGAACTCGTTTTTATAGGGCAACATCTAAGTAAAGATAAAATGATAGCTCAATTAAACAATTGTTTACTTACAGATTTAGAATTAGAATTATGGAAGAATGAATCCTTTCCACAAGAAGATCAATGGCCAATTACAAGTTGATAATGTTTATAAAAAGATATGAATACAAAAAATGATACAAACAGATAAACTTACATTTCAATATAATAAAAACGAACCTCTATTTCGTTTTCCAGATATTCATTTAAAAGACCAAGAAAACCTACTCATTTTGGGTAAATCTGGTGTAGGTAAAACAACATTTCTACATCTTTTAGCTGGTTTGTTAAAACCTTTAAAGGGGCATATATTGATTGATGAAATTAAAATTAACAATCTAAATAACAATAAATTAGATAAATATAGAGGCCAAAATATTGGATTGGTTTTTCAGAAAAAACATGCCATTCAATCATTAAATGTTTTTGAAAATTTAAAAACACGGTTGTTGTTTAGTAAAAAACCAATGAATAATACTGACATAGAAAATTTATTAGCGCAATTAGAACTTACAGAGTTTAAAAAAAGTAAAATCAATAACCTTAGTGAAGGTCAGTTGCAGCGTTTAGGAATTGCTTTGGGAGTCATTCATAATCCTCAAGTTATTTTAGCAGATGAACCAACTTCTAGTTTAGATGATGAAAACTGTAAAAATGTTATAGAGTTATTAATTAAGCAAGCAAAACAAACTAATGCTAACTTAATTGTAATTACGCATGATCAAAGAATAAAAAAGTATTTCCAAAATTCAATTACGTTATGAGCATAGGAAATATTACAATAAAAAATATCAAATCGAAACCCTTATATAGTATTTTAAGCATTATTACTTTATCATTAAGTATTATACTTTTATTAGGTATTAAACAAATAGAAAATTCGTTTAAAAATCAAATTGAGAACAATGTGGGGAACATAGATTTGATTATTGGAGCAAAAGGAAGTCCACTACAATTAGTTCTAGCTTCAGTTTTACATTTAGACAATCCTACTGGAAACATTTCTTTTAAAGAAGCTCAAAAAATTGGAGCGCATCCAATGGTAAAATCTACAATCCCTATTTCTTATGGAGATAATTATAAAGGTTTTAGAATTGTAGGAACAATAAAAGATTATATATCCTTATATGAAGCTTCAATAGATAAAGGTAAGTTTGTAGCACATTCTATGGAAGTTGTTTTAGGTTTTTCTGTAGCTCATCAATTGAATCTTAAAATAGGAGATACTTTTTTAAGCTCTCATGGTTTAGTAGAAAATGAGATTGATGTTCATTCAGATAAATTTACGGTTGTAGGTATTTTAAAGCCTACAAAAAAAGTTATTGATAGACTAATAATCACCAATTTAGAAAGTATTTGGGATGTACACCATCATGAGGAAGAAGAAAAAGAAAATCATACAAATCATCATCATGAAGAGGAGGAGGATCAAAAAGAAATAACATCATTATTATTAAGTTTTAAAAGCCCTAGAGCTTTATTAAACTTTCCAAAAAGAGTTAATGAAAACACTAATTTACAAGCAGTTTTACCGAAATACGAATTGCATAAATTAGATGAATACACAAGTATAGGGTTTACAACGATTTCTTTAATAGCATATTTAATTCTTTTAATATCATCGTTAACTATTTTTATAAGTCTATATAAAATGGTGAAAGAACGTGCTTTTGACTTGGCAATTTTAAGAACTTATGGCGCAAATAATTTACAATTGATAAAAATGCTATTATATGAGGGATTATTAATTGCTCTTGCATCATTTTTAGTAGGTTTTATGCTTTTAAAAATTGGCTTAACAGTTTTATTAAATTCTAAACCTGCTAATATTAAACTAAACATGTTACAAGACTTACCTTTTATAGACATTTTTCAATTAGCTCTTTTAATAATATTAATGGTAATTACCGCTGTTTCAATAGCAATAATACCTATCATAAAAATGAACATATCAACAATTCTAAGTAATGAAAAATAAAATTATAACATTTTTATTATTAATATATAGCATTACCTGTTTTAGTCAGAAAGAAATTAATTGGCAAGATTTATCAAAAGTTACATTTACAGATAAATATTTTAAAGAATATAAAGGTTACTTTAAATACCCAACTTTTTCAGCATCAATAAAAGCTTTAGAAGGAAAAAGAATAACTTTAAAAGGGTATTTTTTAGATATTATTCAAGCAGAAAATGTGTTTATTTTATCTAAAGGACCTATGGCTTCTTGTTTTTTTTGTGGAGCAGGTGGCCCAGAAACTGCTGTAGAAATACAATATATAAATACCAAAAATTTTAAAACAGACGATATAGTATCAATCACTGGAACTCTAAAATTAAATAGTAGCGATGTAATGCATTTTAATTATATTCTTAAAAATTGTGTAGTTACATTATTAGAAAAATAAAGTGCAAAGATATCCTAATACTTCACTTGCATTTATTAAATATAAATATGAAAACTGACATATCTCATATTTAAGAACAAACAAATTAGCAGAAAATGTTCGTTTTGAATTATTGATTGCTGGTGGAATTTTTGTAATTCTTTTCTCTGCAATCTTAAATCCTAAGGCAAATTTAGCGGGTACACATGGTCCTATGATACCTTTAATTCCTATTATAGCATTAGCAGGAGGGCATCCATTAGCACTTGGAATTCTTATTGGAGTTTTTGGTTTAATTTTAAGTATTACTAAAGGTGGCTCTAAACTAATGTCTTTAACAGGAGTGGGGGTTAGAGGTGGTTTATTAATATATTTAGGTGCTGTAGGTTTAATTTCTCAAATTTCTAAATTCGAATCTTGGGCAGCAGCAGAAAATGTAAGTACAGTTTCTTTTGTAGTAATTGGAGTAACACTTATTATTTACGCTGTTTTAGCAAGATTAAAAAAACGATGGTTAGCAATACCATTATGTTCTGCTATTGCAGGAGGAATTGCATATGTAATGGGCGTAAATTTTGAGTTTACAACAGCACCTGGTTTGCCACATATGAATCCTTTTTGGTGGTGGGGTGAAAATACAGGTTGGCAATTAGGTTGGCCAGATTTTGGTCATTATATAGCCGTAATTCCATTTGCAATTTTAGCAGTAGCTATGTGGTCTCCAGATTTTTTAGGTCATCGTGTTTTTCAAGAATTAAACTATCCTAAAAAAGCAAAAGATGTTTTAATGGATGTAGATGATACAATGGCTGTTTCTTCAATTAGACAAGTAGTAGGCGCTTTCTTAGGTGGTGGTAATATTGCCTCTTCTTGGGGAACTTATATGATACCTGCTGCTATTGCTAAAAGACCAATTCCTGGTGGAGCAATTCTAACAGCATTATTATGTGTTTTAGCGGCTGTTTTTGGATATCCAATGGATTTAGCCATGTGGGAACCTGTATTAAGAATTGCCTTAATTGTAGGTGTGTTTTTACCATTATTAGAAGCAGGAATGCAAATGGTTAAAAAAAGAAAATGACTCTTTAAGTGCAGGAACTTGTATTTTTGCTTGTGCTTTTGTAAACCCTGTTTTTGGTTGGGCATTAACGATGTTATTAGACAATATGGGTTTAATTGGTGATAGAGAAAGAGCTAAAAAATTAAGTTTAAAAGAAAGGTTAATAATTCCTGGCGTAATGTTTATTATCTGTGCAGTATCATTAGCATTGGCTGGTCAATTACCAGGTATTCCAGAAGTATTATAAAATAGTTGACAAAAATTTTTAGTTTCAAAAAACTCAATGGCACTTTTATTTATTAAATTATTACAAGTAATCATTGAGTTTTTTTATCATTTCTTATTATTTTATACACTCTAAAATCATTAATTGTTTTTTGTTATTTGAGTGATTGTATAAGACAAATTTACCATCTGCATAACTACCTTTGTAAGGAATGTACTTTGTTTTTCCTTTGTTATCTTGTATTTTTTCATGTATTACTTTGCCTTCTTTATCGTAAACAAAAACATACAAAGCACTAGACTCAAACCATCCTTTAGATACTTTTAAACGACCGTCTTTTTTTGCTGTTAAATTTTTACCTGAATTTAATAATACATATAATTTACCTTTATTTATAAATGCATTGTAAGAAGGTGAGGTGTCTCTTTTAAAAATACTACGTCCCCAATTTAAAGTGCCAGAAGCATCTAATTTTGTAATTAATATATCATCATAATGATAGGTTGTAACATACATACCACCGTTCATTCCGTTTGAAACATATACTTGTGTAACATAAAATTCTTCTGCAACTAAATATGTATTTCCTTCATCATCTTCTAATAAGTAATCTAAAGTAAAACTAGTTAATTCTGAGTTTTTTTTACTTTTCGTATTTCTGTATCCATATAAATCTTCAAAAACAGTAGCAGGTAATTTTTGTTTCTTTTTTGTAATAATTTCTAGACTACTTTTATCAACCATAAATGTGCTAACACCTTTAATTCCAAACACTTTGTCTTCCGAGTAATATCCTAAAAGTCTTAATTTGTTTTTAACAAAAGACAAATTTAAATTTTGAATATATTCATCTTTTTTTAAGATAATAGCTCCCATCTTAACAGCGTCTTTATTAATTTTACAGATTACATAAGAGTAGTTTGCTTTTGCATTTTTACGCTCTCTTTTACCTTTAAAATATTCTTTTCCTACATTGTATACAACACCAAAATCATCTACAATCATATCTGAAGAACTGTAATGTTTTTCTGTATTATTATAGTAACTTTTAGAGTAATTAAGAGTTAAGGTTTCTGCATTATAAACATGTACATTATAAGAGTTAGAACTCTTTTTTTCTATGTCTGTAGCAATAGCAATAAATTCTTTATTAGGTGAAATAGAAAAGTTGGTTTGTCTTTTATTTTGCCCAGAAAAAATAGCACTTTTCTTTTTAACAATTGTTTCTAAGAGTGTTGCTTTTTCAATTGAATTATCACTAACATTATACGTGTAACAGTTTAGCTTACGCTCTGATTTAGTAGGACTTTCAACCATAAAAACACGTAACTTATTATTATGAAAAAGCTCTCCTACAAAGGTTTCTTTTTTGTTTAATTTTACAGTCTTTATATTTTTGCCTTTTGCAGTATCATCAAATGTTTCAAAAACTAAATACAATTTACTTTTTCTAGCAATTACATTTAGTTGACTATCTGTTGTGTAAATATTTAAAATATTGGTCGACTTAAATTGATCTATATATTTTTGACTTTCATGAACATTAAAATGATTGTTTTGTGCAATCATTGTTGATGAAAAAACAAATAATAAAAGAAATGAAATAGCGTATTGTTTCATATAAAAATTTTAAAGCTAAAATACAATTTAAATAGTATTATATTTTCGTTTTTAATGAAATTATTTAACCGTATTTTTTAGATTTTACAACTTATCAAGTGAATAAATCCATTCATCGAAAAAAAGATACATTTTTATATTTTTACACTAATTTTGTTGTAATAATTCATTACTCAATTAATAAAATAATGATAAAAACATATCTTACAATTATTACAATATTATGTTACTTTACTAGTTTTACTCAAAATAATGAGGCAACCTCTAAATTTGATAAAATAATTTTAGATGGTAAAACCGCATATATGAATATTATTACAGGAGAAGTAGTAAAAGATATTCATCTGATAGAAAATGATACCACTAAAAACATCTCTTCTTTTCAGAACAATTCATTAATTCATATTGTAGAAAGAGGTGAAACATTATATGCTATTTCGAGAATTTATGGTATTTCTGTTTCTAAATTAAAAAAGTTAAATGGTGGTATTCAATTTAATACACTAAAAATAAATCAAAAAATTTTGATAGGTACTAAAGATAAAAATATTAATCTAGAAGATTCTAATGAGCATGTGGTAGAAAAAGAAGACACATTATATTCTCTTTCTAAATTATATAATGTTTCTATAACTGATTTAAAAAAAATGAACAATTTAGATGCTAATTTAATTTTTATAGGACAACGATTAAGAATTAAATAATATTATTTTTTTTAAAATGAATGACGTTGTTCTTCTGTAGAAGATGCTTTTAATAATTTATTAAATGTACGAATCAAATTAAAATCATTTGTAATTTCTGTAGAAACACCAATTCCTGATATTCCAGTATTTAAAATAGCATTTACATCTTTAGTAGTTATACCTCCAAAACCAATTATTGGCGTTTCGGTTTTTAAAGCATCTATAATTGCGATAAACTCGTTTAAACCCAAAGGTATAATTTCTTTTGGTTGATTTTCTAAATTTATAAAAGGTTGTAAACTAATATAATCTACCCGATTTGTTAATAAAGTTTTACATTCTTGTAATGTATTTGCTGCTGCACCAATTATTTGCCAAGTAAATAGATTTGCTCTTACAGAAGAAGGGCAGAAGTCTGTTTTATTAAAATAAACACCATCTGCTTTTATAACTTTCGCAATTTTAAAAAACTCGTTTACAATTAATCTAGTTTGAAAATGTTCAGTAATTTCTTTGGCTTGTTTAGCAAATTTTAGATACTCTTCTTTAGAAACATTTTTTAAATTTAATTGCACTAATTCTGACCCAGAAGAACAGGCTTTTTGAATATTTTCTATATGCTCTTTAGCAGATTTTCCTTGAGAAATATAGTGTAATTTAGGTATAACCATATCTGTTTTTTTAATTTCTAAAATTTAAACCAATAACAATTCTCTAATTATTTAATTGCAATTTTTCTAGCAAATTGCATAAAATAAGACTCTAAACGTTGTAAAGCTGGGTTCATTTTTTCAGAATAAATAACAAACTGGCATTTATGTATACTTTGGGTAATAGCTAACACATCTGCATTTACAGTTTTATTAGATAAAAACGTAGCATCATCAATATTAAATATTTTTAATTGTGTGGTATTTACACCTTCTAATAGTAATAATTTATTCATTGTTTTTGGGGTAGATATTAAAATGTCTACACCTTCAAATATTTCAGATTTTAATAAATCTATATGTTGTTTTTCATCACAAACATACACTCGTAAAGAAGTATGTCTTGTAAATTTAATAAAAGCTTCATACAATTCTAAAGCTTTTTCATTGTTTTCTACTAAAACTGTTGCTCTAGCAGCAACGCCTACTTCCTCACATTTTAATTTTTGCATGGTAGTAAGAATTAAGGTAGTCGTTTTGCCACTGTCTTTTGGGGCTATACAAAATAAATTTGCACCACTTTTAATTGCAGGTATGCTCTTTGTTTGAAAAAGAGTAGGTATAGTTATCTCAAATTCTGATAATTTTTCTTTTATATCGAAATGTAATTTTTTAAAAGGCATACTTAATTAGGCAATTATAAATTTTAATAATAGCCACAAATATACAATTTAATTGATGCGTTTTTTTAAGATAATTATATTATACAGCTATAAAATGTTCTCATTTTCTTAACCAATACAAGCTTTACATTTACCTTGAAGAAGTACATGAGATGCTTCTACTTTATAATTAGGAATTTCAGGAATGGTAATACTTACAGTTAAACAATCTACCTTTCCACAACTTACACATTGAAAATGTGGATGAACATCATGATGAGTTTTAGAAGAACACCCTTTACATTTAGCATACCATTTAAGTCCATTCTTACCAAGAAAAGAATGTAAAATACCATCATCTTCAAGTTTGTCTAAAATACGATAAACAGTAGTCTTATTCATTTCAACTTTAAGACGATCAACCAAGGTTATCACTGAAATTGCACTTGACTTTTTATCAAACTCAGTAAGTAACAATTTAACAGACTTTGTTTTTCTTAATACACCCATAATACAAATGTAAATAAAATTAATACAACTTAGTTGCATTAATGTTTTGTAATGTATTATATTTGCAACTCAGTTGTAATAATGTAAAAATGATATTCGTAAAACAAAGAACAGACACTTTAGGAGCATTAGCAAGCGCAATTTGTCTTATACACTGCATAGCAACACCTTTTATTTTTATAGCACAAAGTTGTACTGTAACTTGTTGTCATGAAGAAACACCAACTTGGTGGAAATTTATAGACTATTTTTTCTTAATAATTTCTTTTTTTGCAATTAAACGTTCTACACAAACTACATCTAGCAAATGGATAAAACCAGCATTATGGATTAGCTGGTGTATACTGTTTTTTATAATTATAAACGAAAAATTTCAATGGCTTTCTTTAAGTGAAAGCAGCATATATTTTCCTGCATTATCTTTAATAATATTACACTTATATAATAAAAAATATTGCCAGTGTAATACAAATAAATGTTGTACTACAAATGGATAAGAAACAAATACAAATTATAGGTGATAATCATTTTTCTACAAGTATAAAAACACCTTTAAGGGCAGATGCTTTTGAAAAAAATGATGCAGAGAAAATAAAAAACATTGCATTTCATTTTAAAAAAATTATGGAAGAAATGGGACTAGACTTAACAGATGATAGTTTGTCTGGAACTCCTTACAGAGTAGCAAAAATGTACGTAAAAGAATTATTTTATGGTCTAAACCCAGACAATAAACCAAAACTTTCGGTTTTTGAGAACAAGTACGGATATAAAAAAATGCTTATAGAACAGCATATTAACATAGATTCTGCTTGTGAACATCATTTTCTACCAATAGTTGGTTTTGCAAATGTGGCATATATACCAAAAAACAAAGTAATTGGATTATCTAAAATTAATCGTTTGGTAGATTATTATGCACGTCGTCCGCAAGTACAAGAAAGATTAGTACTACAAATCTTAAACGATTTACAAGAGGTTTTAGGTACACAAGATGTAATTGTTTCTGTAACAGCAAAACATCTTTGTGTTTCTTCTAGAGGCATAAAAGATCAAAGTAGTTATACTACCACTTTAGAATATGGTGGTTGTTTTTCTATAGCCGAAAATAGAAATGAGTTTTTAAAAATTACAACACAAAAATTATAAATTATATATTTAAAATTAGTTCTAAAACAAGTATAAAAGAGTAACCTTTTCATGAAATTGGGTATCATAAAACATAGTATCACTTATTTTTTATTAATACTATTTCTTTCCACAAAAATAGTAGGTTTGCATTCATTTTCTCATGAAGATGATGATTGTAATGAAAAAACACCATGTGAGGTATGTAATTATGCTATTACTCATAATTTTACACCAGAAATCACTACAGAATTACAAGATTTTTCTATAGAAAATACAACCTTATTAATTAACAATATTGTTATTAATTACTACAATTTTAAAGTACTTAATTCCATTGCTTCTAACCAATTATTTTCTAGACCTCCTCCTGTTAATAAATTTCTTTTTAGTGAAAATTTGTAATTAAAAAGTTCTTTTTTTAATAGAATATTTTTTTAGGTTGTTCTTTATCGAATAATTAGATAAGATATTTATTATTAAAAGCTTCATTCTGTTAAAATAATTAGCTCTTTTTATCTAACAAATACTTCTAAGTTACTAGTGATTTTTCGTTCTAATTAAGAACAATTTTCAAATCTTTTTTAATATAATTATGTTTCATAAAGTACTGATTTTATGGCTATTTTTTAGTCTAAGCTCTATTATTTATGCACAAAAAACCTATAAAATTAAAGGTGTTGTGTTAAATAGTAAATCCCTTCAACCTTTAGAAGGTGTAAACATTATTGGTAAAAAAATATTTTCTATAACCTTAAAAACAGGTGAGTTTACTATACATAAAGCAACTAAAGGAATACACATTTTTAAAGTTTCTCACTTAGGCTTTACTTCTAAAGAAATTACGATTGATGTAAATAAAAAAACAGAATTTATTAAAGTTTTTTTAGAAGAATCTAACACAACACTAGAAGAAATAAAAGTTATAGGAAAAACAAAAAAAAGGACCATTAAAGAAACACCTACTGTAACTGAGTTCGTTTCTAAAGATTTTCTATTAAAAAATAGAGAAAATAGTCTAATGCAGACCTTAAGTAAAATACCAGGAGTTAGTACAATTAAAATTGGTTCTGGCCAATCTAAACCAGTAATTAGAGGTTTAGGTTTTAATAGGGTTGTTGTTGTACAAAATGGTGTAAAGCATGAGGCACAACAATGGGGAAATGATCATGGTTTAGAAATAGATCAATATGGTATTGAAAATATAAATATAATAAAAGGTGCTGCATCATTAGTTTATGGTTCAGATGCTATTGCTGGTGTGGTAGATATAGAACCTAATAAAGTTCCGTTAGAAAACTCTTTTAATGGAGAAGTAAATCTATTAGCAGAAAGTAATAATGATTTGATAGGTATTTCTTTTGGATTGCAAAAACGAAAAGAAAAATGGTTTTATCGTTCGAGATTAACATTAAGAGATTATGGAGATTATAAAGTACCTACAGAACAAATTAATTACGAAAACTACATTTTTACGTTAGAAGATCATAATCTAAGAAATACAGCTGGTAGAGAGGCAAATGCAAACTTTAGTATTGGTTATATTTCTAATAAAATTATATCAGAAACTTTTATTAGTAATGTATATGCTAAAAATGGTTTTTTTGCAAATGCACATGGTTTAGAAGTAAGAACTTCTTCTATAGATTATGACGCCTCTAATAGAGATATTGATTTACCATATCATAAAGTAAATCATTTTAAAGTCATAAATAATACATCCTTAGAATTTGAAAACCATACATTACTTTTCGATATTGGTTTTCAAAATAATAAGAGAGAAGAACATACAGAACCTACCTCTCATGGTTATATGCCAAAACCTTCTAATACCAAAGAACGAGATTTTCATAAAAAAACATTCTCATTAAACATTAAAGATACCTTTAAACCTAATGAAAAACATCATATTGTTGCAGGTATAAATACTGAATACCAAGACAATGATATTGATGGATGGGGATTTTTAATTCCAGAATACAACCGTTTTACAATTGGTTTTTTCGCTTTCGATAAATTCGAAATTAATACAGATTTTCATCTGCTTGCAGGTTTACGCTACGATTATGGAAGTTTACAAAATAAATCTTACAATGATTGGTTTCAATCTACTGTTGATAATGTAAATGGTTCAACTTCGTTAATTTATTTACAAAGAGCTCAGAATAAGACATTTAATTTTGGAAACCTTAGTGCATCTTTAGGAGTAAGTTATTTGCACAACAATACAACTTATAAAGCAAATATTGGTAAAAGTTTTAGAATGCCTTTAGCTAATGAATTAGCTTCAAACGGAGTTAATTATCATATGTATCGTTATGAAAAAGGGAATATTAATTTAGATCCAGAACAATCATATCAATTAGATATCAATATTCATCAAAAGTTTAAAAATAGTAGTATAGAATTGAGTCCTTTTGTTAATTTTTTTGAAAACTACATCTATTTAAATCCAACATCTAACTATTACGAAACCCAACAAATTTATGAATATACACAAGCTAAAGTAATAAGATATGGTGGAGAACTAAAAGTTACAGCAAAAATTTTAAAAAACTTACACTTAAATGCCTCTACAGAATATGTTTATTCTAGACAAACAAGTGGGCCTAAAAAAAATTTTACATTACCTTTTTCACCTCCCTTTTCAACTTTATTATCTGCAAATTATCAATTTAAAGATGTTGGTTTTTTAAAAAAACCACAAATTTATACTGATTTTAGAATTACTGCAAACCAAAATGAAATTGTACCACCAGAAGAAATTACAAAAGGTTATCAGGTATTAAACATGTCTTTTTTAGCAACAATTTCTGTTATAAACAAAAACCAACCCTTACAGTTAAAATTAAAACTCAATAATCTATTCAATACAAAATATTTCGATCATACTAGTTTTTATCGCCTAATAGATGTACCAGAAGCAGGTAGAAACCTATCAATTTCATTAACTCAAACCTTTTAATCTATAAACAATAATAAATGAAAACAATTACATTAAACTTTAAATTAAACATTATTAAAATGAAATCAAATTTTAAATTCTTAGCAATTATAGCTCTTGCTACAATCTTTTTTAGCTCTTGTAGTAATGACAATGAAATTACTTTTAATGCTCCAGAAATAACTAATTTTGAATACGGAGAAGGAAGTACACACTCAACAGAACAAGAAGCTTATAAAGGTTCTGATATCCATTTAGAAGCATCTATTACAGCAGAAGCTACCGTAAGTAGTATTACTTTAAGTATTCATTCTCACGATTTAACACCAGATAAAGATGAAGTAGAATGGAATTTTGAACAAGTATATACAGACGCAAAATATTTAGTTATTAACCCTACATTTCATGAACATATAGATGTACCTACCAATATTCCTTCTGGAGAATATCATATTGAGTTAGTTGTTACTGATGAAGAAGGTAACAGTACAGAGATTGAAGGTCATATTCAAATATTAGACTCTATTTTATTAAGTGAAATATCTATAGATACTACTGTTGCTAGAGGATCAGATTTTCATACAGAATTTATGATTGATGCTGTTAACGGTATTCATAGTATTACTGTAGATATTCATGCACATGGTTTAACTGTTGGTACTGGAGAAGTGGAATGGGATTATGAAGAAGAATTTTTAGGAAATTATCACGAACAAACATCTATAGAATTCCATGAACATATAGATGTACCTGCCACTGCACCTACAGGAGAATATCATATGATTTTTACTGTAGAAGATGAAGATGGTAATACCAAAGCGTATGAAACACATATAGATATTACTGCTTAATTAAAAATAATACCGCATAATATTTAGAAATGTTATGCGGTTTAAACTTTTTCAAATGAATTTAAAAATTAAACTTATTTACATATTATCAATTATACTATTTTTATCAGCTTGTTCTAATGAAAGAGGTATAGAAAAAGATTTAGAAAAACCAACAATTTCAATAAATTATAATGGTGGTTTTCCCAAAGCTTGTGAAGTTCTTACAAAAGGAGAAACTTATAATTTTAAAGCATTAGTAACAGATAATCTAGAACTTGCTTCTTATAGTATAGATATACATAACAATTTTGATCATCATACGCATGATGACCAAGCAGCAACCTGTGATTTAGCTGCTATAAAAAACCCTACTAATCCGTTAATATATATAGAAAATTTTACTGTACAAGCAGGAAAAAAATCTTATGAATTTAATGTAAGTGTAACCATACCAAAAGAGATTGATGCTGGTGATTACCATTGTTCTTATTCTGTAACAGATATAACAGGTTGGCAAAGTATAACTTCTATAGATATTAAAATTGCAGAATAATAATTTCTAAGATAGATGTTTTAAGGTTTTTTTTGGCTGTCAATCATTTTTTCAAACAAAATTCCACCTCTAAACCTTCCTTTTAAATACGGATGAATATCTCTTATTAAATCAGTAAGACAATAATAGATTACTTTTGGTGGAACTTAAGGAAAAACTTCGCGATGAATTAAATTGTCAGAATCTAATTCTTTAAGTTGTTTTACCTTTTTTTTCCTATACCTAACCATCCTCTTTCTGTAAAACGTTTTGAAATTTCTTGGGAGTTATACTCTTTCTCCTTCATTAATTTCATTAGAGTTTTTTTCTATTTCACCTTTTCCAAAAATAATTTTAGTCAGATTTTAAAAATCAAAATTATTCATAATCTTTGTCTTTTTATGCTATTACAGTTACTAAATCTTCAGTAGATTTTCTAACTTTTTTTAGGTTCACTAACCAATCATTTTCAGTATCTCTGTACCCAATAGGTAATAATACACAACTACGCAAACCTTTTTCTTCTAAACCAAGAATTTTATCTACAGCTTGTGGTTCAAAACCTTCTATTGGTGTTGTATCTACGCTTTCGTAAGCAGCTGCAATAATTGATGCTGAAAAAGCAATGTAAGCTTGTTTTGCAGCATGATTAAAGTTTACTTCTGCAGCTTGTTTTGGGTAAATGTTTAATAATTGTTGGCGATAGGCTTCCCAACCTTCATTTTTAAATCCACGAACTTCGTTTACCAAATCAAAAGCAGTATTAATTCTATCTTCTGTATATGTATCCCAAGCAGCAAAAACCAATAAATGAGAACAATCTGTAATCATAGATTGATTCCAAGCAACAGGTCTAATCTGTTCTTTAATTTTTTGATTTGTTACAACTATAATTTCAAAAGGTTGTAAACCACTTGAGGTAGGAGATAAACGTGCAGCTTCAATAATATTGTCTATTTTGTCTTGAGATACTTTTTCTTTATTCATTGCTTTTGCAGCATATCTCCAATTTAATTTATCTAATAATTCCATTTTATTATGTTTTAATTTAGTGTTAATTCTTTAATTTTTTCTGATTTTATAATTTGTTCTGTTGTAGTTGAATTTGCCAAATTTAGCATAGCCTGTGCAATATCTTTAGCTTCTGTAATTTTATATTTTTTTAATTTCCCAAAGAATAAAGGTTGAAGTAATTTAAATACGAACAATCCTATTTTTTCTAAAATTCTTTGTTCTTTTCTATTACCTCCAATTAATGAAGGCTGTATAATGTGCGTTTTTTCAATTTTTGTTGTAAGTACATTTTTTTCCATTTCACCTTTAATTTTATTGTAAAAAATACGACTATTGGCGTTTGCTCCCAAAGTAGAAACCACTAAAAATGTAGTAATACCATTTTCTTTTGCAAGTTTAGCAGCTGCAACCGGAATTCCTAAATCTATTTTTTTATAAAGTGTTTTGTCTGGGGTTTTCTTTGTTGTAGTTCCTATACAACAGAATATTTCATCTGCTTTAAAATCGCTTTTAAATTTTTCTAATTCAAGTAGGTTTCCAGTAAACTGAACAACTTTACCTGGTAAACCTTTAATTCTTTTTCTAGAAAACAGTTTTATGGTTTTATACCTACTATCACTTAATAGTTTTTCTAATATAATAGAACCTGTTAAACCAGTTGCTCCTAAAATAATAGCTGTTTTTTTCATAATTTATAGTTTAATACTATCCCAAGCTGCAAGAAAAGCTGCATCAATATGTTCTTGAGTTAGATTAAATTCATCTTGTTTTTGAGCCATCATTAAAAATGATATAGGATTAATAGAAAAGGCATACAACAAATAATCTGTATATGGTTTTATAACACCTTCATTTTTACCTCTAGTCCAAAGATCGAGTAGAGGTTGTAGATGTTTAATACCTTCTTTTCTACTTGGTTCATCAATCATGGGCGTATTGTTGCATTGGTTTAAAAAAAAAGAATATTCACACTCATTGCGATTAAAAGTAGCAATTCGTCTCCAAATGATTTCAAAACCTCTTTTAATAGATGAATTTTCTTGATATGTTTCAAAAACAAAATTTGTGTATTTAGATTTTACTTCTAAATAAGTTTGGTTTATTAAATCTTGTTTATTTTCAAAATACAAATAAATAGTTGCAGGAGATACATTTGCCATTTTTGCAATTTTACTCATGGCTGTGGCATGAAAACCATTATTATTTACTAAGTCTATTGTTGCTTTTATTAGGGCATTACGTTTATCTATGCTTTTTTGAAGTTTAACCATACAATTTTTTATTAAAATACAAAGATATAATAAAAATGAATGTTCATTCATTTTTGTGAAGATTTTAATATTTAAGTCTTTAAAAATGTTAAAATAAGCCAAATCAATCTTAAAATAATTAGAATCAATTGCAAACTTTATAAAACTACATTTTGTTTAGTTATTTTAACAGTAATATAAACACAATAAAAAAATATGGAATTAATAAAAGAAGCATTGGAGTTTGAGAATGCAAAAATGAGAAATATGTCTACAAGTGATAGAGTAGTAGCATCTAGAGAAGCAAAGCGTCTTATACTTGCATTAAACGAGATTTATAAAAAATCTAAAGACAATAGCTTAATGGATATTATGAAACGTCTAACAGCTAAAAAAAGAAAAATTGAAAAACGTTTAAAAGGAAGACCAGATCCATCTTTTTAAAAATGATAAACTTAAAAACATTTAACAATATAAATATACGATGTAGAATTATGAAACAATATTTATTGTCCTCAAAAAAAGTTAAAATTTTGCACTTTAGTGCATCTCACTTTAGCTTCTAAAATCTTTATTTTTATGTAGATACAAAGGTCAAATAGTCTTAGTGTAAGTAAATTGTAAGTATATCTAGTTTGGAGTACAAAATATAGATATTCAGTTCTCAATGGAGAGGTTCTCTCATTGTTTGTCTATAACTTGATCAAAAACTTGATCTGTTGTATTAGCATTATGCTCTTCTTTAAAATAGCTTCGACAAGATTATTCATTATCCAATTCGGCTGTAATAACCAAAAATATTCATGCCTTAAATTTACTTAAAGATAAGCATAATTTTATGATTTTTAACCTTTAGGAATATACAATAATTCAATTTTTGAATTACTATTTTTAAGTAAATCTAAATACTCTTCTGTTTTAAAAATTTTACTACTAAAACGAGAAACTCTATTTCTTCCTTCATTTTGTCTTGTTATACTTCTTGCAAAACGTCTTACTTGATCTTTACAAGTTAAAATAATACCTGGTACAGGAGCACCAACACCATTTTCATCTTTAGCAACCATAGTAAAATACGAAGAGTTACAATGTTTAATTTCACCAGATCTTATGTTTTCAGAAGTTACTCTTAAACCTACAACCATAGACGTTCTACCTGTAAAATTAATAGATGCTTTCATAGTTACTAATTCACCAACTTCAATCGGATTTAAAAAATTTACTTTATTAACAGAGGCTGTTACACAATAATGACCAGAATGTTTAGAAGCACAAGCAAAAGCAATTTGATCCATTAAATTTAAAATATAACCTCCATGAATTTTACCACTAAAGTTAGAATTAACAGGTTTCATTAATTCTGTAATTGTTATTTGAGATTCTTCTATATGTTTAAATTTTTTTGACATAAATTAACTTTTCACTATTTATTCTTATATGGTTTTATGAATTTTAAATTTTCTTTTAAACTTAATTTCTTCTCAAACCTTATTTTACTTCTAAAACACAAAATTATAGTTTTATTTACTTAGGTTAGGTAAAAAACATTATTTTTTATAATTTATTAATGATTTAACAATATAAGTGCTTCATTGTTGTGTAATTAATTTTATTTAAGTGATTAATTTATGATTTCATTTAATTTTAAGTTTTTATAAATTTATTAAAGTTAAAGAATATATAGAAGTAATTCGAAGTTGAGTATATAAAAAAAATACAACAATAAAAGTTTTATCTAATGTAAAATAAGAACTCAAAAATTTATCAAGTGAATGTGGTTTTTTTATGCGCATTTTAAAGTAAATTTGTAAGACTTCAAAAAAAGAAAAAATGAATTATATTTTATTTGATGGTGATGTTAGAAATGCTCTATTACCTTTTACATATACAAGACCTGTTGCAGATATTAGAATCGGAATTTTAACAATTAGGGAAAAATGGGAAAAACACCTTGGTTTAACAACTACAACAATTACTGAAGAATATTTAGAAGAAAAATATCCGATGGTAGAAATGAAAGAAAATATTCTAATCAATGCTTCTTTTTGTCCTACAAATAGTTTGGTTGACAAAGTAAAAAGTTTATCAAAAAATGAGGCCATTTTTAAAGGTGATGATGTTATTGCTTTTTATACTTCAGAATCTCAAGAAGAAGTAAATTTTGATGATTATAAACAGATTGAGTTTGATGAAGAAGTAATTCAAGTAAAAAATACGTGGGATATTTTTTCATTAAATTTTGAAGCTATCAAACAAGATTTCGATTTTTTAACAGAAGGACGAAAATCGCAACCAATTCCTGAAGGAACAAGATATATCAATAAAGAAAATATTTTTATAGAAGAAGGTGTCGAAATTACTTTTGCTACTTTAAATGCTTCATCAGGACCAATATATATTGGTAAAGATGCTGTAATTTTAGAAAATTCTGCTGTTAAAGGTCCATTTGCAATGTGTGAACATGCAGTACTTAAAATGGGAGCTAAAATTTATGGAGGAACAACACTAGGCCCTTATTGTAAAGTAGGAGGTGAGGTGAGTAATTCTGTTTTATTTGGATATTCAAGTAAAGGACATGATGGTTATTTAGGAAATTCTGTTTTAGGAGAATGGTGTAATTTAGGTGCAGACACCAATAATTCAAACCTTAAAAATAATTATGCTGAAGTTAAATTATGGAATTACGAAATAGGTAGGTTTGCAAAAACTGGTTTACAATTTTGTGGTTTAATGATGGGAGATCATTCTAAAAGCGGAATTAACACGATGTTTAATACAGGAACAGTAGTAGGTGTTAGCGCTAATATTTTTGGAAGCGGATTTACAAGAAATTTTGTACCTTCTTTTAGTTGGGGAGGAGCATCTGGTTTTACAGAATATAAAACAAATAAAGTTTTTGAGGTAGCAGAAGTGGTTATGAAACGTAGAGATATTATTTTTGATGATAAAGAAAAGAATATACTAGAAAATGTTTTTGAAGAAACTAAAAAGTATAGAAATTACTAATAAGCATCTACATCTATTATAAAACGGATAGGTCTAAAATCTTTAACAGCTTCAAAAGTATTTTTAATTTTTTGAAGTTGTTTTTTTGTATTTATTAAACTTTGTTTTGGAGGAATTTTAATAACAATATTTTTTATATATTGATTTCTAATTCTAGAAACTGATGGCGCAGTAGGACCTAAAACATGCTCTCCAAAAGAGTTTTGTAATGCTTTTGCCAACCAATTTACTCCATTTTCAACCTTATTATAATCTCTGTGTTTTAGTGTAATTTTAATCAACCTGTAATAAGGAGGATATTTATATTGCCAACGTTCTTGCAATTGTTCTTTATACATTTCTGTATAATTTGTAGTAGAAACTTGTTGTAATATTTGATGATAAGGATTAAATGTTTGTATGGCAACATTTCCTTGTTTTTTACTTCTACCAGCTCTACCAGAAACTTGTACCATCATATCATAAGCACGTTCATGTGCTCTAAAATCAGGAAAGTTTAACATGGTATCAGCATTTAAAATTCCAACTAAAGAAACATTGGCAAAATCTAAACCTTTAGATAACATTTGTGTACCCACTAAAATATCTATTTCTTTAGCTTCAAAAGCCCCTATTATTTTTTGATAACCATGTTTGCCACGAGTAGTATCTAAATCCATCCTTCCGATTTTATAATCGAGAAATAATTCTTTTAATTCTAACTCAATCTGTTCAGTTCCAAAGCCTTTTGTATCTAAAGTATTGCTTCCACAAGCACCACAACTATTAGGCATAGCACGTTGGTAATTGCAATAATGACAACGCAATTCGTTTCTAAATTTATGATAGGTTAAAGTAATATCGCAATTAGGACATTCAGGAGAAACTCCACACGTTTTGCATTCTACAACTGGGGAATATCCACGTCTGTTTTGAAACAAAATAACTTGTTCTTTTTCTTCTAGAGCAGCTGTAATTAACTTTATCATTCTATCAGAAAAATGACCTGTCATTTCTTTTTTACGCTGCTTTTCTTTAACGTCGATCAATTCAATTTTAGGTAACTGTACATTTCCATGACGTCTGTTTAATGCTACAAAACCATATTTGTTTTGTTGGGCATTAAAATAACTTTCTAAGGATGGAGTAGCAGATCCTAATAAAATTTTTGCATTATGAATTTTAGCCAAAACAATAGCTGCATCTCTAGCATTGTATCTTGGAGAAGGTTCAAATTGCTTATAAGAAGTTTCATGTTCTTCATCAACCACAATCAATCCTAAGTTAGAAAAAGGTAAGAAAATAGAAGAACGAGCACCTAAAATAATTTGTGCTTTGGTTTTATTTTCTAACACATTATTCCAAACTTCTACACGCTCATTCATAGAATACTTAGAGTGAAAAACAGAAATCTGATCTCCAAAATAAAATTGTAAACGTGTTATTATTTGTGTAGTTAAAGCAATTTCTGGTAATAAGAATAACACTTGTTTACCTTGGTTTAATACTTCTTGAATTAACTTGGTATAAACTTCTGTTTTACCAGAACTTGTAATTCCGTGTAAAAGTGTAACGTCTTTTTCTTTGAATGATTCTTTAATTTCAGAAAGGGCTTTTTCTTGAAATTCATTCAATTTTTTTAACGAATTTGTATCACCTTTAAACTGAATTCTATCAGTTTGAATATGATAAAATTCAAAGATATTTTTTTCTACTAAGGATTTTATGATAGATAAAGAAACCTTTGCTTTTGTTTCTAAATCTTTTGCTTTAATTGGTTTTTTTGATGCAGATAACTGAAAAAAAGTTAAAACTGCATCTCGTTGTTTTTTTGCTCTCGATAATTCTGTTAATAAATTCTCTAAAGAATCATCAGAAGAATATGTAGCATTTAAACGAATATATTTTACCAATTTTGGTTTGTATTGTTCGTAAATTTCTTCTTTAATTGTAATTGCCGTTTTTTTTATCAAAGAATTTACAATAGGCATTACTTTTTTCTTGCCTAAAATGGCTACAACCTGGTGTATTGTTAATTGAGATTGATGTTGTAATGCTTCAAAAATTAAAAACTCATCATTAGTAAGTATGTCTTCATCTGTAAAAGTTTCATTTTTATTGATAATAGTTTCACTTTCTAATAAAAAAGCAGAAGGTAAAGAAGCTCTATAAACATCACCCAAAGAACACATATAATAACTAGCAATCCATTGCCAATGTTTTAATTGCTTCTCATTTACCAAAGGTGTATCATCTAAAATTTGATGTATTTCTTTAGCTTCATACAACACAGGTTTTGTTTGATGAATGTTAAAAACCAAAGCAGAATACATTTTAGATTTTCCAAAAGAAACAGCAACACGCATACCTTTTTGCAAGAAATTTGCTTCGTCTTCAGTTACAGAATACGTAAAGGTTTTTTGAATAGGAATAGGTAATATAACGTCTATAAAATGCATTTTAACTTTAAGTACTTTTATGTTTTAAAAAAGTAAAAATATACTTAAAAGTTATTTTTACAAGTTTTAAATAATTTCGATCTAAAAGAAATGATTAGAACTAACATTCTTGCTAATTACTAAAAAATCAAAACTACAAAAAAACAGTATATTGTTCTCTGATAATTAAATATAAATGGAAGAAATAGAAAAACTTGTTGCCTATTATTTAACAACAAGAAATGTTTATGGTATTGAAGAAGTTTTAGATATACTTGTAGCTAAAACCACAAAAGTTAATTATAAAGATATTATAAAATGTATAGACAATCATTTAGAAAGAAAGGTAGAGTCTGATTTAACAATGTATTTAGCAGAAATTGCTGCTAAACAATTACCAGATTTAGAGACTATTATTTTAGAGAAATTAAGTTTATATTCTAGTAAAAGTGCTATTGAAGATTTAAAAGAAGCTTTAGATAAAATTAAGAATTAATCAAAATTATTTCTAGACAAATTAGTGTCTTATTTAGTTTCAAGCCCATATTCTCCAGAAACAGATCTTATAATTCTATCATTAGATCGCATTCTCATGGCTAATAAAGCAAAATCCATTACCAAATCATTATTGGTGTATTTAAATATTTTTTCTTGAGCGTTTTTAGAACGTTTATAATTAGCAGAAAATCTTTTTTTCCATACAGTTTCGTATGTTTTTAATAGCTCAATATTATCTTTTTCTAAAGCTTTATGAATAGCTTTGCTCGCCATAATTGCAGCTTCAAAAATAAATTTATAACCCTCACCAACAATTGGGTTTACTTGAGAAACACTATCTCCAACACAAACTAAATTATTAATAACAAATTTTTCTAAAACTGGTGTTATTGGTAAACTACCACCTTCTACAAGTTCATTATCTTTTCTAACCAATTTTTTTATTAAAGGTAATTCTAATATTTTACTTAATTGAGGTTTTAAGTGTTTAACTACTTCATCGTTAAAAGTTCCAAAACCAATAATTGCTCTTTTATTCTTTAGAGGAAAAATCCAACCATAGCCACCTTGATAATCTTTACCGCTTAAAAGGTACATTTTAGAAGGGTCTCCTAAATACTCTACATTGTATTCAACCCCAGTTGCAAGTATACTTTTGGTTTCTCTTAAACCAACTTTTTTACTAATAACTCCATTTGTACCAGAAGCATCAACTATAATTTTTCCAAAATATTCAATATTATTTTTGTCTTTAATTGATGAAAAATTTCCAGACGCCTCTTTTACAATATTTTTAATATGCACATTCGTTTTTAAAGTAACATAATCTGTATCTATAGCATCAATAAGTTCTTCGTGTACTTTTTTCTTATCTAATACAAATAGATTATCAGTTTCAATTTCTCTTTTAACTCTTTTAGATTGAAAAACTAAACTATTTATTTTTTGAGCAATTACGTTTTTAGAAAGATTAAAATCCTCCACATTCATAAAACTTCCAAGAGTATTAAAAGAGAATTCTACGAGATTATTTTTTCTATCTAAAACAAGAGTTTTTCTTTTAAGAATAGCCAATTCTCTAGCCAATATTAAACCAGAAGTTCCTCCTCCAATAATTACTACATCAAAATTATTCATAGATTATAAATATTGAGTGAAATTAAATATAATCTAAATAGAAAACAATTAATTAGGTTTTATTATATTTAATTTTATGCGAATGTTTTTTCAATAAAAATTTGTAACATAGCTGTTTGCTAATATTATTCACTTAATTTTGCTAAAAATAATTGATAACTTATGAAAAAGATTATACTAATTTTTATTATTACCATTTCTGCTATTCAATTTTCGAAAGCTCAAGATGATTTGTTAAATAGTGCTTTTGAAAGTGCTTTTGGAGATACTAATATTTTTAATGCAAATTTAGGTTTGACTAATATTGATGGTCAAAATTACTTTGGAATGAGAATTCAACCAGAATTTACCATTGGTAAATTAGGAGTTGGATTAGATGTGCCACTACTTTTTGATATGGAAAGTGGACAAATTAGAACAGAAGAATTTAAGCATGGTGCTGGTATTTTAAGAATGATACGTTTTTTAAGATATGGAAATAAAAAAACAGATCCTGTATTTATAAAATTAGGAGATTTAACAGGAGAAAAATTAGGTTATGGATCTTTAATAGGTAATTACACCAATGCAACTTCTTTTGAAAGAAGAAAAATAGGAGTGAGTGCTTCTATTTTAGTAAAAAAAATGTTTGGTGTAGAAGTTATTTATAGCGATTTAAATTTTAATGGGTCTACAAAGTTATTTGGTTTAAGACCCTTTGTAAAACCTTTTGGACAAACTGAAATTCCTATTATAAAAACAATGGAAATTGGTGCAAGTTCTGTTTCTGATTATGATGATTACCAAGAAGAAGGAGCAACAGAAATAACAACCAAGTATAGTAGTAATGGAGTAAGAGCTAATGGTTATGATATAGGGGTAAGTCTGATTAAAACCCAAATACTTCAATTAGGTTTAGATGCACAATTTAGCAAATTATCTAAAAATGATTTATTAGCTTTAGATACCCCTACTGCAAATTACGGAGCAGGAACTGGTTTTGCTGTTGGTGTTGAAGCCGATTTTAAATTTATTGCAAACTCTGTTTATATGAATGCAAGAATAGAAAGACAATGGTATGGAGACAATTACATTCCTCAGTTTTTTAATTTTGCTTATGAAATAAATAAAGACGCTAGGTTAAAAGAATTATTAACGGCAACAAAATCTCAAGGTATTTTTGGTACGTTAACTGCAGAAATTTTAAAAACAATTAAAATTGGTGGTTCTTTATTAATACCAGATGATTTAGATGGAAATGATCCAAGTAGTAGAAAAGCTATTGTAGGTATAGATTTAGAAACCAAACAAATAGGCAAATTTAAAGCAAAGGGAACTTATGTAAAAGCAGGATTAAATGATTTAGGAGATGCTTTTTCTTTAGATGAAAGATCTTTAGCAAACTTAATTGTAACTTATAAAGTAAATAAGTTTATGGAAGCTGGTGTAGATTATCAATGGACATTTGCAGAAAATGAAAACGGAGTTTTTAAAGCAATTAACCAAGTAAGACCTTATGTTGGCGTTAGTATCGATTTTTAAAAAGCATTTTTAATAAACTTGTTTATATATTACTATCTTGTTTTGTTTAACATGCTTATTTTATTTAATTATTAGTTATTAAAGAATGTTATAATTGTATTTAGTTTTAGGTATTTAAAATAAACTGCCTCCAAGAAATGAAAATTTGTATTGCACAAACAAAATCTGAAAAAAGAAAAGTTCAAAAGAACATTCAGAATCACTTGCAAATAATTGAACTTGGTATCAAATCAAATGCAGACTTAGTTATCTTTCCAGAATTATCTATTACAAATTACGAACCTAATTTTGCTAAAGAATTTGCAACAGAAATAGAAAGCAGTATTTTTAATCCATTTCAAGAACTATCTAATAACAATGAAGTAACCATTGGAATAGGAGTGCCTACAAAAGCAAGTGATGGTATAAATATTAGTATGTTGATTTTTCAACCGAATAAAAAGAGAGTTGTTTATTCTAAACAAAAGTTACATTCAGACGAATTACCATATTTTGTTTGTGGTAAAGACCCAATAGTTCTAAACATTAAAGGAAAGAATATTGCAATTGGTATTTGTTATGAAACGCTACAACGTGAACATTTTCTGAATGCCAATAAAAAAGGTGCTGACATTTACATTGCAAGTGTTGCAAAACCAAAAGGCGGAATTGAAAAAGCCTATAAACACTTTCCAAAAATTTCCAGAGAATTTCGAACACCAATTTTAATGTCTAATTGTGTTGGTTATTGCGACAACTTTATGAGTGTTGGTAAAAGTGCAGTGTGGAATAAAAATGGAGAGTTAATTAAACTACTTGACAGCGAAAACCAAGGAATTCTAATTTATGACACAGAAACTGAATTGGTAAAAATTAACCAAACTAAAATAGAAAAAGGACAACTTTTTGATTTAAAAAAGTTATTTCAAGTTTATCTAGATGGTAAAAATGATTTAGAAAATAAAGGAATTTATCAATGGACAGATAATTACCCAACAATTTCAATTATAGAAAATGATTTAAGAAAAGGTGTTCTCTACATACTAAAAAGCAACGAAAAAATTATTGGAGCAATAAATATAAGTGAAGAACAAGAGAAAGAATATGAATTGGTTAAATGGAAATTTAAAAATTCAAAAGTATTAGTAATTCACAGACTTGTAATCGACCCAAAATATCAGAAAAAAGGATACGCACAAAAATTGATGGACTTTGCAGAAAGTTTTGCAAAAAATAATGATTACTCTTCAATAAGATTAGATGCATATAGCCAAAATGAGAGAGTAATTGAATTTTATATGAAACGAAACTATTTTATTCGCGGAAATGTGAATTTTCCGGAAAGAAAATATGAATTTCATTGTATGGAAAAGGAAATAATAATTACTAACAACAACTTGTATTGTTAATATTATAAAAAAACAAATAAACAAGTTTAACTTTATTAACTCCTTATCTTTTATTGAATAATAAAAACATAAATAAAATGTATGTAACATACAATTTACAAGAAATATAGAATTAAACAGGTTATATAATTGTCTTAAGTTGTGTCTAATGTAAAACTAGGAACATTCATTACAAACCCCAGTTAGAACACAATTCGCGTTTTGGACTATATATCCATTAGGAATGTTATACTCAACAGGTACTTGTAGACACTCTATTGAGTCACACGTCAAACAACGAAAATGAAAATGATGCTGAATAATTTCTGGTTGATTCTCACATTTTTTACAAATGGCAAAATACTGTTTCCCATCTTCTGCAACTATTTTATGCACTAAATCATCCTCACAAAACCTATTCAATACTCTGTATATAGTAGCCCTGTTTATTTTAATATCCAATTGTTTTTCAATAGCATCTTGACTCAATGCTTTTTTTGAATTTGATAGTAAATTTAAAACAGCTTCTTTTGTTGGTGTATTTCTTCTATTCATTTGTTAACGCGAATATATTGCAATAATACAAAAAGATTGTATATTTGCCAAAAATACTATTGCGACAATTTCGCGTTAAATTGTTTTTATAATGAATAGAAGAGAAATCATAAAACTAATAGGAGTATCTGGTTTGGTACTTACAATACCACAACCGTTGACTCTCTTTGCTCAATACAATAACAAAATGGAGAAAAAAAAATTTGAAGTAATCATAATAGGTGGAAGTTATGCAGGACTTTCATCAGCAATGGCATTAGGACGTTCATTGAGAAATACATTAATAATAGATGCAGGTAAACCTTGTAATAGGCAAACACCGCATTCTCATAATTTTCTAACTCAAGATGGAAGTACACCAAAAGAAATTTCTGAAATTGCCAAAAATCAAGTAACAAAATACAACAGTGTCAAGTTTTATAATGGACTTGCAGTTAGTGGAAAAAGAGGTAAAAGCGGATTTGAAATCACGACTTCAAAAGGTGATGTTTTTGCAGCAAAAAAACTAGTTTTTGCCACAGGAATAAAAGATCTAATGCCCAATGTAAAAGGTTTTGCTGAATGTTGGGGAATATCTGTCGTGCATTGCCCATATTGTCACGGTTACGAAATACGAAACAAAAAAACCGCTATCATTGCGAATGGAGAGCGCGCTTTTCATCTTGCTTCTTTAGTAAATAATTTAACAAAAGAAATAACCATCATCACTTCCGGAACAAATAACTTTGAAGAAATTCAACTCGAAAAATTAAAACGGTACAATATAAAAATTGTGGAAAAAGAAATTACTGCGATAGAACATCAAAATGGACAATTGGAAACAATAGTATTTAAAGATGGAAGTACAGAGAATTTTGAATGTGCCTACGCTTCTATTCCTTTTGAACAAAACTCAAACATTCCCAAAGAGTTAGGTTGTGAACTTACAGAAAACGGACATATTAAAGTGAATTTTATGCAAAAAACTACAGAAGAAAACATTTTTGCTTGTGGAGACAACAGTACAATGATGCGTTCTGTTGCACTAGCAGTTTCCAGTGGTAACATTTCAGGTGCAGTTGTTAATAATGAACTTACACAAGAAAGCTTTTAATATGGTTGAAGTATTTATAACAAACGTAAAATCAGCATGTCTCTCACAAGAAGTTCTACAGCTCTTAGAGAAAAACTTTCCAACTCTAAAAATCAATTTCGACTTGGAAGATTTTAACAAACCATATCCTTGTGGTCATTCCATTTTAAGAATTGAAGGAAAAGTTATTGACGTAGCGTCAATAACCCAACATCTTAAAAGTAAAGGAGTAGCATGTGAGTTATTAATAGATAAAATTTGTGGGTAATATGACAGAATTTTGGGAAACAGCTTTTAATAATAAGCAAGAAATGTGGGGAATGCAACCTGCAAAATCTGCGGAACTGGCAACGAATTTCTTTTTAGAAAACGCTATAAATAAACTTCTAATTCCAGGAATTGGATATGGACGAAATGCCAAACCATTTGTGGATCATGGAATTGTAGTTACAGGAATTGAAATTTCAAAAACAGCCATTGAACTTGCTAAAAAAAATTACGGAAGTGATTTGAAAATTTTTCATGGTTCTGTTACAGAGATGCCTTTTAACCAAGAAAAATATGATGGAATCTTTTGCCATGGACTTATCCATTTATTAGATAGCAATGAAAGAAAAAAAATATTACAAGATTGTTACAGTCAATTAACAGAAAAAGGATGTATGGTTTTTACTGCTATAACCAAAAGTGCACCTCAATATGGACAAGGTGAATTAATTAGTAAAAACCGTTACGAAATTCATAAAGGGGCAAAAATATTTTACTACGACAAAGAATCAGTTAAAACAGAATTTGAAAAATACGGGCTTCTTGAAATTTTGGAAGTAGAAGAAAATCAACCAATGTATTTGATTAAGTGTAAGAAAAAATAAAAAACAAACTTAAGATGTGTTTAAGTAATAGGGCTAAATTTTAAATCGAAAATTACCGTATATTTATTCCAAAGCTAATCATATCGTTAGCCAAAAATATGAATTATTAATTACATTGAATAAAGTCTACAAACAAGTTTAGCCCTGATTGAAGCGTTTGTTTGAGCTCTTTTTGAAGAATGAAAAAAAGCGAGTGCGGAAAGCAGGAAATAGCTTCAAAAAAAAAAAGAATAAGATTGCTTTGTAAACTTACTATAATAAATATAAAAAAGCCTCTCAATATTGAGAGGCTTTTTTAGTTATACTAATTTCTTAGCGTTTTTAACTTTTTGCTTTGTAAGTGCGATGTCTATTACTTCTTTCATTTCTGTAACATAATGAAAAGTCAACCCTTTTAGGTAGTTTTCTTTTATTTCTAAAATGTCTTTTTCATTGTCTTTACACAAAATAATTTCTTTAATATTTGCTCTTTTAGCAGCTAATATTTTTTCTTTAATTCCGCCAACAGGCAATACTTTTCCACGTAAGGTAATTTCGCCTGTCATTGCTAACTTGTTTTTAATTTTACGCTGTGTATACGAAGAAACTAAAGAAGTTAACATGGTAATACCTGCACTTGGTCCATCTTTTGGTGTAGCACCTTCTGGTACGTGAATATGAACATCGTATTTTTCTAAAAGTTCTGGTTTTATACCAAAATCTTCTGCATTCGATTTTATGTATTTCATGGCAATTGTTGCAGATTCTTTCATTACAGTTCCTAAATTACCTGTAATAGAAAGTGTACCTTTACCTTTAGATAAAATAGATTCTATAAATAAAATATCTCCACCAACACTTGTCCAAGCTAAACCAGTAACAACACCAGCAACATCATTGTTTTCAAACTTATCTCTAAATCTTGGTGTTCCTAAAATATCTTCTACTTTTTCTGATGATAAAGAAACATCATATTCTTCTTCTAAAGCAATAGATTTTGCAGCAAAACGAACTACTTTTGCAATTTGTTTTTCTAAACCTCTCACACCAGATTCACGAGTATAACCTTCAACAATTACTTCGATTTGTTTTTTACCTAACTTTAAATTCTTGTTCGTTAAACCATGTTCTTTTAATTGTTTTGGTAATAAATGTTTTTTGGCTATTTCTATTTTTTCTTCTATAGTATAACCAGTTACATTTATAATTTCCATTCTATCACGTAACGCCCAAGGAATTTGACCTAAGTTGTTAGCGGTTGCAATAAAAAGGACTTTAGATAAATCGTAACCAACTTCTAAATAATTGTCGTAAAACGCTTCATTTTGCTCAGGATCTAACACTTCTAACATTGCAGAAGAAGGATCTCCTTGATGACTTTGCCCTAATTTGTCTATTTCATCTAACACAAAAACAGGGTTTGAAGTTCCTGCTTTTTTCAAATTCTGAATTAAACGCCCAGGCATTGCACCAATATATGTTTTTCTGTGACCTCTAATTTCTGCTTCATCACGCAAACCACCTAAAGACATACGTACATATTTACGTCCTAATGATTCTGCAACAGATTTTCCTAAAGAGGTTTTACCAACTCCTGGAGGTCCGTATAAACAGATAATTGGAGATTTCATATCTCCTTTTAACTTTAAAACTGCTAAATGTTCTATGATTCTTTCTTTTACTTTTTCTAAACCAAAGTGATCTCTGTCTAAAACTTTTGTAGCATATTTTAAGTCGAATTTATCTTCAGAATAAATACCCCAAGGTAATTCTAGTAATAATTCTAAATAGCTTCTTTGAACTCCATATTCAGCAGCTTGTGGGTTCATTCGTTTTAAACGATTGATTTCTTTTTCAAACGTTTCTCCTACTTCTTTTGCCCACTTTTTAGTTTTAGCTTGCTTACGCATTTCTTCTAATTCTTGGTCATTAGAAGCACCACCCAATTCTTCTTGTATGGTTTTTAATTGCTGATGTAAATAATATTCACGTTGTTGTTGGTCTAAATCTTCGCGAGTTTTAGACTGAATGTCATTACGTAATTTTAATTTTTGAAGTTCTTTGTTTAAGTTTGTTAATGCTAATAATGCACGTTCTTTTAGATTATCTTTTTCTAGAATAACTTGTTTGTTAGCTACAGATAAATCCATATTAGATGAAATAAAATTCACCAAAAACGAATTCGATTTTATATTTTTAATGGCAAAAGAAGCTTCACTAGGTAACATAGGGTTTTCCTTAATTACTTCTAAAGCTTGTTCTTTAATAGAATCTATAATAGCATTAAACTCTTTTTCGTTTTCTGCACTTCTATCATCTACAGCTTCTTTTACTGTTGCTTTTAAATACGGTTTGTCTTGAATAATGGTGTCTATTTCAAAACGTTTTTTACCTTGAATAATAACAGTTGTGTTACCATCAGGCATTTTTAAAACACGTAAAATTTGTGCAACTACACCAGTTGTATGAATGTCTTTTAAACCAGGTTCTTCTACATCTTCATTTTTCTGTGCAACAACACCAATAACTTTATCACCTTTGTTTGCATCTTTAATTAATTGAATAGATTTGTCTCTACCAGCAGTAATTGGTATTACAACTCCAGGAAATAAAACGGTATTTCTTAACGGTAAAATTGGTAATACTTTTGGTACACTTTCATTATTGATGATTTCTTCATCTTCTGGTGTCATTAACGGAATTAATTCCGAATCTTCATTCAACATATTTTGAAGCGACAAATTGTCTAAATGCATTATTTTTGGTTTGCTCATGTGCTATATCTCTGTCATACTGACATTAATTTTTATTAAGTAAAAAATCAACTACAGTGTTTTGTTTTTAATTAATTGATAATCATTGCTTTATGGATTAATCTGTAATTTATCAATATTATAAAAACAATTGTTATGCCAATGTTAGTATTGATGGATTAGTTTTATTTTTTAAATTTGATTAAAATCTTAAACTATATTTATGAAAAGTACTACACATCATGTTGAATGAATTGGCAAAAGGTTGAAAATGGAAAAAAATTAAGAACTTAACTAAAACATTGTATATAAAGTTGTAACAATAATTCCTTTATTGCTTTCTAAAGTATATGTTAATAACAGTTTTTCTTCTTTAATTTTTAAATTAAAAGGCACTTTTAAAAGATCAATGCCACTTTGTTTTTTTAAACGAATTCCTTGACCAGAAATAATGTCTTTATTAGGTTTAAAGTTTTCTAAAGGTAAATGTTCAGTAAGAATTACGTATTTATAGTTTCCTAATTTTTTAACCACATTTTGTACTTCATTATTAGATAAATGTTGTAAAACTTGTCTTATAACTACACAATCTCCAGAAGGTAATTCATTAACAGCTATGTCTAAACAATGAAACTCTAAATTGTCTGCTTTATACGTTTTTTTATTATGATTGATTAAGTTTTCTACAATATCTACCCCAATATATTTTTTAGTAAATTTAACAAAGTTTTGACCAATATTAAAATCTCCACAACCTAAATCTAAAACTGTAATTGGTGTTTTAAATGATTTTAAAAAGTGAATAACACTTTCTAAATAAGGTGCTATAATTTCTTTTTTATGAGAACCATCCCCAGAATAGAATGGAGTATTATTAGTTCCCCAAAGATTCATTTCATACACCTGATTCATTGCATCTTTTGTTGGCCATGGTTTTTTTTTAATCATTATAATGTAACTAATTTATTTATTTTTTTGCGATAGAAAATATTAAAGGTTGTTATATTTTAATTTATTTTTTAATTAAAATTTAGACACTTAGTTAGTATTTTTTTATTATTTTGCGAGTGATTTCGGGGGATTTCATTCATTGTAAAAAAGTTAAACAATATAATATAACTTTTAAAAATCTCTTGTAATGATAAAAAACATAGTATATAACTTTGCTAATAAATTCCTCTCTAAAAATAATGATACTTATTTTGTAAATAGTATTCTCAGAAAATATAAGAGTAAAAGCTATTATTTAACTTTATATCTTAACAGTGATGAGAATAAAAAAGAATATACAAATATAAATATTTATGATACAAATAATTTAAAATTTGGCATTACCTATAGAGAAGCAAAAAAAAAGATTGCTTACAAAGATTCAGTTGTAAAAAAAGACTTAGTTAACTCTTTAGTTCTAATAAAAAAAACAACAGTTGGAGATTATCCAACAAAATTAGTACTTCACTTTTATAAAAATAGTTTATTTCTATTTAATTACACATTTTCTAATTTAGATAAAAACGACAAGAATAGTATAAAGAAAATTTTAAAAGAAAAGTATTTAAATAAAAATACTCAATTTGATTTTTCCTCTCAGACTATTTTAGACCATGCAGGTAATTATATTGTTATTGAAGATGATGTTTATTTTACAATTAATTATTTGTCATCAAAACATCAATTTTTTAAACTTTTAAATGAAGAGGAAATAGAATTGAATAAAAAAGTAAAACAAAACTCCGAATTAAAAAAAATAGAATTGCGTAATAAATTATAATAACAGCCTACTCATTAGAATTAAAACGTTCCTCATAAAAAAAATGTATTTTTATTTCTACAAAACTGTCACAAATTAAAAACAGTTTTGTCTATAGAATAGAAACGTTTTATTGGAAACTAATCAACCACATATAACCAACCTTATAGAACGCTGCAAAAAGTCGGATAAAAACGCGCAGTTAGATTTATACAAAGCATATTACAAAGCTATGTATAACACTGCATATCGTATTTTAAAAGATAATTTTGAAGCAGAAGATATTATGCAAGAAGCGTTTTTAACGGTTTTTACAAAAATGCATATATATAAAGGTGAAGTAGCATTTGGTGCCTGGTTAAAAAGAATAGTTATCAATAAAAGTTTAACACAATTAAAAAAGAACAATCGCTATAATGAAGTGAAAATGGAAGTGATTCCTAATGATGAAGTAGAAGATGAAGTTATAGATTATGCTGGTTTAAAAGCAACTAAGGTATTAGATTGTTTGCAAAGTTTAAAAGAAAATTACAGATTGGTTTTAAACTTACATTTAATTGAAGGATTTGATTATGAAGAAATTGCTCAAATATTAAATTATACCAATGAAAATGTTAGAACAACAGTTTCTAGAGCAAAAAAGAAATTAAAGCAAGTTTTACTTGCAGAAAATATACAAGCACAAGCGTATGGAAGATAAATTACATCAATTTTTTTCTGAAAATGAATTCGATATTCAAGAACCACATTCTGGGCATTTAGAGCGTTTTGAACGCAAATTAAACCACTCAAATACAATAAATAGAACTTCTTGGAAATGGTTATCTGCAGCAGTATCTGTAGTTTTAATAGTTGGTTTTTGGTTGGGTAGCAATCATCAAAAAAGTCAATTAGATTTGGCAGATATTTCTCCTAAAATGGAAGAAGTACAAACCTATTTTGTTTCTACAATTAATCAAGAATTAAAAACAATAGAAAAAAGTAGAAACTTAGATACAGAGAGTATTATAGAAAATGCCTTAGAAGAATTAGAAGAGTTAGAAGATGAATACAAGCTTTTTGTATTAGAATTAACTCAAAATGGGCAACAAAGAAAAATTATTAGCGCAATGATTAAAAATTATCAACAACGTTTAGATATTTTAGAAAATACGTTAAAACAAATAGAACAAATAAAGAATCCTAATATTTTAAACAATGAAGTCTATATATAAAATTACATTCCTTTTTATTTTATTACCACTCATAACATTAGCTACAGATAGTCCTAAAAAACATGAAAAAAGCAGAGTTATAAAGAAAAAATATACTGTAAATGCAGATGCTAAGGTATCTTTAGATAATAGATATGGAAATTTAAACATTACAACTTGGAATAAGAATAGTGTAGAAATTGAAGTTACAATAACTGTAAAAGGAGATGATTTAGATGATGTAGAAAACAAACTTTCTATTATAGATGTTGTGTTTAATGCAAGTTCATTTTTAGTAGAAGCAGAAACTATTTTCGAAAAAAATAAGAGCAGTTGGTCTTGGTTTAAAAAGAGCAATAACGTGAATTATAAAATTAATTACGAAGTAAAAATGCCAAGGTCTAATTCTGTAGATTTAGACAATGATTATGGTAATATCTATTTAGATGCATTAGATGGTAAAGCAAGTATAAATTGCGATTATGGTAAGATTTCGATAGGAGAACTTAATGCATCTAACAACAATATTAACTTAGATTATTCTTCTGGTTCAAGTATTTATTTTATGAAAAAAGGAGATGTTAATATTGATTATTCTAAATTAACCATCGAAAATTCTGAAGAAATAAATGCCAATACAGATTACTCTACATTAAAATTAGAAAAAACAGAAAGCATTAATTTTAATAGTGATTATGGTTCAATTTCGATTGATGAAGCAGTAAATATTAAAGGAAATTCAGATTATTTATCAATGCGTTTTGGAACTGTACATAAAAACTTAATGATAGATACAGATTATGGATCTCTAAAAGTTCAAAATTTAGTCAAAGGTTTTAATACTGTAGAAATTGACGGAGAATATGCAGGTATAAGAATAGGGGTAGATTCTAATGCTGTTTTTGAATTTGAATTAGATTTACAATATGCAGGTTTTAGTAGAGATGATGATAAAATGGAGTTTTACAAAAGTATATCTAAATCAACTAAAAAATATTATCAAGGTAAATTCGGAAAAGGAAAAACCAACTCTAAAATTAAAATTACATCACAATATGGAGGTGTAAGTATTAAAGAAAATTAAAAAATAATCAACCAAAAATAAATACCATGAATAAAAAATTACTATTATCTAGTTTCATTTTAATGTTAGCTTTTACTATAAATGCGCAGAATTGGTACAACAATAAAAAAATTAAAGGAAATGGAAATGTTGTTACTGTAAATAGAACAACATCAGATTACGACGCTATTTCTGTAGGAGGTTCTTTTGATGTAAATCTTGTAAAAGGAAAAGAAGGAAAAATTACTATAGAAGGAGAAGAAAACATTATACCATATATAGAAACAGAAGTTTCTAGCGATGTTTTAAAAATTAAATTTAAAAAAAATATAAATATTAAAACCACTAGAAGATTAACAATAACAGTAACTTATAAAGATATTGAAAGTGTTGCATTAGCAGGATCAGGAAAAATTACATGTAATTCAATTATTAAAGCAAATGACTTTAAAGCAAGTTTAGGAGGTTCTGGAGATATTACTTTAAAAGTAGAAGCAGATGAAATTAAAGTATCTATTGGAGGTTCTGGTAATATTAATTTAGAAGGTAATTCTAACGAGTTAACGTGTTCTATTGCAGGTTCTGGTAGCGTTAGAGCTTATGGATTAAAAACTGATGAAGTGTATGCAAATGTTGCAGGATCTGGTAATGTAAGAACAACTGTTACTTCCAAAATTAAAGCAAAATTAGTAGGTTCTGGAAGTGTGTATTACAAAGGAAACCCTAAACATGTAGATAGCAAATCTGTGGGTTCAGGAGATATTGTAGACAGAAATTAAACTACCACCAAACTAAAAATATTTTTACAAGTGTACCATTTTGCTTTTTTATCCAGCAAAGTGGTGCGCTTTTTCTATAGATATAATCTTGTGCTTGATAATGAAATTTTTCGAATGTTAACCAATTTACATTTTTGTGCGGAATTACAATCCAATCTTTTTTATTTGGAATAAAAAATTTACAATTTTTAAATTCTAACAATTCTTTTTGGTTGATGTAAAAGCCAACAATACAATCTTGATTTAAACTAGATAATTGTAAGTTTTTATCAGCAAAAGGAACAAATAATTGTCCTTTAAAATAAACCTGTTGCTCAATGTTCTTAGAATTTAAATTAATAGTTTTTAAAAACGCTTTACATTCTTTAGAGTAGAGAAGTGGCAGTTGTTTCTCTTTTAATTTAACTAATTTTTCAATTAAAGAATCTTTTCTGTTTGGACCAATAAAATGGTCAATTTCACTGTTACCAACAGAATTGTCGTACAAATAGAATTTGTAAATAACTTCTAAATGAATCGTTTTTTCTTCTTTTTTGATAATACAATCTAACTCGCCTAAAGTAAGTTTTTCTTTCTGAATTTGAATATTCTCACAAAGAATAGAAATCTTTTTTTCTTGTTCTAATTGAAAAGAAACTAAACGTTCTACATACTTCCCTAAACGTAATTTTTTATTAATTTCAATATTAATTTTGGTTGATTTTGTTTCAATATCAAATTGTTGTAATTTATAAACAGCATCATGCTTCCACAAACAATTGGTTTGCAGAAATCCATCAAAATGCTTTTGAATGTTTTTGTTTTGTTGATGCATAATTACATTTCAAATTTACGTATTTATAATTTTCATATCATAGATTAATTTGTACATTGAAAATCTAAAAAATCATTACAATGCAATTTCAAAAAAACTGTTTTCAATTTTTAAAAGCTTTACAAAAAAACAACAATAGAGATTGGTTTACAGAACATAAACCAAAATTTATAGAAATTCAAAAAGAAGTAAAAGAAGTTTTTTTAGAAATGCAAAATCAGTTAGCAATGCATGATGAAATAGAAAAAATGAAAATCTATAGAATTTATAGAGACGTTCGTTTTTCTAAAGATAAAACCCCTTATAATCCTAGGTTTGCAGTTTCTTTTTCTAGATTAGGTAAAGAATTAAGAGGTGGTTATTTTTTACAAATCAAACCAGGTGAAACGTTATTGGGTGGTGGTTTTTGGCAACCAGAAAAACATGATTTGCAAAGAATTAGAAAAGAAATAGAGCAAGATGCAACCGAGTTTCGTGAAATTTTAGAAGATAAAGACTATGTAAAATATTTTGGCGGAAAATTTGGTGGAGAAGAACTAAAATCTGCACCAAGAGGTTTTGATAAAGAGCATAAAGACATCGATTTATTACGTAAAAAAGGGTTTATAGCTATTAGAAACTTTACAGATGCAGAAGTGCTTGCACCTAATTTTTTAGAAGAATTAGATAAGAGTTTTAAAGCTTTACGTCCGTTTTTTAATCTCTTTAGCGATGTTTTAACCACAAACTTAAATGGTGAATCTATAATTTAATGAGCAATATTTTTTCTCTTACAATAAAAGTATCTAAAGAAGATATAGATACTTTACATCATGTAAACAATTTGGTTTATGTAAAATGGATGGATGACATTGCTACCAAACATTATGCATTCTTAACCAAAGACAATCCTTTACCTCAATATGTTTGGGTAGTAACAAAACATGAAATTGATTATAAAAATCAAGCGATTTTAGGTGATGAAATTACTGTAAAAACTTGGGTTGGTGAAACCAAAGGAATTACTTCTGTGCGTTTTATGGAATTTTATAAAAAAGAAATTTTGTTAGTAAAAGCAAAAACAACTTGGGCAATGTTAGCTTCTAAAACGTTGAAGCCTGCAAGAATAAGAGAAAATGTTTTAAAAGTATTACAACCTCCTAAATAAAAGTATCTTTGCACAAAATTAAGATACAAAATGGCCACTTTTTCTAACTTAGGGATTCATAAGAATTATATTAAATCTATTAAAGAATTAGGAATTTCTACACCAACAGAAATTCAAGAAAAAACAATTCCTGTTTTATTAAAATCTTCTACAGATTTTATTGGATTAGCACAAACTGGTACTGGTAAAACAGCTGCTTTTGGTTTGCCTATTTTACATAAAATAGATGCAAGTTCTAATCATATTCAGGCTTTAATTTTATCGCCAACAAGAGAATTAGTACAACAAATAAAAAAGCAATTATTTAAGTTTACTAAATATAATGAAGAAAGAATTTTTGTAGAGGCTGTTTTTGGAGGTGAAAAAATAGACAGACAAATGAATAATCTAAAGAGAACAACACATATTGTTGTTGCAACTCCAGGTAGATTAATTGATTTAATAGAAAGAGGAAGTGTAGATATTAGCCATGTAAAAACTGTAGTTTTAGATGAAGCAGATGAAATGTTAAGCATGGGTTTTAAACAAGATTTAAATAGAATCTTAAAATTTACGACTAAAACCGATAGAAAAACATGGTTGTTTTCTGCAACCATGCCAGAAGAAATTAAAAGAATTGTAAAGACGTATATGGATGCGAATGCTCCTAGAATAGAGGTAAACAAAAACACATTAGTAAATGCAAATATTCGTCATCATTTTGCAAAAACTACTTTAAAAGAAAAAGCAGATGATATAATTTCTTTTTTAGAAAAAAGACAAGATCAAAGAGGAATTATCTTTTGTAGAACAAAAGCTGGTGCTCAAAATTTAGCAAATTTTTTAATTGAAGAAGGTTTTTCTGCAGCAGCTTTAGAAGGAGATATGCAACAAAAAGAACGAGATAAAGTAATGCGTGCTTTTAAAAAAGAAAACTTACAATATTTGGTTTCTACAGATGTTTCTGCACGTGGTATAGATGTAAATGGTTTAGAATTTGTAATTCATCATCAATTACCAGAACAATTAGAATACTATGCTCATAGAAGTGGTAGAACTGCAAGAGCAGGAAAAACAGGTGTTTCACTTGCTTTTATTTTGCCTTCAGAATTAGAGAAAATTCATCAAATTCAGAAAGAATTGAATATTAAATTTTCTCAGGTTACAGTTTAAGAATAATGTAATTTTAAATAAATATAAATGGAACTCATTTATGTTTTAGACATTTTAGGAACTTTTGCATTTGCAATTAGTGGAGCTTTAGTGGCTTCTGATAAAAAACTTGACTTATTTGGAGTTATAATTATTGCATTTGTTACCGCTGTTGGAGGTGGAATGTTGCGTGATGTTTTGATTGATGCACATCCAATAAATTGGATTGGAGATCTTAATTATTTATACACAATTTTAGCAGCCGTAGTTTTAACTTTTTTATTTAAAAGTAAGATTGCTCCTTTAAGTAAAACCCTATTTTTGTTTGATACTATTGGTTTAGGAGTTTTTACTTTATTAGGTTTACAAAAAGGATTGTCGTTTAATTTACAACCTATTATAGCATTAATCATGGGCATGATTTCTGCAGTTTTTGGTGGTGTTTTACGTGATGTTTTAACAAATAAAATTCCATTAATTTTTGAAAAAGAAATTTATGCTTCAGCATGTTTAGCTGGAGGAATAACCTATTTAATGTTGAATTATTTTAAAGTTCCAGAAAATATTATTTTTATTATTTCTGCTACTGTTATAGTTATTATAAGAATTATAGCTGTTAGATTTCATTTACAATTACCTAAAATAAAAGAGGATTTATTTACAAAAAAATAAAAAGATGAAACCATTAGAATTTGTAAATTTTGAAGCGTTTAAGTTGATGAAAGGAAAACCATTACCTGTTGGAAATTGGTACACAATTACGCAAGAAATGATTAATGATTTTGCAAATGCTACTTTAGACAAACAATGGATTCATGTTGATGAAAAGAGAGCAGAGAAGGAGAGTCCTTTTAAAACGACAGTTGCACATGGCTTTATGTCTGTTTCTATGATTTCTAGGCTTTTAGAAGAATTATTTTATATTAAAAGCGTAAAAATGGGGTTGAATTATGGCTTAAATAAAGTTCGTTTTCCTAATCCTGTACCTGTAAATAGTCTATTAAGAATGTCATCAACAATAAAAGAAATAGAGGAAATTAATAATAATGGAATTAAAGTCACTTTTAGTTGTTCAATTGAAATAAAAGGAGTGGAAAAACCCGCTTGTGTAGCAGAATTTATTGCTGCTTTATTTGAATAAAAAAAAGCTGCTTAAATATTATATATTAAGATAATATTCCATCATCTGCACACTTTTTAGAATACCAAACTAAGAAAACACCAAAAACTATTACCAATAGTGGCATAATCATTTTTCCAGGACCATAAACATCTATTGCATTACTTATAAAGAAATTATAAATCATTTGTACAATTATTCCTATTAATGAAAGAATAAAAATATTTTTTGCCAAAGCTTTTTTCATTAATAATAAAATACAAGCTAATAATCCTCCCCAAACTGCAATAGCAAAAGCTGTTGTTACCCAAATAGGTGTATTTTCGTATAAAGCTTGTTGATCTTCTGGTAAAGCCGCTTTCATTTCATCTGTCATAAAAGCTTGTTCTAAATATGCCATAACTCCTAAAGCATTCCAAATTAGTGCTATACTACCAATTACCCAAAACGATTTTACTGGTTTATTATTATCTGTCATTTTATTTAGTTTTTTGGTTAGAATATTAAAAGTACGAAAATTCTTTGTAGGTTTTAAAAATGTAAATTGAATTAACTACTTTATTTAATCATTTTATGGTCATAAATTATCTTGTTATTCTGCTAATAAAATTACAGCTGTTTTAAATAAGTTTGCTTTTGTTTTATAATAAGAGTTTTCTAAATCAATGGCTTTTAATTTTGCACCAATGAGTTTTACTTCTCTATAGTTTACTAAAAAAAGAGAGCTTTCTCCTAAGAAAAGTTTTCTGTTTTCTGCTTTTAAAAGGGTATCATAATCTTTAACAATTGTTGTTGTTAATTCATTTTGATAAACAAAAGATCTTAACTCTTGTTGTATTGCTTTTACCTTGTTTTTAATGGTAATTTTAACTATTTCATTTTCAAACTCTTTATCTTGTAATTTAATTTTAGCTAGTTTTAAATCTCCTCTTTGTTTTCTTAAAAATAAAGGCAATTTAAAATTAATACCTGCTTTATAGTTTTGTATATTTAGTGTATTTATTTTATTTATATTTTGTGTTAAAAAATTATATTGTACATCTAGTTTAGGTAATAAGTTGTTCTTTATTAAATTTTTATCAATATTTAAACTTTGTATTTTAAAACCTAAAGATTTTATTTTTGGGTGCTTATTAATATCAAAATTAGCATTATTAAATAAAGCAATATTAAAAGTTGTATCAATACTATTTAAAGTATTAACATCTGGAATTATATGTTCTTTTAATTCTACAGGTGTATTGTTATTTAACCATAAAAAAGTAGATAATTCTAAAGAAGATTTTATCAATTTAATTCTAGCTTTTTCTAAACTGAGTTTTCTGTTGTTTAATGTAATTATTGCTTCGGTTGTATCTATAGCTGGTTTTTCTCCTTCTATAAAAGCTCTTTTAGTCGCATTAAATCTAATTTTTGCATTGTTTAAAAAGTCTGAATATACTTTTTTTTCGTTATAATTTTTTAACCAATTAAAATAAGATAGAGAAGCGTTGTATAAAATTTGATTTACTAAAATTTGTTGATCTTCTTTAGCTTGATTTAAAAAAAGTTTAGCCTTTTTTAAGGCAGCCATTCTTTTATTAATTAATAATCCGTTTAGTAAAGATGCAGAAATACCAGCACTATATAAACCATCTGTTGGTACTGTAGATTCTGGGTTTAAATAAATACCATCATTGTTTTCAAAATTTGCTTTAAATACTAAACCATAATAAGTAGGAATTTTAAAAGCAGCATTTAATTTATTATAATATTCTTTATTTTTAAATTGCTTTTTATTAAAATCTACTTCAATTTTAGGGTCAAAAGCACCTCTTGCTTTTAATAATTTAGCTTCACTTTTATTGATAATTAAATTTGCTTGTTTTACAATAGGATGATAGTTTTTTACATATCCTAAATATTCAGATAAAGTCATAATAGAGTTAACTTTTTCTTGAGCGTGTAAATTTGAAATAATTAATAAGAATACTAATAAAATATATTTTTTCATTATAATAATTCTTTTTATTAAAATAAATACTATTTGTTTTTTGATGTGTTTTTTACTTTTTTTGGTTGATAATAGTTAGGAGGGAAGCTGTTTAATTGTCTCCAAAGTTCAAACCAAATAGGTACATCTTCTAATAAAGCAATTGTTTTAGCACCAGAACCAACTCTAATAGCTTTTGGCCAAGTATGATCTGTGTTATCTGGAGCTAATAGAACTCTATATTTACCATTATCACTTATAAAATTTTCTATGGCAACTACTTTTGCTCCATAAGTTCCGTAAGAAACATTAGGCCAACCGCTAAATACAATTGCTGGCCAACCATCAAACTGAACTCTTACTTTTTCATTAATATGTAATAGTGGTAAATCAATTGGTTTTACATAGGTTTCTACTGCTAAATCATACTTTTCTGGCATAATTCCTACAATATCTTCACCTGCTTTAAAAGTACCTCCAATTCCTCCTTTAATAGCTTTATTTATAAAACCATTTTGTGGAGCAGTAATAAATAATAAGTTATTTCTAACGCTATAATTACTTCTACTATTTTCTAATTTAGAAACCTGTGCTTTTACATCAAAACCATTTGATTGTGCTGTAAACATATCACTTTGTGCTTTCGAAATTTTATCTGTGTAAGTTGCAGAGATTCTAGACAACTCTAACTTTGCATTTAAAATATTATTTTTACTTGCTAATAATTTGTTTTCTTGCGAAATTAATTTTGCCTGAGTAGCTTGCAGTTTTATTCTTTTTTCTTCAACATCTTTAACTGCTTTTAAACCTTCTTTTTGTAAAGTTTGTGTACGGTTGTATTGTCTTTTTGCAATTAAAATATTTGTTTTTGCAGCTTCAAAATCTATACTATCGCTTTTTACTTTTAATTTAGATTGTAAAAGTTTATTTTTTGTTTGCTTAATCTTAAGGTTTTGTTCTTTTTTTAAAGCATTAATTTGTCTTTTTAAAGCTGCTACTTTACGCTCATAAGCAGCTACAGAAAATGATTTTGCGTTTATTTGATTACTTGTTCTTTCTATTAAACGGCTGTCAAAATATTCACTTTTAATTTCAGAAATTCTCAGAATTGTATCCCCTTTTTTCACAAAATTTCCTTCTGTTACAAACCATTCTTCTATTCTACCCGGAATTTGAGATTGAATTGTTTGTGGTCTTTGATTTGGAGTTAATGTTGTTACAGAACCTTGACTTGTAATATTTTGAGTCCAAGGTAAAAATAGCGTTATAAAGCCAATTATTGCTGCAGCTAATAAAAATTTATTAAACGCTTTATAATACTTTTTTGTAAATATTTTTTGCCCTGATTTAAACGTAGTTAAATCAATTTTTTTATTTATTTGATTGTTAGATATGTTTAACATTTAAATTATTTTATTGATTTAATACTTCCTTTTTCTAATGTAATAGTTTGGTTACACTGTGTTCGCCAACTTTTTTTACTACTAACTACAATTAAAGCCCAAGGTCTTTTAGAATCTGTTAAATAACTAATAATTTTTTTGGTTTCAGATAAATTAAATTGATCTAAAGGATCTTCTAAAATCATTACTTTGGGTTGCTTAATAATAGCTCTTGCTAAAATTATCTTTTTGGCAATGGTATAAGACATTTGTTTTCCTTCTGGATAAATAACTGTTTCTAGACCATTAATTTGTTCTTTTAAAAATTGCGATAATCCAACAACATCTAAGGCTTTATAAATAATATCATCTTTTACAGCATTGCTACCAAAAACTAAATTTTCTCTAATACTTCCTTCAAAAGGAGTTTCGTTAGAAAGAGATAAACCTAATTGCGAACGATAATGATTTAAATGAAGACTTTTTAAAGATAAATTATTAACATAAATATTACCAGAAGTAGGTTGGTTTACACCAGATATTAATCTTAATAATGTAGATTTACCTGCACCGCTTTCTCCCATCACTAAAATTCTACTTTTAGAGTGTAGGTTTAATGAAATATTTTTAATTATATGTTTTTCTCTATTTTCTACTCCATAAGAAACATCATCTAATTCTACGGTTAAACCTTCTTTAAACATAGGTTTTTCACCATTTTGAGATTCTAGTTCTTTATCAACAACTTGTCCTATTTTTTCGATTGAAGTTAAAACATCATAAAAAGATTCTAACCCGATTATTAGTTTTTCTACAGATTGAATTACTAATAAAATGATAATTTCTGCAGCTACAAATTGTCCAATATTCATTTCTTGTTTTAAAACCAATGCACCACCAATTAATAATAAACTTGCTGTTACAATTACTTTAAAACTTACCATTTGAATAAATTGAATAATCAAAATTTTAAAATGACTTTCTCTTGCTTTTAAATATTTGTTTACCAAATCATCATTTTTTTGAATTGCCAAATTGGTGTTTCCAGACAATTTAAAACTAACCACAGTTCTAGCAACTTCTTGAATCCAATGAGCAACTTTATATTTTATTTTAGATTCTATTAAACTGGTTTCTAGTCCTTTTTGTGCTGTAAATTTAAATACAATATAAATTAATAGTATTAATAAAATTCCGAAAATGATAAAGAATGGATGATAGAATGAAAGTAGTATTAGTGCAAAAATAATTTGTAATAATGCAGTAGGTACATCAATTAAAATTTTAGACAATCCTTTTTGAATTGTAATGGTATCAAAAAAACGATTCGCTAATTCTGGTGGATAATAATTACGTAATTCATTCATTTTTATTTTTGGAAATCGATAACTCAACTCAAAAGACGCTCTTGTAAAAATTCTTTGCTGAATTGTTTCTATAATTCTTAATTGCATCAATTGCAAAGCACCAGAAAAAATAACTCCAATGGTTACCACAATAACTAATACAATCCAAGAAGTAGATATTTGTGCACCTTGAATTAAATTGATAATAGCTTGTATTCCTAAGGGAAGAGATAGGGCTACAACTCCTCCAAAAATTGCGTAATAGAATATTTGAAAAATATCTCTCTTTTCTAATTTTAATAAGCCAACAAGTCTTTGCCAGGGAGTTAACTGATTGTTTTTCATACTTATTTAATTGTGTTTTTTACTAATTGAATAAAAAAACCTGTTGTAATATCGGTAGTTTTACTATTTGTAATTAATGGAAAATGTTCTCTTAAATAATGTTGATGTAAAGCTCCTTCAATAATTGTACTTGCTAAACTTAATGAAAAAGGATATGTACTATTTGTAGCTAAAATCATATCACTAATTCTTGTAATTATTCTTTTGTATACTTCAAAATAGCCTTCTTTGTTTTCTGTATCTACTTCTTTAGTTAAAAAAGATTTTGAGTTTTCATTTACAATAATTTTATAAAGTATAGTTTCATTAATATGTGAAAAATTACTGTCTTCTTTAACAGTTTTTGTAACCACTGTTATTGCTTTTTCTAATTTTTCATTAACATTTGTTAAACTAAAAGTTTCTATAACTAATTGATATTCTAGCCATGCCCAATACCAAGAAGAAAGGTACAAAAGTAATTTGTGTTTACTTTCAAAATATCTATAAATAGAACTCTCATTAGAACCTATTCTTATACCTAGTTTTTTAAAAGTAAAACATTCAAAACCTATCTCATTTATTAAATAAATACTATGTTCAATAATTTTTTTACCCAAAGTAGAACTTTCTGGATTTTTTATATAAATTTTTTCAGGAACAGATATTTTAAGAACAGATAATAAACTCTTCATGTTAATTGATTTTATCACAAATATAATAGCAATACTATTATTTATTAATAGCTTTACTTATAATTAATAATTTTTTAACATCTAAAGGTTAAAATTTGAAAAAATTCGTTTATAAATACTATATTTGCAGCATTAAGAAAGAATACACTCCACTCAATACACTAGTTAGCTTTAGTAAGATTTTGAATTTCCAGTTAGGTATTTTATCTTAAGAGAAACATTAATCTAAAACTCTTATATTTTTAATGGCAAAATCGCAACAAACATTTAGTAAAAGTGAAAAAGAAAAAAAGCGTTTAAAAAAACGCCTAGACAAGCAAAAGAAAATGGAAGCTAGAAAAGCAGCCAAAGAAGAAAATGGTTCTGCAGGAATTCAGTTTGCATATGTAGATCATAATGGTAATTTAACAGATACACCACCAGATCCAGAATTAAAAGTAGAATATGAACTAGAAGATATTCAGATTTCTACAACTAAAAAAGAAGACTTGCCAGAAGAAGATCCTGTAAGAAAAGGAAAAGTTTCTTTCTTTGATACTTCTAAAGGTTTTGGATTTATTATTGATACAGAAAACAACGAGAAATATTTTACACACGTAAGTGGTTTAATTGATCAAATTGCAGAAAACGACAAAGTTTCTTTTGAATTAGAAAAAGGAATGCGTGGTATGAACGCAGTTAAGGTTACAAAAATATAAGTTCTCAATAAATTTTTAAAAAAAGCCTACTATTTTGATAGTAGGCTTTTTTTATTCTTTTAATAATTCATTTATCATTAAATTAATAGCTTTAAACATCTCTTTATTACAGCTTGGTTTTAATATCTATTAATTTCCT
>NZ_JBDVJE010000073.1:0-18173 GCF_039939415.1 Polaribacter sp.
TTGTACAGGCGGAGAGACTCGAACTCACACACATTGCGGCACTAAATATTAAGTCTTGTGCATATTAATTAACATGTTTAAAAATGATATAAAATAGTAGTATAAATATAGATTACAAGTTCATATTATTTAATAAGGGTGTTGTAAATGTTTGTTTTACATTCTTACTTATAATAAATATTAATAATGTAATGTATTAAAGTTTCAAACAACTATAGTCTTGTTACTTTTATATAAAAAACACCCCAGTCTACATTTTTGTTTGTTGTAAACCAAGCACTCATATCTGTTTTCCCTTTTGAAAAATTACCTTCAAAAACAATTGACTTTGCTTTTTTATCAATTTGTTTTTCTTGTCTCCAAGCACCAATTTGAATTCCTCCTTTTGTAAAGTTCATACTTTTACCTTCACTTATTGCTTCTGTAGAAATTGTTTTTGCTCTACCTTTTATAGATTCATTTATAGCTAATCCAGATTCAAAAGGCCACCTGCTAATTTCTATTTTATATTTTCCAGATTTTTCAAATTCTACTGTAAAGTTTCCTCCAATAGGGTTTTTCTTAGCTTCTCTAATGTAATCTTGATTCCAAGGGATTTTTGAATCATGAACATGTGTATCATGACAAGTTAATTCTATAGGATTTTGTTTATCTGAACCTAAAACAATAACTGGAAATTGATTAAATTTTGAAGAAACAGAACTCCACCATTCATTATAATGACCTCGCATTTTTGCTACTTTTTCTGGAAACTGACTTGCAATATCATTTTCTTGACCTGGATCTTTAGCAATATCATACAACTCTGTACCATTAACTAATCTCATTTTATCAGACATTACAGTACTTTTTCTCCATTTTATAGGACTTTGAACTCGCTGAGAATCTGTAATTAAATATTCTCTTCCAATAGTTTTTGCAGTTCCTAAAAGAAGTGAAGATATATCTGAACCATCAATTTCATTTCTTTTCTCAGGTAATTCTAAATTACATAAAGTAGCTAATGTTGGTAAAATATCTAAATGAGCAGTTAACTCATTAATATCTTTACCACCTCTAATGTTTTTTTCTGGATAAGAGATAAAGAATGGAACTCTATGTCCTCCTTCATATTCGCTATTTTTTGTTCCTTTCATTCCACCATTAAAACCGTACAATTTACCTCCTATCTTTTTATACCCAGAAGCAGTACCATTATCAGTCATAAAAATTACAATAGTATTGTCTGCAATTTTTAATTCTTTTAACTTTTTTTGAAGTTTGGCAAAATTATCATCAACATTTGTAATCATTCCATAAAATATTTTTTGAAATTCCGGAATGTCTAAATCTTTATATTTATTATAATATTCTTCTGGCACATTATAAGGTAAATGTGGTGCATTTGTAGAAATGTAAGCGAAAAATGGTTCGTCTTTTTTCTCTTCAATATATTTTATAGCCTCGTCAAACCAAACATCTGTACAATATCCTTTATACTTTGTTGGAACTCCATTTTTTAAATACGTGTCATCAAAATAATCATTATTCCAATAATCTGGAGTTTGTCCAACACCACCACCTCCATGAACAAGAGTTTGTTTAAAGCCTTTGTCTTGAGGTCTAGATGGGTAAGTGTCTCCTAAATGCCATTTCCCAAACATTGCAGTCTCATAACCGTTTTCATTAAAAACATCTGCCATAGTAACTTCTTCTTTTCTTAAAATAGAAACTCCTCCTATAGTATGCCAAACACCAACTCTATTAGCATATCTACCAGTCATTAAACCAGATCTTGATGGTGCACAAGTAGGTCCCACATGAAAATCTGTTAATCTAACTGATTCTCCATGAAATTTATCTAAAGTAGGTGTTTGAACCAACTTATTACCATGAGCAGCAATATCTCCATAACCTTGATCATCTGTAATTACAATAATTACATTGGGCTTTTTCTTCTCTTGAGAAGTTATTGTTTTTTGAGATTTAGAAGTACATGAAATTGTAATTACTGCAAGCGTAAATAATATTACTAACCTTTTATTCATTTTATTATCTTTTGTAAATTCTGTTAGACCTATTTAGGTAAATCTTTTTTCCAATTGTTCCACAAACTTTTAAGTTCACTTACAATCTGATTATTATTTTCTATTAAATTATTATTTTCAAACGGATCTTTAGTGATATTATATAATTCTATTTTATTAATTTTATCATTAAATAACATTTTCCAATCCCCTTTTCTTACGGCTCCTTCTGCCCAATGGTTTGTTCCTATTTTTGGAAAACGCCATTCCCAAAACAAAGGTTTTGTTCGTTTAAAATTTTTATTTTCTAAGATTGATGCAATATTTTCTCCATCTATATTATAGTTTTTTGGTAATTCTATTTCTGCTAAATGGGCAAATGTTGGTAACAAATCTACAGTAGAAAGTACACTTGTAGAATCTACTTTATTTGCTTTTACATGGTTTTTCCATTTAACAATGAAAGGTACAACTACTCCTCCATCATAAATATCTACTTTTCTTCCTTTTAACCCTGCTGTAGAGCCTGCTTTTAGTGACGGACCATATCCTGCAGGACCATTATCACTAGAAAAAATAACTAAAGTATTTTCATCTAATCCCATTTCTGATAAAGACTTTAACAATCTACCCACATGAAAATCTGCATCTTTTAAAACTGCATAATACGTTTCTTTACTGCGTGATAAATCTTTAAAAGGTTTACGTTGTGCTTCTGATGGCCACAAAGGTGTATGAGGGTCTTTAAGCCAAAGGTTTATAAACATTGGTTGTTTTCCTTTGTTTCTTTTTATAAAATCGATGGTTTCATCAACAACAATTCTACTAGAACTTTGTACCCAAAGTGTATCACTATCCATATATCTGGTTGTTGGCCATTTTTTATCACCTTTCCAGGTAGGTCCATTTCCATTCCAAACTCTAGTTTCATCATACCCATATGCTTTTGGTTCAGGTGCATTTGGGTCTCCATTTGGCAAACCTCCACCTCCTAAATGCCATTTACCAAAATGAGCCGTTTTATAACCCGCTTTTTGCATAGTTCTTGGTAAATATACAGGTAAAGAGTCATCTAAATAATCTGGCATATTTCTTTTTACATTAAAGGCATGAGGTGCAAAATGACCATGAACACGATGTCTTGCAGGAAAATGCCCCGTTAAAACAGAGGCTCTACTTGGAGAACAAACACCACTTGTAACATGAAATTGAGTATACCTTGTACCTTCAGCAGCCATTTTATCTAAATTTGGAGTAACTACTTCTTTGTTGCCATAAGTTCCTAAATCTCCAAACCCCCAGTCATCACCAAAAATAAAAATAATGTTAGGCCTTACGCTTTCATTTGTTATTTCAGTATTTTTTTTAGAGTTATTACAAGAAACTATTGAAATTAAAACGAATAACAATGCAATAATTTTTAATGGGGGTATTTTCATATTCGTTTTAATTTTTAAAAGTTTCTGTTTTTTGTTGAATACTTAATTCCAGTGCTAATTCTTTAACCTTATTTGGATATTTACTTGCTAGATTTATAGTTTGTCCAATATCTTTTTTAAGATTAAAAAGTTGTACTGTATCATTTGTATTCTCAAAATGCTGATTTTTTGAAAGCCATTTTGGAATTCTGGTATGATATCCGTCTTTATTATTGATGTACAACCAGTCTCCTTTTCTAACTGCAAATTTAGACTCCCAAGTATTATGAATGATTGTTTCTCTAACAGGTTTTTCTGTATTAGTTAACCAAACATTAGAAAAATTATAACTATCATAGTTAAAGTTATTTGGCAATGTGCTTTTTGTAATAGTAGTTAATGTCTTTAAAAGATCTACTTGACTAAAAAGCTGATGATTTATAGTGCCTGATTTAATTTTACTTGGCCATTTTACAATAAATGGTATATGATGACCTCCTTCATAAATATCTCTTTTTACCCCTTTAAATGGTTTTGAACTATCGTGATTAAAATTTTTAACTCGATCATACGCATATTTTTCAGACCCATTATCTGAAGTAAAAATAACAATCGTATTTTCATCTGCTTTTATTGATTTTAATGCTGCTAAAATTTGTCCAACAGCATCATCTGTTTGATACATAAAATCACCATAAGGTCCTGCTTTACTTTTTCCTCTAAATTCTTTATTTGGAATTATTGGTGCATGAGGAGAAGGAAAAGCCATATATAAGAAGAAAGGTTTTTCTGCTTTTTCTTGATCTTTGATAAATGTTACTGCAGAACTTGTAACGGTAGGTAAAACCTTATAGAAATCCCAATCTTTAACGGCAGGTCCTGGTCTTAATTCCCAATTTCCTTCTAGCGCAAAATCTTCTTTTGGATGTTGTAATGTCATTGTAGGAGCCTCTCTCACCTTATCATTTTCAATCCAAGTATATGGAGGAAAATTAATAGTACCATCACCAAAGTAATAATCAAACCCTATAGATAAAGGACCATTAGGGATTTTTTTGCTCCAATCATAAGCTTGAGATGACCATACTTCAATTTCTTTTTTTCTAAATAATACTTTATCTTTCTTTAAAGAATCTTTTTTTCTGATAGCTTCCCAATCCCAACCTAAATGCCATTTGCCAATTGCAGCTGTGTTGTATCCATTTTCTTGAAGAATTCTAGGTAAAGTAACTTGATTTTCTTTAAAAACAGATTCGCCCATAGAATGCACAATATCATTAAAATCTCTCCAATGATATCTTCCTGTTAAAAGTGCATATCTACTTGGTGTACAAATACCAGAAGAACTGTGGGCATCTGTCATGAGCATACCTTCTTTGGCTAATTGATCTAAATTTGGTGTAGGAATTTTAGATTGTGAGTTTTGGATCGCTAAATCTCCATATCCCATATCATCAGCGTAAAAAATGATAATATTTGGCTTTCCTTCCTTATTTGATGTCTTTTTTTGATGTTGACAAGACGCTAAACTCATGAGCATAAAAAAGTATAAACCGACACTTATTTTCATTTTCACCTCTATTTTTTCCAGTTGATTTTTGCTTTTCTATTTTCTAAATCTACCCAAACATCTGCATATTTATATTTTCTTGTTAAAATCCAATCATTTACTTGCATTTCATTTAAAGGTTTCCCTAAAGGTTTATCTAATTCTGGATACCATAAAAGTGACCCCATACTTAATCGATAACCCCAATTATAAATAAAGTAAGAATGCTTTTGTGCACCAGCTAAAAAAGATGCTAAAGCAAAATTTATACGCTGTTTAGAAATTTTTTCTTTTTCTTTTTCTGATTTAGCCATAAAACGTTTGTTTAGCCAAGCATTTTCTGGCCAAGTTTTAAAAACTACAATTTTCCCGCTTTTTCCTGCTTTTTCCATTTCTTGAATATCCTTTAGCATACTTTCTTTTGTTTTGCTATTGAAAAATCCAAAATGCTCAATCATTACCGCATCTGTATTGTCTGGAAAATCATTTCCTGCGTTTCGAACTGGAGTTGAACGGATTCCGTTGTATACAATTATTTTACCGTCACCTATTTTAGTTCTGGTTTCTTTAATTAAATCTTTTAATCCTTTTTGAATTGCATTGTATTTTTCAATGCCCCATAATCTTTTATTTCCTGGGTTGGTTACTTGGTTTAAAGCATCAAAGAAAACACCATCTATATTTTTATTATCTAAATTTTCTTTTGCAACATTTGACCACCAATTTCTAAACTCAGGATTAGATAAATCATAGCGTTTAATTCTATTGCTCTTTAAATCTAACTCACCTTTTTGTGTCTTTAACCACCAATCTGTCTTTTTTTGATATTCCTTATGTGCTTTATACATAGAGTAATCTAAAAATGCATTCCAATAGAACACTACTTTTATCTCTTTATTTAAAGACTTTAACACTTTTGCGTCAGCAGCTATTGATTCTTCAGAATATCTATATTTAGGAAAACCATGAGCCTTCTCTAATACAACAAAATTGGAATGAGAAGCTATAAATTTGGCTTCCTTTTTGGTTAATAAATCTCCTTTTTTTCCGAAATGAAAGGCCACGGGAACTTTATCCCAACTAAATTTTGGATAATGATTATCTTTTTGTGAAAAGGCAGCTTGCATTAAAAACAAACTGATTAGAAAAAAAGATGTATGTAAAAAAGGGGACTTCATAATTCTTACAATTATTTTATTGGTAAAATCTTAATAGATTTTAAACTTGATGTTTTTGTATCACCTTCAACCAAAGCTGTTTTTATTACATGATTTCCTGCTGTTTTAAATTCTAAAATACCCATTCTACGAAATGCATACTTATTAGTTGCTGCTTGCTGATTTTGAACTTTCACACCTTCGTCTGTTGTTGTTTTCCATACCAATCTTCCATCTCCTTTGTATTCTAAATCTAAATAATAATACCCAGGTTTTTGAACATTTACTTTCCAACTAACCGCTCCATTTTCTTGCCAATCACTCACTTGGTTTGCATGTTTCCATTCCCCAAATTTTTCCATCCAACGAACATTCTTTTGCTCTGCTCCTTTTGCTGTTCCAAATTCTGTTAATAATCTAGTGGCAACATTAGGATAGATTCCTAAATGGGTTTCTACAATTGGTTTTGCGTCTTGTAGTTCTACCTCAATTACAGAAATTAATTCTTCGGGAGCATTGTATGATGTACAAATAACTAACCAATCGTTTTCTATACTAAATTTTAACTTGCTTCTTTTTTTTCCTTTTAAAAGTGACACTTTTTTAACTTTAGATTTTAAACCTGGTAGATATAATTTACCATCTGTTGGCCATTTTCCTACCGATAAAAAAAGTGATTTGTCTTTTGTTGTTACATCTCCCCAAGGCAATGCATACCCCCAAGGTGAACTTCCTGCGGCATATACTACTTGTGGATATTTTTTAATCCAACTTCCTGATTCTTCTAAAAATTCTATTCCAATATTTGGAACAGCTCCAGTACTATCTGGACCAATATTAAATAAATAAGTACCTCCTCTTGCTACCGTTTCAATTACTCTTCCAAGAATTTTTTTAGGGCTTTTAAAGTTATTATCATACCAAGCATATGACCAAGAATCATTGTTTGTATCACAAGTTTCCCACAATCCTTCTACATTTCTTGTTGGTACTTCCATATCTCCAATACTAGCATAATCTCCCATACCATACCCAACTCTACTACACATCATAGCATTTGGTTGTAATTCTCTAACCATATTTGCTAATTCTACCACATATTCTTTTGGCATGTCTCCAGGAGTATCAAACCAAACAAAATCTATTTGACCATAATTGGTACAAATTTCCTTAACTTGTGGCTTGCATTTATTATAGAAATAATCTTTAAAATCTACTTTATTCCCTTTATCATCTACTACTGGCCCTCTGGTTCCTCCAGGAGCTGTCCAATCTTGATTATGAGAATAATAGAAACCAAAACCAAGTCCTAATTCTTTACATGCAGCAGATAATTCGTGCATTGGATCTCTACCAAATGGTGTTGCCTTTACAATATTAAAATCACTTACTTTAGAGTCAAACATAGCAAAACCTTCATGGTGCTTACTAGTAATAATAATATATTTCATTCCAGCATCTTTTGCCAATTGTGCAATTTTCTTTGCATCAAACTTAACAGGATTAAACGTTTCTGCAGTTTTCATATAGTCCTTCGGAGCAATATTTGCAACACGTTTACTCATTAACCATTCTCCAATACCGTAATAGGTTTTATCTTTCCAAACTCCACCTAGGTTTGAGAATAAACCCCAGTGAATAAACATTCCGTAATTACCTTCATCAAACAATTTAGCTTTTCCACTTGTTAAGGCATCTCCAGAAACTTTAGTTTCTCCCCACATTTCTTCCATTCCTTTATCTTTTGGGTCTTGAGAATAGATATTCAAAACACTAATAAGTATTACTATAAAGGAAAATATAAAACGTCTTTTATTAAACATATGCGAACTATTATAAAATTTATTTATTTTAAAACTGGATAAAAACACCTCCTTCTTCATCCATTATAATTTAGATTAGAATTTATATCTTAAACCAAACTTCCAAATAGGGTCTCTATCATAATAAGCTGAAAAACTAGTCTTATCATCTCCTTGATATCTACGGATATCTTCTCCTGTCATATTAGATACACCTGTAGTTAATTGTAATTTTCTCTTTAACATGTTAACTCTAGCTGTAAAACCTAAAATAGTTGTACCTTCTGTATAATGCGATTCATCTGCACGTGTACTTCCAACACCTCCTAAATTACTTAAATAATCTCCTCTATAGGCTGCCGTAAATCTCAAAGAAAAAGCCTTTTGCTCATAATAGAACGTACCGTTAGCACTATGTTTTGAGGTACCTGGAAAACCATTTGCTGCATCTCCAACAGCACCATCAAAACTACTCTCTACGTAGGAATAATTAGCTTTTATTCCAAATCCTTTAGCAAAACCTGGTAAAAATGTAAAGGGTTGTGTTACTCCTGCTTCAAAACCATAAATTTGTCCATCTGTAATATTTATAGGTTTAGAAATGTCAAACAACAAACCTTCTTGATTAGTTGGTAATTCAAAACCTAATATTTCTTCTCCTGGATATGCTGCATCTTCTACAACTCCTCTAGCGATATAATCTTTTATATCCTTAAAAAAAGCACTAAAGATAAAAGCACCTCTACTTTTAGTGTATCCCTCTAAAGTAAGATCATACATCCATGCAGTGTATGGCTTTAAATCTGGGTTTCCAGATTTAACTTCTCCTCTTACTAGCGTTTGGCCACTTAAATCTGTACCAGCAGGAACATTAGTTACAAACGTAATTGTATTGTTTGGAATTAAATCTTTAAACTTTGGTCTAGAAACTCCTTTAGAAACGTTTAATCTTAATCTAAGGTTTTCTTTTAATGTAAAATTAGAATTAAAACTTGGCAACACATCCCATCTTGAAGTGCTCACTTCATGATAAATATCTGGGATTGTTAGAGTTTTGACAAGTGCTTCATCCTCATCTTGAAAATCTTTAAATTGCACTGAACTAAATCCTTCTGATGTGTTTCCGGTTCTAATAGCTCTAACCCCAAAATTTAAAGCTACAGGGATTTGAAATAGTGCTGTTTTCCAATCTAATTGCGTATAGAAATCAGAACTTGTTTCTTCAGCTCCATAAGATTTCGCTGGATTAAAAATTAAATTACCATCTTCTGATACAACATCTTCTAAAGCTACATTAAAATCAAAAACACTTCCGCCATCTAAATTTGCAAAGCCTGGAAACATATCTAAAGCTTCATACCCTGGTACGTATATCCATCCATTATCTAAACCAGCAACAGTTCCTCCATTAAAACCAGCTCCAGCTGTATGCGTTAAAAGATTTTGAAATCCAGTTTTTTGATCATCTGTAAGAGTAGCACCATATGCATCAAAAGCGGTAGTCTTTGAAGATAATGTTTCTCTTGCTTCAAAATCAGTTATTGAATATCTAGCACCAGAAGTTATTTTAGCAGCTTTGCTTAAATAATATTCTACATCTATTTTAGAAGCATAATTATATCCTTTCGTATTAATCAATCTACGTGAAACAGCATTTAAATTTATGTTTCTAGGATTAAAAACGTCTGCCGGTAATGTATAATTAGGTGTTTCACCACTTATATCAATACTTAATTCTGTTTGATCATATCCATCTGCAGTCTCACCTCTTTTACCCTGAAATTGCCCTGTTACTTGGGTTAAGTTTTGAAAAAAGTCTAAATCAGAATAAGACACATCAAAAAGAATGTTAAATTTTTCTGAAGGAGTATATTTTGTTCGTAAACCTAAAATATTATTAGTAGTATAATTGTCGAAAAATTGCGCCTTATTGCTAATTGTTGTTCTGGTATCTACATTATTAGATGGAGAAATATAAAGTAAGTTATCTCTATCATCTAATAGAATGTCTCCTACATCAAAAAGGTGATCACCACCAAATAAACCTTTAGCTCCTCCGGCTCCCAAACTAAGTTGAAAAGCTTGTCTTGAAGAATTACTTTCTACATTTGTACGTGTATAATCGAAAACAAAATCTAGTTCTTCAGTTGGTTGAAACTGAATAGCAACAGATCCTGCTAATCGCTCTTCATTAGATCTTATTAAGGTATTGTTAATCGTTTTTGCAATTAAAAGATTGTCATACGTTTTATCTACACCTTCATCAAACGCACCATTACCATTAGTATCTTCTTTAAAATTTACAAAATCAAAAGTTCTAAATGAAGTTTCATCTTTTTGTTTATCTTCATTTGCGTAAATAGCTGAAATAGCAAATCCTAATTTTTCACTTATTTTTGTCACATAAACACCTGAGGCTCTACCAGTAAACTTAGCTGGGTCAAGTTCATTCAATTCAGAATTTTGTTGCGTTCTTACTTGTGCACTAGCAACATAATTTTTACCACGCTTATACCTCATTTCTAAGGGTTTTATGGTTAAAAAATCTACCGTACCACCAATAGCAGTTGCTACCTCCTTTGCTTGCGTTGTTTTATGAATTCTTGCTCCAGAAATAATTTCAGAAGGAATTACATTTAAATTAAACTTTCTAAAATCAGATTTTCCTTCGTTACCCGCAGATATAGGCGAACGACCATTCATTGTAACTTGCACAAACTGTGGACCAATACCTCTAATAGAAACTCTATCTCCAGAAACATCATCTACATCTCTTTCTATTTGCACCCCTGCAATTCTTTGCAAAGCATCTGCAACATTATTATCAGAAAAATTACCAATATCCTCAGGAGTAATTGCTTCTATAACCACAGCTGCATCTCTTTTTGCCTCTATAGCTGCTGCTTGCGAACTTCTAATACCTGTAGTAATTACAATTTCAGTTAAAGACTGTGCATCAACCTCCATTTTAATATTAACTATGCTTTTATCACCAACAGTATGTTCTATTGTTTTATAACCTAGATAAGAAAATACAATTACTGCATTATCCTTTTTTACTTCTATTCGATACTCTCCATCCATATCAGATACTGCACCATCTGTAGTTCCTTTAACAAAAATACTCACCCCTGGTAAAGGAGTATTGTTTTCATCTGTAACTTTACCTTTAATTATTTTTTCTTGAGAAAAAGTAAATGATGACATCAAAACAACGATAATAATAGTTAAGACCTTTTTCATGTGTATTTGGTTTAATTTAGTGATGCTAAGTTCTAACTTATTTAAACAAATAGTATTCTTATTTCAATCATTTCCTTGCTCATTTTAGAAAAACTGATAGTGGTTTACCTAAATTTTATCCGTATTCATATAGATTTATAAGGAAAACAGTCACATAAATTGTACATCCTTTTTTATTCACTAAAAAACATTTCTCTCTTTATTATTAATGATATTAAATTTTTACAGCAAAAAAATGACAGAATAGAGAATCATTTCTTAAATAGTAAATAGTTACTTTGTATACCAGAAAAGAACGAATATGAAATCAAAGAAGTTCTATATAATCCTTTTTTTAATAGTGAGCACTAGTTTTGTTTTCGGTCAGAATAAACAACTTCAAAAAACAATTGCTCCTAATTGGAATTCTATGGCAGAAAACTATCAGGTTCCAGAATGGTTTCAAAATGGTAAAATTGGTGTTTGGATGCATTGGGGAATTCCATCTTCTATTGATGAAAACAGAATAGAAGATGGATCGCATTACGGAAGAAGAATGTATGGTGATAAAGATTACGATTCACGAAATGAACCAGACAGATTGAGAACAGTAAGATTAACAAAATGGCATACGGAAAGATATGGAAATCCGTCTGAATTCGGTTATGAAAAATTTATACCAAATTTTAAGGCTGAAAAATTTAATGCTAATGAAATTGTAAAATTCGTAAAAGAATGTGGCGCTCGTTTTATTATACCAGTAGCAACTCATCATGATAATTTTGATATGTATGATTCATTCTTTCCTTGGAACTCGGTTAAAATGGGTCCTAAAAAAGACATTCTTAGAGAATGGAAAAATGCAGCCACAAAGTATGGTTTAAAATTTGGAGTCTCAACGCATTTATATTGGTCTCCTCGTTTTTTTAGAACCGCCAGAAAGTTTCAAAAAAAAGGAACTCCAGAATGGGAATTCTTTAATATGGATTATGATACTTTCGAATTTGCTAGTCAAGCTAGCTGGAACGAACATTGGTACAAACGTTCTTGGGATTTAATTGAAAAATACGATCCAGATATGTTTAATAACGATTCTCCTTATCCGTCTATAAAAACAGGAAAAGGATTAGGAGTAAAGTTATTTTCTGATTATTTAAATAGAGATTTAAAAGAAAATAATGGAAAACAAACAACTGTATTATCATTTAAAAACACAAAAGAAAACAAAGCTGCATTTACCTACAATTTAGAAAGAGGAATGTTTGGTGAACAACAAAAACATCCATGGATTTGGGCTACAGATTTATCTGGAAGTTGGTTCTACAGAAAAAATTCATTCACAAAAATGTCTTTAGATGTTTTAATAGGTAATGCTATTGACGCAATCAGTAAAAATGGTGTTGTTATGATTAATATTGCTTTAAAGGGGGATGGAACGATTCCTGATAATCAAATAAAAATGTTATCAGACTTTGGAGCATTTGTTAAGACTAATCAAGATGGAATTTACAACACTAGACCTTGGACAGTTTACGGAGAAGGTCCTTTAAAAATAATTACTAAAAGAGCTGGTGAAAATCTAAAAAAATTCTCAGAAAAGGATATTAGATTTACAACAAAAAACGGAAATTTATATGCTTTTATTTTAGCTCCCTTAACTAAAGATATTTTAATTAAAACGCTAAAAAAAGGAGGGATTTTAGAAAGAGAAATAAAGGAAATACAGTTATTAGGAAGTAATGAAAACATTAGCTGGCATCAGCAAAAAGAGGGTTTAGTTATTAAAAATAATTTTAAAAAGCTGCCTAATCAGAGTACTATTTGTTTTAAAATAATTATAGAATAAGTTATGTTAAAAATGTATTTTAAATTTTTATTGGTTGTTTTAGTACTTTCTTTAACTTCATGTAAAACACAACATATAGATACTTCTTCAGTAAAAGCAGTAAATAACAAATTGCCAGAATTTTCTTGGGATAAAATGCCCCTATATATGCATTTACGAAAAGCGACAGCTTTTACAAAGGAGGAAATTAAATTTATAGCAAAACACCCTTTAATTACTTTTGAAAAAACTACTGGTAGCAAAACTTTTGGTTCTACAGAAAAAGGGACTATTAAAGCAGCAAAAGCAGTAAAAAAAATCAATCCGAATGCAAAAATATTATATTATAAAAATGTAGTTATTAATTGGAGCGGTTACCAAGAGGATGAAGTTTTTTTAAAAGAACATCCAGAAGCTTTTTTAGTAGATACAAAAGGCAAAAAAACTTTAATGTCTAATAAAAAAAATGGTTTTTTTGACATCTCTCAACAGCAGGTTCGTTCTTATTGGTTAAATCATGTTACAAAAATGACAAGTAATCCTGAAATTGATGGTGTATTCTTAGATGCAAATATTAAAGTTTTAGTACCTAGTTTTTTTAAAAGTCGCATCGGAAAAGAAAAGCAAAAAGAAATTGAAACAGGGTATTTATCTATGATGGAAGAATTAGATAAAAATTTAGGAAATGATAATTTGTTAATTGCAAACATTCTGCGAGTACGTCCAGAATTTAAAGACGCAGGTAGAGCATATCTAAAGTTTTTTGACGGTTCTTATTTAGAAGGTTTTGAGCATGAAAATTTCGGCATGACTTATGAAGATTACCTTGCAAAAGGTATTGATGCTGTTCAAAAATCGGCAAGAGAAGGCAACGTAATTACCATGTCTCTTGGTATAGGTAAAGCTTTAAAAAACACGAAAACAGGAATAGATGATAAAAGAAAAAGGTTAAATAAAAATAATAATTTTACAAAACGCTTAGATTATCTATTAGCCATTTTTCTAGTTTGTGCAGAAAAATACAGCTACGTATATCCTCACGATGGTTATGGAATTAATACATCTGCAGTTTGGTTAAAAACATTTCCTCAGTACGAAAAACCATTAGGTAAACCTTTAGAATTTGCCAAACGTGAAGGCTATATTTATACTAGAAAATTTGAACATTTAGATGTTTGGCTAGATATAAAAAACAAAACAGCAAAATTAAACTATAAATAAAATTTTAAGTCTAAGTATTAACATTATAAAATAAAAACAATGAAATATATTTTAACTAAACCTACTATCATTTTAATACTTCTATTTTTTTCTATAACCATTAAGGCTCAAGAAAAAAAAGATTTAATAAAGCCAAATGTTATTATTTTTTATGTAGATGACTTAGGTTGGCAAGACACCCAATTAAATAATTTAGATGCGCCAAGTCCATGGGAAACTCCCAACATTACAAAGCTTGCAGAAGATGCTATAAATTTTACAAATGCATATTCTCCAGCACCTACTTGTGCTCCTTCTAGAGCTGCTACCCTTTCTGGGTTGCACCCAACTAAAACAGGAGTGACTCATGTAAGTGGAGGAAGCCTTCCTAAACCTGCTGGTAGATCAAATTATATGGCTCCTTTTTTTCCTACAGGTTTAATGCCAGAAAATTTTACTATTGCTGAAGCTTTAAAAATGAATGGTTACAAAACAGGTCATGTTGGAAAATGGCATGTAGGACATCTTGATATTCAAAAATCTACCAACCAAGGTTTTGATTTTGCTTATGAATCTAGAGGTGCACATCAAGGACCTAAAGGAAAAATAACTCGTTTAACTGAATTTGCAACACATAAAAAAAGTGATCCTTATCAATTAAGTGATAAAAAATATGCTCCTTTTACAAAAGAATCTCCAAATGGAATTTCTTATCCTAAAGATATGGTTACAGAAAAAGCACTTGAATTTATTACTAAAAGTAAAGACGAACCTTTCTTTTTATATTTAGCACATTGGTTAGTTCATGCACCAATTCACACTAAAAACAAAGAATTATTACAATATTATAGTGACAAATTAGGAATCGATTTTCCTACAAAAAACATCCCTATTAAAACTGGCGGACAAACAAACCCTTTTTATGGCTCTATGGTAACTACCTTAGACTGGAGTTTAGGACGTGTGGTAGATTTGCTAAAGAAAACAGACGACCCTAGAAATCCTGGTAAAAAATTATACGAAACTACATACATTCTTTTTTCTTCTGACAACGGAGGTGTAGAAAAAGCAAATGGAGATGTTGTTACAGACAACTTTCCTTTAGATCAAGGTAAAAAATATGCTCAAGAAGGAGGTATTAGAGTGCCAATGCTTATTTCTGGTCCAAATATTTCAAAAGGAAAAACAAAAGATGTATTAATCAATCAATTAGACTTTTTCCCTACTATATTAAGCTTAACAAATAGTAAGATCCCAGCTAAATACAGCTCAAATTTTGATGGATTAGATATCTCAAATGTTTTGTTAAACAATGAGAATAGTGTCAAAAAAGATAATGGAAAACCAAGAGAAGATTTATGGTGGCATTTTCCTCATAATTCAGACACACAAATGCAATCTGCTATAAGAAGTGGAGACTATAAGTTGTATAAAAACCATATTAAAGGCAATTATGAACTATATAGATTGTATAAAGATGGAAAAAGAGCCGATTTAGAAGAAATGCATGACATTGCAGCAACATCCCCTAAAGTAGTTAAAGATTTATCTAAAAGATTAGAAAAATATCTAAAAGATTACGACGCTAAATATCCTTATAAAAGTCCTGTAACACCTAAAAGAGGAACAGCATTAGAGAATGTAGGTTCTATTCCTGTAATTCTATCAGATTCATTCAATAATAAATCACGTGAGGTTTCTATTAAACTAGAAAAAGGAAAATCTAAAGTGATAGAAAGTTATGCACTTATAAAAATTGCTAACAAAGCCAAGAAAAGTAAAAATGGTAAGGTTAGAAAACAAAGTAAACATTCTGCAACTTACATAAAAGTACCTGTTGCTTGTAGTAAAAATAAATTAAGTTTTACTATCGATATTCCAAAAGAAGCTAAAGAATATATTTTTATTGCAATAGATGAAAATAGATTTATGGTAAAAGGTAAATTACATAAAATATAATAACATAAAACTTATAATGAACAATAACAAAACTTTCTTCACCCTAGTATTTCTTGTGTTTTTTTTCTCAAACTATGTAAATAGTCAGCAAAAAAATAATTTAATAAAACCCAACATAATTATTTTTTACGCAGATGATTTGGGTTGGCAAGACGTACAATTAAATGATTTAGACGAACCCTGTGCTTGGGACACACCAAATATTGCAAAACTAGCAAAAGATGCTATGAATTTTACTAATGGATATTCTGCAGCACCTACATGTGCGCCTTCTAGAAGTGCACTTTTAAGCGGTTTACATCCTGCAAAAACAGGAATTACAAATGTAACTGGAGGAGGAATTCCGAAACCTCATAGAAATTCAGAATTTATTAGTCCTTTTTTTCCTGAAGGATTAATGCCAGCAAACTTTACCATTGCAGAAGCTTTAAAAATGAACGGGTATAGAACAGGGCATGTTGGTAAATGGCATGCAGGCGCTCTTGAAATTCAAAAATCTAGCAATCAAGGTTTTGATTTCACACACGAATCTAGAGGAGCACATCAAGGACCTAAGGGTGCTAATAACCGTGTAAATTATTTTGCAACGCATGATAAAAATGATAAGTACCGTTTAAGCGAAGAAAAATACTTTCCTTTTACCAAAGAATCTCCTAATGGAATTTCATATCCAAAGGACGAGGTGACTGAAAACGCCCTAAAATTTATAAAAGAAAGTAAAAACGAACCTTTCTTTTTGTATTTAGCACATTGGATGGTGCATTACCCAATTCATACAAAAAACAAAAAATTATTACAATACTATTGTGATAAATTAGGCATAGAATTTCCGAAAGAAGATGTGCCAATGACTGCAAAAGGACAGAACAACCCTTATTTTGGAGCGATGGTTACTACTTTAGACTGGAGTTTAGGACGTGTGGTAGATTTGCTAAAGAAAACAGACGACCCTAGAAATCCTGGTAAAAAATTATACGAAACAACCTACATCTTTTTTTCTTCTGATAACGGTGGTGCTGAACAACGTAGAGACGAAATTATGTCTGACAATGCACCTTTAGACAAAGGAAAAAAATATACAGAAGAAGGTGGTATTAGAGTTCCAATGCTTATTTCTGGACCAAAGATACCTAAAGAGGAAACAAAAGATGTTTTAATCAATCAGTTAGATTTTTATCCAACAATTTTAAATCTTACCCAAAGTAAAATACCTGCTAAATATAGCACTGATTTAGATGGATTAGATATTTCTAACGTTTTGTTACAGCATGAAAATGAAGTCAAAAAAGATGGAAAAGTAAGAGAAGATTTGTGGTGGCATTACCCTTATGGAGACAATTCTAAAAACCAATCGGCTATAAGATCTGGAGATTATAAATTGTATAAAAACTTTGCAAATGGTACGTATGTATTGCATCGTTTGTATAAGGATGGAAAACGATATGATTTAGAAGAAAAATACGATATCGCAAAAAAAGAACCTAAAATAACGAAAGTATTATCCAACAAATTAGAAAAATATTTACAAGATTATAACGCTTCGTTACCTTATAAGAGTATTGCCAATACCAAAGATGCTTCTGAAAAAGAAAACATTACAGCGATACCAACTATTATAACAGATTCTTTTGATGCCAAGTCTCATAAAGCAACTATTGCATTAGAAAAAGGAAAATCGAAAGTAATAGAAAGTTATGCGCTAATCAAAATTACAAACAAGGTTAGAATAAAAAAGAATGGTAAAAAAGTAAAGCAAGGAAAACATTCTTCTACTTATATAAAAGTTCCTGTAAATTCTAATAAAAATAATTTAGAATTCACTTTTAATATTCCTGCTGAAGCAAAAGAATATGGTTTCATTTTAATTGATGAAAATCGTTTTATGGTAAAAGGTAAATTTCATGAATTAACAACTACCAAAACGGCTAAAAAAGGAAAGAAGAGAAAAAAAGTTAAAAAACAGAAATAAAAAATTGCTGATAAAACAGGAATCACGAAAAATAGTGTAATTACTTATCTTTCTGTTTCCTGTTTT
>NZ_JBDVJE010000074.1:0-136629 GCF_039939415.1 Polaribacter sp.
TAAGTTGTAATCAAATTAAAAAAAATAAAGATGTAAACGAGTTAGCCAAAGAAACTAGCCCTTATTTATTACAACATGCTAAAAACCCAGTAAATTGGAAAGCTTGGAATGATAAAACATTACAACGTGCAAAAGATGAAAATAAATTAATCATTATCTCAATAGGATATTCTGCTTGTCATTGGTGTCATGTAATGGAAGAAGAAAGTTTTGAAAATGACTCTATAGCTAAGATAATGAATAAAAACTTTATTAATATTAAAGTTGATAGAGAAGAAAGACCAGATGTAGATAATGTTTATATGAATGCAGTACAATTAATGACAGGTAGTGGTGGATGGCCTCTTAATTGTATTGCTTTACCAGATGGTAGACCCATTTTTGGAGGAACATATTTCACAAAAAATCAATGGAAAAAAGTATTATTAAATATTTCTAAACTTTATAGCGAAAATCCTCAAAAAGCAATAGATTTTGCAACAAAACTAACTAAAGGAATTCAACAATCTGAACTAATTACAATTAAAAAAGACAAAGTTAACTTTAAAGATACTCATATAAAAAAAGCTGTATCAAATTGGCTAAAAAATACAGATTCTCTTTATGGTGGTTCAAAAACAACTCCTAAATTTCCAATGCCAAATGCTTTAGAATTTTTATTAAGATATAGCTATCAGTTTAACGATTTTAAAACAAAAAAACACGTAAAAACCACCTTAACAAAAATGGCTTACGGAGGAATTTATGATCATATAAATGGTGGATTTTCTAGATATTCTGTAGACAAAAAATGGCACATTCCGCATTTCGAAAAAATGCTTTACGATAATGCTCAATTAGTAAGTCTTTATTCTAAAGCTTACCAACAAAGTAAAAATGAATTATATAAAACTACCATAGAAGAAACTTTAAATTTTGTTGCTAAAGAGTTAACTGCTAAAAATGGTACTTTCTTTTCTTCTTTAGATGCAGATAGTAAAAATCATGAAAGTAAATTAGAAGAAGGCGCTTATTATTATTGGACAAAAAAAGAATTACAAAATTTAATTACTCATAATTACACTTTATTTGAAGATTATTACAATTTGAATAATTTAGGATTATGGGAAAAAAACAAATATATTTTAATAAGAAATTCTTCTAATAAAGAATTTTCAATAAAACATAAAATTAAAATTGATACACTTTTATCATCAATTAAAAATTGGAAAACAATACTAAAAAAAGCTAGAGCAAAAAAAATTAAACCAAGTTTAGATGATAAAGTTTTAACTTCTTGGAACGCATTAATGATAAAAGGCTACACAGATGCTTATAAAGCTTTAAAGAATAAAAAGTATTTAAATTCTGCATTAAAAAGTGCTAATTTTATTTTGAATAATCAATTGCAAAAAGACGGAAGTCTTTATAGAAATTATAAAAATAATAAAAGTAGTATAAATGCATATTCTGAAGATTATGCTACTTTAATAGATGCTTTTATAAACCTATATGAAGTTACTCTTGATGAAAAATGGTTAAAAGAATCAAAAAAATTAATGAACTTTACTTTAGAGTTTTTCTTTAATAAAGAAAATAACATGTTTTACTTTACCTCTAATAATGATAAAGAATTAATAGCCAGAAAAGTAAAAGTTTATGACAATGTAATTGCTTCACCTAATTCTATTTTAGCAAATTGTTTATTTAAATTAAGTCTATATTATTCTAATGTTAATTATAATAAAATTGCAAATCAAATGCTTAATAATATGAATGATGAAGTGCTAAAAACACCATCTAATTATAGTAATTGGTTAAATTTAATGATAAATTATTCTAAACCTTTTTACGAAGTAGCAATAGTAGGTGATAAAGCATTACCCTTAACAAAAAAATTTTTAGACTACTATAACCCTAATATTATTATTTCTGGCTCTACTACTAAAAACAATACAATTCCATTATTAAAAGATAAGTTTGTAGAAAATGAAACCTACATCTATGTATGTAATTTAGGAATGTGTAAATTGCCTCAACAAGAAATTAAAAAAGCAATTAAATTAATTTTTAAATAACCTACAAAAGAATAAAAATAGCTACCACCAAAAAAATTACTTTAAACCTAAACCTCTACTACCCTATTTTTCTACTTCTTATCTACCAAAAACAACATTTCTACTATTAGATGTTCATTCTGTTGCATTTATTTTTAATATGTAAAACTATCTTTAAAAATTAAAACTATCTAATCAAATATAATTCAAATCAAATAATTTAATAAAATGAATAACATTAAATTTCTTATTTTAATAACTTCAATTGCTGCTTTGGGTGGTTTACTTTTTGGGTATGATACAGGTGTAATAAATGGTGCTCAATTTTACTTAACAAAATATTTTCAATTAGATGCTGCAACAAAAGGTTGGGTAGTTGGTAGTGCTTTATTAGGTTGTTTATTAGGAGCAATATTAGCTGGTCCATTAAGTATTCGTTTAGGGAGAAAAAATTCGCTAATTATTTCTGCGTTTTTGTTTTCTCTTTCTGCTTGGGGATCTGGCTTACCTAGTTTTTTAGAAGAATCTATATCATTACTTGTGTTTTTTAGAATTATTGGAGGTTTAGGAATTGGTATTGCATCTATGAATGCACCTATGTATATTGCCGAAATTGCACCTGCAGACAAAAGAGGTAAATTGGTTACTTACTATCAATTAGCTATTGTAATTGGCTTTTTTACAGTTTTTCTTGTAACTTATTCTATAGGAAGTAAACTTACAGAAGCTCAAAATCTAGAGTTTGGTTGGAGACAAATGTTTTGGTCTGAATTAATACCTAGTGGATTGTTTTTAATTGCTTTATTTTTTGTTCCTAAAAGTCCTAGGTGGCTTTTATTAAAAAATAATGATGAAGAAGCACTTTCTGTTTTAATAAAAATTCATGGTGAAGAAAATGCTAAAAAAGAAGTTAACCAAATAAAAAAAGCCCTAGAAAAAGAAACAGAAAAAAAGAAAGTTAATTACTTTTCTAAAAGTATTTTAACAATAATAATTATTGGTTCTATTTTTTCTCTATTACAACAATTTACTGGTATAAATGCTGTGTTATATTATGGAGCAGATATTTTTGAAAAATCATTAGGTTTTGGTAAAGATGATATTTTAAAACAACAAGTATTATTAGCTTTTGTTAATTTAGTATTTACTTTAATTGCTATGATAACTGTAGATAAATTTGGTAGAAAACCTCTTGTTTATATTGGTTCTATTGGTATGCTAACTGGGTTTTTAATTTTAGGTTTTACAATACAGCAACAATCAATAGGTATTTTATCTCTTTTAGGAGTATTAATATTTATTGGTTCTTTTGCTTTATCTATGGGACCAGTTGTTTGGATTGTTTTATCAGAAATGTTTCCTAATAAAATTAGAAGTGTAGCTATGTCTGTAGCAGTTGCAGTACAATGGGCTGGTAACTATGTTGTTTCTCAATCTTTTCCTATGGTAACTGTTAGCGACATAAACAATAATAGTTTTTGGAATGGATCTTTACCTTATTTTATTTTTTCATTCTTTATTATAATTATAATTTGGTTTACACATAAATTTATTCCTGAAACAAAAGGAAAATCATTAGAAGAAATTGAATCTATTTGGAATAATTAGGTTAAAAATGTAATATTACATAATACTATAAAGTTATTATTTTATGAAAAAGCTAACTGCTTTAATATTCTTTTTTTTGTGCATTAATAGCTATGCACAAAAAACTTACAAAGAGCATCGTTTTGTTAATATAAAAGAAGGAATACCAAAAGTTGGGGTATCTTCTATTGTACAAGATCATAAAGGATTTATTTGGATTGGAACAACAGGTACAGGACTTTATAAGTTTGATGGTATAGATTATAAACCATATAAATTTAACTTTGAAGATATTAATTCTTTAAGTAACAACCTTGTTCAATGTGTTTTTCTTGATAGTAAAAAAAGACTTTGGATTGGTACAGAAAATGGTCTAAATCTTTATATAAGAGAGTTAGACAAATTTAAAAGAATACAATTAAATGGTTATAAAGAAAGTATTTTAGCTATAGAAGAAGACTCTCTTGGTAATTTATTTATTGGTACTGATAAAAAAGGATTATTTAAATTAAATATTAATACACTTAAAATAAATGAAATTTTTAATAAATCTTCAAAAGATTTAAGTATTAACAGCATAAAACATACAAAACAAGGCAAAACATTTGTTGGTACAAATTTCGGTTTAAAAGAAATAGATTTATCAAATAATAAATTAATTCACACAAGACTATTTATAGATAATCAAAAAAAAATTAATAAATCTATTGAAGTATTGTTTATAGATAATACAGATAATTTGTGGATTGGTTTTGAAGTAGATGAAGGTATTTACAAATGTGGTTTAACAAATGACAGAAATAATAATATTGTAGAATTAGTTAAGCTTGATTTAACTTCTAAAAAAATAATGAAATTCATCCAATTATCAGACAATACAATAATGATTGGTACTGAGAATGATGGTCTTTACCATATTGATGAAAATGATAAAATCATAAAAAAATATGTTTCTAGTAAAACAGAAAAAAACAGTATTCTACACAATTCTATTTGGGAGCTTTTTATAGATAAAAATGATAGAATTTGGATGGGATATTTTAATAGTGGTGTTGCTGTTAGTGACAAACTATTTGATAAATTTAAAAATATTGAAAGTCTCCCAAACAAAAAAAACTCTTTAACAATTCCTTCTGTTACAAGTATTGTAAAAGATAAATCTGGTAAATTATGGATTTCTACAGATGGTGGAGGAATTGATGTTTACAACCCTAATACTTCAAAAATAACTCATATAAATAAAAATAATAGCACTGCATATTCAGGATTAAATTCAGATTATATAGTTAGCCTATTTTTAGACTCTAAAAATAATTTATGGGCAGGTAGTTGGGAAAGTGGTCTTTTTCTTTTAAAAAATGGAACAAAAAAATTTATAAACTACAACAAAACAAATACCTCAAAAATATTTAATACAAATACAATTAGAAGTTTCTCTGAAGACTCTAAAGGTACAATTTGGATTGCTTCTTTTTTTGAAGGATTACATTCTTACAACCCTTCAACAAATAAATTTAAAAAATATAATTCTAAAGAATTTCTAAAAGAAAAATTTTTAAGTCATAAAATAATGGTGGTTTTTGTCGACTCAGAAGATATTATTTGGGTGGGTACTGCAGATGGATTATTTAAAATAATAAATCTAGGAAAAGACAAATTTAAAGTGATTTCTTTAGCTGAAAGAATGCAAAAAGAGTATGGAAATTTATCTGATGTAGATCATATTCTTTCTATATATGAATCTTCTGAAAATGATATTTGGATTGGTACAAGAGGTGCAGGTCTTTGTAAATATAACAAAAAAGAAGATTCTTATACTTGGTATAATAAATCTAAAGGCTTAGAAGCAGAAAACATTAGTGCTATAATAGAAGATAACGATAAAGATATTTGGATTAGCAGTAACTCTGGGCTCACAAAAATAAACATAAGAGATGAAAAATTTACAAACTATACTTCTAGTGATGGTTTATTATCTAATGATTTTAATTTTGGAGCTGCTTTAAAAGATGAAAAAGGAACTTTATACTTTGGTAATTTTAAAGGGTTAGATTATTTTAATCCTAAAGAAATAAAAACAAACTCAAGTGTACCTTCATTACATTTAACAAACTTTAAGTTATTCAATGAAAAAGTATTCCCAGAAGTAGATGACTCCCCTTTAAAAAAAGTAATATCAGAAACAAAAAACATTCAATTATCTCACACTCAATCTGTATTTACAATTGAATTTACTGGTTTAAATTATACAAGGCCAGAAAAAAATAATTATGCTTATTATTTAGACGGATATGAAACTACATGGAACTACGTTAGCCATAAAAGAAGTGCTACTTACACAAATCTAGATCAGGGTAGTTATATTTTTAAATTAAAAGCGTCTAATAATGATGGTGTTTGGAATGAAACTCCACTAGAGTTAAAAATTACAATACTTCCACCTTGGTGGAGAACAAATTGGGCAATATTGTTTTATGTATTAGCTTTTCTTTTTTGTGTGTACTTATTAAATCGATTAACTCAGAAAAGAATTAAAGAAAAAGAAATATTAAAAAATGAACGTTTACTTCAAACACAAAACGACGAATTAATTAAGAAGAAACTTCAATTTTTTACAAATATTTCTCATGAATTTAGAACACCTTTAACACTAATTATCAATCCTATCAAAGATATTATTAGAAATAAAGAACTTAACCTTCCTCAAAGCGTTAAAAATAAACATGCTATCATCTATAAAAATACAAATAGACTCTACAGATTGATTAATGAGTTAATGGATATTAGAAAATTAGAGCATAATAAAATGAAAATTAGGGCAAGTAAAATTAATCTAGTAGAATTCACTAAAAATATATCTTACTATTTTCAAGAAGAAACAAGCACAAAAAACATACTTTTAAGTGTAGATTCAGAATTACCTAATATAACTGTTTGGGCTGATGAGAAAATGCTAGAAAAAATAATTTTTAATCTTTTATCTAATGCCATAAAAGCAACACCTAAAGGAGGTGCAATTACTATAGAGTTATTTTCTAACGATAAATTACATAAGTTACCTTTATTTAACTACCAAGAACCTGTAAAAGCTGTTGAGATTGTAATTTCTGATACTGGATCTGGTTTAAATGAGAAAGAAATAGAAAAAATATTTGAACGTTTTTACCAAGTAGAAGATCAGAACAAAACCTATATAGGTGGAACAGGAATTGGACTAGAAGTTGTAAAAAGTTTTGTTTACCTACACAAAGGAGAAATTAAAGTTGAAAGTAAAGTTGGTTCTGGAACTACTTTTAAAATTTTACTGCCACTTGGTAAAAATCATTATACAGAAAATGAAATTATATATAAAAATGAAGAGAAAGAAAATACAAAAGAAAAATTCATTTTAATAAACCCTAATGAAAATAAAACAGAATCTACAAAAAGCACTGTTATTAATAAAACAAAGACAATTTTAATTGTTGAAGACAATATAGAGTTAATAGATTATTTAAAAATAGAATTAAAAGAACAATATAAAGTTTATACTGCCTCAAATGGTCATGAAGGAGTTAAAATAGCTAAAGAAATATTACCAGATGCAATAATTACAGACGTTGTAATGCCAGAAATGGATGGTTTTGATTTTTGCAAATCCATAAAAACAGATGCTTCTACTAGCCATATCCCAGTACTTATGCTAACGGCAAGAACTACTATAGAAAATAGAATTGAAGGAATAGAAAATGGAGCTGATGCTTATATGATAAAACCTTTTGATTTAAAATTATTAAAACTTCGTTTATCTCAATTAATTACAAGTAGACAATTAATTTTTGATAAATTTTTTGGTGCAATAAGTGGTGCAGATGATACAGTAAACTCAAATTCTATAGATAAAGAATTTATACAAAAATTATTAGAATATATAAATGATAATATCTCTGACTCTAATTTAAGTGTAGAAGAATTAGCTTCTCAATTAAAATTAAGTAGAAGTCAACTTTATAGAAAAATTAAAACAATTACAGGTCAAACAGTTAATGAATTTATAAGAAAAATAAGGCTAGAAAGAGCTAAACAAATTTTAGATTCAGGTAGAGGAAATATTAGTGAGGCTTGTTTTAGTGTTGGTTTTTCTTCTCCTTCTTATTTTTCTAAATGTTTTAAAGCACACTTTGGCATATTACCTTCTGAAATAGAAATTAATAAAGAAAATAAGATTTAATATTTTAAAAATTACACAAGCCTAGTATTAAGCTAAAGAAAACTAATTAAAAAATAAACTGAGTTCCGTTTCTAAATATTAACAATAGAACAATTGTTGCGCCCTATGAATTAAATGTAGCATTAGTATTAAATAAAGGTTAAATAGCAACAATAGTTTTAAACTCTGTTTTTTCTGTGTTAAAAAAGATGAATTTGTTCCAATACATTTGAGGAGTACAACAATGCCTATGAAGCAAAAAGACTTAAAAAAAAAATTATTATACGAAATATTATTAGTGCTACTTATGTTAATACTCTTGGTACTAATAGGTAATAATATATAATTAAGCTTTTATTTTTATTTGCAACGTTAACCAAACAAACATTTTTAATTAACCAATTTTATGTATGATGATAAAATTTAAAGTCGCAATTATTGCATGCCTAGTATTTTGTATGCAAAATGTCTATTCTCAGAATAAGACAATCACAGGTGTAGTTAATGATACCTCAGGAAACACCTTGCCTGGAGTTTCAGTAATCATTAAGGGAACAAAAAAGGGTGTTACCACAGACTTTGATGGTAAATATTCTATTACTAATGTTTCACCAAACAATGAATTAGTTTTTTCTTTTTTAGGAATGAACTCCTTAACAATTCTTGTAGGAAACCAAACTAAAATTAATGTAGTTCTAGAAGATAATCTAGAATCTTTAGATGAAATTGTTGTTGTTGGTTATGGTAGTAAGAAAAAAAGTCTTGTTACAGGAGCAATATCTAGTATCGACTCTAAACAAATTAAGAGTTCTTCTAATCAAAGAGTAGAAGCTGTTTTACAAGGTAGAACTTCTGGTGTAACAGTATCATCTTCTTCTGGTGCTCCTGGTTCTGGTGCTAAAATTAGAATTCGTGGTGCAGGTTCAAGTGGTAAATCAGAACCTTTATTTATTGTTGATGGTATGAAAGTTTCTTCTATAGCAGATATTGCTCCTTCAGACATTGCAAATATAGAAATTTTAAAAGATGCAGCATCTGCCGCAATTTATGGTACAGAAGGCGCAAATGGTGTTGTTATTGTTACAACTAAAAGAGGTAAAAAAGGTGGTTTAAAAATTTCTTATAACTCCCAATTAGGTATACAATCATTAAAAACTAAAATGGAATTAATGAATGCTTCTCAATTTGTTCAATATATGAATGAAGCTGGAAATACTAATATAGTTAATAATGGGTATGATACAAATTGGATAGATGAAACATTCTCTAACGCTATAATGCATAGAAACGATATTAGTTTATCAGGAGCAACTGAAAAATTATCTTATTATACATCTGCTTCACATTTAAGCCAAGATGGAATTATTACTGGTGGAAATAGCTCTTTTAAAAGATCTACTTTTAGAGTAAATTTAAAAAGTGATATTACTAAATGGTTAGAAGTTGGTGTTAATGCAACGTATTCTTCTTCTGATAGAAGTGGAGTTCCTGAAAATAGTGATACAAGAAGTGTAATTCAAAATGCAATTATTTTAGATCCCTTAACCCCTGTTGTATATGCAGACGGACAAATACCACAAGAAGTTATCGATAGAGCTGCTACTAATGGAGTGCCCTTATTAACAGATAAAAATGGTAATGTTTATGGATACCCAAGCTTTTCTACAGGAGAGGTAATAAACCCTGTAGCTTATGCAAATAGTATTCAAAAAACAACCGTAGATTCTTATCAGCTTTTAACATCTGCATATTTAAAATTTAAGCCTTTTGACGGTTTTTCTTTTACTACTAGGTTTGGTTATGATGAAAATGAAATGGAGACTAGAGGTACAACAAATCCATATTATATAACTTCTGAAGCAGCAAATACATCTTATTTATCTTCTCAAAATATTGTAGAATCTAAAAGATGGTTATGGGAAAACTTTGCTTCTTATGAAAAAACATTTGATAATCATAACTTTAAACTATTAGCAGGGTATTCTGCTGAGAGTACAAAAACTAATACTCCAACATCTAGAGGTTGGTCATATCCTATAGCAAATTTTACAGGATTTGATTTTGATTCACCAGTTGCTGTTACCCAAGTTAATTTAATTGATCCTTTACCAGATAATATGGTTTCTATGTTTGGTAGGTTTTCTTACGACTATGCAGGAAAATATTTATTTGAAGCTTCTGTAAGAAGAGATAAATCCGATAAATTTCCAACAGCTAATAAAGTTGGTACTTTTCCTGCTTTTTCTGCTGGTTGGGTCGCTTCTAAAGAAAACTTTTGGAGTGATAAATCAAAAATTGATTACTTAAAATTAAGAGCAAGTTGGGGTCAAAACGGAAGTAGAAGTAACTTAAGTGGTAATTCAGATAAAACATTCATTACAAATATAATTAATGGCTTAGGTATTGATTATTTAGGCAATACAGGTACTCAAATTACTGGTTACTCTAACCTTAACTTAGTTTGGGAAACTTCAGAACAATTGGATTTAGGTGTAGATTTAAGAGCATTAAATAATAGGCTAAATTTCTCTGTAGATTATTACAAGAAAACTACTAAAGATGCAATTGTTAATGATGGAAGTTTAATTACACCTGGTTCTGCTGGTTTTGTTTCAAATGAATTTAATTCTGGAACTATAGAAAACAAAGGTTTTGAATTTGAACTTGGCTATGGAGATACAACTAAAAAAGGACTAAGCTATAAAATTAATGCAAACTTATCTACCCTACAAAATAAAGTAACAGAAATTCTCTATGTTCCTGAAGGTACATCTTTAACAGGAGCAAGTGCCCCTCAAAACGCAGATGGAATAACAAGGTTTACAGAAGGACAGCCTTCATGGTATTTTTATGGATACAAAACTAATGGAATAGATGCCGCTACTGGAGAAGTTATAATTGTAGATACAGATGGTTTGGCAGGTATTACTAATGCAGATAAAACAAATATTGGTTCTCCACATCCAGATGTATTATTTGGAGGTAATATTAGCTTAGGTTATAAAGCTTTTGATTTTAATATTCAATTTCAAGGAACAATTGGTAACGATATTGTTTCTACATATCACCAACCTTCAAGACCTATTACAAACAAACCTGTGCATTTCTTTACAGAAAGATGGCAAAATCCAGGAGATAATGCTACTTATCCTGGGGCTGCAAGTGTAATTGGGTCTTATCAAACAGATTTAATGGTAGAAGATGGTTCTTTTATGAGAATTAAGCAAATTCAATTTGGATATACTTTACCAGAACACATTACAAAAAGAATACATGCAAAAAATTTAAGAATGTATATTTCTTTAGATGACTATTTTACTTTTACAGGTTATAAAGGTTTAGACCCTGAAATTGGTAACTTTAATTATAATAGTATTGGCGTAGATAGAGGGTTTTACCCTACTGCCGCTAAAGCTATATTCGGATTGTCTTTAGACTTTTAACAAAAACAATATAACTTAATTATGAAAAAAATATTTATAACTTTTATTTTAGTTCTTTTCTTAGGGGTTTACTCTTGTAGTGAAGATTTTACAGTAAACCCAAAAATAAATGTCGAGGAATTAGAAACATATTTTCTTGAAGAAGAAAATGTAGAAACTGCAATTATAGGTATCTATGATTTAATGCAGTACAATTATGGTAGAGATTGGCATAGTGCTTTTCTAGTAAAACTATTACCAGGAGATGACGCAAATGCTGCAGGAGGTAACTCTGAAGATCAATCACAATTACAAAGTATTGACGATTTTGATAATGTGTCTTCTTCAAATGTATCAATAGCTAGTGTTTGGGACATTTTTTATAGAACAATTTCGTTATCAAACTTAGTAATAGAAAACATAAAAGATTCAAATTTAAGTAACAAAGATAAAGCTTTAGCAGAAGCTAAATTTATGAGAGCTTGGTCATATATGGAGTTAACAACTATGTTTGGTGATATTCCTTTAAGATTAACAGTTCCTGGAAGCGCAGAAGAATTTGGTATAGCAAAATCTTCTAGAGCAGATATATACACTCAAATACAATTAGACTTAACTGATGCAATTGCTTCTTTACCAGAAAAGAATGCGTTAGCAGATAATTTTAGAGTTTCTAAAGGAACTGCACAAGCATTAATGGGTAAGGTGTTAGTATTTCAAGAAAAATATTCTGAAGCAATACCATACTTTCAAAGTGTAATTTCAAATACAGCTCATGATTTAGAAGCTAACCCTGGAGATGTTTGGAGCATAAACAATGAGTTTGGAAAAGAATCTTTATTCGAAATAGGTTATGTATCAACTACTGCAAGAGATTGGGGTAATATTGCATGGGGAGGTAGAAACGAAAGTAATCTTCATATTCAATTAATGGGACCTAGAGGTGATGGTATTTTTGATCTTACAGGAACAGGTTTAATTAATGGCTGGGGTTTTAACTTACCAACAAGTAAATTAGCAACTGCATTCGATACTGCTGGAGATGTTACTAGAAAAGCTGCTACATTAATGACTGAAGCAGAGTTAATTGCAGCTGGAGGAGCTGTTGATGCATCTGCTGCAACTGGTGGTGTAATTTGGGATTATGAAGGTGCTATTAGAATTAAATATGCAACAAAATCTGAAGATACAAGTGCAGATGGTGTAAGAGAATTAAACTATAGTACAAACTTTAGATTATTTAGATATGCAGAAGTATTATTATTAGCTGCAGAAGCATATAATAAAGCAGGTGGACAAGATGCAGCTGCAAGAACTGAGTTAAATAAAGTAAGAGTAAGAGCTGGTTTATTGCCTGATAATACTTCTACTGGAAATGTTTTATTTGAAGCTATTGTAAATGAAAAGTATTTAGAATTAGCTCATGAAGGGCAACGTTTTTGGGATTTAGTTCGTTGGGGAAAAGCAAGTACAGAATTAGCTGGAACTGGTTATACTTCTACAAACGATTTATTTCCAATTCCAATCACTGAAATAGACAAAAACAGTGAATTAACTATCGGAGATCAAAATCCTGGATATTAATCTAATAAATTATACCCAATTTTCATGAATATTAAAGCAGTATGTAGTTAAAATCATACTGCTTTTTTTTTATTTTTACTAATAAATTTTAAACAATGCTTAGAAATTTCATTTTCATTTTCTTTTTATCGCTTTTTATAAATTGCTCAAACAAAGACAATTTTAAAAATCAAAATTTGATATTTAATAAGCTCTCATCAAAAAAAACGAATGTTACATTTAGTAATAACTTAAAAGAAACAGATTCTTTAAATTATTTTAAATACACCTCTATTTATATGGGTGGTGGAGTGTCTTTAGGAGATATTAATAATGATGGGTTAATTGATATATTTTTTACAGGAAACCAAGTAAGCAATAAATTATATTTAAATAAAGGCAACTTACAGTTTGAAGATATAACAAAAAACGCAAATATTTCTGGAGATAAAAGATGGTATACAGGCTCAACAATGGCAGATGTAAATAATGATGGTTATTTAGATATTTATTGTGCTGTAGCTGGTAAAAATGGTGTTAAAAATAATCAACTTTTTATCAATAATAAAGACAATACATTTGCAGAAAAAGCCAATGATTATCAAATAGATGACACAGCAAACTCAGTACAATCAACTTTTTTTGATTATGATAATGATGGAGATTTAGATTTATATGTTGCCAATTACCCTATTTCTCACCCATCAACATCAAACATGGTTTATAAACATAAAATGAGCAAAGTTTCTTTACAAGAATCTGATAAACTTTATAGAAATGATGGAGATAAATTTACTGATGTAACTGAAATTTCTGGTGTTAAAAATTACAGTTTTTCACTAGGTATATCTGCTTCAGATCTCAATAATGATGGTTGGCAAGATTTATATATTTCAAACGATTATAGTGTCCCTGATTTTTTATATATAAACAATCAAGATGGTACTTTTAAAGAAGTAATAAAAGATGCCACTTCTCAAACTTCATTTTACGGAATGGGTATTGATGTTTCTGATATTAATAATGATGGATTTTTAGATGTTTTTCAAGTAGACATGGATTCTAATAATAATCGTCGTCAAAAAGCAAATATGGCTAGCATGAATCCTAAGTTGTTTTTTGAGACCGTTTTTTATGGTTTTCATTATCAATATATGCATAATTGTTTGCAATTAAATTCAGGTTTAATCGAAAATGGAATACCTAAATTTTCTAATATTTCAAGGTTAGCAGGTACCTCATCTACAGATTGGAGTTGGGGCCCTTTATTTGCAGATTTTGATAATGATGGATTAAAAGATTTATATATTACTAATGGTACAAGAAGAGAAGTAAATAACAAAGATTTTTTTAGAAAAATTGATAAAATAGAATATGAAAAATACTCTCTTTTAGAAAAAACAAAAATGATTCCTAGTGAAAAAATAGACAATTTTATGTTTAAAAATTCAGGAAATCTAGATTTTAAGAATGTTGGCAAAAAATGGGGTTTAGAACACAAAGGCTTTTCTAATGGGGCTGCTTATGCTGATTTAGATAATGATGGAGATTTAGAACTTATTGTGAATAATATTGATGAAGAAGCAACTATTTTTAACAACAATAGTTCAAAAAACAGTAATTATTTAAAAATACGTTTTAATGGAGGTTCTAAAAACAAGTTTGGGTTAGGTACAAGAGTTTATGCTTTTACAGGAGCTAAAAAGCAAATGCAAGAACTAACATTAACTAGAGGTTTTCAATCTTCTGTAGCACCAGAAATTCATTTTGGATTCAATAAAGAAAAGAAAATTGATAGCTTACAAATTATTTGGAACAATGGAAACATTCAAACTTTAAAAGAGACAGCTACAAACCAATTATTGACAATTAATTATGCTGATGCTAGACCAAACCTCAACAAGAAAATAATCAACAAAAAAGAAACTTTATTTACAGAAGTCGATAATTTACTTCAACCAAAACATAAAGAAAACGAGCTAAACGATTTTGATAAACAAGTTTTATTGCCTCACAAAATGTCTACTTTAGGTCCTGCTTTAGCTGTTGCAGATGTAAATAATGATGGTTTAGAAGATTATTTTATTGGTGGTTCTTTTGGAAATCCATCACAAATGTATTTACAAAAAGAGGGTGATTTTATAAAGATTGAAATTCCATCCATAGAAAAAGACAAACTTTCTGAAGATTTAGGAGCTTTATTTTTTGATGCGGATTCAGATGGTGATAAAGATTTATATGTGGTTTCTGGAGGTTATGAATTTGCGCAAAACTCATCAATGTTACAAGATAGATTCTATGAAAATGATGGAAAAGGTGGTTTTAAAAAACTTGTAAATAGCTTACCTAAATTTTCAAGTAGTGGCTCTAAAGCATATCAATTAGATTATAATAAAGATGGTAAACAAGATATTTTAGTTCTTGGAAGACAAGTTTCAGGAAAATACCCTTTACCTGCAACAAGTTACTTACTTAAAAATAATTCAACTCCTTTAAATATTAAGTTTGAAGATACCTCTACTACTCTATTTTCAGATCTAGGAATGGCAACAAGCGCAGTAATCACAGATTTTAATAATGATTCTTGGCAAGATATTATTATTGTGGGTGAGTGGTTGCCTATCAAAATATTTAAAAACAATAAAGGGATTTTTGAAGATGTTTCAGAAAAAATGGGAATTACAAAAGATACTACTGGTTGGTGGTGGAGTATTAACCAAGGTGATTTTGACAATGATGGTGATATCGATTATATTCTTGGTAACAATGGTTTAAACTATAAATATAAAGCCACAGAAAATGAAACTTTTGATATTTATGTAAACGATTTTGATAAAAATAATAAAAGTGATATTGTTTTAAGCTACTATAATGACGGTAAACAATATCCACTTCGCGGAAGACAATGTTCTTCAGAACAAATACCAGGTATTAAAAATAAATTTAAGAATTATGACGAATTTTCTACTGCTACATTAATTGATGTTTATGGTAAAAATAATTTAGAAAACGCCTTACATTATCAAGTAAAATCTTTTGCAAGTATTTATTTAGAAAATAAAGGAGATTCTTTTGCAATTCACAAACTTCCTGTAGAAGCTCAATTTTCTAGCATTCAAAAAATATTAGTAAATGATTATGATAAAGATGGTAATTTAGATGTTTTAATTGCAGGAAACCTACATAATTCTGAAGTAGAAACGCCAAGAAACGATGCTAGTTACGGTTTATTTTTAAAAGGAAATGGTAGAGGAATATTTAAAGCAACATCGGTTTTAGAAAGTGGTTTTTATACTTCTGGTGATGTAAAAGAAATGTCTGAAATAACGATTAACAATAAAAAACACATCATCATTGGTAAAAATAATGATGAAATACAATATTTAAAAATCAATAATTAAAATATCAATGATAAAATCATAACACTTGTAAAACCAACAATATAAAGTGAAATTATTATTACGGACTAACTTTAAAAGGTCTGTTTTTTATCAATATTTAAATATGGACTTACACAAAAAATACCTACAGAAATACTAGCAATTAACAATACTATAAAATCTGGGATTTTTAATTTTAAAATAAGAAAAAGCAAAATGGCAATTCAGATAAATACAGAACAAATTAGCGAAAAACCTAACATTGATACATTTATTTTTTAAGAGAAAAAGAAGCTTTTAAACCTTGTACAGCATTTGGCCCCACCCAAAGATTAAATTTACCTTCTTCTGCTGCTTTAACTAATTTATGATTTACAAACTCTAAATCTTTAGCAGAAATTTGAAAAGAAACTTCCTTTGTTTCTCCACTTTCTAAGAATACTTGTTGATACCTTTTTAACTCTTTTACAGGTCTTGTAATACTACCTACTAGGTCTTGTATATATAATTGCGCAATTTCTTTTCCTGCAGTTTTTCCTGTATTTGTAATAGATACTTTTATTTCTAAGTTATCATTAAAGTTAATTGTTTCTTTAGAGATAGAAATATCAGCATATTTAAAAGTTGTGTAAGACAACCCATATCCAAAAGGGAAATGTGGTGTAAAACCAGCATCTAAATAATGAGAATCATTACCCAAAGAACTTTGCCATGCACCAATAGGAATTTCATCAATAGGTACAAAATTGATACTATTTGCTGGTCTACCTGTATTTTTATGATTATAAAAATAAGGCAATTGACCAGCTGTTTTTGGCCAAGAAACAGGTAATCTTCCTTCAGGTGATTTCATCCCGTTAATAATTTCATACAAAGCTTCTCCTCCCATTGTACCTGGGTGCCATGCCATAAGTACAGCATGAGTTTTATCAATAATATTTGTAATTGTAATTGGCCTTCCTGCCATAATTACTAAAACAATTGGTTTGCCTGTTTTGGCTAATTCATTTATTAACTCTTCTTGTGCTCCTGGTAAATCTATATTTGCTCTACTGTGTGCTTCTCCTGATAAAATGGCTTCTTCTCCTCCAAAAAACAAAATAACATCCGATTTTTTAGCAATGTTTACAGCTTCTTTAAAACCTTTTTTAGATTTATCTCTGCTATAATCCAATCCTTTTGAAAAAGTAAAATTAGTATTTGCTTTTTGGTAAGCAAGCAAAGGCGTATTGGTATGTTCTTTTTCACCATCAAAAGCCCAAGTACCTAATTGTTCATGAGGTGCATTTGCTAAAGGTCCAATAATTGCCACTTTTGTTTTTTCTGAAAGTGGTAAAATTGATTGTTTATTTTTTAATAAAACAGCACTTTTAATCGCTGCTTTTTTAGCTTCTTTTAAATGATTTTCTGCATAAAAATTACCAGTGTGTTCTTTATTTCTATATGGATTTTCAAATAAACCTAACCTAAATTTTACGCGTAAAATATTACGTACAAAATCATTTAATTCTGCTATAGTTACTTTATTTTCTTTAATTAATTCTTTTAAATGATTCTCATAAGCAGTACTTGTCATTTCCATATCTAAACCTGCTTTAGCTGCTAATTCTCCTGCATGCTTTTTATCACTTGCATACCCATGAGCTACCATTTCTATCACAGAATCCCAATCACTTACCACAAAACCATCAAACTGTAACTCACCTCTTAAAACATCTTTTAATAAGAACTCATTTCCTGTTGCAGGCACTCCATTTATTTCGTTAAAAGAGCTCATAACTGTAGCAGAACCAGCATCTATAGCAGATTTAAAAGGTGGTAAATAGACATTTCTTAACAATTGCTCGCTCATATCTACTGTGTTATAATCCCTACCTCCAATTGCTGCTCCATAAGCAATGTAATGTTTTGCAGAAGCTGCCATTGTATAAGGATTACTTAAATCATCACCTTGAAAACCTTTCACATATGCAGCTCCTAAAATTGTTGCTAAATAAGGATCTTCTCCAGGAGATTCTGCAATTCTTCCCCATCTGCTGTCTCTGGCAATATCTAACATGGGTGCAAACGTCCATCTTATTCCGTAAGCAGAAGCTTCAAAAGCAGCAATTTCAGAAGATTTTTCTACAATTTGAGCATCCCAAGTTGCAGCTAATCCCAATGGAATTGGAAACATTGTTTTAAAACCATGAATTACATCTCTACCAAAAATCAAAGGAATTCCGTTTGGACTTTCTTCAACTGCAATTCGCTGTAATTCATCTACATAATCTAGATTCATAATATTTAAAAAAGCACCTATATTCCCTTTTCTTACAGATTCTTTTAAATCTTTTGGTAAAGAATTTGCTCTACTAGAAACGCCTCTTAAATTGGTTTGCCCAATTTTTTCCTCTAAAGTCATTTTTGCAAGTAAAGCTTCTATCTTAGCTTCTTGCGATGTGTCTTTTACAAAAGATGATTCTTCATTTTCTTTACAGCTTATAAATGTTACCAATAACAGTAATAGTAGTAATACTTTTTTCATAATATTATTTATTTTGTTGGTTTATTTTCTATATAAAAATTACTTTTACCCCCTTTAACCCCAGGTTTTATTTTAAAAATAGCACCTGCTAAAGGGTATTTTTTGATTTCTTCTTCGGTCATATCAATACTTGCAGAAGTAATATAAAGAACATCTAAATTATCGCCACCAAAAGCACAAGAAGTAATATTATGTGCCGGAACTTCTATTTTAGACACTACTTTGCCTGTTTTAGGATTAAAGCAAATTACAGCATTCCCATTCCACATGCCTACCCAAAGCATATCTTCTTCATCAATGGTCATCCCATCAGGAAAACCTAATGATTCTGGAATTTGAACCACAACTTTTTCATTAGCAATTTTACCAGTTTTGTTATCATAATCGTATGCTTTTATAGAAGATGTTGGGGTATCTATATAATACATTGTTTTTTTATCTGATGTCCAAACAATTCCGTTAGAAATGGTTACGCTATCTATCTTTTTTTCTAATTTATTTTCTGATGTAATTGTATATAAATTTGCTTTACCGGTTATTTGCTCTAAATGCATAGAACCTACCCAAAACCTTCCAGAAGGATCGCATTTACCATCATTTAATCTACTGCCTGGTAATTCATTTTTCATATCTGTAAACAAGGTACTTTCTCCAGATTCCAAATTTATTTTATGCACACCATCTTCTAAAGCAATTAAGGCTTCTTTTTCTGTAAAAGGAACTACAGTACCTATTCTTGATTTTGTTTCTAAAATTTTATTTTCACTTGTTAATGGATTGAAAATATTTAGTTGTTTACCTTCTATATCTACCCAATACAATTCTTGGGTTTTATAATTCCAGATAGCACCTTCACCTAAACTTGCATTTATTTTATAAGCTAATGTAGCTGTTTTAATAGGGATTGTTTTCTCTTCTTTTTTACTTTCATTTTTTTTAGAATTACAAGCCATTATCAGAATTAAAAAACTAAAAATTGATATTTTTTTAAACATTTATTGTTTTATTTTTTTGATTTAGAAAACATCCAAGAAATAAATTCAGGTTCTTTAAATGCTTTTTTAAAAGTTGATATATAGTTCTAGAACCTTGTACAGGGTTCCATTGATCTTTATTACCATGAAAAATCCAAATAGGAATTTCTTTTATTTTCTGTATTTGATGAGGGTCTGAATAACCTGCCATTGGTATTGCTGCTGCAAACAACTCTGGCTTTCTAGCAATAAAATCCCAAGTACCAAAAACCGCCCATAGATATACCTGTAATATAAATTCTTGAAGAATCAATGGTTTTCTCAATTATTAATTTTTCTATTAATTTTAAAGTTGTTTTACCAGAATCAGAAGGTATTGGGTTATTTGGTTAAGAACCATCTTTTCCTAAACCTTTAAAAGGTGTTTCTGGTGTATTACCTATTCATTTAGCCCATTCTTCATTTTCTGTTTTATCAGAACATTGTGGAACCAAAACATAACAAGGATATTTTTCTTGAGATTTGGTTGTTAATAATGAATTTTCATTCATTAAAAACCCTGCATTTCTATAAATCCTTTCTCCGTTTTCTCATCCTCTTTCTCCTCTACCATAAAGAAAGATTACTAAAAGAATTTTTCTATTGTTTTTCTTTTTGGGTGAGTATAATCGAAAAGGCAATTCTAAATTATTTTTAGCTTCATAAATACCTTTTACGAATAAACGATCTACACTTTTAAAAACTGATTTATCTTCAATTATTTTTGTTTTTATTGATAACTTTTTGGGTTTGCACCCAATACTAAAAAGAAAAAAAACTATAATAAATAAGATCTTACATTTCACAATAAAAGCATTGAAAAAAAAGCAGTACAAAGTAATTTTATACTGCTTTTCACATTTACCAACTCAAATTAAAACAAACTAAATTTTATTTTTTTTATTATGTTATTAGATGCATTTCCTACATATAAATAATAAATTCCTTTTTCAACAGACCAATCAGAAAACTCAGTATTAAAATATGCTAATTTTGAAATATCAATAGACATTGTAACTGTTTTTTTTTCACCTTTTTCTAAATATACTTTCGTAAAACCTTTCAATTCTTTTAAAGCTCTATTTACTTTAGATTTGTGTTTTCCTACATATAATTGTACTACTTCAGCCCCTTCTCTACTTCCTGTATTAGAAACATCAAAAATTATTTTTATTTGATCTTTTACAGAATATTTTTTATGATCTATTTTTACATTAGAAATTTTAAAATCAGTATAAGATAATCCATAACCAAAAGCATATTGAGGTACTATTTTTTTAGTATCAAACCATCTGTAACCGACTAAAATATCTTCTCTATATACTTGATTTAAATTTTCCCCTGGATAAGATTCTTCTCCATAAGAGTGCGCCCCATTATCTTTTAAATTCTTCGGAAAAGAAAAAGGAAGTTTACCTGATGGATTTACATTTCCACTTACAATATCTGCTATAGCATGACCTGCCATACTCCCTAAATACCAAGTTTGTAAAATTCCTTTCGTTTTAGAAATCCAAGGCATTTCTACAGCGTTTCCTGTGACTAATAAAAATCCTACTTCTTTATTAACTTCATATATTCCTTTTAATAATTTGTCTTGTCCATAAGGCAATTCAAAAACTTTTCTATCTCCACCTTCACTATCTTGATGGAAACTTTTATTTAAACCACCAATAAAAAGAACAACATCTGATTTTTTTGCAACTTCTATTGCCTTTACATATAACGAATCTTGATTTAAGGTTGGAGGAAGTGTTGCATCATAAACGGAAGCACCAGACTCGTAACCCATTGTATGAATAATTGTTGCATTTTTATATCGTGCTTTAAGTCCTTCTAAAGGAGAAATTTCAAAAAGTGGTTTTAATTGAGAAGAACCACCTCCTCTTGTCATATTTCTTGTTGCATTTTCTCCTATAACTGCTATTGTTAAACCTTTTTTATCTTTAATAGGAAAAAAATCATCTTCATTTTTTAATAAAACAATACCTTCTGCACCAACTTTTCTAGCTACTTGATGATGTTCTTTTGTATTTAATTTCCCTAAGCCTCTGTTTGGATTTAAGCTTGTTCGATAAATTAATCTTAAAATTCTACGAACTTTATCATTAAGTAAATCTTCACTTAATTCACCCTTTTTAATCGCTTTTAAAAATGGGTTTGCCAAATAATAATAGTTATAATTATCTTTTTTACTTACTCCTAAACCATCAGTTCCTGTTCCCATTTCCATATCCAAACCATGTAAAGCTGCTTCTTTTGTGTTATGTGCAGACCCCCAATCACTTATTACAACACCATCAAACCCCCAGTCTGTTTTTAAAATTTTATTTAAAACTTTATGATGTGTAGTATACTGACCTCTAAATTTATTATATGCTCCCATAAGAGACCAAACTTTTCCTTTTTTTACAGCAGCTTTAAATGCAGGTAAATAAATTTCATGCAAAGCCCTATCACTAACTTCTACATTAATTTTATCTCTCCATTGCTCTTGATTATTTAATGCAAAGTGCTTAACACAGGCAGCAACTCCATTTTTCTGAACTCCTTTAATATATGGCACAACCATTTTTGAAGCTAAAAAAGGATCTTCCCCTAAATATTCAAAGTTTCTACCATTAAATGGTGTTCTATAAATATTTACACCAGGACCAAGTAAAACATCTTTTTCTCTATACCTTGCTTCTTCTCCTAAATTAAAACCATATTCCCAAGCTAATTCAGGATTAAAACTTGCCGCCAAACATGTTAATGCAGGAAAAGCAGTTATTGCATCATTTGTCCAATCTGCTTCTCCCCAAGAATCCCAAAGAATTTCTTCTCTAACACCATGAGGTCCATCAGACATCCATACTTCTGGTATACCTAACCTAGATACTCCTTTTGTACTAAACTTAGATTGAGCATGAATTAAATCTACTTTTTCTTCAAGAGTTAAAATTGTAATAATACTATCTATTTTGGCTTCAATAAATAGAGTATTTGTTTGGTTTTTTTCTAATAAAATTTTAGGTATTTTATTTTGTCCATTTATAAGTAAAACTTGTAAACAAAAAATAAAGATTAATACTGTAGTATTCTTTTTAAACGGTAATATCATATTTGAAAATTAATTTACTATTGCCTGATTTTGGATAAAACTACTTTTTAACAAGATACATGAGTAAAACTATTTCAACTAAGATTATAACATTTGTTGCAATTCTTTAAAAAGCATATTTTTTCACAAGCTAATAACACAAATGAGCTATCTTTTGCCATAGATGTATCAGTAATAAGTTTTTGTTATTTTCAGGTTTAGAATATTTTAGTAGCACTAAAACTATTATTAAAAAACAGAAAATATCTAGTAAAAATGAAGTTTTTAAAACATATTAATATCAATTAAACAATAAAATTTTTGTTTAATAAAAAAAAACTTAAATAAAAGTAACATTAATATGAATCTTAAAATCTGTAAAATAATAATCTTTTTAGTTTTGATAATTTGGTAATTGAAGTTGTATTAGAATCAAAAAGATAGATTTTAGAAGAATTCGAAATTAAATTACATCTTTTTTATTTTTAAACTACCAAAATTACCATAATAAAAATAATTAAACACCTAATAAAAAAAATAAATGTTAGACATAAATAAAGTATCATTAAAAGAAAAAATAGGTTATGCCCTTGGTGATGGTGCTGCTAATATAGCTTGGAGAGGTGTTGCTGCTTTTTTATTTATATTTTATACCGATGTTTTTGGGTTGCATCCTGCAACAGTAGGTCTTTTAATGTTAATATCTCGTTTTAGCGATGGAATTAGTGATGTTTTAATGGGTATTATTGGAGATAGAACTACATCAAAATACGGAAAATTTAGACCTTGGATTCTGTGGACAGCAGTTCCACTAGGAATTAGTCTTTCTTTGTTGTTTTCTAGTCCAGATTTAAACCCAACAGGTAAAATTATTTATGCCTATATCACTTACATTGCTTTTACCTTAATTTACACAGCAAATAATGTTCCTTATGGAGCTTTAATGGCAGTAATGACAGGGAATGATAAAGAAAGAACAAGTATTGGTTCTTTTAGAATGGTAGGTGCATTTGGTGGAGGAATGTTGGTGCAAGGAGCCTTACTTTTCTTAGTTACTTATTTTGGTAATGTAAATCCAACGATTAAGGTTGAAAAGTTAGCTGCTGAAAGATTCAAAGTTGAAATAACCGCTCCTAAAGATGTTTTAAATGCAAATATTAAAACAGCAAATGGAATTGCGTTATTCACTTGGGATGCGATTGATAATAAGGAAAACACACCAACAAAAGGAAAAAGTTTTACCATTGAAGCCAATAAAAATTACACATTTATTGTTACTGGAGAAAAAGGTCTTACTGAAGCTTCGTTTTCAATTATTGATCAGAAAAAAGGATATAGTAATTCTATGTATGTGATGTCTATTTTCTTAACCCTATTTATGATTATTACTTTCTACTCAACAAAAGAACGAGTATTGCCTCCAAAAACGCAAAAAACCAATTTAAAACAAGATTTAAAAGATTTAATTTCTAACAAACCTTGGTTGTTTTTATTAGCAATTGGTTTATTATTTAATGTCTACAATTCTATAAAACAAGGAATTGTAGTGGTTTATTTTACGCACTATTTAAACAATCAATTATTAGCAGCAAGTTTTATGGTGGGCTTAATGTTGGCTTCTATTGCAGGTGCCATGGCAACAGCACCTTTGGGTAAAAGGTTTGGGAAGCGCATGTTGTTTATTTATGCTTTATTATTTTCTGGTGGTGTAAATGCGTTACTCGTTTTTTGTGGGCCAAATGATACTTCTATGATTTTTACGTTAGGTGTTATTTCTGAATTTGGCGCAGCAATTCTGCCTACCTTATTCTTTGTGATGTTGGGTGATGCTGCAGATTATTCAGAATTTAAAAACGGAAGAAGAGCTACAGGTTTGGTCTATTCAGCAGGTTCTTTTGCAACAAAATTTGGAGGAGGAATTGCAGGTGCAATTATAGGTTTGGTTTTAGCTGCTTTTCATTATAGTGGACAAGATTCTGTGGCTATAGAAGGTGCTTTACCTGGTGTTGTGATGTTAATGAGTTGGATTCCTTCTATAATTACAGTTTTAACAGCCATTGTAATGTTTTTTTATCCGCTAACAGAATCAAAATTAGAGGAAATTACAGCAGAATTAAACACAAGAAGATTACAAGAAAAATAGAATTTAAAAATATTGATATTATATAATTATGAATAAATTTCCAAAAGATTTTGTTTGGGGAACAGCCACATCATCTTATCAAATTGAAGGTGCAAGTGACTTAGATGGTAAAGGCCCTTCTATTTGGGATGCTTTCTGTAGCATTCCTGGTAAAATTAAAAATAATGAAACAGGTAATCTTGCTTGCGATCATTATCATAAATTTAAAGAAGATATAAAATTGATGAAAGATATGGGCGTTAAAGCGTATCGTTTTTCAATTGCTTGGTCTCGAATTATGCCAACAGGAAAAGACACAGTTAATGAAAGAGGAATTCAGTTTTATTCAGAGTTAATAGATGAGCTTTTAAAAGCAGATATTGTTCCTTGGGTAACTCTATATCATTGGGATTTACCACTTGCATTACAACTAGAAAATGATGGTTGGCTAAACAAAGATATTACAGGCTATTTTAAAGAATATGCAGATGTTTGTTTTAATAGGTTTGGAGATCGTGTAAAAAATTGGATTACTTTAAATGAGCCTTGGGTGGTATCTATTTTAGGTTACGGACAAGGTGTTTTTGCTCCAGGTAGAGTTTCTAATTCAGAGCCTTATTTGGCGGCGCATCATTTAATTTTAGCGCATGCTAAAGCAGTGCAATTATATCGAGAAAAATATCCGCATCAAAATGGAGAAATCGGAATCTCTAACAATTGTGATTGGCGAGAACCTTTAACAGATAGTAAAGAGGATAAAGATGCTGCAGAAAGAGCGCTTGAGTTTTTTGTTGCTTGGTTTGCAGATCCTATTTATAAAGGAGAGTATCCAAAAGTGATGAAAGAAAGACTAAAAAAACGTCTTCCCTCCTTTTCCAAAGAAGAAAAAGAAATGATTAAAGGAAGTTCAGATTTTTTTGGATTGAATCATTATACAACAATGTATGCTGCAAATTCAAATGGAATTATAGAAAAAGTTGCTGTAAACGGAAACGGTGGTATTTCTGAAGATCAAGATGTAAACTTATCTGTAGATAAAGAATGGAAAGTAACTTTAATGGATTGGGCAGTGGTGCCTTGGGGTTGTAAAAAACTATTAAAATGGATTGATAAAAAATACAACAAACCAAATATTTACATTACAGAAAATGGTTGTGCCTATCCAGATCAATTAATAGATGGTGAAATTGATGACCAAGAAAGATTAGAGTTTTACCAAAGCTATTTAAAAGCTTGTAAAGAAGCTATTGATGAAGGCGTAAACCTAAAAGGATATTTTGCTTGGTCTTTTATGGACAATTTTGAATGGGCTTTGGGTTACGAACAAAGATTTGGTTTGCATTATGTAGATTTTGAAACTTTAGAAAGAATTCCTAAAAAATCTGCAAAGTGGTTTAAAAAAGTAATAAAGAATAAAAGTGTAGAAGTTACATTGTAACTTATTAATAGTGTCTATTACTAAAAAACCACCTCAATGAGGTGGTTTTTTTAAATCAACTAATTCAAATAATTTACAAATGAAAACAGTTTACTACGTTGTCTTCAATATAATATTAGCAAACTGTGTGCCAAAAAAATATATAAATCTATTTTTTACATAATTTTAACTAAAAATTACTTTCTTCTAATCTTTTTATTTGAAATTAATGGAATACGTTTTTTTAACTCTTCAACTATTGAATAAGTAGCAGGACAAATAGTTGTATTTGTAATTGTTAAATCTGTAATCCCTATAAATTTTCTACGATTTGTATGTGGATACTCTGCGCATGCTTTTGGTCGAACATCGTAAATAAAACAAGTATTATCACTTTCATCTAAAAAAGAACAAGGAGACGTTTTTAGCACCATAAAATCATCTTCATCTCTTTCTAAATATTGCTTTGTAAAAGCAGCAACTTTCATTTTTAAATGTTTAGAAATACGCTCTATGTCTTTATCTGTAAAAATTGGGCTTGTTGTTTTGCAACAATTACCACAATCTAAACAGTCTGTTTTTTCAAACTCAGCATCATGCAATTCTTGCATTATATAATCTAAGTTTTTAGGTGTTCTCTTTTTTAAATTCGCAAAATATTTTAGATTTTCTTTTCTAGCTTCTTCTGCTAATTTTGGGAGTTGTTGCAAGCGTTTTTCCATCTTGCAAAAATACAATTATTCTTCACCAAAAATCATTCTAAAAACCAAATAAAAATATGTAATTTTGCATTTCAATTTCAGAGATTAAATGAGCATTCAAAATACCATAGAAACCAAAGTAAAAGAAGGTTTTTTAGCACTATACAATGTAGAAATTCCATCAGTAGAATTTCAAGCAACAAGAAAAGAATTTGAAGGAGACATTACCGTAGTCGTTTTTCCTTTATTAAGATACAAAAAAGGGAATCCTGTTCAGGTCGGAGAAGATTTAGGGAAATATGTTGTAGAAAACATTACCGAAATTACCAATTACAATGTTGTAAAAGGATTTTTAAATTTAGTTATAGACGATTCTTTTTACACCAATTTTTTTAATACTATTTACACAGATACTTCTTATGGTATGGTGTCGCCAAAGGCGGATGAAAAAGCAATTATGGTAGAATATTCATCACCAAACACCAACAAACCACTACATTTAGGACATGTTCGTAATAACTTATTAGGATATTCTGTTGCAGAAATTATAAAAGCTGCAGGTAAAAAAGTGTACAAAACACAGATTATTAATGACAGAGGTATTCATATCTGTAAATCTATGTTGGCTTGGGAGAAATTCGGAAACGGAGAAACTCCAGAATCTACAGGTTTAAAAGGTGATAAATTGGTTGGTAATTATTATGTGAAATTTGAACAAGAATTTCAAAAAGAGTATTCTGAATGGTTAAAAACCTCAGAATCAACTGATTTATTTATTGACTTCTTTAATAAACCTGAAACTCAAAAACTTTTAAAAGAAAAGTATAAAGAACAATTTTTAAATGGGGATGATTTAAGTTCAGAAGCACATTCAGAATTTAGAAAAGAATTTAAAAATCAATATTTTTCTGACTATAGTAAATTAGGTATAGAAGCCAAAGAAATGCTTCAAGATTGGGAAAATGAAAAACCTCAAGTCGTTGACTTGTGGAAAAAGATGAACTCTTGGGTATATGCTGGTTTTAATGTTACTTATAAAAGTATGGGTGTAGATTTTGACAACCTATATTATGAAAGTAACACCTATTTATTAGGGAAAGATGTTGTAGCACAAGGTTTAGAAAAAGGCGTTTTCTATAAAAAAGAAGATGGTTCTGTTTGGTGTGATTTAACTGAAGATGGTTTAGATGAAAAAATTGTATTACGTTCTGACGGAACAGCCGTTTACATGACCCAAGATATTGGTACAGCCATACAACGTGTAAAAGATTATGCAGATGTTGGTGGAATGGTGTATACTGTTGGTAACGAACAAGATTATCATTTTCAAGTATTATTTTTAATCTTGAAGAAATTAGGGTTTGATTGGGCAAAACAATTACATCATTTAAGTTACGGAATGGTAGATTTACCTTCTGGTAAAATGAAATCTAGAGAAGGTACTGTGGTAGATGCGGATGATTTAATGGTAGAAATGACAGATACTGCAAAAACAATTTCTGAAGAATTAGGAAAATTAGATGGTTATTCTGATGAAGAAAAGAATGAATTGTACGAAACAATTGGTTTAGGTGCTTTAAAATATTTTATTTTAAAAGTAGATCCTAAGAAGAGAATTTTGTTCGACCCGAAATCTTCTGTAGATTTTCAAGGAAACACAGGTCCTTTTATTCAATATACCTATGCTAGAATTCAATCTATCATTAGAAAAGCAGATTTTGATTATTCTAATCCGGTTTCTATAGATTTACACGAAAAGGAAAAAGAATTGTTAAAACAATTAGAACTCTATCCTGAAACAGTGCAACAAGCAGCTGCCAATTACTCGCCTGCCCTTATTGCAAATTACACGTATGATTTGGTAAAAGAATTCAATTCTTTTTATCAGAACGTATCTATTTTAGGAGAAGAAAATACAGACAAAAAAGTATTTAGAGTTCAGTTAGCTAAGAAAGTTGCTGAAACAATAAAATCAGCTTTTTTATTATTAGGAATTCAGGTTCCGGAAAGAATGTAAATTAGTTGACACGAGCATTGGCTATAAACATAAAAGTTAGTAAATTAGCCTGCGTTAGGGATTGCAGTGGCATCCTTTTTCTACTGATTTTTTTCAGTAGAAAAAGATACAACGGAAAGCCCGTTAAAACGCCCAAAATAGAGAAATAAAAAGTTAAATATACAATTATGAAATACGACATCATTATTATTGGAAGTGGACCTGGAGGTTATGTTACAGGGATTAGAGCTTCTCAATTAGGCTTTAAAGTTGCCATTGTAGAGAAAGAACACTTAGGTGGGATTTGCTTAAACTGGGGATGTATACCAACAAAAGCATTGTTAAAATCTGCACAGGTTTACGACTATTTAAAACATGTAGATCAATATGGTTTAAAAGCTGAAGCTATTGATAAAGATTTTGAAGCTGTAATTAAAAGAAGTCGTGGTGTTGCCGAGGGAATGAGCAAAGGTGTTGCTTTTTTAATGAAGAAAAACAAAATCGATATTATTGATGGTTTTGGAAAAATTAAAACTGGTAAAAAAGTAGATGTAACTGCTGCTGATGGTAAAGTAACAGAGTATAGTGCAGGCAATATTATTATTGCTACAGGTGCAAGATCTAGAGAGTTACCAAACTTGCCACAAGATGGTAAAAAAGTAATTGGTTATAGACAAGCTATGAATTTACCAACACAACCAAAATCTATGATTATTGTAGGTTCTGGAGCCATTGGTGTTGAGTTTGCTCATTTTTATAATTCTATGGGAACTGAGGTTACTATTGTAGAATTTATGCCAAACGTTGTACCAGTGGAAGATATTGATGTTTCTAAACAATTTGAACGTTCTATTAAAAAATCTGGAATTAAAGTAATGACAAATTCTTCTGTAGAATCTGTTGATACTTCTGGTGAAGGAGTTGTTGCAACGGTTAAAACTAAAAAAGGTGAAGAAACTTTAAGTGCTGATATTTTATTATCTGCAGTTGGAATTAAATCTAACATTGAAAACATCGGTTTAGAAGATGTTGGAATTATTGTTGATAGAGATAAAATTCTAGTAAACGATTTTTATCAAACTAACATACCTGGTTATTATGCTATTGGAGATGTTGTTCCGGGACAAGCATTGGCGCACGTTGCTTCTGCTGAAGGAATTACTTGTGTTGAGAAATTAGCAGGTTTACATACTGAAGCAATTGATTACGGAAACGTACCTGGTTGTACCTATGCAACCCCAGAAATTGCATCTGTAGGTATGACAGAAGCAAAAGCAAAAGAAGCTGGTTACGAACTTAAAGTTGGTAAATTTCCTTTTTCTGCATCTGGAAAAGCAAAAGCAGCTGGAACTCCTGATGGTTTTGTAAAAGTTATTTTTGATGCAAAATATGGTGAATGGTTAGGTTGCCATATGATTGGTGCTGGTGTTACTGATATGATTGCTGAAGCAGTTTTAGGACGTAAATTAGAAACTACAGGTCATGAAGTTTTAAAAACAATTCATCCTCACCCAACAATGAGTGAAGCAGTTATGGAAGCTGTTGCAGATGCTTATGATGAAGTGATTCATTTATAAAATATATTTTTTAATTGTTCTTCTAAATTTTAATGAAGAAGTTCAACTATAAAAACAATCTTTTTATCGAAAAACCGAAGTAAATTGCTTCGGTTTTTTGTATTTTTAAAGTATTAACAATTAAAAAAAATAAAATGAAAGCAAAATATCAAGGAGTATTAGAATTAGGAGAAGCATTAGCAATACAAAATGGAGATGTAAAAGAAGAAAATGGAGTTTTACATGTAAATGGAACTGCTAAAAATCAATATGAGAAAAACCTTATTTGGGATAAAATTAAAGAAATTGGTGGTGACAACCCAATTGATATTATGGCAGATATAAAAGTGGCAGACACTTCTGTTTATGCAAACCATACAGTAGCAAGTGGAGAAACATTAGGTAAAATTGCTAAACAATATTATGGTAGTGCCTCTAAATATAATGCAATTTTTGAAGCAAACAGAAATATTTTAAAATCAGCAGATGTAATTCATCCTGGTCAAGATTTAGTAATCCCTAATTTGTAATAATAAAAAATTAGAATTTAAAAACCGAAGCTTTTAGCTTCGGTTTTTTTATATTTGAAACTTTATAAATAACTTATGGGTTTAAAAGAAAAAGATCAAAAAAAGAAAGATAATCTAATCAATTATTGGGAACCAAAAAGAGATAATAGATTAAAATACGCTTTACAACAAAGTCTTTATTTTGCGATTCCTTTTAGTTCAATTTTTCAATTCTTAGAAAGTGTTGAAGGTTTTTTAACTTTAAACTTTGCTTTTAAATTTCTTAGTATTTTTTGTATATATTTTTTATTAACATACTATATAACCTATACTATTTATGAGAAAAAATATCAAAAATTTAAAAATCTATAATTCTTGATTACAAATAAAAAACTCTTTTTAAAAGAAACTTTAAAAGCTCTAATTAAATTAATTATTGCAGGAATTTTAATTGGAGTTTTAAAACAGTATGATTTAATAATTGCATGTCTTCTTGTTTTAAAAATTGCTCATAATATTTATAAAGAAATCATTCTACCAAAAACAAATAAAAATTGGTTGTTATTAATAGGAATGCTCTTAACTGGTTTTGGAGGCATTATTGGAGAAACTTGGGGCGTTGCAAATGGTTATTGGGAATATCATGAAGTTACAAGAGAATTACCTTTATGGTTACCTTTTGCTTGGATGCTTGCTTTCCATTATCTATATAAATTAGAGCGTAATTTAATTCCCTTATTGACAAATCAAACTCAGAAAAACAAAATAATATTAGCAATCATATTAGCTTTAATTTTACCCGCCTTTGGAGAAGTAATTACTATTTATCTGGGTGTTTGGACCTATTATTGGCCTTATCAATTATTTGGAGTGCCTTTATATGCTTTTATTTGTTTGGTTTTTGTACATATGTTAGTCTATACAATTTTACACTTTGTTTGTAAAAAGTATAAAATAAACGATGTAGTATTTAATTAGATCTTTGCAAAAAATTAAGCAATCTTTGAATTTATAAACAGATTACTTCGTTATTCTTCCTCGTAATGACATATAATAATTAAAACCTCCAACAAGCAATTCTAGTAACTTTATTACCTTGACTCATAGGTATCACTTTAAAATCTTTGGCTCCAAGTTTTTTTGATGATTTTTCTAAACTTTCTATATTGTCCTTTTTAGAAACTAAACTTGTAAACCACTTACTTTTTTCTTTGAATAATGAACTCTCATATAAATAATTATGAAGAAAAGCTTTCTCTCCTCCTACATACCACAACTCATTGTTGTTTCCAGAGAAATTTCTTACTGCATTGTTTCCTAAATTTCTTGTTTTTCTTCTATTTGCACCTTGAGCTTCTTCTGCAGATTTATAAAAAGGCGGATTACACATGGTTGCAGAAAAAGAATCATCTTCTTCTAAAACACCTTTTAATATTTGCTGTTCATTAAATTGTTGACGTAATTTTATGTTATTATCTAAATTATTATCATCAATAATATCTTGAGCTGAATCTAATGAATCTAAATCAATGTCAGTAGCTACAAAATTCCAGTTATATGCTGCTGCACCTAACAATGGATAAATACAAGTTGCTCCAGTTCCAATATCTAAAATTTTAACTTCTTCTTCTTTAGATAATAAATCTGATAAATGGTGAATATAATCTAAACGTCCAGGAATTGGTGGACATAAATTTTCATCAGGAAAATTCCAGTTAGAAATTTTATCAAAAGAAAACAATAAAGCCTTATTCAATTCTTTTACAGCAGCAGGGTTTGAAAAATCGATAGTAACTGTATCAAATTTATTTGTTGCCACAAACTCTTTTAAAACTGGATTATTAGCTACAAGTTCTTCAAAATTATAACCTTTATTAAATCTATTTTTTGGATGTAAGCCTTTATCTTTCATTATAATTCTAATACTGTAAACTCTAATTGTAAAGGTTTTAAAGCTCCTTTTAACGCTCTTATAAATGAAGAACCATATTCTAAATAATGCTCAGAAAAATTACGTTGACGCTCTTCTAAACTCTGATTTGGCAAAATTTCATTTTGAAGTTGAGTAATTCTATTTACTAAACCTCTTTGTCTCTTTTTTTCTGCCTTTAACAAACGTTTTTGCAAATTTTGTAAACCTTTAATTTGCTTTCTTTCTTGCGCATTTACAGCATTTTCAAAAGAAACATCTGTTTGTTTAGCTACTTCTTTCAATTCTGAAAATTGATTTTCTAAATATTTAATCTTTTCGTCAAAGTTAACTTGAATATCAGAATTTTCAACTACTTTTTTAGACAATAAATCATATTGATTTAAGAATATTTCTTCTAAAGAAACATTCAATTTATTTAATTTATTAGCTTGTTTTTCTGATATTACTTGTACAGAATTACGTAATAACAAAATAGGAAAAGGAACTTCTACCTTTTTAAAATAATCTTTTAATTCTAACCAATACGCCATTTCTCCTCCTCCTCCTAGATAACATAGATTTGGTAAGATTACTTCTTGGTATAGAGGTCTCATAATTACGTTTGGAGAAAATACTTTCGGGTTTTCTTCAACTTCTTTTAAAATTTCAGCTTTCGTAAAAGTGATTTCTGTATTATTTACTCTATAAACTCCATCTTCAAAAATAATGCGTTCTCTAAAATCATCACCCAAATAAAATAAATTTATTTCTCTTGGGTTTACTTGAATTTTATAGTTTTTTTCTAATTCTAAAATAGTTTTAGAAACTGATTTAAAAGAAGTTTCATTTTCTAATTCGTCTTTTACAATTGGAGTAAATAATTGTTTTAAGTCGGTATCATCTCCGTCTAAAACAACCAAACCAAAATCTTTAAATAATTCATTTGCTATAAAACGAGTAGCTTCTGCTAGATTCTGATGTTTTAAATAGGCTTCAGAAAATAATTTTTTTATGAATATCGCATTTTTAGAAGTTCCTAAATGACTAGAAAAAACCTCAAAAACATCTTGTAAACCATCTGTAGAAAAACGACCTACTGCACCACCATCTTCTCTATTCCATTGTACTTTTTTTCCATTAAAATTAAAATAATTAACTTCCTCAAAATCATGATCTTCTGTTGCCATCCAATACACAGGAACAAAATTTTCTTTAGGAAATTTTTCTGATAATTCTTCACATAAATTAATGGTAGAAATAATTTTATATAAGAAATACAAAGGACCTGTAAACAAGTTTAATTGATGACCTGTAGTTATTGTAAACGTATTTTTTTGTTTTAATAACCGAATATTTTCTTCCGTTTTTTCTGAAGTGTTAAAATCTTTATATTGATTTTTTAAAACATCTACCAAGACCAATCTAGCTTGTAATCGAAAAGATTTTTGCTTTTCTTCTATTTGATTATGGAAACCAGAAATATCTGGAAAATTATTATAAAATGGTTGTATATCTTTATTTTGCTCTAAATAATGAATCATTGTTTTAGAGAAAAAACCTGTTTTTTCAAATGGAATATGTGTTACTTTCATATTAATTATTAATAACACCGTTTTTGCAACAATCAGAATCTGATATTGAATTCATGTAATTTCTTTAATTTTTGATAAAAATACGAATAATTTACCCTTGGTCGTAAAGCTAAAATCAATCTAACAAAGTTTTAACAAGAAAGAGAACGATTCTATTAAAAAACAAAAAAATATATGCTTACTTTTGAATATCAAACCCATTTTTTATGAAAATTAAATTATTAGCAATAACAGCGTTATTAACTATTGGAAACATTTTTTCTCAATCCTTAAAATCTCCATCAGAATATTTAGGTTATGAAATAGGTTCTCGTTTTACAAGACATCATAAAGTTGTAGATTATTTTAAATACGTAAGTGCAACTTTATCTAATGTACAATTAGAAAAATACGGAGAAACTAATGAGCATAGACCTTTATATTTAAGCTATATTTCTTCACAAGAAAATATAAATAATATAGAAAATATTAGAAAAAATAATCTAGCACAAGCTGGTATTATTTCTAAAAACGCAAGTAACAATAAAGCAATTGTTTGGTTAAGTTATAATGTACATGGTAATGAAGCATCAAGTACAGAAGCTGCAATGTTAACATTATATGAATTGGTTACCAAGAAAAAACAATGGTTAGAAAATACCATTGTAATTATAGATCCTTGTATAAATCCTGATGGAAGAGACAGATATGTAAATTGGTATAATCAAGTAAAAAGTACACCTTTTAACATTAATCAAAATGCAAAAGAACACGCAGAACCTTGGCCTGGGGGAAGACCAAATCATTATTTATTTGATTTAAATAGAGATTGGGCTTGGGCAACTCAAGTTGAATCTGCTCAAAGAATTAAAATGTATAACAAATGGATGCCACATATTCATGTAGATTTCCATGAACAATATATTAATAATCCCTATTATTTTGCTCCTGCAGCAGAACCTTTTCATGAAATAATTTCTGACTGGCAACGTGATTTTCAAACTCAAATTGGAAAAAATCACGCAAAATACTTTGACAAAGAAGGTTGGTTGTATTTTACAAAAGAAAGTTTCGATTTATTATACCCAAGTTATGGAGATACCTATCCTACTTATATGGGAGCAATTGGAATGACATATGAACAAGCTGGTCATGGAATGGCTGGTTTAGGAATACAAACTGATGAAGGTGAAGTTTTAACTTTAAAAGACAGAGCTATACACCATAGGACAACTGGTTTGTCTACAATAGAAATTTCTTCTAATAATGCTGATAAATTAAATACTGAGTTTAAAAAATTCTTTGATAATTCTAAGCTAAATTATAAAAGTTATGTATTAAAAAATGAAAATAATGACAAAACAAAGCGTTTAAAAGCGCTATTAGATACTCACGAAATTAAATATGAAAACACAAAAAGTGCCACTGTAAAAGGTTATGTATATAATACTCAAAAAGAAGGGAAAATAAGTGTTTCTGCCAATGATTTAGTGATTCACACCAATCAACCAAAAGGAAAAATGGTAAAAGCTTTGTTTGAACCAAAAACAAAATTGGTAGATTCTTTAACGTATGATATTACTGCTTGGTCTTTACCTTATGCACATGGTTTTAAAGCGATTGCTTCTAAAACTAAAGTAAATTCTTATGTAAATAATCATCTAAACGTTACTAATAATTCTATTGATAAATCTGCATATGCATATATTTCGAAATGGAATAGTTTAGAAGATGCTACTTTTTTAGGTGCTTTACTACAAGCAAATATTACGCCCCGTTTTTCTGAAAAACCTTTTTCTATTGGAGGAAAATCTTATAAGAGAGGAAGCTTAATTATTTTAAGAAACGACAATAGAAATGATTCTTTTGATACTAAATTGATAGAAATAGCAAATAAACATTTACGAGAATTATCTGCTGTGTCAACTGGTTTTGTTAGCTCTGGAGTTGATTTTGGATCTTATTCTGTTAAACCTATCAACAAACAGAAAATTGCAGTTTTGTCTGGTAAAGGAACCTCTTCTTTAAGTTTTGGTGAAATATGGCATTTCTTTGAAACACAATTACAATACCCAATTACAAACGTAAATTCTGATAATTTTGGTTATTTAGATTACTCTAAATATGATGTAATTATTTTACCTAATGGTTATTATGGTTCTGTTTTAACAAAATCGACTTTAGAAAAACTAAAAAAATGGACGCGTTCTGGCGGAACATTAATTGCTATAGGAAACGCTTTAAATAGTTTTGCTGATAATAAAGAGTTCACTCTAAAAAAGAAAAAATCTGACAAGAACAGCGATGAAGCAAACTTAACTCCTTATGCAGATAAAGAGCGTAAAAGTGTAGCTAATTTAATTACCGGAAGTATCTTTAAAAGCAATATAGACAATTCTCATCCTTTGGCTTTTGGTTATAATAAAGAATATTTTTCTTTAAAACTTAGTGGCACTTCTTATGATTTTTTAAAGAACGGAAACAATGTTGGGTATTTTAATGAAAACTCAAAAAATATTTCTGGTTATGCTGGTAGTAAAGCTGTAAAAAATGTTCCTAAATCTTTATTATTTGGTGAAGAAAAAATTGGAAGAGGAAGCATTATTTATATGGTAGATAACCCTTTATTTAGATCTTTTTGGGAAAATGGAAAGCTTTTTGTAGCCAATTCCGTTTTCTTTTTAAACTCTGATAAATTGAAATAAATTATTTCTTTTAAACTAAAAAACCGCTCAAATGAGCGGTTTTTTTTATTTTCTTTTCTGATGTAAAGGTACTGGTCTTTCTTGTTTTACAACTGGTGTTCCATATAAATCATAATCACCAGCTTCATGAATTTCAATATCTATAAACTCACCTATTTTAATATAATGTTCTTTAGCATCAACTATAACGTCATTATCTACGTCTGGCGAATCGAATTCTGTTCTTCCGTAAAAATATTCTCCGTCTTTTCTATCAAATAAACATTTAAATATTTTTCCTACTTTCTGTTGGTTCAATTCCCATGAAATTTGAGATTGCACCTCCATAATTTCATTTACACGTTTAAACTTTACATCCGCAGGTACATCATCTTCTAAAACATAAGCTCCAGTATTTTCTTCATGTGAATATTCAAAAGCACCTAAACGTTCAAAACGCATTTCTTCTACCCAATCTTTTAATTCTTGAAACATTTCTTCTGTTTCACCAGGATAACCTACAATTAAAGTAGTTCTTATTCCCATTTCTGGAACAGCTTTTCTAAATTTATGAATTAAAGCCGTTGTTTTTTCATGAGTTGTTCCTCTTTTCATCGATTTTAACAACTCTGTATTAATGTGTTGTAACGGAATATCTAAATAATTACATACTTTAGGCTCGCGTTTCATCACTTCTAAAACATCCATTGGGAAACCTGTTGGAAAAGCATAATGCAAACGAATCCATTCTATTCCATCAACTTTAACCAACGCTTCTAACAAGGCTGCCAAAGCTCTTTTCTTATAAATATCTAAACCGTAATATGTTAAATCTTGTGCGATTAACATAACTTCTTTAATTCCTTTTTTAGCTAATTTTGTAGCTTCTATTACAATTTCTTCAATAGGCGTAGATACATGTTTTCCTCTCATTAAAGGAATAGCACAAAAAGAACAAGGTCTATCACAACCTTCTGCTATTTTTAAATATGCGTAATGTTTTGGCGTAGTTGTTAAACGCTCTCCAATTAATTCATGTTTATAATCTGCTTCTAAAGCTTGTAACAGATTTGGTAAATCATGCGTACCAAAATATTGATCTACATTTTTAATCTCGTTTTCTAAATCTGGCTTATAGCGTTCACTTAAACATCCAGAAACAAATACTTTATCAATTTCTCCTGCTTCTTTTCTTTGTGCGTAATGCAAAATCGTATCAATAGATTCTTCTTTTGCTTTACCAATAAATCCACAAGTATTAATTACTACAATGTTTCCATCATCATTTTCATCTTCATGAACCACTTCTTTTCCATTTGCTTTTAATTGTCCCATTAAAACTTCACTATCGTAAATGTTTTTAGAGCAACCTAAAGTAACAACATTAATTTTATTTTGTTTGATGGTTTTTGTACGCATTCTTGCTTATTTTTAAAGCTGCAAATATACATAATGATTGTTTATGAATTATTTAAGTATTACATTAAACTTTTTATCTTTATAACTGTCTAAAAAATAAATGAAGAATCTTTTTTCTCTTTTTGTCATTTTATTTTTATTGAATTGTTCTTCTAAAAATTCTGATGAAACAATTGAGCAAGAACCAATTATTGAAAACACTTATTTTCCAAGTGTTGATTCAAATACTTGGGATAAAGTATCCCTTTCATATTTGAATTGGAATGAAAATCAACAACAACCTTTATTAGATTTTTTAGAAGACAAAAATACTAAAGGATTTATAATGCTTTACAAAGGAAAAATTGTAATTGAAGAATACTTTAGCAATCACACTTCTACTTCAAATTGGTACTGGGCAAGTGCTGGTAAAACTTTAACTTCTACTGTTTCAGGAATTGCACAAGATGAAAACCTATTAAATGTAAATAATAAAGTGTCTGATTATTTAGGAACAGGTTGGACTAGCGTTTCATTAATAAAAGAAAACTTAATTACCTGTAAAAATTTATTGACTATGACTTCTGGTTTAGATGATAGTTTTGGTGATGATGTATCTCCAAATAATTTAATATACAAAGCAGATGCCGCAACAAGATGGGCATATCATAATGTTTATGTAAAATTGCAAGATATTGTTGCAAAAGCAAGTAATACATCTTGGAAAAACTATTTTAACACCAAATTAAGTGATAAAATAGGCATGAATGGAACTTGGATAAATTTAGGAAGTTTAAGTATTTATTGGAGCAATACAAGAAGTATGGCACGTTTTGGGTTGTTAATTTCTAATAACGGAAAATGGGAAAACACACAAATTATTTCTGAAAACTTTATAAAAGAAGCGACCAATACGTCACAAAACATTAATAATGCTTATGGATATTTATGGTGGTTAAATGGTAAAGAAAATCACCTTTTACCTAATAGTCAAACAATATTTAATGGTAAGTTAATACCAAATGCACCTTTAGATATGTATTGTGCCTTAGGGAAAAATGATCAGAAAATATATATTGTACCAAGTAAAGATTTGGTTATTGTAAGAATGGGAGAATCTGCAAATGATAGTAATTTTGCATTATCTAATTTTGATAATGAATTATGGGAAAAAATTAATAATTTAATTCAATAATTTAATTCTTTTTCTAAAAAAAAAACTCCTTTTAAAAAGGAGTTTTTTAATCACAATTAATTGTTTAAAAGAAATTTAAACAATTATTATTTTTTTAAATTCACAAAATAATCGAAAATTTCTGGAACATTTAAGTTACCCATACCTGCATCTAAAGCAGTTTGAAGGTTACCAGAAGTTGCTTTTGCGATATCAGATACAGAACCTAAATCATCTACCATTTTTACAAAGTATCCTAAATCTTTATTTGCATTTGCAATAGAGAATCCTAAATCACTAACATTATCTACAGCGTAGTTTTTACAAAACTTCATAAAAGGAGAGTTTGAAGGACCAGAAGACATTATGTCAAAAAGTTGTTGTTTATCAACACCCGCTAATTCAGCTGCTGCAAACGCTTGAGACATTGCTACTACAGTAGTCATTCCCATAAAGTTATTAATTAACTTAGTTGTATGACCTGCACCTAAAGCACCTAAATGAAAAACATTTTCTCCTTGTTCATCTAAAACAGGTTTTACTTGTTCGAAAGTTTCTTTATCACCAGCAGCCATAATATTAAGCAATCCGTCTTTTGCATGAGCAGGAGTACGTCCTAATGGAGCATCAATCATACCTGCACCTTTTTCTGCTAAATCTTTTCCTATTTTTTGAGTAGATGCTGGAATTGATGTTCCAAAATCAATTAAAACTGATCCTTTTTTAATACCTGCTAAAACACCTTCTTCTCCGTAAACAATCTTTTCTACTACTGCAGAAGTTGTTAAACAGAACATAATAATATCACTATTTTCAGCTAATTCTTTTGGAGAGTTTGCTTCTGATGCATTTCCACGTGCTATAACTGTTGCAACTGCATCTTTATTAAGATCCATAACATTTAATTTATATCCTCTCTTTTGAAGATTTTCTACCATGTTTGCACCCATTAGACCTAGACCGATAAATCCGATAGTCGGTTTTCCCATTTTTTACTTATTTTTATTTATTAATTTTATTATAGTTTTTGCAAAGATATGTTAATTGATATTACTGTACGTGAATTAGTTACTTAAAAAAAGAGTCTACAAATTCGTGTTTATTAAAAACTTGTAAATCATCTATACCTTCACCTACTCCAATATATTTTACAGGTATTTGAAATTGATCTGAAATTCCGATAACAACGCCTCCTTTTGCTGTACCATCTAACTTAGTTACCGCTAAAGAAGTTACCTCTGTTGCTTTTGTAAATTGTTTTGCTTGCTCAAATGCATTTTGCCCTGTAGAACCATCTAACACTAATAAAACATCATGTGGTGCATCTTCTACTACTTTTTGCATTACACGTTTTATTTTAGTTAACTCATTCATTAAATTAACTTTATTGTGTAAACGACCTGCAGTATCTATAATGACTACATCTGCATCTTGTGTAACTGCAGATTTTAAAGTGTCATAAGCTACAGAAGCAGGATCAGAACCCATTTCTTGACGTATAATTGGCACATCTGTTCTATCTGCCCACACTTGTAATTGGTCTATTGCTGCTGCTCTAAACGTATCTGCAGCTCCTAAAACAACTTTTAATCCTTGTTTTTTAAATTGAGATGCTAATTTACCAATAGTGGTAGTTTTACCAACTCCGTTTACACCAACAACCATTATTACATAAGGCTTTTTATTTTTTGGAATCGTAAACTCTGTTTCATTACCAATATTTGTTTCAGATAATAAGCCTGCTATTTCTTCTCTAAGAATACTATTTAATTCTTCTGTACCAACATATTTATCTTTAGCAACTCTTTCTTCTATTCTATTAATAATTTTAAGTGTGGTATCTACACCAACATCAGATGCAACTAAAATCTCTTCTAAATTATCTAAAACATCATCATCTACTTTAGATTTACCTGCAACTGCTTTGGTTAATTTACCAAAGAAACTTTGTTTAGATTTTTCTAATCCTTTGTCTAAAGTTTCTTTTTTTTCTTTTGAAAATATTTTTTTGAAAAAACTCATATGCTGTTTTTATAATCTTATTGATATACATTAAAAAGTATGCCAATTCTTTGGTTTGGTCAATTTGTCACTAAAGTTGCCAGCGTTAGCGATTGAAACGGCATCCTTTTTTGAGAAACGAAAAAAAGATATAGTGTAAAACGCGACCTTTAGGTAACGCCCAAAAATAAGGAATTCTACTACATAAAAAAAGCTACTCTCTAAATAAGAAAGTAGCTGTAAGTATTTTATGTAGTAAATCTTACTTTTTTGCTAAAAAGTCGTTTACTTTAGAAGGATCCATAATTTTTTCTACAAACATGTAAGCCCCTGTTTTTGGAGATTTTACCATTTTTATAGCTTTACTTAATCTTTTTGATCCTGTTTGTAACGATGCTACTGATTTCTTTGCCATTGTCTAAATGTTTTAAATCTATGTGCTCTATTCTGAGTTCTAGATTATTTAATTACTTAATTTCTTTGTGAACAGTCATTTTCTTTAAGATAGGATTGAATTTTTTAATTTCCATTCTATCTGGAGTGTTCTTTTTGTTCTTAGTTGTAATGTATCTTGATGTACCTGCTTGACCTGAAGCTTTGTGCTCTGTACATTCTAAAATTACCTGAACTCTGTTTCCTTTTTTTGCCATCTGTATAAAATTTTAAATCGCTTGAGCTTATTTAGTTAAAAATCCGTTAGCTCTCGCTTCTTTTATAACTGCAGAAATTCCTTTCTTGTTAATATTTTTTAATGCAGAAGCAGATACTTTTAATGTAATCCATTTATCTTCTTCTGGGATATAAAAACGCTTGGTCATTAGATTAGCGTCAAACTTTCTCTTAGTTCTATTTAAAGCGTGAGAAACGTTGTTCCCAACCATTGCTTTTTTTCCTGTTAATTCACAAACTCTAGACATCTTTTCGACAGTATTTATAGTGTTATCTCTAAACGAGGTGCAAATCTACAATTAATTCTAATTATGAACAAAACTATTTTACAAATTTTTAAAGAATTTCTTTTTGTAGTAATTCTAATGATTTGCTTACTGTTCTATTGATTACCTTTTCTCTTGGTTGACCAAAATTAAATTCTCTTACAATCTCTTTATTATCAGACACAAATGCAATAAAAACCACACCTACACTTTTGTCTGTATCATCTGTTGTTGGACCTGCATTACCTGTTACTGCAATTGCAAAATTTGTTTTTAATTTCTGTTTTACACCTTTTGCCATCTCTAAAGCAACTTCTTTACTAACAACTGTGTACTGATTAATTATTTTTTCTGAAACATTTAATAAACTAATTTTAGTTTCTTTAGAATAACTTACAATACTCCCTTTAAAATATGCTGATGAACCTGCTACAGAAACTAAACTTGCTGCAATTTTACCTCCTGTTAAACTTTCTGCAGTCGCAATTGTTTTGTTTTTTTCTTTTAATAACTCTCCTACTCTTTTTTCTAGTGAACTATCATCATCTAAACCTGTTATTATTTCTGGTATTAATTGATAAACTTCTGCTACTTTTTCATTTAGTTCTTTTTCTAAAACTTCTTTGTTTTCACCTTTGGCGGATAAACGTAAACGAACTTTACCAAATGATGGTAAATAGGCGAACTTAATATATGGTGGTAAATTACTCTCAAATTCTTCAATTCTTTCTGCAATCATACTTTCTCCTTGTCCGTAAGTCATAATAGTTTTATGGATGATAAAAGGCAATTTAAATTGTTTCTGAATTCTTGGCAAAACTTGATTGGTTATTAAACCTTTCATTTCATAAGGTACTCCTGGAAGTGACACAAAGACAGTTTTGTTTTCAAAAAACCACATTCCTGGTGCTGTACCAAAGTCGTTTTGTAAATAAGTAGCTTTAGAAGGAAGTTGCGCTTGGTAACGTTGAATTTCTTTAAAAGGATGATTAATCTTTTTAAAGAGTCCTTTTATATGCTCTATAACTTCTGGGTATTCTATTAATTCATTGTCATTAAAATATGCTGCAATTGTTTTTTTTGTGATATCATCTTTTGTTGGACCTAATCCTCCTGTTAGAATAACAATATCTACTCTTGCTTGTGCTTCTTTTAAAGCATTTAAAATATGTTGTTTTTCATCTTGAATAGAAGTTATTTGATAAACTGAAACTCCAATTTTATTTAATTGTTGACCAATAAATTGAGAGTTTGTATCTACAATTTGACCAATTAAAATCTCATCTCCTATTGTTATGATTTCTGCGTTCATTATATATAGTTCTAAAGTTAAAAAGTTTATAAGGTTTTAAAGTTCAGTATTTAACTTTCTACTTTTTCACTTTAAAAACTTTTTACTATTTTATTTCACTCTAATATTAAAAGCTTCTTTTCCTTCTATAATTCCTTTTAAAGTATCATTTTCTACAACTTTACCTACTCCTGCTGGTGTGCCAGTATATATAATATCGCCCTTTTTTAAAGTAAAATATTGAGAAACATAAGAAATTAGTTCATCTGTTTTCCACAACATAGCATTTGTATTTCCATCTTGTACGATTTCATCATTTTTATACAATTGAAATTTCAAGTTTTCTAAATCAAACTCTTCCTTCGGATAAAACTCACCAACAACTGCACTTCCATCAAAGGCTTTTGCTTTTTCCCAAGGCAATCCTTTTTCTTTGCATTTTGCTTGTACATCTCTTGCTGTAAAATCGATTCCCAAACCGATTTCATTATAATATTTATGTGCAAATTTTGCATCAATATGTTTACCTACTTTATTAATCTTTACCAAAACCTCAACTTCATAATGAACGTCATCTGAAAAAGGTGGAATAAAAAACGGATTTTTTCTTGGTAAAATTGCAGAATCTGGCTTTAAAAAAACAACAGGATTTTCTGGTCTTTCGTTTGCCAATTCTTCAATGTGTTTTGCGTAATTGCGCCCAATACAAATTATTTTCATCTTTATTGATTGAAAATTAAATGGTTTAAAATCATAATTAAAGAATGTCATAACTCTAAACTGCCAACTGCAACTGAATTACTGCATACTTTTGTTATTCTCCTGCTTCTGGAAAAACGATTGCTCTATTACCAGAAACTATAATTTGATTATTTAAATGATTTTTAACTGCTCTTGCTAAAACTAACTTTTCTATATCTGCACCAATTCTTTTTAAGGTTGTTGGTGTGCTTTCATGCGTTACTGGTTTTACATCTTGCTCAATAATTGGACCTTCATCTAAATCTACAGTTGCATAATGTGCTGTTGCTCCAATTAACTTTACACCTCTTTCATAAGCTTTTTTATAAGGATTTGCTCCTTGAAAAGCAGGTAAAAAAGAATGATGGATATTGATGATTCTTTCTGGATAATGATTGATAAAATCTGATGATAAAATTTGCATATATCTTGCCATAATTACCAAATCAACCTCATTAGCAGCTAACAATTGTTTTACTTGTGCTTCTTGTTGCTGTTTGGTTTCTTTTGTTACAGGTAAATGATAAAAAGGTACATTAAACATATCTGCAATTGGTCTTAATTTATCATGATTACTAATAATCATTTTTACAGTGCAGTCTAAACGTCCTTCTTTAGAGCGCTCTAACAAATCATATAAATTATGACTTGTATGTGAAACCATTATGGCTACATTATGCTTTTTATCTCCGTAATTTACAGACCAATCAAATTGTAAAGGCACAGCCAATTCTAAAAAACATTTTTCTAATTCTTTTTTAGAAATATCTGTTCCGTCTGCATTTAAACGAACACGCATAAAATATTTATCTTCGATAGAATTTACATATTGCTGACAACTTAGAATATTAAATCCTTTTTCATAAAAAAAACTGGTGATTTTTGCAACCAATCCTTTTTGATCTGGGCATTTTATTAAAAAAGTAACTACTTGTGATTTCATATTTTCTATTCAAAAATTGAAAGATTAAATAATTTAAAGATTAGGTTTCGACTGTGCTCAACCTGACAAACTGAAAACTGTGACTGTGACTGTGACTGTGACTGTGTACTGAATACTAATTCACAGCCTACTGATTTATGGTATCCATTTTTTAGGGAAATTTGGTTTTCTTTTTTCAAGAAAAGCATCTCTACCTTCTTTTGCTTCATCTGTCATATAAGCCAAACGTGTTGCTTCTCCTGCAAAAACTTGCTGACCAACCATTCCATCATCAGTTAAATTCATTGCAAATTTTAACATTTTAATAGAAGTAGGACTTTTAGCTAAAATTTCTTGTGCCCATTCATAAGCTGTGTCTTCTAGCTCTTCATGAGGAATAACAGCATTTACCATTCCCATTTCATACGCTTCTTGAGCTGAATAATTTCTTCCTAAAAAGAAAATTTCTCGTGCTTTTTTCTGACCAACCATTTTTGCCAAATAAGCAGAACCATAACCACCATCAAAAGAAGTTACATCTGCATCTGTTTGTTTAAAAATAGCATGTTCTTTAGATGCCAGAGTTAAATCGCAAACAACATGCAAACTATGTCCTCCACCAACTGCCCAACCAGGAACTACAGCAATAACTGCTTTTGGCATAAAACGTATTAAACGCTGAACTTCTAATATATTTAGCCTGTGATAGCCATCATCACCAACATAACCTTGATGGCCACGCGCTTTTTGATCTCCTCCAGAACAAAACGAATACACTCCATCTTTTGTACTTGGTCCTTCTGCAGAAAGAAGCACAACTCCAATATTTACATCTTCGCCAGCATCATAAAAAGCATCATACAATTCTGATGTTGTTTTTGGCCTAAAAGCGTTTCTAACATTTGGTCTGTTAAAAGCAATTCTTGCTACTCCATTACATTTTTTATAAGTTATATCTTCGTATTCTTTAACTGTTTTCCACTCGAGTTGTATCATAATTTTGTATTTTGGACGTTCTTTTAGAAGAACAAAATAATTGGTTACAAAAATAAAAGATTCAAATTTATGATAAAGAAATCGTTCTCACTAATATTTATGCTGTTTTGCATTTCTATGTTTTCGCAAAAACTAATTGAGAAAAACTTAATTTCTGACATCTTAGATTCTTCAAGAGATTTAAAAATCTATTTACCTAAAGGATATGAAGATGATAATAATAAAAACTACCCTTTAGCTGTTGTTTTTGATGCTGAATATTTGTTTGACACCTATGTTGGTAACTCTGTACTTTTTGCAGCAAAAGACAAGGCTCCAATGCAAATAGTTGTTGGTATTTCTATGAAAAACACTAAAAAAAACGACACTTATTTTAATATTAATAATGGAAAATTAACTGCAAGCAACAATGCTTTTTATCAATTTGTTAGAGATGAAGTTATTTTTTATATGGAGAGTAATTACAGAACGTCTCCTTTTATTTCTTTAATTGGAGAAGGAACTTCTGCAAACTTAATAAGCCATTATTTAAAGGAAAACGTGCCATTTATCAACTCTTACATTTGTATAAACCCCACTTTTTCAGATTTTATTGGGCAACAATTTCAAACTTACAATTTAACTAAATTTCAAAAAGAAGACAATACTTTTTATTTATATACCAACAACTCTACTTCTTTTTCTGCAAAAAAACAAACTAAAATTGGCGAACTTCAAACTGGTTTATCTACTCTTAAATTAAAGAATTTTAACATTGTAAATGATACTATTAAAACTTCTAGTAGTATTTCTGCAATGAGCGAAGCAATTCCTAGAGCAATTAATAAAATATTTGAAATTTATTCTTCAATCTCTAAAGAAGAATACGAGAAAAACATAAAAGACTTATCTCCAATTGATGCAATTGCATATCTAGAAAATAAATACCTAGAAATAGAGTTTCTTTTTGGCACTAATTTAGGGATTAGAGAAAAAGATATTTACGCAGTAGAAAACATTATTATTGAAAAAGAAAACGGAGATCAATTACGTGAATTTGGTAAGATGATTTTAAAACTTTTTCCTTCTTCTCCTTTAGGAGATTATTACATTGGTAGATATTATGAAAGTGGAAAACAAATTAAAAAAGCTTTAAAGCAATACAAAATTGGATATGGAAAAATGGATCCATCTGACCCAAATTCTGATGCTTTTTATGAAAATATTTTAAGACTTGGTGGAATGTAAAATAGTTGGCAGTAATTTAGTATGCAGTATACAGTCAGTTGTTGACTGAGAACTGAAGATTGTCTTACTGAATACTATTTCACCAACTCAATTCTATCTTCTTTTATCACAATTAGTTTTTGTCTATATAAATTACCAACTGCTTTTTTAAAGGCTTTTTTACTCATTTTCATATGAAAACGTATAGAATCTGGTGAGCTTTTATCTGTTAACAATAAAAAACCTTCTCTACTATTTTTTAGTTTTTCCAATACTTTTTCAACATCAGCATCTATTACATTTCTAAAACCTTGTGGACGAAGAGAAACATCTATTTTTCCATCTTCACGAATCTGCTTTACATACCCAACAACCTCCATATTCTCTTCTAAGTCTTGAAAAATTTCACTTCTAAAAAGCAAACCATCATACTCATCATTAATTAAAACAGTGTACCCTAAACGTGTTTCTGTTTCAATTACCAACTGTACTTTTTCTCCTTCTTTTAAATTGATGTCTCCTTCTTGATAATTTTCTTGATGGTCCATTATTGTATATATTTAAAATATGTTGTTAAAATTAAATCATTTTCTTCACTTGGTGTGAAAATTTCTAAAATCTTTGGTTTTTCTGATGAATCATAAAAACCTACCAAGTTTTCTTTTACTGTTTCTGATGAATGTGCTTTTAAATAGTCAAAATCAAACATTTTACATAAATGTTCAGCAGTTAAATTATGTGGTGTTTCAAAATACTTAACAGCATTTGTGCTTTTAGGCCCAGGAATAATTTTAAAAATTCCTCCACCAGAATTATTAATTAAAATAATTCTAAAATTACTTTTAATATTCTTATTCCATAAAGCATTGCTATCGTAGAAAAAACTGATATCTCCAGTAATAAAAATAGTTTGTTTTTCTGATGCAAAAGCAGCACCTATTGCTGTAGAAGTACTACCATCAATTCCACTTGTTCCTCTATTACAAAATACAGTTTTAGTAGCATTAATACTAAAAAGTTGTGTGTACCTAATAATAGAACTATTACTTATTTGTAACTGACTATTATTAGGAATACTATCTAAAACTTGCTCAAAAACTTTAAAATCAGAATGTGGTGCTTTTGATAAATACTCAGCGTGTTTTACTCTTTTTTCATCACGAATATTTAACCACTTCTGTTGATAATCACTTTCTTTAATATCTATTAAAGTATTAAATTTTAAAAAGAAATCAATAGGTTTTGTTTGTACAAATTCCGATAAACAAAAGAACGTATTTATTGGTTTTTGCTCATCAATATTCCAATGATGTTTTGGCTGATACTTTCTTAAAAATTGTTTTATTTTTTTAGAGACAATCATTCCTCCAAAAGTGATTAAAACTTCTGGTTTTAAATCCTCAAACTGTTTTTCATCTAAAGAAAAAATCAGTTGATCTATAGAATTAACAGCTTTATTATGATACAAATTTGAAGTTGTTTCTGTTAAAATTAACACAGAAGTATCATCTGCATAATCATCCATTAATTTTTGCAAATCTTTGTCTGGATAATTTACACCAACTAAAATCATTTTTTTTGTAGCTGTATTCCAAATTGAAGCTAGTTTATTATAATCAACAGATTGCTTCGTTTCACTCGAAATGACAGCATCAACTTTAAAACTTTTTAACTCATTTACAGTTTCATACAAAGGTTCATCAAAAGGTACATTTATATGTACTGGTCCTTTTTGCGATGTTGCAATTTGTAAAGCCTCACTTAAAAGTTTTAAATTTTTAGTTTTTAGTTTTGGGTTTTCAATTAAATTTGCAGAAAACAAAATATGTTTTTCAAACACGTTTTCTTGCCGAATTGTTTGCCCATCACCAATATCTATTAAATGTTTTGGTCTGTCTGCAGAAATTACAACTAACGGAATATTACTATAAAAAGCTTCTGCAATTGCAGGATAATAATTTAACAAAGCAGAACCCGAAGTACAAAGAATTGCCACTGGTTTCTGAGTTTGTTGTGCAATTCCTAATGCAAAAAAAGCAGCACAACGCTCATCTACCACACTTAATGCTTCAATTTCTGGATGATTAGAAAAACCAACTGTTAAAGGAGCATTACGTGAACCTGGAGAAACAACAACTGTATCAATATTAAATTGATGACATGCTGAAATTACAATTTGTGCGAGTTCTTTTTTTGGATACATTTTTAAATCTTTTTTAAGATTTAAAAGTTGTTAGTTTTCAGTTCTTAGTTTTTAGTGACGTTCTAAAACTAAAAAAAACTAAAAACCAAAAACCGTTTTTAATTTTGCTATTAGCTAATAAATAAGTTTAGCCCTGATTGAAATGACATCCTTTTTTATTTTTCTTAAAAAAGATATAATGGAAAGCAGGAAATAGCTTCTAATTATTTTAAAAATTTTAGTTATTAGTGTTCAGTTCTCAGTAATTACTAACAACCAAGCACTAATAACTAAAAACTATTTTCTAGTTTCCTTTTTGGTAATCTGCTAAAAATTTAGCCAAACCACTATCTGTTAAAGGGTGTTTTAATAAACCTTCAATTGCACTTAAAGGCCCTGTCATTACATCAGAACCTAATTTTGCACAATTAACAATATGCATTGTATTTCTAACAGATGCTGCTAAAATTTCAGTTTCAAATTTATAGTTATCAAAAACCAATCTAATTTCAGAAATTAAGTTCATTCCGTCTGTAGAAATATCATCTAAACGTCCTAAAAAAGGAGAAACATAAGTTGCACCTGCTTTTGCTGCTAATAATGCTTGCCCAACAGAAAAAACTAATGTTACATTTGTTTTAATCCCTTTAGAAGAAAAATATTTACATGCTTTTACACCATCTTTTATCATTGGTAATTTTACCACAATTTGCGGATTTAAAGCAGCCAAAGCTTCACCTTCTCTTACCATTCCATCAAAATCAGTAGAAATTACCTCTGCAGAAACATCACCATCTACCAACTCACAAATTTCTTTGTAATGATTAATAATATTGGTTTCACCAGTAATTCCTTCTTTAGCCATTAAAGATGGATTTGTAGTAACTCCGTCTAAAATACCTAAAGCTTGTGCTTCTTTAATTTGTTCTAAATTTGCAGTATCAATAAAAAATTTCATTTGTATATATTTAGTTGTAATTGTTTCTTTTTTGGGCGTTCGAGCGGGCTTTTCGCACTCGCTTTTTTTGTTAAAAAAACAAAAAAGAGCTCAAACAATTGCTTCAATCCCTAACGCAAAGATAGTTACTTGCTAGTAATTTAAGGAAGTGAAATAAAAGTATTTTATTATCACTTATAAACAATAAAAAATTGCTAGAAAAACTATAATTTATAATGATTCATTAAAATTTTCTCATACGTTCTATCAGGTAAAATTCGTTTTAAAACAATTGAGAATTTTTCCATAAAGCCACCAACTTTATAATGAATCTTAGGATTTTTAGAGTTTATAATTTTAAAAACCACCTTTGCCATTTCTATTGGATTCATCCCTCCATCTACATGAGTATCCATTAAATCTAAATTCTTTTGATAATTCTCTTTATATGCAGAGTGTTCAAAAACTGGTGTATGATATCTACCAGCAGCAATATTTGTAGCAAAATCTCCTGGAGCCACATTTACAACCTTAATTCCAAAAGGTTTCACTTCCATACTTGTAGCTTCTGTAATTATTTCTAAAGCTCCTTTTGTGGCAGAATATAATCCCCTAAAAGGCAAACCCATATACCCTGCAATAGAAGTTACATTAATAATTGTTCCCGATTTTTGTGTACGCATTTGTGATAAAACTGCTTTTATTACATCTATTGCTCCAAAAAGATTCGTATTAAAAACCGCTCTCATTTCATCAATTGGTGTATCTTCAATAGGTCCAGTTATTCCCATTCCTGCATTATTTACCAAAACATCTAAACTACCTTCTTTTTCTAGAATTAAACTAACTGCTTTATGTATTGTATCAACTTTTAAAACATCAAGAGCTATCAATTCAAAAGGATAATTTTCAGTGTTTTTAGGATTTCTACTTGTTCCATACACTTTATATCCTTTTTCAGATAAAAAAGTAGCAATCGATTTTCCAATTCCAGAAGAAGCTCCTGTAATTAATACAACTTTAGACATAATATGATTTAAGGTTTAAAAACTGTAAAGTTAAAGAGTTAAAATGGAAAAAGGCAAATTTCTAGAACGAAACTTTAGTGCATAAAAAAAGGCAAGCTACCTACATCACACTGCTACAACCTAATACCCTTGCTGCGTTCCCGCCCTGGAGGATTCAAAGGGAGCTAGTTGTGTAGGACTTGCCGCTGCAAATTTACAATAGATTTTTATTTAAACAATTAAAAAAAGTATTATTTTTATGTAACAATTTCAATGTATTGAATACTAATGATTTGTTCTGATAGTTTACAAACTTTTATAAAAAATAAAAACTATCAAAAATGAAATCAATATATTTGTATAACTAACTAACTTAAAAAAAAAATGGAAAATCAAGCGAGTAGTAAAAGTATTATTTTAAATTACGGTTTATATCTAGGTATTATAGGTATTATATTACATTTAGCATTATGGGCTTCAGGAAGTTTAATTGATCTAAATTGGATTAATACATTAGTATGGTTTATACTCTTAATTGTTTTTTTAGTTATTGGAATTAATAAGTTTAAAGAACAAACTGGGGGTTTTATATCTTGGAGTCAAGGTTTAAAAATAGGTATGGGAATTGCTATGATTAGTGCTATAATAACACTTATTTACACTTTTTTATTCATGTATGTTATTGACCCAGGTTTTCAACAACAAGCAATGGAAGTGCAACAACAAAAGTTTTTAGATGCCGGTATGACAGAAGAACAAATTGAAGCCTCGATAGAAATGGGGAAAAAATTTCAAAGCCCTGGAGTATTATCTGCTATTATATTAATTTGGTTTGCTTTTTTAGGATTTATTGGTTCTGCAATTGTTGCAGCAGTTATGAAAAAATCTGAAGAAGATCAATACTAAAAACTAACTATAAGTTTAAAACTTATAACATTACAATTTGTAACTTATGGATATTTCGGTAGTAATACCACTTCTTAACGAAGACGAATCTTTAAAAGAATTATACGATTGGATTGCAAGAGTTATGCAATCCAATCGTTATTTATATGAAGTTATTTTTATTGATGATGGTAGTACAGATAATTCTTGGAAAGTTATTGAAGAAATGTCTGAACATCATACAGAAGTAAAAGGAATTCGTTTTCAAAAAAACTACGGAAAATCACAAGCATTAGATGCGGGTTTTGAATTAGCACAAGGTAGAGTTGTAATAACTATGGATGCTGATTTACAAGACAATCCAGAAGAGATTCCTGATTTATACAGTTTAATTGTTGATGAAGGTTTTGATTTGATTTCTGGTTGGAAAAAGAAGCGTTATGATAATGTAATCACAAAAAACATTCCTTCTAAATTATTTAATGCAGCTGCCAGAAAGACATCTGGTTTAAAATTACACGACTTTAATTGCGGATTAAAAGCTTACAAAAATGAAGTAATAAAATCTGTAAAAGTTAGCGGAGAAATGCACAGATATATTCCTGTTTTAGCTAAAAACGAAGGCTTTACAAAAATTGGTGAAAAAGTAGTACAACATCAAGCAAGAAAATATGGTGAAACCAAATTTGGAATGGATCGTTTTGTAAACGGTTTCTTAGATTTAATTACCATTTCATTTTTATCAAAATTTGGCAAAAGACCTATGCATTTTTTTGGTCTTTGGGGAACATTAATGTTTCTTTTTGGAACAACTTCTGCCTTTTATATTGGTGCTTATAAATTATATAATGTTTTTAATGGCATTAGAACAATATTAGTAACAAACAATCCTTGGTTTTATATAGCCTTAACCTCTATGATATTAGGAACTTTATTATTTTTAGCAGGTTTTATAGGTGAACTTATCATAAAAACAAAAAACAACGAAAAACACTATACTATAAAAGAAAAACTCAATTTCTAAACTGTATATTTGTTCTTTAATAAACACAACAAATTTATATTCTATGAAAGATATTTTAGACAAAGCAAAACAATGGCTAACAGCAACTTTTGACACTGAAACTCAAACAGAAATTCAAGAATTAATTTCTAATAGCCCAGATGCTTTAGCAGACAGGTTCTACAAAGATATGGAATTTGGTACTGGTGGTATGCGTGGAGTTATGGGTGCAGGAACCAATAGAATTAATAAATACACTTTAGGTAGAGCTACTCAAGGATTATCTAATTATTTAATAGAAAATGTAAAAAAAGAGCAACTAAGTGTTGTGATAGCTTTTGATTGTAGACACAATAGTCAAAAATTTGCAAAAGTTGTAGCAGATGTTTTATCTGCAAATAATATAAAAGTATTTCTTTTTGAAGATTTACGCCCTACACCAGAGTTGTCTTTTGCAGTTCGTCATTTAGGTTGTGATGCAGGTATTGTTTTAACAGCTTCTCATAATCCACCAGAATATAATGGCTACAAAGTATATTGGGCAGATGGTGGACAAATTGTACCTCCTCATGATGGTGGAATTATTGCCAAAGTAAATGATTTAGATTTTTCAGAAATTAATTTTGATGCAAAAGAAGATTTAATTGAAGTAATTGGTAAAGAAGTTGATGATGCTTTTATTGATGGTTCTGTTAAAAATGGGTGTTTATCTGAAAACGTTAATCGTGATGATTTAAAAATTGTTTTTACTTCTTTACATGGTACTTCAATAGTTTCTGTACCAGATGCATTAGCAAAAGCAGGATATTCTAACGTTCATATCGTTGAAGAGCAAAGAACTCCTAATGGAGATTTTCCTACAGTAAAATCTCCAAACCCAGAAGAACCAGAAGCTTTAAAAATGGCAACAGACTTAGCAAATAAGTTAGGTGCAGATATTGTAATTGGTACAGATCCTGATTGTGATAGATTAGGAGTAGCAGTAAGAGATTTAGATGGAAACATGAAATTAATGAATGGTAACCAAACAATGGTTGTTATGACTGAATTCTTACTAAAAAAATGGAAAGAAGAAGGTAAAATTAATGGTAATCAATTTGTAGGTTCTACAATTGTTTCTACAGAATTAGTTAACAAAGCTGCTGCAAGTTACGGTGTAGCAACTAAAGTTGGTTTAACAGGTTTTAAATGGATTGCTAAAATGATTAGAGATTATGAGTCTATGGACTTTATTGGTGGTGGTGAAGAAAGTTTTGGTTACATGATTGGTGATTTTGTAAGAGATAAAGATGCTGTAACAGCAACTCTTTTAGCTTGTGAAGTTGCAGCTTTCGCAAAACAAAATGGTAGTTCTTTTTATGAAGAATTGTTAAATGTTTACATGAGAAACAATTTTTATAAAGAACATTTAATTTCTATCACTAAAAAAGGAATGGATGGAGCTGCAGAAATTAAACAAATGTTAAGCGATATGCGTAACAATCCTTTAACAGAAATTGATGGAGAAAAAATAGAATCTCTTTGTGATTATCAAGCGTCTACAAAGAAAAACTTAATTACAGGAAAAGTTACAAATATAGATTTACCAAAATCTAACGTATTAATTTATCAAACTGAATCTGGAACTAGAATTGCAGCAAGACCAAGTGGTACAGAACCTAAAATTAAATTTTACTTTAGTGTAAATACTTCTTTAGAAGATATAAAAAAGGCTGTTGAAGTTGAAGCTGAATTAGATGCAAAGATTCAAAGAATTATTAAAGAGATGAAATTAAGTTAATGAATCATTTTAAAGACATTTTAAAATATGAAAAAAAGTATAGAAAATTTACAATACTAAATATTGTATTTAACATTTTCTATGCACTGTTTAATGTTTTATCTGTTTTAGCTTTTATTCCTGTACTAAATATTTTATTTGGTAAAGAAAAAAAAGTAATAATAAAACCTATTTACGAAGGTATTACAAATTTTGGCACCTATGCAGAAAATAGTTTTAATTATTTAATATCACAAAAAATAGAAAATGAAGGACAAATAAATACACTATTATTTATTTGTCTTTTAGCACTTTCACTTTTTTTTCTAAAAAATTTATTTAGATACTTAGCGTCTTATGCAATTACTTTTTTAAGAACAGGTATTGTAAAAGATTTACGTGATACACTCTACAATAAAATTATAGAATTACCTATCTCCTATTTCACAGAAAAGAGAAAAGGAGATATAATTGCACGTATGACATCTGATGTTCAAGAAGTTGAAAACTCCATTTTAAGTTCTGTACAAGTAATTGTTAGAGAACCTTTAACAGTTATTATCTCAATAAGTCTAATGCTTTTTATGAGTGTTCAACTAACTCTATTTGTATTTGTTTTATTACCAGTTTCTGGATTTATAATATCATCTATTAGTAAAAAGTTAAAAGCTAAATCAGAAAAAGCTCAAAAAGAAACAGGTAATTTTCTTTCATTTATTGAAGAAACATTAACAGGTTTAAGAGTTATTAAAGGTTTTAATGCTGAAAAAATTATTGAAGAAAAATTCAATAATTCTACATTAAAATTTAAACAATTAACTACAAGTGTTTTTCACAGACAAACATTAGCTTCGCCAATGAGTGAATTTTTGGGGTCAGCAACAATTATAGCTATTCTTTGGTATGGTGGTGTTGAAGTTCTAAACAAAACGAGTCCTTTAGATTCTAGTAAATTTTTAGGTTATATTCTTATATTTTACACCGTTTTAAATCCTATAAAATTAATAACCACAACATTTTACAACATTCAAAAAGGAGAAGCCTCTGCAGAAAGAATTATGCAAGTTTTAAATACTGAAAACAGTATTAAAGACAAACATAATGCAATTGTAAAAGAAGATTTTGAAAATGAAATCGAATTTAAAAACATTTCTTTTAAATATAAAGATGATTATGTTTTGAATGATTTTTCTTTAAAAGTTAAAAAAGGAGAAACAGTTGCCTTAGTTGGTCAATCTGGAAGTGGTAAATCTACACTAGCAAATTTAATAACGCGTTTTTATGATGTTAATAAAGGAGAAGTTTTAATAGATGGAGAAAACATAAAAGACATTACAAAAACATCTTTGAGAGATTTAATGGGTATCGTAACGCAAGATTCAATTCTTTTTAATGACTCCATTGCTAATAATATAAAGTTAGGAACTGAACATGCAACTGAACAAGAAGTATTAGATGCATCTGAAATTGCAAATGCAAATGAATTTATCCAAAATTTACCAGAAAAATTCAATACAAATATTGGTGATAGCGGAAATACACTTTCTGGAGGACAAAAGCAACGCTTATCTATTGCAAGAGCTGTTTTAAAAAATCCACCAATTATGATTTTAGATGAAGCCACTTCTGCTTTAGATACTGAATCCGAACAATTGGTTCAAATAGCATTAGAAAAAATGATGCAAAACAGAACCTCTTTAGTAATTGCTCATAGATTATCTACAATACAAAAAGCAAATAAAATTGTGGTTATGAAAAAAGGTAAGATTGTAGAACAGGGTAAACATGAAGAGTTATTAGACTTAAAAGGTGAGTATTTTAAGTTGGTTAACATGCAAAGTTTATAGTAAAATCATCAACTTATTTTTTCTAATCCATTTAAACAGTAATAGTCTTTTGTTTCTTTTTTATTCTTAAAAATCTCTTTATTAAAAAATAAACCTTCTTTAGAATATTTTTCTTTATGAAATAAATGATAAACAATCGCTTTGTTTTTTACAGATTTACCTTTAATACCAATAGACTTAAGTCTCCATTCAATATCATTATCTTCACCTACTGCAGCTCTTGTGTAATCTTCATCAAAACCATTTACTTTATAAATTGTCTTTTTAGAAACACCCCAATTACATCCAAGTAGCCATTTTTTATCACTATTATAAGATAAATTTAAAAATGGACTATAAATTCCAATTTTTTTCTTTTTACTTTTTGAAAATAAAACATTAAATAAACCTAAAAGTTTTAAATTAAATGTTTTTTTAAGCATTGATGTAAGTTTTTCGGAAAGCATTACCCTACGTCCTTTTAACATGACGTCTTCTTCAAAATTATTTATGTAGGCTTTTATAAAATGTTTATGAGGAACACAATCTCCATCAATAAAAACCAACAAATCACCTTTAGCTAATTTTGTAGATTTATTTAGCATCATGTTTTTTCTAAACCCTAAATCTTTTTCTTGATTAGTATGCTCAATCGGAAAGTTATAGATTTTTTTAAACTCTTTTATGAGCTTAAATGTTTCTTTATTACAATCATCTTCAGAAACAATTACCTCAAAGTCAGTTTCACTTTGGTTTTCTAATGCTTTTAAAATTAATTTTAAATTAATTTCATTTTTGTAGTAAGAAATAATAACAGATACTTTCATTTTTTATAAGAATATAAAATATTTTATGAATTTTTAACTGGTAATTATTAAACCTAACTTCTTTCCTTTTTCAAGCATAAAATCATAAGAAGCTTTATGTTCATTTGGTATTTTACCATCTAAAATAGCCTCTTTTATAGCTTCTTTTATTTGACCTATTTCTCTACAAGGTTTTAAATTAAAAGCTTTCATAATTTCTTCTCCAGTAATTGGAGGTTGAAAATTACGCACTTTATCACGTTCTTCTACTTCTTTTATTTTAGCTCTAACTAAATCAAAATTTTGATGATAACGTTTAAATTTTTTTGGGTTTTTAGTAGTAATATCTGCTTCACAAAGAGTCATTAAAGAGTTAATATCATCTCCTGTATCAAAAACCAAACGTCTAACAGCAGAGTCTGTAACATCAGTTGCTAAAACAATGGGTCTAGAACTTAACATGACCATTTTTTGAACAAACTTCATTTTATTATTCAATGGCATTTTTAACCTTTTAAATAACCTATAAACCATTTTAGACCCAACATATTCGTGAGCATGAAACGTCCATCCAACTTTTTTACTAAACTTTTTTGTAGGTGCTTTACCAATATCATGCAATAAGGCAGCCCAACGCAACCAAAGATCTTCTGTATGCTTTGCAATATTATCTACAACTTCTAAAGAATGATAAAAATTATCTTTATGTTTTTGTCCTTCTATCTCTTCTACTCCTTTTAAAGCTAATAATTCAGGCAAAATTTGTTTTAACAACCCTGTTTTTTCTAACAATAAAAAACCTATTGAAGGTTTAGGTGATGCTAAAATCTTATTCAGTTCAACAACAATTCTTTCTCTAGTTATTATTTTTAGCCGATATCCGTTTCTAGTAATTGCATCTAAAGATTCATTATCAATTTTAAAATTCAATTGAGTTGTAAAACGAATAGCACGCATCATTCTTAAAGGATCATCAGAGTATGTTACATCTGGATCTAATGGAGTTCTAATTACTTTATTTTTTAAATCTGAAATTCCATGAAAAGGATCTAATAATTCTCCAAAATTATCTTTATTTAAACTTAATGCCAAAGCATTTATAGTTAAATCTCTTCTATTTTGATCATCTTGTAGGTTTCCTTCAGTAACATTAGGGTTTCTACTATTTTCTGTATAAGATTCTTTTCTAGCACCTACAAACTCTATTTCTACATCATTATAACGCAGCATAGCTGTTCCGTAAGTTTTAAAAACTTGTACTTTTGGTTTGTTTGGTAATAATTTAGAAACTTGTTGCGCCAACTCAATTCCACTTCCTATTGCTACAATATCAATATCTTTAGAGTTTTTTCTTTTTAAGAAAAAATCACGTACAAAACCACCAATTACATAACTGTCTATTTGTAATTCTGTTGATGCTTTAGATATTACACTAAATATTTCTAAAGAAATTGCTTCTGTATATTTCATATTTTTAAAAGTCTGGCAAATCTACTATATAATAAACACCTTTCAAAATTGCAATTACAATTTCTAGAAGTATTATTTTAATAAGTTGTTTCATAAAAGTTATTCAAAAATAGTACCTTTGAATTTTATCAAAAATATGTTTCAAAAAATTCCAAATTACATAAAATACATTTTTACAAATGTTTTTTTTCTATTTGTTTTCGTTTCTCTTTTTAGGGGGATTTTCTATTTATTTTTTACACAATTAGAAAACATTTCTACACAAGAAATACAAAAAGCAGTTCTGTTAGGTATTCGTTTTGATTTAAAATTAGCAATCATTGCATTTTTTCCATTTACCTTATTTGTATTAATAACAAATTATCGTTTTTTTAAAAATAAAATTTACAAAAAAACAGCCACTTTTTACCTAGTATTTATTTATTTAGCTTTAACGTTATTTTACTTATTTGATTTTGGATATTATGAGTATTTAGCAATACGTTTAGACGCTTCTTCTCTTCGATTCTTAAGTAATTTAAAAATTTCTACTCAAGTTTTATTCGAAAGCTACCCAATATACAAAGGTCTTTTAGGATTGTTAATTCTTTGTTTTATCATCTATAAATACAGCCATTTTATATATAATTTATTTACTAAAACACATCAAGAAGCAACTAAAAAGTTAAAAGCATTATATTTTATCTTTACGTTTCTTTTGTTGTCTTTTGGTATCTATAATAGCGTTACTCATTATCCTTTACGTTGGAGTGAGGCTTTTTTCTCAAAAAACAATGCTATAAATCAATTTTCTTTAAATCCTGTTTTATATTTTTTTGATAGTTTTGCTTTTAGAAGTGAAGGTGTAAACCTAGAAAAATTTAAAACCTACTACCCAATCATTGCCAAGCACTTAGACCTACCTAAAGACACCATTAATTTTGAAAAAAAGGTAACTTTTAATAATCCATATAAAGAAAAACCAAATATTATTTTTGTGATGCTAGAATCTACTGGAACTGCAACAATGAGCTTTTATGGAAACCCATTAAATAGTACTCCAAAAATGGATTCTATTATTAAAAAAAGTTTAAGTTTCTCTAAATTTTACGTTCATAAACCTGGTACAGCTGGTAGTGTTTTTGCTAGTATTACAGGCTTACCAGATATTGAAGACGTTAAAACTGCCTCTAGAAACCCAATGATTATTGATCAACGTATTGTTTTTGATCAAATTAAAGGGTATGAAAAATCATATTTTATTGGAGGTTCTGCAAATTGGGCTAATATTAGAGGTGTTTTTCAATCAAACATAAAAGGATTAAAAATTTATGAAGAAGGTAGTTTTGAAGAAGAAAACAGAGCTGATGTTTGGGGTATTGACGATTACGACTTATTTAAAGAAGCTGATAAAGAACTAAAAAAATTACACGAAAAAGGTAAACCGTTTGTTACTTACATTCAAACAGCTACAAATCATATGCCTTTTACAGTACCTGATAAAAAAGAAAGTTATACACCTAATTTAGAAGAAGATATTGATGAAGAGACATTACTTAAAGGAGGATTTAGATCTTTAGGACAGCTAAACGCAATTCGTTATTTAGATTTTAATGTTGCGCGTTTTTTAGACAGAGCAAAAGAGTCTGGTTATTATGACAATTCCATTTTTGTTTTTTTTGGTGATCATAGAGGAGGAATGAAAAAGTTAAATTTCTTAAAAAACAATGAAGATGATTTAGGTATTCAAGTACATCATGTTCCGTTTTTTATCCATGCCCCAAAATATGTAGAACATCAAGTTGTAGATAAGTACGCTAAATTAATTGATATTTTCCCTACAGCTACTAGTTTAGCAAAAATAGACTATACAAATTACACCTTAGGAAGAAATCTATTAGACAGTACTGCTACAAATACAGCAGCTTTTGTATACATACAGAGTAAAGGAGAAAAAGCTGTAGGTGTTATTAAAAATGGTTTTTACTATGAAAAAACGAACATCTCTAAAAAGGCAAGTTTGTTCAGTTTAGATACAAATAAAATTAAGGACATTAAGCTAGATAAACCAAATGTTACGCAACAAATGGATAGTCTTTTATCTGCTTATTATCATACCACCAAATATTTGTATTTTAATAATAAAAAGGTAGATAAATAACTTTTTAAAATTGATTTAGAGTATCTCTTAAATTAATCGTATTTATCAGAAAGCCTTTTTTTTATATAACTTAATTTTTTCTCAGGGCATTGATCTAAACTTTGCATACAAAGAAAAAGTTTGTTCTCATTCTTCACAGATTGCATAAGCTTATATTTTATCCAAAAAAAAGGTTTTTTATAATTCTGAAAATAAACAAGTTGATAATCATTTTTTAAAATACAAGTCTTTGTCTTTATTTCTAAGTGATTTGCTAAACTTTGTGGAATAAACTGACTTTCACTTCTGAACCTTGGCTCAATATTTGAAGTTTCTAATAAAGTATTTTTGTTAAAGTAAGTTTCAAAAGTAGACTTTCTAAAAGGTTGTGGGGTATGATGAAATTTAAAATATTTTTTTAAACCTAAAATTTTGGCAGCTTTCTGTTGTGCTACTTTATGCCTAATACCTTTCTTTTTTTTTATAAAAAGGAATTTTATTTTTTTATAAAAAATATCTTCATCAAACCTTAACCACTTACCTCTTAACACAGGTAAACCATCTATAAAAAAATCTTCAACATTTATTTTTCTCAATAAAAAAAAATCGTCATTAAAATATATGAATCTTTCTGATAAATTTGGCACTTTATAAATTTGGGTTTCTATTGATCTAGAACTAAAAGTTGGTAAATATTGATGATACCCTTCAAAAATTGTTTTATGATCTATAACAAAAACTGATGGATAATCTTTTTTTGCTTTTTCCTTATCTTTTAAAAAATATGGAGTTTGATTATCTGTTACAATGAATATATTTCTAACAAATTTAGCATATTTCAAAATAGATTTTACAGCATACTCAATCTCATTTACTTGGTCATAACGCATTCTAACAAACTTACTATTTAAAGAAGTTTTATTCTCTATATAGCTGGCCATTTTAGACTTATGCTTGGGGTCATCTCCATCTACCCAAGTAATAACAGCATCAATAGGTAAATTTTTATTCTCCTCCATAATTAATTCATTTTATTATTTAATGACCAAAGCTTAATATACCTTGTTAAAACTCCATAAGCTTGAGTTTTTGCAACCAAAAAGCCAGTAAATCCATCTAAAAAACCTAAACGAACAATATAATGTATAAAAAATCTTACAGGTGGTTTTATTAATACATGAAATAAGTTTACTTTTTTACCTTGTTCATGTAATTCTTTTGCTCTGATAGCAGCATAATGATTCATTTTAGAAATATAATGGTCATAATTTCTATAGGAAAAATGATCTATTTTATTTTTAAAAAAGCCTAATTTACCCTTTGTTTTTATAGTTTCATGTACAAGTCCAGTATAGCTACAACTTTCTTTTAAAAATAATCGAATTACTTTATCTCTCTGAAAACCACTATAATTAACTTTCTTTCCAACAAAATAAAAACTTCTTCTTACAAAAAAACCTACAAAATCTTTTGGATCTTTAACTGATTGTAAAATTTCTTTTCTAACTCCAGGTGTTACTCTTTCATCTGCATCTAAAATATAAATCCAAGGATGCTTAGCCTGATCAATAGCAAAGTTTTTTTGAGAAGAAAAATCATCAAACTTTCGTTTGATGATTTTTACAGTTTGTTTTTCTGCTATTTCTAAAGTTTTATCTGTACTAAAAGAGTCTATAATAATAATTTCATCTGCAAAACTTACCGATTTTATAGCATCAGCAATATGAATTTCTTCATTTAATGTAGGTATAATCGCGGTAATCTTAGTCATAGAGTTTCTCTTAAACAGCTACGTCATATTCACGTAAAGCATCATTTAAAGATGTCTTTTTGTTAGTACTTTCTTTTCTTTTTCCAATAATTAATGCACATGGCACATTGAATTCTCCAGCAGCAAATTTCTTAGTATAACTTCCAGGAATCACAACAGATCTCGCTGGTACAACTCCTTTTGTTTCAACTGGCTCATCTCCTGTTACATCTATAATTTTAGTACTCATTGTTAACACAACATTCGCTCCTAAAACCGCTTCTTTACCTACTCTTACACCTTCTACAACAATACATCTAGACCCTATAAAAGCGCCATCTTCTATAATTACTGGAGCAGCTTGTAATGGTTCTAAAACACCACCAATACCAACACCACCAGAAAGATGAACATTTTTACCAATTTGAGCACATGAACCAACTGTAGCCCAAGTATCAATCATCGTTCCTTCATCTACATAAGCACCAATATTTACATAACTTGGCATTAAAATAGTACCCGCAGAAAGATATGAACCTTGACGAGCAGATGCTCCAGGAACAACACGAACTCCTTGTGTTGCATAATCTGTTTTTAAAGGCATTTTATCGTGATATTCAAAAATACCAGCTTCTAAAGTTTCCATTTTCTGAATAGGAAAATATAAAACAACTGCTTTTTTCACCCATTCATTTACTTGCCAACCACCTTCTATTGGTTCTGCAACTCTTAATTCTCCTTTATCTAATAAATCAATAACTTTTCTAATCGTATTAATTGTATTTTCTTCTTTTAACAACTCACGGTTTTCCCAAGCTGCCTCTATGATTATTCTAATGTCTTTCATACTAATAAATTAATTTCTGCAAATATAAATCTATCCGCAAAAAGCGGGACGAATATACGTTTTTTAAACAGATTATTCTATGTTGTTTAAAATACAATTGTAAAATTACAAGAGTATTATTAAAAAAAACTTAATGAACTAATTGATAATATTTTAATTAATCTGTTATTATTAAAATATAACTTTTATTTTTGCAAAAAACATTTAATTTGGGTAGAATTCTCGCCATCGATTTTGGAAAAAAAAGAACAGGAATTGCAGTTACTGACGAACTTCAGATTATTGCTTCTGGTTTAACAACCGTAAATACTGATAATTTAATATCTTTCTTAAAAGAATATGTTTCAAAAAATAAAGTTGATCTTTTTATTATAGGAAAACCAAAACAAATGGACAATTCTGATAGTGAAAGTGAAGCATTAATTCTACCTTTTCTTAAAAAAATTAAAAGTCAAATTCCACAAATACCTTATCAAAGAGAAGATGAACGTTTTACTTCTAAAATGGCGTTTCAAACAATGATAGATGGTGGTTTAAATAAAAAACAACGCAGAAATAAAGCCTTAATTGATGAAATTAGCGCTACAATTATTTTACAGTCGTATTTATATAACAAATAATTTTGTTGAAGTCTCAAACTTTGTACTTTTGCAAAGCAAAAATTAAAAAAAATGATTTTACCTATAGTTGCTTACGGAGATCCTGTATTAAGAAAAGTTGCCGTTGAAATTAATGCTGATTATCCAGAATTAAAAACACTGATTTCTAATATGAAAGAAACCATGTATAATGCTTCTGGTGTTGGTTTAGCTGCTCCACAAATAGGAAAATCTATTCGTTTGTTTGTTATTGACGCATCTCCTTTTGCAGATGATGAAGAATTGTCTGAAGAAGATAGAAAAGCATTAGAAAGTTTTAATAAAGTATTTATAAATGCAAAAATTTTAAGTGAAGATGGTGATGAATGGGCTTTTAATGAAGGGTGTTTAAGTATTCCTGATGTTAGAGAAGACGTTTTTCGTCAACCTGAAATTACCATAGAATATCAGGATGAAAATTTTGAAAAACATACTGAAACTTTAAATGGTTTAGCTGCTAGAGTTTTTCAACATGAATATGATCATATAGATGGAATTTTATTTACAGATAAACTTTCTACACTAAAAAAAAGATTGATAAAAAAGAAATTAGATAATATTTCTAAAGGGAAAATTAATGCAGATTATAGAATGCGTTTCTCTAATGCAAAAAAAGGTAAATAGTCTAAAAAAGACATAAAAATATATACATGGAATTTAGTAAAATTATAGCCGTTACAGGTAAACCAGGATTGTTTGAAGTAATCTCTCAAACTAAAAATGCAGTAATTGCAGAATCTTTAATAGACAACAAACGTTTGGCTATAAACGCTACACAGAACGTAAGTTTATTAGAAAACATTGCAATTTACACGTATGAAGAAGATGTACCTTTATTAGATGTTTTCACAGCAATGTTTGAAAAAACAGAAGGTAAAGAAGCTTTATCTCACAAAGAGTCTAGTAAAAAACTAACTGCATTTTTTGCAGAAGTTTTACCAGGTTATGATGAAGATAGAGTGTACGCATCTAACATAAAAAAAGTAATTCAGTGGTTTAATGCCTTAGTAAAAGCTGGAATGAATTTTTCTAAAACTGAAGAAAATACAGAAGAAACTGAAGCAAAAGCGTAATGAATTCTAGAAAAGATCAGTTAGTTGCCATTAACAGATTGTTAGATATTATGGACGATCTTCGAGAGAAGTGTCCTTGGGATAAAAAACAAACTTTAGAAAGTTTACGTCATCTTACAATTGAAGAAACGTATGAGCTTGCTGATGCAATTCTAGACAATGATTTACCAGAAATAAAAAAAGAATTAGGCGATGTGCTTTTGCACATCGTTTTTTATGCAAAAATCGGAAGCGAAAAAAATGCTTTTGATATTGCTGATGTTGCCAATTCGATTTGCGATAAATTAATTGACAGACATCCTCATATTTATAGCGATATTGTTGCAGAAACAGAAGAAGAAGTTAAACGTAATTGGGAACAATTAAAACTAAAAGAAGGTAATAAATCTGTTTTAGAAGGAGTTCCTAAAAGTTTACCTGCGGTTGTAAAAGCAAGTAGAATTCAAGAAAAGGTTGCTGGAGTTGGTTTTGATTGGGAAAAACCTGAACAAGTTTGGGAAAAAGTACAAGAAGAACTTAGCGAATTAAACGATGAAATTAAAGCAGGAAATACAGAAAACATTGAAAAAGAGTTTGGAGATGTTTTATTTTCTATGATTAATTATGCACGTTTTATTAATGTGAATCCAGAAAATGCTTTAGAAAAAACGAATAAAAAATTTATCAATCGTTTTCAATTCTTAGAAAAAGCTGCAAAAAAAGAAGGCAAAGAAATTGCTGAAATGTCTTTAGATGAAATGGATGTTTACTGGGAAGCTTCTAAAAAATATTTTAAATAATATTTTTCTCACAAAAACCTTACGACTTCTCTCAAGTTGAAAATTGATTTTTATACAAGATCGAAATGACAAACAAACTCTGAAGTTTATCTGTTTTTATTCGGATAAAATTTAGATTCTAAAAAGCCTAATCCATAGCCTAAAAACTGTGTTAGAGAAGTAAAAACACTTAAAAAAGCGACATATAAATTCTTATTCTGCACTAAAGAATCTAAGAATATTAACAAGAAATAAAATACATAAAAAGCTAAAAGTAAATTGTAACCAAAAACTGCTAAAATAATTGCAATATCAATTCCGATTATAAACAAACTTGGAAACCAATAGGTTGGTTTTGCAGTTTCTGGGTACTTTTTGTTTAAAATTGGTCTTGCAGTTCCGAAACCAAAAGTTTGTTTAAAAAATTGCTGAATGGTACTTCTTCTTTTGTGATATACAAATGCTTTTTCTATCAATTGCGTTTCACATTTATTTTCCCAAAGACGAAACGTTAAATCGATATCTTCTCCGTTTTTCATTTTAGAAAAACCTTGCGTTTTTTCAAATGCTTTTTTTGATAAACCTAAATTAAAACTTCTTGGTTGAAATTTACCTACAGCTTGTTTTTTACCTCGAATTCCTCCTGTTGTTAACACCGAAGACATAGAATAATTAATTGCTTTCTGTAAAGCTGTAAAACTTTTATGTGCAGCATCTGGACCACCAAAAGCATCTGTAAAGTTACTTTTTAAAGCATTTTGTACTTCTGATAAATATTGTTCTGGAACTATTACATCAGAATCTAAAATGATAAAATAGTTACCTAAAGCTTTTTCCATTCCGAAATTTCTGCTTGCTCCTGCTCCACTATTTTCTTTAAAAAAGTATTTTAAATCGAGTTGGTTTTTATACTTTTCTACAATTGACTCACTTTTATCAGATGAACCATCTTCTATAACTAACACCTCAAAATTATTAGAAAAATCTTGTTTTGTAAGACTTTCTAGCAATTCGTCAATTTCATTTGGACGATTGTAAACTGGGACAATTATGGAAAAGTATAGTTTCACTTCTTAATTTTAAATTCAATTTTATATTTCTTCACTTTAAAATCTACCAAGTCAAAAATTTTATTTCCTACTTGCTGAATTTCATTCTCTGAGATAGGATAATTTATTTTTGTTATCCAACTATTAGAAACATTTGAAAAATCTGACTCTATCATATAATCATCAGAATTTAAAATCAAGCTACTATCATTAGATTTAAACTCTAAAGTTGATCCTTTTTTAGTTTTGAAATCTGAACCACTAATTACAGTTGTATTTAGAAAAAAATATCCTCCCAATTCTTGATATTCCATATAAAGAATACCAAAATCTGATTCGCCATACTTTTCTCCAGAAACATTACTAATTTTCTCTTCAGTAAAAGTATCTACATGTGTTCTTTGCATTGATTTAATATTACCTAAAGAAGCTAAAATTGTATCTATTTTTTTAAATATTCCCATATTCAATATTTTAAACGAATTTACAAAAAGGGCTCTAAAGAAAAAATGCAAACCAATGTAGATTTACATTTAATATGCTCTTTAAGTTTTCTAAAAGTTGGCGAACAAGTTTAGCCCTGATAGAGCGATTTGTTTGAGCTCTTTTGAGGAACGAAAAAAGCGAGTAGCGAAAGCAGGAAATAGCTTCAAACCTTTCGACTGCGCTCAAGGTGACAAAAATTACTCAAATTTTTCCATAACAGCTGTACTTACACCCATATTAGAAAACCCACCATCGTGAAATAAATTTTGCAACGTAACTTTTTTTGTTAAATCTGAAAATAGGGTAATTGTATAATCTGCACATTCTAAGGCAGATGCATTGCCTAAAGGACTCATTTTTTCTGAATAATTGATAAATCCGTCAAAACCTTTTACGCCATTTCCAGCAGTTGTAGCAGTTGGAGATTGCGAAATTGTATTGACACGTACTTTGTGATCTCTACCAAAAAAGTAGCCAAAACTACGTGCAATTGACTCTAAATATGCCTTATTATCTGCCATGTCATTGTAATCTGGAAAAACTCTTTGAGCTGCCATATACGTTAACGCAACAATAGAACCCCACTCTTTCATGGCATTTTTATGATACAAAACATTTAATAATTTATGAAACGAAACCGCAGAAACATCCCAACCTTTTTTGGTGTAATCGTAGTTAGGATCTGTGTAAGGTTTCTTTTTTCGTACATTTACAGACATACCAATTGAGTGCAAAACAAAGTCGATTTTTCCTCCTAAAACCTCCATAGATTTCTCTATTAAATTTTCTAAATCTTCAACTGAAGTTGCATCAGCAGGAATAATTTGAGAACCCGTTTTTTTAGCTAAATCATCTAAATTACCCATTCTGATAGATGCTGGTGCATTTGTTAATACAAACTTCGCTCCTTCTTCATGAGCTCTTTCTGCTGTTTTCCAAGCAATTGAGTTTTCGTTTAAAGCACCAAAAATGATTCCTTTTTTTCCTTTTAGTAAGTTGTACATTATTTAGTTGTTGGTTGTTGGTTATTTGTTTTTAGTGACCACTGTTATGTGAATATTGATATTATAAATTAGTTCTCGACTGTGCTCGAACTGACATTATTTATCAACTTAAGAGTTCTTTTGCGTGTGTTAAAGCAGACTCTGAAATATCTTTACCACTTAACATTTCTGCTATTTCATTCACTCTTTCATCTTTAGATAAAAGTTTTAAATTAGTGGTCGTTACTCCTTTTATTTCTTTCTTAAATACTTTGTAATGATTTACACCTTTTGCAGCAATTTGAGGTAAATGTGTAATTGCAATTACCTGCATATTCGCGCTCATTTGTTGCATTATTGCTGCAATTTTATTAGAAACTTCACCTGAAACTCCTGTATCTATTTCATCAAAAATTATGGTTGGTAATTGTGTGTTTTCTGATAAAATAGTTTTTACAGACAACATAATTCTAGATAATTCTCCACCAGAAGCTACTTTCTTTAACTCTCCAAAACTACCTCCTTTATTAGCTGAAAATAAAAATTCTAATTCGTCTTTTCCGTTAGCAAAATAATTTTTAGTTGGTGTAATTTTTATTGAAAAACGAGCATTTTCCATTCCTAAATCTGTTAATAAAACTTGTAATTGTTTATTTAATTTAGGTATTGTTTTGGTTCTTGCATTTGAAATTAAATCTGCAACTTTGTCTAACTTTTCAGAGACATCATCTATTTCTTTTTGTTTTAGATTGATAACTTCATCTGCAGATGCTACTTGTGCTACTTTTTTTGAAAGTTTTTCGAAAATACTTATTAATTCTGTATTATTACCTACAGCATGTTTCTTCTGTAAATTGTACAATAATTGTAATCTATCATTGATTTCTTCTGCTTCATTAGGGTTAAAATCTACATTTTCATTTGCATTTTCTAACTCTGCAACAACGTCATCAATTTCTATTTTTACAGAGGTAACTCTATCTGAAAGCTCTTGATATTCTTTTGAAAACGTTGAAATTTTAGATAATCTATTTTCTAAAGTATTCAATAAATTCTGAATTCCAATTTCTTCATTAATGGTGAGCTCTAAAGATTCAGATAAATTCAACTTAATATCTTCAATATTATTAAGTTTTTCTAACTTCACTTCTAATTCTTCTTGTTCATCAACCTGAATTTTAGCTTCTTCTAACTCTTTAAAAAGGTGTAAATTATAATCGTATTGTTGATTGGCTTCTTTCTTTTCTTCTTCTAAGAAACTTAGTTCTTTTTTTAATTGATTTAGTTTTGCAAAACCTCTTTTATAAGAAGCAATTCTAGCTTGATTCTTTGCTAAAGCATCTAAAATAGAAAATTGAAAATTATTATCAGACAATTGCATTGTTTGATGCTGAGAATGTACATCAATCAATTTTGTTCTTAATTGATTTAATACAGACAACGTAACTGGTGTATCGTTAACAAATGCTCTCGATTTTCCTGAAGGAAGAATTTCTCTTCTAATAATTGTTTCTGCTTCGTAATCTAAATCTACTTCATTAAAAAAATCTTCTAAATTGTAATTAGAAATCGCAAGTTTAGCTTCTACAACACATTTTGTAGTTGTATCTTTTAATGAGGATAAATCTGCTCTGTTACCTAAAACTAAACCTAAAGCTCCTAAAAGAATCGATTTTCCTGCACCTGTTTCTCCTGTAATTATGGAAAGTCCAGATGAAAAATCAATAGATAATTGATTGATTAATGCGTAGTTATTTATGGAAAGTTGTGCTAACAAATTTTCTGAATTTTAAAAATTAAAATTAGTGAAAATTGAATGAAGATTAAAGAATAATAAGAAATTAAGTTTTACTTAATATTCTTCCACTTAGAATTGTTGTTTGGTGAAATTTTTCTAACCACTTCAGTTAGTTTATTCTGATTTCTAGTATTAGAATCATCAGTATACATATTAACTATTTCATCTGCTTTTGCATCGAAAAACAAACGTATTAAGTAGTTACCAACAGTTTTATTATAAATTCTGTCTAAAGAAATTACTACATCTTCAATTTTTTGTTTTGCAGCATTTTTATTTTTAGAAAAATTATCTAAACCATTTCTATGATAATCGTATAAAACCGTTCTATAAGTTGTAAGTTTAGGTGATAAAAAATTATCAATTAATAAAAAACGATTTTGTTTACCAACCACATTTTGCCATGAAGCTAATCCACTTTGTTGGGCTTGTAACATTACGTTTTGTGCTTCTTTTAAATAAGGCTCTCCACCATTCTTTTTAAAGGTATCTGCATCTGCACCTAATATAATATTTGCATAAAAAACAATAGTAGAAACTAAATTACTATCAAAAGAGTTTTTATTATAGATTAAAGGATCAAACTCATTGTATTTAAAATTGAAATCGTTGTCTTTTAAATTTAATACTGGAGATGCATAAGTTGAACCGTAAACAGGTCTTGTAGATTGTACTTGTAAAGTTGCAGTAAAAGTATTTGCATCTCTAGAAGCAATAATAATTGTTAGTGCGCAGTCTATTCTTTCTTCTGCTTTTACTTCTTTATTAGTCCATTTTGTTTGATTAACAAACTCTGATAAAGATTTTTCTAATGTTTTAAAAACTTGTGTATTTGAACCTTGAACCTGATTATAGTTAACAGTAACTAAACAATTTAATTCTTGTGAATTCATCACAGAAACTGATAATAATAACAGAAAAAAGGCTACAAGTTTACGCATTTATCTTTTTTACAATTTCATTTATAATATCTACTGCTACTTCAACTTTAGATTTTAATTGAAATGATTTTTCATTCAAATCTTTATCAATAATAGTAATTTTATTGGTATCAGTTGCAAAACCAGCACCTTTATCTTGTAAAGAATTTAAAACAATAGCATCTAAATTCTTTTTTTCTAACTTTCCTTTAGCATTTTCTAATTCATTATTAGTTTCTAAAGCAAAACCAACTAAAAATTGGTTCTTTTTAATTTTACCTAAAGAAGCTAAAATATCTTTTGTTGGTGCTAACTCAATATCTAACGTAACATCTTTCTTTTTTATTTTCTGAGTAGCAACATTTTTTGGCTTATAATCTGCCACTGCCGCAGATAGAATTGCAATATCTACATCATTAAAATAATTATGAGTAGCATTGTACATTTCATCAGCAGAAACAACATCGATTCTATGTACTAAAGAATGTGATATTTGTTGATGACTTGGACCAGAAATTAAATAAACTTCTGCACCTAAATTAGCGGCTGCTTTTGCAATTGCAAACCCCATTTTACCAGAAGAATGGTTTCCTATAAAACGTACAGGATCAATTGCTTCATATGTAGGTCCTGCAGTTAAAAGGAGTTTTTTTCCTTTTAAAGGTAATTTAGATAGTACATCATTTTCTATAAATAATACAATATCTTCTGGTTCTGCCATTCTTCCTTCACCCACTAAACCACTTGCTAGTTCACCAGAAGTTGCAGGTATAATTGTGTTTCCAAAAGATTGTAATTTTTCTAAACTGTCTTTTGTAGATGGATGAATATACATGTCTAAATCCATTGCAGGTGCAAAATAAACTGGACATTTTGCTGATAAATAGGTTGCTAACAACAAGTTATTGCAAGTACCATTTGCCATTTTAGACATTGTATTAGCTGTTGCAGGAGCAATTACCAAATAATCTGCCCAAAGACCTAAATCTACATGATTGTTCCACAATTCATTTTCTTCATCTTCTTTATCATAAAAAGTAGAATGAACAGGATTTTTAGAAAGTGTGGAAAGTGTAAGAGGTGTTATAAAATCTTTAGACGCAGGAGTCATTACTACTTTGACTTCTGCGCCCGATTTTATAAATAAACGAACTAAACTAGCCGTTTTATAAGCGGCAATTCCTGCAGTTATACCTAAAAGAATCTTTTTACCACTTAAAATTGACATTATTCTGCGTCTGGAGTTCTAAAATATACTTTGTTATTTAACCACTCTTCAACAGCAATTGCAGTTGGTTTTGGCAATCTTTCGTAAAATTTAGAAACTTCTATTTGTTCTTTGTTTTCAAAAACTTCTTCTAAGCTATCATTGTAAGTAGCAAACTCATCTAATTTATCTACTAACTCTTTTTTTAAGTCACCATTAATTTGAGTGGCTCTTTTAGCAATAATAGAAATAGCCTCATAAATATTTTCTGTAGGAGCTTCTATTACCTCTTTATTATAAGTAATAGTACTTAATGCTGCTTTTGTATCTTTATAATCCATCTTAAATATTATTTCTTTAATGATTTTTGATATTCTTTTTGTTTTGCAATTATATCTTCTGCTACTTTCTTTTCAGCATTTAATGTAACTACCATTTTATTTGCTTCTTCCATAAATTTAGATTCAGGAAAATTTCTTTTTAACTTTTCATAAGCTTCCATTGCGTCTTTTATACGCTCTGGCTTTCTTCTTACAGTACTTTTTAAAACAAAATCATGAGCTGCTTTAAGTCTGTACAGTAAAGCTTCTTCTTTAAATTCTGACCCTAAATAATCTGATAATAAATTATCGAAAGCCTGTATAGCTGCTTTGTAGTTTCTTAAATCGTAATCTGATGTTCTGTAATACGTTTTAGCAATTTCGAAATATTTTTTCTGAAGCTTATATCTTAACTCTTTATAATGCATATTAGCTTCATCTATTTTGTCTGAATCTGGATATGTATTTATAAAACTTTGAAATGCTTCTAAAGCCTTGTTTGTATCTGTTGGATCTAAACTAAAAGGTGGAGAAGCTAATTTATAACTATAAGCTGATAAAAAATCGGCTTCTTCTTTTTTAGAACTTTTTGGGTAATTCTTAGCAAATCTATCAAAATAATAACCTGCTATACTATAATTTTTTTCGTTAAAATTAGATTGTGCAATCATAAAAGATATACGCTCCATCTGTGGTTTACCTCTATAAGTTGGTGTAACTTTTTCGAATAAACGTAAGGCTTTACTATACTTTTTACTTTCGTACATCTTGGTTGCCATTTTATATTGGTCTTCTGATGTACCTTTGTTTAATACTTTTTGATATTCTCCACATGAAAATAATACAAGTGAAACTATCAATAAATACGCTAAATTTTTAATTTTTTGCATCGTGCAAAATTAGGAATTAAATATGGATTAATAAAACGTTTTTTTACACAGAAAATTGTGTATTGCAATATTCAACAAAAAAGACTTAAAAAAGTTATAAAATGGTACTAAAAGTTTGTTAAGGTTGTTGTGTTGTATCTTCTACAATTAATTGTTTAATATCATTGTCAAAAAGATAAAACCCACTTCTATCATCTCCAATTAAATTAATCTTATCTAAAATATTTCTAGCTAAAGCTTCTTCTTCTATTTGCTCAGAAACATACCATTGTAAGAAATTATGTGTAGCATAATCTTTTTCTTGTAAAGAAATATCTACAAGATCATTAATTGAGGCAGAAACTGCTACTTCGTGATTAAATAATTCTTCGAATAATTCTTTAAAAGATTTAAAAGAAACACGTGGAGCTTCTAGAGAAGAAACCACTGCATGCCCTCCTCTTTCATTTATGAACTTTACAAGCTTTAGCATATGCATTCTTTCTTCATCTGAATGCGCATACATAAATTGAGAAACCCCCTCAAAACCTTGTGTTTCAGCCCAAGAAGCCATTGCCAAATATGCTTGAGAAGATTGTGCTTCTATGGTTACTTGTTTATTTAGTGCGTCTTGTATTTTAGCTGATAACATAGTATATTATTAAAATTCTCTTACAAATTTAGCAATTTTACATGAAAGTTCTGCGCTTGCTTTTACTAATGGTAAACGTACGTCGTTTTTACAAAAATTTAATTCTTGTAAAACTGTTTTAATCCCTGCAGGGTTATTTTCTTCAAATATATAATCTATTATATTCATCATTTTATAATGAATTTTATAACCTTCTTTATTGTTTCCTTGTAAACCATGATTCATCATTTGAGAAAATTGCTTTGGAAATGCCTGCCCAATTACAGATATTACGCCAGAACCTCCTGCTAAAGCTACTCCTAAAGCTAAATCATCATCACCAGAAATAATTAAAAAATCTGCTGGTTTATCTTTTATTAAAGTATAATACTGTTGTACATTATTTCCTGCTTCTTTTATAGCAACAACGTTTTTAAAATCATTTGCTAAACGAATTGTAGTTGCTGGCTCCATGTTTTTTGCGGTTCTACCTGGTACATTATATAAAATAATTGGTAAATCTGTAGCTTCTGCAATAGCTTTAAAATGTTGATAAAAGCCTTCTTGAGTTGGCTTACTATAATAAGGAGCTACTGTAAGTATACCATCTAAACCTGTAAAATTTCTTGTTTTTAACTCTTCTACAACCAAAGCTGTATTATTACCTCCTACTCCTAAAACTAAAGGTAAACGTTTATTATTTGTTTTAATAATAACATCTATAATTTCTTGCTTTTCTTCTTTGGTAATAGTTGCACTTTCTGCTGTTGTACCATTGATAACTAAGTAATCTGTTCCGTTTTCAATATTATAATTAACCAATTTAACTAGTGCTTCAAAATCTACACTTAAATCTTCATTAAAAGGTGTAATTAACGCAACTCCAGTTCCAATAAATTTTTGCATTCTATAGTATATTTAAAGATGCAAAATTACACTTTTAAGATTAATCTTATCATTAAAAATTATTTTCTTAATAAGAATAAACAACTTTAATCTTAAAGTTTAATTTTTTATTTTTTTTAGTATTTTAAGATACTTTTTAAGCTCTAAAGAAAATTGTTTTAGGTTTTCTATTTTCTCTGATATTTCTATTTCGTAAAGCTTAGAATTAACATCAGAAAAACCAACCTTAAAAGTTGCTTTAGATTGAAAAACTGCTTTTTCTAAGTAAAGATGTTCTGTATTAAAATATCCAATAACTAAATCAAATGGTTGCTCTAAAAAGTTTTTTAAAGTAGGTGCTATAAACTCACCTTTCCAATTTACATCTTTTTCTGTAAAGTTTTTATTAGAATCTTCTTCTAACTTATTAAATTTTTTAAAACTATATATTTTAGAATTCTTAACTCCTAAAATTGTTTCAATTTCTAATTGTAATTCCATTTCTTTTGAAAGTTCTTCTGTGGTTAGAATAGCCACCGTTTGAATTTCATTTTGAGAAACTTCTCTACTGCCTTTTAACTTAGATAGTTTTTTATTAAAATTACTTTTAATCCTAGATTCTTTTAATTTTTTTAAATTCATTAATTAGTTCTGAATTTCTAATAAAATAAATTGATTTATTTGTCTGCCATAGGCTTGAAAATTATCGTCTGTAATCAAAAGTAACGATTGATTTCCGTTTTCTAATTTGGGACCAAAAGTAATTCCTTCTATATTATCAATTATAGATTCTGTTAATTGACTTTTAATATCATTAAAATCTAGTAACAATCTTTTATTTATTGGAGTGTATTTTGTTTTTTTTAAAGACTCTATTTCTAAAACGTTGGTAGACTTATCATCAATTGAAGCATGAAAAATTCTTAAAGTATTGCCATAAACTCCATATCCACTTTGATAAGCTCTTTCTACTATTAAAAAATTATTTTTTTTAAATTCTAAAATAGACGTTACCCCATTTAGGTTAATATTTCCTTTTGGTGGCTTAGAAATACTTTCTAATTGATATGCATATTGTTTTGTTGCTTGTTTTTTTTCTTTATCAAAATATGTAATTCTTACTGGTGAAGAAGTTTTTTTTAAAGTGGGTTCATCTCCATCTACAAGCAAAGGAGATTCCATTGCTACCCAAAAACCCTTATGATCAATACTTTTTGAAGACCCTTCAAAAACACCATTATGTTTTAATTTTACAATTGAATTTGGAACAAAATAATCTGGAATTTTATAATTATGTATAAAATTACCCAAAGAATCTGTTGTAAAAACAGAAGGACTTTTAAGCCTTTTTATAGACCCCTCACTTACAAAATTAACTTGTTGTGTTTCTTCATCTATAAAAATAGACTCTAAATCTAAAACGTAATCTTTATAAAAAGGAGTTGTAGAGTCTTTTAAATAAACTACCTTCTTAAAATCTATAGATTGAATTTTATTTTTTTGAATATTAATTTTAGCTTTCAAAAATCTTGGTGTTTTAGCATCATCTATAACGAAATAATAATAGCCTTTAGAGTAATCTACCCCAGAGAGACCTCCAATAATAGAATTATTAAAAGACAAAGAATCTTTTAAAATATACTCATCTAAGAAGTTGAGTGAAACATCTTGTCTTTTAGTACAGGAATAAACAAGAAAAGATAATAAAATTAAGATAAATTTATTTTTCATTTTTGATAATAATCTACAATTATCAAATATAAACATTATGCCTATTTTACAATAAATTCTTAGCTAAAAGATTCGATAAAATTAATTATATGAGTCTAATTTTATACTCATTTTAAAAATTATATTTTTTTGTTGCTTGTTTAAATAATTCTTTTTAATATTGTAATGTAATTATAATTTAATATTTAATTATAGTTACTATTTTCCCCTAAATTAATACATATGAAGTAAATTTTTTTGTTATCCCCCTAATTGTTAGTCCCCCCTAAAATAGCTAATAATTAACAAGAATAAATAAAAAATATCTATTTATTTAGAACTTAAAAAGCAGTTACAAAATGTAACTGCTTTTTTATTTTACTTAAAATTATTTTTTTAAGAATTTTTAACCATCATTGCTTTACATATTAGATACTGAGCTAAAATATAAGTAATCATAACACTTATACCATATACTTCTCTAGCTTCATAAAACCTATTAATTGCCAATAAACTATCTGAAATTATAAAAATTACGGCTCCAAAAAACAACCATAAGTTTTCTTTTCTTTTAGTTTGATTGTAATTTAAAACAGTTAATAACCCAAAAGTAGAAATTACTATACCGTAAATAATCACAGGTATCAACATTTCTCCTAAATTGTCTTTTATCAAAAAAACTACACTACCAAAAGAAAAAATAAAAGGAATTGAAAAACCAATTATTTTAAACATTGATATTGATTTTAAATAACCAGAAGATATTTTTATATACAATATATGCCCAATTAAAAATGAAAACAATCCAAATAAGAAAAACTGATCTTTAAAAAGTAAAAATGTATCGCCCCAAAAAGAGAAAAATAATGCAGAAACATACCAAAAATTTGCTTTTTTAACCGAAGACAAATAAACAATTGCTAAAGAAATTGTAATAAATGGCTTTGTAAAAAATGCCAAAGCATCATTTTGTAAAAGTCCTAAAAGATGAAGACTTACGACAATTAAAAATAAAATAGAAAAAATTTTAGTTTTTGCCATTTATAATTTTCTTCTATTATCTTCAGACTGAGTATCTATTAACTTATTATAAGGGTCTATCCCTACTTCAGTTGGTTTTTTATCTACGATAATTGTTATTTTATTATTGATTTCAGTAACCTTATGTTTCTTTAAATACAGTTCTTTTTCTTTAGTTACGCCATCAATCTCTTCTTCTGTAAAAATACCAATATCAATATAATCTGCTAATGGAACAGATAATATTGGTTTTTTCATCTTGTCTGTTTTATAAGATAAAGTATCACCTGTTTTCTCTCCATAATAACGTTTTCCTTTTTTATCATTTCTATATTTAGAGACTTCAAATTCTATTTCTACTTCGTATTTTCCATTCTCTAATTCAGTAGATTTTGCATCTAAAATTCTATTTCTATATAAAGTAATCGTTTCAAACATATCTTTAATTACATATTGTAAAGAATCTGGTGTTGCTTCTTTAATATAATCAACCATTTCAATAGAAGTTGTGTAGGGTGGCTCTTGAAACTTCACTTTTTCTACATATTTTTTTAAAGCTCCATTAAGTTTTTCTTCTCCAATATAATCACTTAAGGCATAAAATACTAAAGACCCTTTTTGATAACGAATATACCCTTGACCATCATTATACATTAACGCATTTTCACGTTTTCTTTCTAAAGTTCTTTGCAATAAATAGTCATCTAAAGCTTTCTTTAAAAATGTACGCATTTTTCCTTTTCCATGTTGATGTTCTAACACTTTTAAAGAAACATATTCAGCCAAACTTTCAGATAACATTGTTGCGCCTAAAACATCTGCTCCAATAACTTGATGTGCCCACCATTGATGCGCAACTTCATGCGCTGTAATTGCAAAAGGATAATCTACTCCATCTTCATTTTTATCATCAACATCAGCAATAAAACCAACACCTTCTGAAAACGGAATTGTATTTGGAAAAGATTGTGCAAAGCTACCTCCTGTTCTTGGAAACTCTATAATTCTTGCTTGCTTATGTTGATAAGGACTAAAGTTTTTAGAGTTATAATCTAAAGAAGCTTTCATTCCTTTCATCATTCTGTCTAAATTAAACTCATGACCTTTATGATAATAAATTTCTAAACTAATTCCTTGCCACATTTCTTTTTTAACTTCATATCTAGCAGAATTGAAAGCGTAAAAGTTCAATATTTTACTATCCATTTTATAATGAAAATATTTACGATTACCTTCAGTCCATTCTTTTTGCAAATAACCTGGCGCAATTGCAATTTGATCTCTAGAAGTAGAAACTGTTGCTTCAAAATCTATCCAATCTGAATCTTTTGAAATATAGGTATCACCTAAAGCTGTTGAATCTGAAGGATGAGGACGTAAATCATTTGGTGGTAAATCGTATTTTTTACGTGTTTTATTATCTGTTAATTCTGCTTGAGAACTATAGCCCAAAGAAGGAAACATTGAAAAATTATTAATAAATGTTCCATTTTCTCTTACAGGAGATCTTCTTCTGTAGGTTGTATTCTTTTTACTTTTTACTGAAATTGCTAATTTTAAAGTATCTCCTGGTAAAATCCTCTCTTTAAAACGATACATATCAAAATGCTGAATGGTATCCTCTAAAACCAAAGTATTTTCTTTACTAAAATTAAACGTTGATTCTAATGAATTATGATTTAAAAACAACGTATCAATTGCTGTGTCTGTTTTATTTACCATAATGAAAGTTGCAGAAGCATCAAACAATCTTTCTTTTGGAAAAATGTTTACATCTGTCTTTACAGAAACAATTCTTGGCTGTGCATATTTTTCATATCTTTTATAGGTTTTCTCCCAAGAAACACTTTGTAACTCTGCTTCTTTAGATGAAGTCTTTTTTCCTTTTGCTCCTGTTTCTTGATAAATTGAATATCCTAATCCTAAAAAAGCGATTAAGAAAACACCAAAACTTATTGCTGCAAATCCTTTAAAACGAGATTTTGCTATAGAAATTCTTTCTAAAAAAGAACTCGGAATTCCACGAACCCAGAATAAAAAAGAAGAAACTAACAATACTAATCCTCCTAAAACCCAGTAAACTTTATACACTAAATAAGGAGTTAAAATTCCATATCCATTCATATCAGAATAACTAAATCTTGGTCCTTGATTGTATTTATAAATTGATAATTCTATTCCAGCCAATGATAAAAATGGCATCCCAATAGAAATTACTAATAATACAAATAAACCTAAATATGGGTTTCCTATTAAAGTTTGAATAAAAATTGATAGTAATGCCCAAATAAAATAACTTAAGAAGTTTAATAAATATAGCTCCATTAAATAATGGCCTATTTCAAAATTATAAAATCCATTGTATGCTTGAAAAACCATACCTGAAACCATAATTACCGCCAATAACACCAACTGCATTTTTATTAAAGCAATTACTTTAGAGAATAATAATGTCCAGTTAGGAATTGGAGTTGCATCAACCAAATGATTTACTTTGGCAATTTTAGCTCTATGCACTAACATACCTGCATATAAAAATGTGCATATATTAATAGAAGCTGCAAAAACACCTCCTGTACTTAACATTTTCCAAGTAACAGGTAAAGTTGCTGTTCCAAAAAGGTTACCAATTTCTGATAAACCAACAATTATTAAAACAATACCAACCAATACTATTGAAATAAAAGCCCAACTTTTAACAATATATTTAAAGTCGATATTAGATAATTTCCAAGTAGTTTTTAAGTTTTGAAGGAAAGAATAATCATAAGAAACTTTTGGTAAAACTATTTTTGTTACTCCGCTAAAATTAGTTTTTGTAACTCTTTCTGCTTTAGGTTTTCTAAAAGAAATAGAAATTGCATTCTGACTAAATGTAAAGAATTTATATACTAAACTAAATATAATTGTTGAAATTGCCAACCATAACAAACGATTGTAAATAATCATTTCTTTAATTGGAATTTGCAATTCATTTTGCTCAGAAGGTGTCCAATATTTTGTATAATAATTAGTTGCAGCAGAACCAAAAGGATCTAAAATTGCAGCTAAAGTTCTGTGTTCTGGCTCAGAAAGTAAGCTTTCTAAAACTCCTTGACCAAACATTAATATAATAACCGTAATAAAACCTGCCGCTATATTTCTAGTAAAAGCAACTACAGCAAAAACAATAGCACCAAACAATAAAACATTTGGTAAAATAAAAACAAAATACGTTTGTAAATACGTTGTTATATTAAACGAACCAACAAGATCTGGATTTGTACCAGGAAATCGAAAACCAATAATCATACCTAATGCAATAGAAAATACAATTACTGTAACTACTATTATTGAACTAAAAAACTTTGCAAATAAATAATTTGCTTTTGTAAAAGGATAAGAATATAGGATTGTATGCATCTCACTCTTAAAATCTCTAAAGACAGAAACACCTACAATAGAAGGAAATAAGAAGAAAATAAAAATGGTTAATGCATTAAATAAACCTGAAACACCTATTGGTGAATTTACAATTCTAGAAGAACCAGTTGTGGCTGTTACAGAATCGAAAAAACCAGCAGTTGCAGCTGATAAAAAGAATGCTAATAATAAGAAAATACCTATATAAATATAAAATGCTGGTTTGTTAAACCAATATTTTAATTCTTGTTTGAAAATAGTTGAAAACATAATTTAAATGTGTAAAAGTTGAACTGTTAAATTGTTTAATCGTACTGTTTATGCAATAACAGGTTCATCTTGTTTTAAAGCGATAAAATACACATCATCTAATTGTGGTTCTGATGCCACAAAATCTTCAGATGGTTTTTCTACAGCATGCACTCTAATATTTAAGGTATTATCTTGATTGTAATTAGAAGAAAGAATATTAAAGTTCTTTTCATTTTCTTCCAATTCTTCTCTAGTAATAATTTTCGTCCAAATTGTATTCGCAATTTCTTTTGTAGCTTCTAAAGGAGTTGTATGTTTTAAAATTCTTCCTCCATTTAAAATTGCCATTTCATTACACAATTCTTTTACATCTTCTACAATATGAGTAGAAAAAATTACAGTTGTATTGGTACCTACTTCACGTAAAACATTTAAAAAACGATGACGTTCTGCAGGATCTAAACCTGCTGTAGGTTCATCAACAATAATTAATTTAGGATTGTTTAAAAGTAATTGTGCAATACCAAAACGTTGCTTCATCCCTCCAGAATAACCAGCAACATGTTTGCGTCTTACATCATATAAATTGGTAATCTCTAAAACTTCTTTTACAATTTCTTTTCTTTCTGATGTATTAGAAATCCCTTTTAAAGTAGCAAAATAATCCAACAAATCTTCCGCAGACATTTTAGGATACACTCCAAAAGATTGAGGCAAATAACCCAACACTTTTCTTAAAGACATGTTGTCTTCTAACACATCAATATCACCAAATTTAATTGAACCAGAATCAGGACTTTGTAACGTTGCAATTGTTCTCATTAAAGATGATTTACCTGCTCCATTAGGACCTAACAAACCAAACATTCCTGTACCAATTTCTATGCTTAAATTGTCTATTGCTTTTACTCCGTTTTTATACGTCTTGGTTAAATTTTTAATTACTAATTTCATATAAGATTTTTTACTTGTTTTTGAAATAATTTTATTTTATTTTTATTTCTTCTCTAAATTTAACATTTACAAAACACTAATTCTGTATGTTAAATTAATGTTTTTGATTTCAATTATAACAACTACCCGTTATTTGTTTAACATTTATTCAGAGATATTACACAAATTAACAATTTTAAAACTAAAATTTAAACACATATTAAAAATTTCGCTTTTTAAATAATATAAGCTCCTATTCACTTCTACCTTTTGTCTATTATCAATAGTAAATTTTAGTATTAAAAGCCTAATATTAATAAGCTTTTTACAATTAAAAAATAAGCCTTTTTTTATGTAAAAAAGAATAAAAGTAAAATGTTATTTCTCATAAAACATTAAAATAAACTAACAATTTTAATCTTTACATCGGTTTAATGTAACAACCAAAAAACGTTCGTTTGAAACAACAATGCATCAATCTAAAAAAGAAAAATTGTGTTTTGGTAAATACTTTTTCATCACACCAAATTAACATTATAATAAACAATACGTCATCTTAATTTTAGTTTTGATTCTTTTCTTTACAGCATTAATTAACTCATAAAAAACAAAATGAAAAAAATTACTTTTTTTGCTAGTTTACTAGTATTCTCATTTACTACTGTTAAAGCTCAAAACGAGTTAACACACTTAGCTAGTTATAAAACGAACACGGTAGATGCTGCTGAAACTGTTGCCTATGATGCAACTAAACAACAAGCTTTTTTCACCAATTCTGATGCCAATAGTTTTACTATAGTAGATATTAGTGATTCTGCAAACCCAACATTAATTAAAAACGTAAGTTTAACAACTTATGGGGGAGGACCAAATTCAATTGCTATTAAAGGAAACATCGTTGCAATAGCAATTGAAGCTAATGTAAAACAGGATGCTGGAAAAGTTGTGTTTTTTGATTTAAACGGGACTTATATTTCTCAAATTACGGTTGGTGCTTTACCAGATATGTTAACTTTTACTCCAGATGGTACTAAAATAATAGTAGCAAACGAAGGTGAACCTTCAGATGATTATACCAATGATCCAGAAGGCACAATTTCTATAATAGATATAACTAGTGGTGCTGCTTCTGCATCAGTAACATCTTCTATTAACTTTAATAACTATGATGATAAAAAAATATCACTTCAAAATAAAGGAGTTCGTATTTTTGGAAACAATGGTAATGCTACCGTATCACAAGATATGGAGCCTGAGTTCATAACTGTTATAGAAGATGGAACTAAAGCATATGTAAGCTGTCAAGAAAATAATGCGCTAGTAGTTATTGACTTAACAAATAATACAATTTTAGACATTTTACCTTTAGGATATAAAAACCATAATTTAGGAACACCAACTGTTTCAAGTTATATTTTAAATGAATTAGAAACTGATTGGCCAGTTTTAGGAACACCTATTTATGATGGAGGTCAGCCAGAAGTTAATTTAGGAGGTTTTTCTGGATTATTTTATGATGCTGCAAATTCTACTGCTACAGATTACGTCTTTTATGCCGTTCCAGATAGAGGTCCAAATGATGGTGCGGTTAATAAAGCTACTGTATCTCCTACTGCTGCTCAAAACTTGAGACCATTTAAATTACCTAATTATCAAGGTAGAATTGCAAAATTCACTTTAAATAAAACCACAGGAAGTATTACATTAAACAATCAAATTCTATTAACTAGAAAAGATGGTACAACACCTATAACAGGAAAAGGAAATATTCCGGGATACGATGAAGTACCTGTAACATATACAGACGCAGCTACTTCTTACACAAATGTAGATTATACTCTTGAATCAGAAGAATATCATACATTACCTTATGATACTTATGGAGGAGATTTTGAAGGTATTTTAAGAGATAAAGATGGTGATTTTTGGATGTGTGATGAATACAGACCTGCTCTATATAAATTTGATGTAACAGGTAAATTAATAGAACGTTACGTATCTAAAGGAGTCTCATTATTAGGTACAACTCCTCAAGCAGAAGGGTTTTATGGATCAGAAACTTTGCCAGAGGTTTATAATAAAAGATGGGCTAACAGAGGTTTTGAAGCTATTGCATATGATGAAACAAATCATATTATTTATGCTTTTATACAATCTCCTTTATACAATCCATCAAGTATAACTAAAAACAATTCTGATGTGATTAGAATTTTAGGTATTAACGCAGATACTGGTATTCCTGTTAGTGAATATGTATATTTATTAGAAAGAAATAAAGACGCAGGTTATTCTTCTTCTAGAATAGACAAAATTGGAGATGCTGTTTATACAGGTAATGGTAAGTTTTTGGTAATTGAAAGAGATTCTGAAGGGCCAACTATTAATTATGGTAAAAAATATATTTTTGAAATAGATATTAATTATGCTACGAATATTCTTGGTACTACTTTAACAGGAACTAAAGAATTAGAAGAATTAACTGCTGATGAAATAGCAGCACAAAACATTCTTACAGTTCATAAAAACAAAGTAGTTAATCTACCAAGTGTAGGGTACCAAGGTTCTGACAAAGCAGAAGGTATTGCTTTATTACCAAATAATGAAATCGCAATAATTAATGATAACGATTTTGGTTTAGCTGGAGCAGGAATTACTGATAATAGTGTTTTAGGTATTGTTTCTTTTGCAAACGATTATGGTTTTGATGCATCAAATAAAGATGACGTTATTAATATTACACAGCACCCAACTTTAGGTATGTTTATGCCAGATGCTATTACTTCATATAGTGCAAATGGCACTAATTATATAGTAACTGCAAATGAAGGTGACTCAAGAGATTATGACGGTTATTCTGAAGAAGTACGTGTTAAAGATTTAACTTTAAACAGTTCATATTATCCTGATGCTGCAACACTTCAAACTGATACTGATTTAGGAAGATTAAAGACAACTACTGCAACAGGAGATTATAATAATGATGGTACTATAGAGCAAATTTACTCTTATGGAGCCAGATCATTTTCAATTTTTGACGAATATGGAAACATTGTATTTGATAGTGCAGATCAGTTTGGTCAAAAAATTGCTACTGAAGAAACTGATTTATTTAATCAAGATGATGGAGAAAAAGATGGAAGATCTGATGATAAAGGAAGTGAGCCAGAAGCTGTAGCTGTTGGTACAATTGATGGAAAAACTTACGCTTTTATTGGTTTAGAAAGACAAAGTGCTATTTTAATGTATGATATTACAGACCCTAAAGATGTTGAATTTATTACTTATTATAAAGGGAATAGAACATCTGGAGATACTGCTCCTGAAATTATAAAATTTGTTTCTGCTGCAGATAGTCCAAATTCTAAAAATATACTTTTAGTTGGTTATGAAGTAAGTGGTACTTTAGGTATTATACAAGTTGATGAAACTGCATTAAGTATTAGTGAGGTAGTTGCTAAAAACGATTTTAAAATATATCCTAACCCAGTAACACAAGGAACTTTAAAGTTTAATAAAACAATCTCCGGAACTATTTATAATCTGAGTGGACAAGAAATAAAAACTTTTGAAAACGAAACTTTTTTAAATGTATCACAATTAATTTCAGGAGTTTATATTATAAAAACAAAAAAACACGGTGTAAAACGTTTTCTTAAATTCTAAGAATTCATAAATAATTTGTTATTTAAAAATCCCAATCATTAGATTGGGATTTTTTTATTAAAATTTATCTATTTTAAATTCAGCATCACTATTTATTTTTTTAACAACATCTCTAACCAATAAAAGGCTGTACTTTGTTAAAACAATTATTTTTATCAAAAAGTTTAGACCCTTTTTTATTATTTGAATAATTAAAATTTTGTTACTTATTTTGCAAATGTTTTTATTGAATTGATAAAAAATCGTTTTATTTTTACATAGATTAAAGAAAAATCAACTTTTATAAAAATATATAATGGCAAAAAAATCAATATTAAATAAAAAATCACTTACATTTTTAGAAAAATACTTAAATAATGCTGCTCCTACTGGTTATGAATGGGAAGGTCAAAAAATTTGGATGGACTATCTAAAACCTTATGTAGACACTTTTATTACAGATACGTATGGTTCTGCTGTTGGAGTTATAAACCCGGATGCAAAATATAAAGTTGTAATTGAAGGACATGCTGATGAAATTTCATGGTATGTAAATTATATTTCTGATAATGGATTGATTTACGTGATTAGAAACGGTGGTTCAGATCATCAAATTGCACCTAGTAAAATTGTAAATATTCATACTAAAAACGGAATTGTAAAAGGTGTTTTTGGTTGGCCTGCAATACATACTAGAAATAGAGCTAATGAAGAAGCTCCAAAACCAGACAATATTTTTATTGATACAGGTTGTGCTACAAAAGAAGAAGTAGAAGCTTTAGGAGTGCATGTTGGTTGTGTTATTACGTATCCTGATGAATTTCATATTCTAAATGGAGACAAATTTGTTTGTAGAGCTTTAGATAACAGAATGGGTGGTTTTATGATTGCTGAAGTTGCTCGTTTATTAAAAGAAAACAAAAAAGAATTGCCTTTTGGATTGTACATTACAAATTCTGTACAAGAAGAAATTGGTTTGCGTGGAGCAGAAATGATTACACAAACCATAAAACCAAATGTTGCTATAGTTACTGATGTTACTCATGACACTACAACACCAATGATTGAAAAGAAAAAAGAAGGTCATTTAGAAATGGGTAAAGGTCCTGTAGTTGCATACGCTCCTGCTGTTCAACAAAAATTACGCGATTTAATTACAGAAACTGCCGAAGCTAAAAAGATTCCTTTTCAGCGTTCTGCACTTTCTAGAGCAACAGGTACAGACACAGATGCTTTTGCTTATAGTAATGGTGGTGTTGCTTCTGCTTTAATTTCTTTACCTTTAAGATACATGCATACTACTGTAGAAATGGTGCACAGAGAAGATGTTGAAAATGTGATTAAAATGATTTATGAAACATTATTAAATATTAAAGACGGAGAAACTTTTTCTTATTTTGATTAAATAAAAAAGACAAACGTCATTGCGAGGAACGAAGCAATTTTTTCATTAAAAAGAGATTACTTCGTCATTCTTCCTCGTAATGACATTCGTTTGTCATTTCGAATGAAACGCAGTGTAATTGAGAAATTTCAACTTTTTTTTAGATTTCTCCATAAAGTCGAAATGACAACCTGACTTTTTATTCATAAAATTCGCACCTCTTTCTATGGATGAACTTATTGACATTTTAACTCCTGAAGGAAAACCAACAGGAAAAACAGCTTTAAAATCTGAAGCTCATAAAAACGGTTGGTTTCATGCAACTGTTCATGTTTGGTTATTTACTTCGGGTGAAAGAATACTATTACAAAAGAGAGCATTAACTAAAAAAGTATTTCCTGGTTTGTGGGATATTTCTGTTGCAGGACATATTGGTGCTGGTGAAGAAGTTTTAGAATCTGCAAAAAGAGAAGTCTTTGAAGAAATTGGTTTAAAACTTGAAGAAAAAGACCTCATCAAAATTGGCACAAGAATTCATCAAGTTTCGCACCCAAATGGCATAAAAGACAATGAACATCATCATGTATTTATTGCTGAATTAAAAGTAGATATTGAAGAATTAATAATTCAAAAAGAAGAAGTTGATGCTATTCAATTATTTGATTTATCAACTCTTAAAAACACAAAAAACCTCGAAAACGTATTGCTTTCAAGGTTTCATGATTATTATGTTTCTGTTTATAATAAGGTTATTGAACATTTAAAGTGAGATTTCTCCTCATTCTTCGTTCAAATAACAAAAAAGAAATTTACCATAAACTAGCTGACTGAAAACTGCTGAAAAACGGCCAACTTATTTAACAGGTTTCTCAAAAAATGAATCTGCCAATTTGCCTTGACTTATTAATGGCAATGAAAACTCTACAACTTTAGTTGTTGCACTTAGTTTTTTATTTTCATCTTCTTTATACCAAGTAATTTCTTTTGGCAAAATTATTCCGTTTACATTTTCCCATTTATTATATCTAATATATTTATACTTTTCACTTGGACTTTTTGATCTAAAAGTTACTGTATACGCTAACCATTCCATTTGATAGGTTTTAGGGTTATAATAAATAATATAATTATCATCTGGTGAAGTTCCTTTGTCTGAAGCATAAGAAATTTTATATCCAGGATAATTTGTTCCTTCAAAAATTAAATTATCTGTTTTCTCATAAGTAATTCCATCATCTGCTAATACAAATGGCATAGCATAAAAATAAAAATATAGATTGTAGTAAAAAACAGGATTTCCTTTATAAGTTCCTTTTACATCTTCATCTAACCAAACTTCTTTACCATCAAAACCTAAAGAGTATTTTGGTGTATTAATTACAATTTTACGTGAATGTAAATCTGAAGTATGTACTTCTTTTCCTTTATTAAAAGATAAAACTTGAGCATTTCTCCATGCTTTTATTCCTCCATGTGTATCGAAAACTTTTCCTAATTCGTCTGGAAAGTTTTCTTTTTTAGATGTAACAATTACTTCTTTTTTTGAATCTTTCTTTGCTTCGTTCTTACAAGAAACTGCAATTACTATAATTAATAATAAAAGTACTTTTTTCATTTTTGTTTGGTCTTATTTTTTGTTAAAGTCGTATTTAAAATTTGATAATTACAATTATACAGCTATTTATTTAGATTGACTAAATGCTTTAGGGATTGAACGGTCTGTTTGAGCTCTTTTTTTATTTTTCTTAAAAAAAAGCGTCTTTTAAAAGACGCTTTTTAATAACTATTAAATTAATTTACTATAATCTATTATCAATAATACTCTGTACAACTTCTGGATTTAAAAGTGTACTTGTATCACCTAAATTATCCATTTCATTACAAGCAATTTTTCGTAAAATACGTCTCATAATTTTACCTGAACGTGTTTTTGGTAATCCTTCAGAAAAATGAATTTTATCTAATTTTGCAATAGGACCAATATGTTCTGTTATAATTTGATTGATTTCTTTTCTTAAATTTTCATGATTTCTTCCTTCACCTGTATCTTTTAAAATTACATAACCATACAATGCACTTCCTTTAATATCGTGAGGAAAACCAACAATTGCAGATTCTGCTACAGCAGGATGTTCATTTATTGCATCTTCAATTGGTGCAGTTCCTAAATTATGTCCAGAAACAATAATAACATCATCTACTCTACCTGTAATTCTATAATAACCCACTTCATCTCTTAAAGCTCCATCACCTGTAAAATACATATTGTCATAAGCCGAAAAATAGGTTTCTTTGTAGCGTTCATGATTTCCCCAAATAGTTCTTGCCATACTTGGCCATGGAAATTTTATACACAATCTACCATCAACTTGATTTTCTTTAACTTCTTTACCATTTTCATTCATTAAAGCTGGTTGAATGCCAATAAAAGGTAATGTTGCATAGGTTGGTTTTGTTGGTGTTACGTATGGTATTGGTGTAATCATCATTCCACCAGTTTCTGTTTGCCACCAAGTATCAATAATCGGACTTTTCTTTTTACCAACATTGTCATTATACCAATGCCATGCTTCTTCATTAATTGGCTCACCTACAGACCCTAAAACTTTTAATGATGATAAATCGTATTTATCAACTAATTCTGTTCCATGTTTAGCTAACGCTCTAATTGCTGTTGGTGCTGTATAAAATTGATTTACTTTGTGCTTTTCTACAATTTCCCAAAAGCGTCCAAAATCTGGATAACTTGGTACACCTTCAAACATAACTGAAGTTGCTCCATTTGCTAACGGTCCATAAACAATATATGAATGTCCAGTAATCCAACCAATATCTGCAGTACACCAATAAACTTCATTTTCTCTATATTGAAAAGCATTTTTAAAAGTATAAGCTGTATAAACCATATAACCTGCAGTTGTGTGCACCATACCTTTTGGTTTACCTGTAGAACCTGATGTATATAAAATAAATAAAGGATCTTCTGCATCCATAATTTCTGCTACACATTCTTTAGAAGCTGCATCTAATAAAGGTTGTAACCATTTATCACGCCCATCTTTCATTGCAATATCAGAATTAATTCTTTTTGCTACTAAAACAGTTTCTACACCAGGGCAAGACTCTAAAGCTTCATCTACAATTCCTTTTAAATCTATGTTTTTTTTTCCTCTAAAAGAACCATCTGTTGTAATTACCATTTTACAATCTGAATCATTAATTCTTGTTGCCAATGCTGTTGATGAAAAGCCTGCAAAAACTACTGAATGTATGGCTCCAATTCTTGCACAAGCTAATGTTGAAATTGCCAATTCTGGAATCATAGGTACATAAATACAAACTCTGTCTCCTTTTTTAACTCCGTTTTGTTTTAAAACATTTGCAAACTGATTTACTCTTTCATGCAATTGGTTATACGTAATATGTTCTGCAGGATCATTAGGATCATTTGGCTCAAATAAAATGGCTGTTTTATCTCCTTTTGTTGTTAAATGTCTGTCAATACAATTTTCAGTAATATTCAATTTAGCTCCTTGAAACCATTTTACTTCTGGTTTCGAAAAATCCCACTCTAAAACTTTATCCCATTTTTTTCTCCATAAAAAATGTTCTTCTGCAATTTCTTCCCAAAAATTTTCTGGTTCTCTTACAGATTTTCGATAAACTTTATAATATTCTTCTATATGTTTTATGTGATAATTACTCATAACTTTATGTTTTTTGTTTATTTTTTATTGTCCTTTTTTCTAATATTTTCCTCTGTGTTAAGGAATATGATATTGATATACATCAACAATATTTCTAAATATATTTGAAACAACATTGCTTTTCATGGTTATGTTTTATTTACATTAAACAAACCAAACCAATTAGGATTTAAAACTTTAACTTTTATCAATGCCCAAAGAAAAAGCACAAAAAGAAGTCCTATCAATAAAGAAAATGCAGGACCAATTGGTAAATCATTTTGAATTTTTACTCGAAAATAAAGCGTAGCAACAACATAGATACTTATAAAAATATCTGAAGCTAAAGGGTTTATTTGAAATTTCATTTTTTTAAACTTTAATTAAACAAGGTTTGTTTGCACACAAAACTATCTAATCAATTAGTTCAAATATTTCTGAAACTATTTTTTTAATAGAAAATGGTTTTATTAAGTATTTATCTGCACCTAGTTCTAAGCCTTTTTCTATATCTTTTGTTTTATTTTTTGCTGTTAAAAAAGCAACTTTTATATGTTTTAAATTTTCATTACTTTTTATGTATTTTAGTGTTTGATAGCCATCTACATTTGGCATCATAACATCTAATAAAATAACATCTGGTTTTTGATGTTCTAAAATTTGTAAAGCCTCACTACCATCTCTTGCAATTAACACCTCTAAACCTTTTTTTTTAAAGGTATATTCTAAGGTCATTACAATGTTTGGTTCATCATCAACAATTAAAATTTTTCTCTCCATGCTTTAAGTGTACAATTTAGTTAAAAGGTAGTTTAAATCCAAAAATTGTTCCTTTTTTATTTGTTTTTTCTATCCAAATTCTACCTTTATGCATTTCTACAATTTGTTTACTAATTGCTAACCCCAAACCACTTCCTTGAGGTTTAATTGTATTCTGATTTACGGATTGAAAAAACTTATCGAAAATATAGCTTTTATCTTCGTCTGGAATTCCAATTCCATTGTCTTCAACAAAAACATAAACATCATTATTTTTTTTCTTAAAATCTACACGAATAATACCATTTACTTCTGGAGAAAATTTAATTGCATTAGACAATAAATTTGTTAAAACTTGCAGAATTCTGTCTTCATCATAATTAAACTCAATACTATCTTTAACAGAAATATTTAACTTTACTCCTTTTTTATTAGCAATATGCTTTACACCATTTACTGCTTTTTCTATAGTAAGTTTAATTGCATTTTTATTTACATTTAAATGATCTCTTCCTGTAGCTAATTTTTCAAAATCTAAAATATTATGAATAAGTCTAGATAGTCTTTCTGAATCTTGTAAAATATTTTTAAGAAACTGTGTTTTTATTTCAGGTTCCATTTCTTCATCATCTAAAATTAATTCTGTTGCCGCTCTAATACCTGTAATTGGAGTTTTAAGTTCATGAGCTACTGTATCTAAAAATTCATCTTTTTGATGATCTTTATCTATTAAATTTTTATTGGCTTCTTTTAATTGATTCGTAAGCGTAGATAATTCGTCTGATTTTTCTTTCAGTAATTTATTACTAGCATTGGTTTCTTTAGATTCTTCTAAAATTTTTAACACCTCAACCAAACTTATTTCTTCTTCTTTTACAACATTATCAATCAAAATTTTAGCGGATGCACTACCTATACTACCCGTTAATAATTTTTCTGAAAAATTAATTAATCTAGCATCTGCCAATTGCGTGTCTTGTGGCAATTTATATTTAGTAAAAAAAATACTTAATGCTCTTTGTGCTCTTTTTTCTCCAAGAAACTTATCTAAAATGTTTTTTATATCAGCCACATAGGCCTCACCTTTCCAAACCAAAGCACTATCTTGTAGTGTTGTATAATTCTTACTATCTACATACATTTCTGCATAATTACGTTCTCTATAATTTCCTTTAAAAAGCAACGAAAACACAAGATATAAAATAGTATTAAAAGTTAAACTCCAGAAAAAAGCATGTGCAGGCGGACTTAAAAAATCGATACCAAACAACGCGTGAGGTTTTGTAAATTCTAAGTTAAAAATTCCGTTTTCTGTAAAATTAAAAGAACCTGTAAAAGCTTGAATAGTAAATGGTAAAATTAAAGTATATCCAGTAATTAAGAAACCAACAATTATACCTGTAATTGCTGCTTTGGAAGAACCTCTATTCCAATACAAACCAATAAAAAATGAAGGTGCTAATTGCGCAATAATTACAAATGATATTAAACCAATTGAGTATAGAGATAAGTCAATTGAAAAATTATTATAAAAAAAATATGCAAAAATGATGATTAGAAAGATTGAGATTCTTCTAATTTTAAGAATGTATTTTGCATTTTTTTCTGGATGATTTCTTACAAATTTTGATAAAAATCCATAAGGAATAATTAAGTTATTACTAATCATGGTAGATAAAGCTAATGTAGAAACAACAACCATAGATATTACTGCAGAAAAGCCACCTAAAAAAACTAATAAAGCCAAAAAAACATTTCCGTTTTGCAAAGGCAATAATAAAGTATAATACTCTGCGTTTACAGTATTTCCAAACGTAATTTTCCCTGCCCAAGCAATATAAACTACAAATACATTAAATAGTAAAAGATATAATGGAAATAACCAAATTGCTTTTTTTAAATGTTTTTCTCTATTGTTTTCTATAACAGAAACCTGAAATTGTCTTGGTAATAAAAAAACAGCTACAAAAGATAGCATAATCATAAACATCCAATTCAGTCCATTTTCAAAACCACTTATATTTGTTAACTTACTAAAATCTTTAGTAACAGAAATTTTATTATAGATATCTTGCGTTCCATCAAACAAAAAATAAGTTACAAAAACACCAATTATTAAGAAAAAAACTAATTTTAAAATCGATTCAAATGCTACTGAAGTAACAATACCTCTATGTTTTTCTGAAGCGTCTGTTTTCTGAGTTCCAAAAAAAGTTGCAAAAATTGCCAAAAGAACTGCAATATAAAATGTAGAGTCATCTAAAATTGATGTAGAAACATAACTGTTTTCGTCTGTCATTATTGAAAAAGTTTCAGAAACAGCCTTTAATTGTAAAGCTATGTATGGTACAATTCCTAAAATACAAATTATAGTAACAAGTGCTCCTAAAAAACGATGGTTTCCATATCTAAGAGATATAAAATCTGCAATTGAAGAAATTTTTTGTTGCTTAGATATTTTAATAATTTTTCTTAGCACAACAATCCATAAAGGAGAAGCTATTACTGGACCTAAATAAATAGGTAAAAAACTAATTCCTGAATTTGCTGCTACACCTATACTACCATAATATGTCCAAGCAGAACAATAAACTGCTAAAGATAATGTATAGATATATGGATTATTTACCCATCTACTTTTTGATTTCTTTTCTGCTAAATAAGCAATAAAAAAGAGAATTGCGAGATACGAAATAATAATAAAAACCAACAAATAATTACTCATAATGTCTTTTTAAAACAGTGTAAGAAATTATAATTGACATCAACCATATTAAAAATATTGAAAAATAGAAAGTTGGAATTCCAAAAATAGCTCCATCTATATTAAAAATAAATATTAATGGAATGCTAAAAATTAACATCAATACTAATGATAGTATTACTAACTTTTGTTCATGTCTTTTTTTCATTATAACCCTAAAAATAATAAAAAAAACAGCGTCATATTAAAATAACGCCATTTTTATCTAATAACCAATTAACTTTTCTTTTATTACTTTTTTAATGATCTGAAGCTTCTCCTGCTCCAGAAGGTATTCTGATATTCTCTACTAAGTCTTGTACATTTTCTGGTGGTGCTGGCGTTAACCTAGAAACCACTACAGAAATTATAAAATTTACAAACATTGCTACAGTTCCAAATCCTTCTGGTGAAATTCCAAACCACCATTCACTTGCTGGCGGCTTATCACCTAACCATCCTAATTTATATTTAGCCATGTAAAAGAACATTAAACTTAAACCTACTACCATACCTGCAATAGCTCCTTCTTTATTCATTCTTTTATCAAAAATACCAAGCACAATTGCTGGAAAGAATGATGCTGCCGCTAAACCAAATGCGAGCGCAACAACTGCTGCCACAAAACCAGGTGGGTTTATTCCAAAATAACCAGCAACACAGACAGCTACAGCTGCACTTAAACGTGCTGCTAAAAGCTCTCCTTTTTCGCTAATTTTTGGTATAAATATTTTCTTTAATAAATCATGAGAAACAGAAGAGGCAATTACTAATAACAATCCTGCTGCTGTAGATAATGCTGCTGCTAAACCACCAGCTCCTACAAGTGCAATTACCCAATTTGGTAGTTTTGCAATTTCAGGATTTGCCAATACCATAATATCTCTATCAATCTTTAATTCATTTTTATCAGCGTCTGCTAAATATTGAATTACACCATCTTTATTTTTGTCTTCAAAATTTAAAAGACCTGTTTTTTCCCAATTACCAAACCATTCTGGCATTTCTTCATATTTCTTTTCGCTAACAGTTTCAATTAAATTTACTCTTGCAAAAACAGCTACTGCTGGCACTGTTGTATACAAAATAGCTATGAATAATAATGCCCAACCTGCAGATTTACGAGCATCTCTTACATTTGGCACTGTAAAAAACCTAACTATTACGTGAGGTAAACCAGCTGTACCAGCCATTAACGCTAAAGTAATTGCAAAGACATCTATCATAGATTTACCTCCTGATGTATACTCTGCAAAACCAAGTTCTCTATGTAAACCATCTAATTTATCTAATAAATACACTCCATCTTCACCTGCTGCTCCAAAACCTAATTGTGGAATTGGATTCCCTGTCATTTGAATTGATATAAAAATTGCAGGTACCATAAAAGCAAAAATAAGTACACAGTATTGTGCCACTTGTGTATACGTAATCCCTTTCATACCTCCTAAAACTGCATAGAAAAGCACTATTGCCATTCCAATGTAAACCCCTGTATTAATATCTACTTCTAAATATCTAGAAAATACAATACCAACACCTCTCATTTGTCCTGCTACATAGGTAAAAGAAACAATTAAGGCTGCAATAACTGCAACAATTCTTGCAACATTAGAATAATATCTATCTCCAATAAAATCTGGCACTGTAAATTTCCCGAATTTTCTTAAATATGGAGCTAATAATAATGCTAAGAGCACATATCCTCCAGTCCATCCCATTAAATAAACAGAACCATCATATCCTCCAAAAGATACAATTCCTGCTAATGAAATAAATGATGCAGCAGACATCCAATCTGCAGCTGTAGCCATACCATTAATAATTGGAGGAACTCCTCCACCTGCTACATAAAATTCTTTTGATGACCCTGCTCTAGCCCAAATTGCTATACCAATGTATAAAGCAAATGATATTCCGACTAAAATCCACGTCCATGTTAATATTCCCATAATATTTTAATTATATATTTTTAGTTAGTTTATTCGTCTACTCCGTATTTTTTATCCAATTTGTTCATCAATTTCATATAAACAAATATGAGAACTACAAATACGTAAAGTGAACCTTGTTGAGCAAACCAGAAACCTAGTTTAAAACCACCCAATTTTATTGTATTAAGCTGTTCTACCAAAAGAATACCAAATACATAGGAAACCAAAAACCATATTGATAGCAGAATTGCTAAATATTTAAGGTTTTCTTTCCAATATTTTTTCATTTGTTCTTTATTATTCGACATAATTTTTTGTTTTTATAGATAGATCATTGCTTGTAATGTTACAGAACTTGTAGAAGTACCATAATCTTGATTTTTATATTCTAATGTAAGTTTTGAATTATGACCACTCATAAAAGCATTTACACCCAAACCTAAAATATTTCTATTATTAGAAGTGGCATCATAACTATTACTTCCATAGGATATGTAAGGCTGGTATCTAGTTTTGGTATTATCACCTGAAAAAACATAACCAATATGAGAATAAACCATACTTCCAGTACCATAAGCACTATAAAGGTAATTCTCTCCATAATCGTTAGATTGATAAGTTGCGTAAGCTGTAATTGCACTTCCATCATCACCTATTGGAGAATCATAAAAAGCATCAACTGCAAAAATTGAAACATCCTCACCAACTAAATTTCCGTTTTCCATTAAAGCAGATCCATTTGGATGTAAGAAAAATCCTGCTCCAACATTAAATACTTTTTTACCTCCAAGGTATGTTCCAACTTTGTAAGGCAAAAAGTTAGATTCTTGATCCAAGAAATGGTAATCAAAATAACCTGCATACGCTTTACCAGCATCTTTAGAACCTAATAAATTTTTACCACCATAGGCTATTTCTCCATTTGCCATAGGAACTCTTGCATCTAATCCGTTTGTAATGGCATCATTTATTGCGAGCCTATATTGAAGTTTACCAAATTTACCTTTCATAAAAATACCTACATGTCTTGCAAATTGATCTGTTAGACCAATAGTTGCCCAAGATTGACGATTATTATCTAACGTCATCATGTTTAAGGTGCTTTGATTATTTAATCTAGAAATTCCATTAAAATAATGCAATCCACCACCAATAGAGAGGTTTTTATTTACATTATATTGTGCCCAAACTGCATGCAAAAAAAGTTGAGAACCTGATCCTTTACCTGTTGGTGAAAGTGTACTTGAATTTAAACTATTAAGTCCAAAATGTGTTAATATTAAGAATTTCTTATTAATTTGAGAGAACATCAGAACTCTTGCTCTTCTTAAATTAAAACTAGTTTTACTGGAAGTTGCGTCTACATCATTATTATAACCAGCTTGAATTTGTGCCCAAGAAATTATACGAAGATATTTTTTTCCTTCTTCATCGAATTTTAATTTTAATCCTCCATTATAATCTGGCGAACCTTGAGAAAATGTAGTTTGAATAGAAATAAAAAACATTACTAAGAGCAGTGCTTTTGTAGTTTTTGTCATTAGCTTTTGTAAATTAAGGTTAGTTAAAAATAGTTTTGTGTGCCCTACTAAATTCTAACTAAATCTTATTACAAAAAAAAACAATATACTAAAATGGTAAATATATATAGTTACTCTTTAAATCTCTCCCATTTTATCAACATAAACTTATCTCCAAGCTCAGTTACAACCAAACCTGCTCCAACTAAATTTTTTGTTTCACTAAAATAATTAGACAACTCTACAGCATTCAATATCTTATAAGTTGGATGATAATTACCATTATAAGGCCTTTTAATATTATATTTCTTTACCCAATTAATGATACTTACGTGAGAAACCCCCAAAATACGTTCTATTTCTCTATAAGACAACCCTTCTAAATAGAGCTGTAAAGCTTTATTTACATAATAATCATCAATTTTCTTACCAAGCTTATTTACTGTAAAAAAATAAGAGCAATCTTTACATTTATAACGCTGTCTTTTATTTATAATTCCGCTTTTAATATTACTCTCTGAGCCACAGTTTGGACATACATTTACCTTCATGTATATAAAATTAGCATAAATATATTAATTTAGCAAATATATTTTTCTATAAATCAAGTATTTAAATTAAAACCCCTTTAAAACTACCAAAAACTGTATTAAAAATATATTTTTGCTACTTATGAGCTATATCCTTATTCTTGAAACATTTTTTCAGTTTTGGCACATCATTCTATTGTTCTTTATAGTAGCTGTACTTTATTCTTCTGTGGGTTTTGGTGGAGGCTCTAGTTATATAGCTATATTAGCTTTAACAAGTGTTGTTTTTACCCAGATTAGAGCAACAGCTTTACTTTGTAATATTGTTGTGGTTTCTGGAAATGTATTATTATTTAATAGACAGAAAGTTTTCAATTGGAAAAAAACTACACCACTTATTATGTTTAGTGTTCCTTTTGCTTACTTAGGAGGTTATTTAAAGATAAGTCAGCAATTCTTTTTTATACTTTTAGGGTTAACTCTATTGATTGCAGCAATTACAATGTGGATTTCTAAACATTTTGTTGCTTCAAAAGAAAAAAACACTCATTCTAACTTTACTAAAAATGCGAGTTATGGAGGAATTATTGGGTTTATTTCTGGAATGGTTGGTATTGGTGGTGGTATTTTTCTAGCTCCACTATTACATTTAACCAATTGGGATACGCCAAAAAAAATTGCAGCAACAGCAAGCATTTTTATTTTTGTAAACTCTATTGCAGGTTTACTTGGTCAATATTCTAATCCAAATTTTAGAATCGATTGGTATTTAACATCTGTATTATTAATTACCGTTTTTATTGGCGGACAAATTGGTAGTAGAATGAGTACTAATTATTTTACTCCCATTCAACTAAAAAAAGCAACAGCTATTTTAATTGCTTTTGTAAGTCTTCGAATTTTATTTAAATATCTTCCTCTTTAAAAATCATTTATTCAGGTTTTTAAATATATTTGAATTCTAAATTTAACTAATCAAAAAAATAAAAAATGTTAGGAATTATTTTTACACTATTAATGTTAGTGCTTTTACAAGCCGTTTTAGGTTTTGACAACTTACTTTACATTTCTTTAGAATCTAAAAAAGCGCCAGAAGCAGACCAAAAAAGAGTTCGTAAAACAGGAATTTTAATTGCAATTGTTTTAAGAATTGTATTACTTTTTGTGTTGGTTTCTATTATCGATTTTTTTCAAGAACCTTTTTCGTTCTTATCAGGAGGTATTGACAACATTATCCATTTTGCTTTTAACGGACACAGTATGATTGTTCTTTTAGGTGGTGGTTTTATTATTTATACTGCTATAAAAGAAATTTGGCACATGATTTCTACCAAAGGTTTAGAGGTTGATGAAATGGCTACAGAAAAAAAATCTAAATCTGCAAATGCAGTAATTACGAGTATTGTAATTATGAATTTAGTTTTTTCTTTTGATTCTATTTTAGCTGCAATTGGTCTTACTAGTGAAATAGAGAACTCTACAACTGCTTTTATTGTAATGGCAATTGCGATTGTAATTAGTGGTTTATTAATGTTAATTATGGCTGATAAAATTTCTACTTTCTTATCTAAAAATAGAATGTACGAAGTACTTGGTTTATTTATACTTTTTATTGTTGGAATTATGCTAGTTACAGAAGGTGGACATTTAGCACACTTAAAACTATTTGGAAACGAAATTGTACCAATGAGTAAAACAACATTCTATTTTGTATTGGCAATTTTAGTAATTGTTGATGTTGTACAAGGTAGATATCAAAAGAAATTATTAGCTGAACAGCAAAAATAATTTTAATAAGAAAATAAAAAAAGCCGTTGTTTTTAAAAACAACGGCTTTTTTTATTCAATTTCCAAAATACTATCTTTAATTCTTTGAGTGATAATTTGTAGAATTCTTCTATTAATTTCTGATGAATTTTGGTTGTAAAAGTTAAATTCATTCATAGAAAAATGACCTATAATCATACCAATAGTAATATTTTTAAAGTTATTATCTGTTTTATAAATTGATGTAATTTTACTTCTCTTTTTTTGTTCTGATAAACCTAAGAAATCTATTTTTTTACTTCTAAGGTAATTGTTAAAAGAAGCAACTAAAACATTGTGCTGCATTTTTATTACAGGTCTTAAAACTTCGTTTTGAAATTTTTCTATTTCAGAAGTTCCTTCATTCACTAAATTCTTTAAAATGAGTCTTTTTTTATGCTTCATCTAACAAATCATCTAATTCTAATTGATAATCATATTGTAAATCTTCGTGCAATTTATCAATAGCTTTTTTTATCAATTTAACTTGACTATCAAAAACATTTTGCAAACGTGTACTTCTTTTTATAGAAGGTCTAAAAGCTTTTAATTTTTTGCAATAATACAGCAAGAGTTCTGCTTCAGTTTCTTTCTTTTTAGAATAACGAATGTACTTTTTAGTCAATGTTAAAATCTTACGCATACTCTTTCTTATATAAAAAAAACTCTTAGTATTTATTTCTATAAAATGTTCGTCCATTTGATCTTTTACTGACTGAATATAAGCTTCTTCATCATGAGATTCAAACAACAAATACGTTAATAATTCTTTGTTCTCTTTTTTAAATCTAGCAAGGTACAAACACAATTCTTTAAGGTCGTTTGCAGACTTATGAGAAAGTTCGTCTTTTAATTGTTTTACAGTAACTGCTTTCATTAAAATATTTTTTTACAATATAAAAAAAGAAAACCTCACAGAAATTAATTTGTGAGGTTTATATTTAAAATATCCGCTAAAGCGGGATTATATGCTTACTGAATACTTGGTATTGCAACTACTTCATTTACATCTGCATCATAATCTACACCAGTAACTTTAAATCCGAATAAATTATAAAAATCGTTACTATATCCTTCTAAATCTCCAATTTCAGATAAGTTTTCTGTTGTAGCAGTTTTCCAAAGTTCAGTAACTTCTGCTTGTACATCTTCTCTCATTTCCCAATCATCAATTCTAATTCTTCCTTTATCATCTAAATCTAAAGAGCCCCCAAACAAACGATCGCTATACAAACGTTGAATTTGCTCGATACAACCTTCGTGAATCCCTTTAGTTTTCATAATTTTATACAACAAAGAAATGTATAAAGGAATTACAGGAATTGCAGAACTAGCTTGCGTTACCAAAGCTTTATTTACAGAAACATACGCTTCTCCTCCAATAGGTTTTAAATCGTCTGCAATTGTAAAAGCAGTAGCTTCTAAATGATCTTTAGCAGCACCAATTGTACCATTTCTATATACTGGTTTTGTAACCTCTGGCCCAATATAAGAATACGCAACAGTTTTTACACCTTCAGCTAAAACATCAGCTTCTTTTAAAGCGTCCATCCACATTTTCCAGTCTTCACCCCCCATTACAGTAATTGTATTTGCAACATCATCTCCTTCTGCAGGTTTTATAGAAATTTCTGATACTTTACCTGTATGAAAATCTACCGTTTTATTAGAAAATTCGTTGCCAATTGGTTTTAAAACTGATTTATATCTTTTTCCAGTTTCTGGATGTGTTCTTACTGGTGATGCTAAGCTGTAAATTACTAAATCTACCTGACCTAAATCTTCTTTAATTAAGTTTACAACTTCTTCTTTTACTTCATTAGAAAAAGCATCTCCATTGATACTTTTTGCATATAAACCTGCTGCATTTGCGTGTTTTTCAAAAGCTGCTGTGTTGTAAAAACCTGGAGAACCTGGTCTTCCTTCTGTTGCAGGTTTATCAAAGAAAACCCCTATTGTAGCTGCATCTGAACCAAATGCACTAGAAATTCTTGATGCCAATCCAAAACCTGTAGAAGCACCTAAAACTAATACTTTTTTAGCGCCTTCTATTTTTCCTTCAGATTTTACATACTCTATTTGATCAATCACATTTTGCTCACAACCTGTTGGATGTGAAGTTAAACAGATAAATCCTCTTGTTCTTGGTTCTATAATCATTTTTACAGTTGTTAGTTGTTAGTTGTTAGTTGTTAGTTGTTAGTTTGATAAAACTAGACTCTATTAACTTAACATTATTTTATTAAAATTAAATTGCATGCCATTATTCCTCTCAAAAACAAGAAGTATTAAGCTTTTAAAAATTGAAGCACATTCTTTTCAATTCTATTTAAAACATTTTCTGTGGAAGCTTTTACAAAATTTTCTCCAGTAATTTGTTCGTATAATTCTATATATCTGTTAGAAATTTCGATAACTTTTTTATCATTCATTTCTGGCACTTGTTGTCCGTCTTTTCCTTGAAAACCGTTTTCAATTAACCATTGACGTACAAATTCTTTAGATAATTGTTTTTGAATTTCTCCTTTATCTTGTCTTTCTTGATAACCTTCTGCATAAAAATAACGAGAAGAGTCTGGTGTATGAATTTCATCAATCAATACAATCTTACCGTCTTTTGTTTTTCCAAATTCATATTTAGTATCTACTAAAATCAATCCTCTTTTTGCTGCTATTTCTGTACCTCTAGCAAATAAAGCGTTTGTATAATTTTCTAAAATAATGTAATCTTCTTCAGAAACAATTCCTTGAGAAAGAATAGCTTCACGAGAAATATCTTCATCATGATCTCCATTATCTGCTTTAGTTGATGGTGTAATTATTGGAGAAGGAAATTTATCATTCTCTTTCAATCCTTCTGCCATTTCTACACCACAAAGCATTCTTTTTCCTAGTTTATATTCTCTTGCAGCATGTCCTGATAAATATCCACGAATAACCATTTCAACTTTAAAAGGTTTACATAAATGACCAACTGCAACATTTTCGTCTGGAGTTGCAATTAACCAATTAGGAACAATATCTGCTGTATCATTCATCATTTTTGTTGCAATCTGATTTAAAATCTGACCTTTAAAAGGAATTTGACGCGGTAAAATAACATCGAAAGCAGACAATCTATCTGTTGCAACCATTACCAAAAGTTCATCATTTATATTGTAAACTTCTCTTACTTTACCTTTATAAACAGACTTTAAGTTGGAAAACTGAAAATTTGTCTCGTTAATTGTATTCATTTTTGTTATGTTGTTTATTGTTGCAAAAGTAAACTAAAGACTATTTACTAACAACTAAAAAAATTATTCTGTTTCAATACTTTTATAAGCTGTAATAATTTTCTTAACCAATTTGTGTCTTACCACATCTTTATCATCTAAAAACACTTGTGCAATACCTTCTATATCTTTTAATGCTAATAAAGATTCTTTTAAACCAGAAACTTGCTTTCTAGGTAAATCTATTTGACCAGGATCTCCTGTAATTATAAACTTAGCACTTTTACCCATTCTTGTTAAAAACATCTTCATTTGATTATGCGTTGTATTTTGAGCTTCGTCTAAAATAACAAAAGCATTATCTAAAGTTCTACCCCTCATAAATGCTAAAGGTGCAATTTGTATAACGCCTTTTTCTAAATGAGATTCTAATCTTTCATGAGGTATCATATCTCGTAATGCGTCATATAAAGGCTGCATGTAGGGGTCTAATTTTTCTTTTAAATCTCCTGGAAGAAAACCTAAATTTTCTCCAGACTCTACTGCTGGTCTTGTTAAAATAATTCTCCTAACTTCTTTTTCTTTTAATGCTTTTACAGCTAAAGCAACAGCTGTATAAGTTTTTCCTGTTCCTGCAGGACCAACAGCAAACAACATATCATTTTTTTCCATTAAAGAAACCATTTTACGCTGATTTTGTGTTTGTGCTTTAATTAACTTTCCGCTAACACCATGAACCAGAACTTCTTTTGCATTTTTGGCTGCAATTGTTTTTTCTTCATTTCCGTTAGAAGTTAAAATTCGCTCAATACTATTATCATCTAATTTATTGTATTTGTTAAAATACTTAATTAAACGCTCTAAACGTGTTTCAAACTCGTCTAAAATTTCTGGTTCTCCATAAATTTTTAGTTTAGATCCTCTTGCAACGATTTTAATTTTTGGAAAATATCTTTTTAATTGCTCAATAGTACTGTTATGTGCTCCAAAAAAGTCTTTTGGATTGATTTCTGTAAGCTCTATAATGCGTTCGTTCAAATGTTTAATTTTAATTAGTTATTTACAATATTATTTCAACTAAAAATAGCGAATAAATTTCCTAAAATGATTAGATTTGCGTAAAATAGTTAACAACTTTTACACAATTAATTAACAGCAATAAATTAATGTCTCTAATTACATTAACAACCGATTTTGGAACAAAAGACCACTTTGTTGGCGCTGTTAAAGGAGCTATTTACACTGAACTTCCTGATGCTAAAATTGTAGATATTACACATGAAATATCTCCTTTTAACATTACAGAAACTGCTTATATTTTAAAAAACTCTTACAAAAGCTTCCCAGATAAAACCATACATATTGTTGGTGTAGATTCTGAATTAAGTGCAGATAACAAACATATCGTTTTAGAGTTAGACAATCATTTTTTTGTATGTCCGGATAACGGAATTATTTCTATGATTGCTTCAGAAATAAAACCAACAAAGATTTTTGAAATTAATATTCATGATAGAATTGAAAGTAGTTTTCCGGTTTTAGATGTTTTTGTACAAGTTGCCTGTTTTATAGCAAGAGGGGGTAATTTTACCGTTATTGGTAAAGAAATTCAGACTTATAAAAAGATGACTGAAATTCAACCAAAAGTAAATCAAGCTCAAAATCAAATTATTGGAGGTGTTGTTTATATTGATAATTATGGAAACGTAATTAGTAATATTAGTAAAAAAATGTTTCAAGAGATTGGTAAAGGTCGTCGTTTTAAAGCAAATGCAAGACGTTATTCTTTTTCTAAAATCTTTACAAAATATAATGAAGTTGCTGGCGATAGTGCGCATGATAGTATACAATATGATGGTAGCAATTTAGCTTTATTTAATTCTGCAGGTTATTTAGAAATTGCTGTTTATAGAAGTAATTTAGAAACAGTTGGTGGAGCATCTACTTTATTAGGACTCGCATACAGAGACCCTATTACTATTGACTTTATAAACGATTCTCAACCAGATTTTACCCCTATAACTTAAAGAATATGTTCGTTCGAATTGTAAAAATGAGTTTTCATCAAAAACATATTCCAGAATTTTTAGCAATGTTTGAAGAAAAGAAAACTTTTATTAGAGCTTCTAACGGCTGTAATTTGTTAGAATTATATCAAGATAAAAATAACCCTGAAATATTTTTTACCTATTCTTATTGGGAAAAGGAAGAAGATTTAGAAAACTACAGAAACTCTGTATTTTTTAAAGAAGTTTGGGCAAAAACAAAAGCCTTTTTTAATGACAAACCTGAAACTTGGAGTGTTGATAAAAAAGTATCATTAATTTAATCAACATCATGAAAAAAATTGTTTTAATAATTATTGCTCTATTTGCAATTACTGTCTATGGACAAACAGAAAAAGGAAACATTTTTATTGGAGTTCAAAGTAATTTTAACTTTAGTTCTTCTAAATATATAACCACAAGTAATAGCCAAAATTACTCAAATTCTTATACAAGTGAAACAACTAATAGCTTTACTTTTACACCTCAAATAGGGTATATTGCTTCAGATAATGTTCTGTTAGGTTTAGATTTTAAATTTTCAACATCTAAAGTTAAAAATCAAGATAGTAATGGGTTTTATACCATTTCTCCGTTTGCTAAATATTATTTTTTAGATAGTAATTTTAAACCATTTTTAAAAGCCAGTTTAGGTTTAGGCTCTTTTTTTAATAGCTACCAAAACTATAGTGTTAACTCAAATGTTGTTGTTTATGAAAAAGTAAACACAAAAATAAATACAGCAAAAGTTGGTGGAGGGTTAGCTTATTTTTTTAACAACTTAATTGCACTAGAATTTAATCTTGATTATTTTCAGGATGTATATAAATCAGACAATAATCAAAACGACTATAACACAAAACAAACTCATTCTGGAATTCAATCTACAATTGGATTCGCTATTTTTCTTTAATTTATGACTTACAACTTTACGCCTTTTCCTGTTTTAGAAACAGACAGATTAACATTAAGAGAATTAAACTTAAACGATGCAAAAGCTATTTTTGGTTTAAGAACGAACAAAGAAGTGAATAAATTTATAGACAGAAAAGTGCCTAAAAATCTTTCTGAAGCAAGAGCTTTTATAGAACTTATTTCTAACTTAGTTACAGCAAATAAAGGAATTTTTTGGGTAATAGAATCTAAAAGTAATCATTTAATAGTGGGTACAATTGGTTTAAGAAATTTTGAGGATGAAGATGATTATGCAGAAATTGGTTATGAAGTTCATCCAGATTTTCAACAAAGAGGTTTTATGGATGAATCTTTTGAAAAAGTTTTAGAATACGGTTTTAATCAAATGGAATTAAAAACCATTGAAGCTTTTACACATAAAAATAATATGGCTTCTATTTCGTTATTAGAGAAACATAATTTTATTTTTAATCCAGAAATTAAAGATGAAGGTTTTGTTAATAATATTAGTTATAGGTTAATAAATTAAATTGCAAACCTAGAAACTTTTTAAAAAATTAATTTTTGATAGCAATACTAAAAAAAGAATTCAACTCATTTTTTGCAAGCTCAATAGCTTATTTAGTTATTGGTGTTTCCTTGTTAATTAATGGTTTGTTTCTATGGGTTTTTAAAAATGATTTTAATATTTTAAATGCAGGTTTTGCAGATTTAAACTCATTTTTCTTTTTAGCTCCTTGGGTTTTTATCTTTCTGATTCCTGCAATTACAATGAAAAGTTTTGCTGATGAATTTAGTAGCGGAACTATTGAACTTTTAAAAACAAAACCAATTTCTGATTGGCAAATAGTTTTAGGTAAATTTTGGGCTTCTCTCCTATTGGTTGTTGTTGCTTTAATTCCGACTTTTACGTATGTTTATACGGTTTACAGCTTAGGAAATCCAACAGGAAGTATCGATTTTGGTAGTACAACTGGCTCTTATTTGGGTTTGCTTTTATTAGCATCAACTTATACTGCAATTGGTCTTTTTACCTCAACATTATCAAAAAATCAGATTGTAGCTTTTATATTAGGCGTTTTTATTACATTCTTTTTATACTATGGTTTTGATGCAATTTCTAATTCTCTTGGAAATAATTTAACCATTAAGAAAATTGGGATTAACGAACATTTTAAAAGTATTTCTAGAGGTGTCATTGACACTAGAGATATTATCTATTTTTTAAGTGTAACAATATTCTTTTTATTCATTACTAAAATACGTTTAGACAATGAATAAGAATATCAAAAATATTGCTGTTGTATTTATTGGATTGATTGTTTTAAACATTATCAATCAATCATTTTATACTCGTTTCGATTTAACTGCAGATAAACGCTATACACTTTCTGAAACCACAAAAAATATAGTTTCTAAAGTTGAAAGAAACCTATTAATATCTGTTTATTTAGAAGGAGATTTTCCATCAGAATTTAAAAGGTTACAAGTAGAAACGCGTCAATATTTAGAAGAATTAGCTACAGAAAATTCGAACATAAAAATCAATTTTGAATCGCCAGATAATCAACGTGAAGATTTGATAAAAAGAGGAATGTTACCAAGTCAATTAACGGTTGAAGAAGAAGGAAAACTTTCTGAAGCCATTATTTTTCCTTGGGCAGAAATTTCTTATGGTAATAAATCTACCATTGTTTCTTTATTACCAAATGCAATTGTAGCATCTCAAGATGAACAATTACAAAAAGCTATTGAAAATTTAGAATATAGTTTTTCTAACGCTATAAATTCTATCACCCTAGAAAAGCAAAAAAGTGTTGCTATTTTAACAGGAAATGGGGAGTTAAAAGACATTTATCTTTATAGTTTTTTGAGTGAAGTTGCTAAAAAATATCATTTAGCAAAATTCACTTTAGATTCTGTCGCTACAAATCCAACCCAAACATTAGAAGATTTAACTTCTATAGATTTAGCAATTATAGCAAAACCTACACAAAAATTTTCGGCTAAAGAAAAGTTTACATTAGATCAGTTTATTGCAAATGGAGGTAAAACTTTGTGGATGTTAGACAATGTGCAAGCAGACCAAGATAGTTTGTTTAACAGTGGTAAAATGTTGGCGTATCCTAGAGATTTAAATTTAACTGATTTGTTATTTTCATACGGAATTCGCATCAATACTACTTTAATTAAAGATTTGTATTCAGCTCAAATTCCATTAGCAACAGGTAAAGTTGGCAACCAAACACAGTTTAAAAACTTAGAGTGGTTTTTTCATCCTTTAGTTGGCGGAAACCCAAATCATGCAATTACAAAAAATGTTTCTCCTGTTCGTTTGCTATTTGCAAATCAGATTGATACTTTAAAAAATAATATTAAAAAAACACCTTTATTAGTTAGTTCTTTATTGACGCAAAAAATTGGAACTCCTAATTTTATTGAATTACAATCTATTGCTGATGAAGTTATAGAAAACGATTACAAAAGCGGAAATCAACTATTTGCAGTTTTATTAGAAGGAAATTTTAATTCAGCTTATAAAAACAGAGTAAAACCTTTTAAAACTCCTCTTTTAAAAGAAAAAGCAACTAACAACAAAATGATTGTAATTTCTGATGGTGATATTGGTAAAAATCAGATTTTAAAAGAACAACCATTTGATTTAAATAGAGATAAATGGACGAATCAACAATTTGGAAATAAAGATTTTCTATTAAATTCTGTTGATTATTTATTGGATGATGTTGGCTTGATTCAACTAAGAAACAAAACGTTACAAATTAGAACTCTTGATAAACAAAAAGCGTTTAAAGAACGAAATTTTTGGCAATTCTTAAATGTTGTTTTACCGTTATTAATTTTGTTCGCTTTTGGTTTTGTTTTTAATTATATGAGAAAAAGGAAGTATAGTTAGTTATTATCAAAATGAAAAGACTTCGACAAGCTTAGCCTTACAAATTTACTATTATCTCAAAATGAGCTTTTATAAGCGATTGAGAAATCTCATAAAAATTTTCAATATTGTTTTATCAACTTTATAAAATTTCTCCTAAGGTCTAAATGACAATCAGGTAATGTAACTCTAAAACTCTGTAATTATATTTCACACTTAAAAAGCTAGCAAATCATCATGAATAAAAGTATAACCTAAAACTTCTTGTACTTTTTTAGAACTGATAATTTTCCATTGATATACCTCGTTATTTTCAAATTCTGGTAATTCAAAACCATTGCTTAATTTTACTAAAGAATAAAACTCTCTTCTTGTAGGATGATGGTTAGAGCATGCATTAAAAGTTTCTCCCCAACAATTTTGGTCTATAATTGTATGTATAATTTCGATACAATCTTCTTTATGAATCATATTTACAAAACCTTTAGGTTGTGGTATTTTTCTTCTGTTTTTAAACCAATTACAAGGTTGTCTTACATCTCCAAACAAACCTGCAAAACGTACAATTGTTGTTTCAAAAAAAGTATTTTCTTTAAACAAGTTTTCAATTTCTACTAAAGGATGATTTTTAAGGACAGCATCTTCTTCTGTCATTACTTTATTAATTCTTCCATAGACAGAAGTAGAACTAATAAAAATTACTTTCTGTATGCTAGACTCTTCTATCTGAGAAATCAAGTTCTCAAAACCATCAATATCTTTAGACGTTATTGCAATGATTAAAATATCAGAACCTAAAAAAGTATCAAACTCTTCAAATTCAGAAATATTAACAATATAAGATTCAATTCCATTATCTTCTAAAAGCTCTAACTTTTCTTCAGAAGTTGTAGAACCTTTTACTTTAAAACCTTCATCTAACAATGATATTGCCAATGGTTTTCCTAACCATCCACAACCTAAAATACTAACATCCTTCATTACAACAATTATCTTCTTTAACTAATTTACAAGATACTACAGCCAACAAAGCTCCTAGAATTGGCGCTATCATATACAACCATAAACCTTCTATATTTCCAGAAACTATATTTGGTGCCAAAGAACGCGCAGGATTCATAGATGCATTTGTAATTGGACCTGCAAACATTGCTTCTAACAAAACTACAGCACCAATTGCAATACCAGCAACTACTCCTATTTCTTTGCTTCCAGTAGAAACATTTATGATAACTAACATCAAGAAAAATGTTAATAATATTTCTAACACAAATGCACGCCAAACATCTACAGTTGGTATAGTTGAACCCAACAACTCACTCGTAGGAAATAAAAACCACAATACTAAACTTGCTGCAAACGCACCTAAAACCTGTGCTATTATGTATTTAGGTACTTCTTTCCAAGAAAACTTTTTAGCATATGCAAAAGCAATAGTTACTGCAGGATTAAAATGCGCTCCAGAAGTTTCTCCAAAAGCATAAATCATTGCCATTACTATTAATCCCCATGTCATTGCAATACCTACATGGGTAACATCTCCTCCAGTAACTTCGTTAACAGTCATTGCTCCTGTTCCGCAGAAAATTAGAGAGAATGTTCCAATAAATTCAGATATATATTTCTTCATTATTATTTAAAATTGCTACAAATATACAAACCCTTATTTTAAGGTTTTGTTAACATTTGTCGTTTTTTGAAATTGTAATTTTGAGAGTATAAAAACTAAACAATCATGAAAAAATTCTCACTAAAACTTTTAAGTACATTAACTGTTTTCTCTTTATTACTTTTTGCAAGCTGCCAAAAAACAGAAACTAAAGTGGAAGTTAAAAAAACAGAAAAGAAAGTAAAAGCACCTGCAGCAAAAATTTCTGCACCACAACCAAGTCCTGCTTCAACATTAATTCAGAAAGTTGGTTTAACAGATGTTACTGTTGAATATTCTAGACCAGGAATGAGAGGTCGTACTATTTTTGGAGATCTTGTTCCTTATGGAAAAACATGGAGAACTGGAGCAAACTCTAATACAAAAGTAACTTTTAGTTCTGATGTTTCTATTGATGGTAAAAATGTATCAAAAGGCACATATGCTTTGTACACAGTTCCTAATAAAGATTCTTGGGATATTATGTTGTATTCTGATGCTAGTAATTGGGGAAATCCAAAAAAATGGGATGAAACTAAAGTAGTTGCTAAAACTACTGCTCAAGTAATTCCAATGCCAGTAAAGATTGAAACGTTTACAATTACCATTGATGATTTAACAAATAACTCTGGAGTTCTAGGTTTACTTTGGGAAGACGTTTATGTTGGGTTATCTTTTGAGGTACCTACAGATAAAAATGTAATGGCTTCTATTGAAGAAGTAATGAAAGGTGAACCAAATGCTAGTGCTTATTATGACGCAGCTGTTTATTTTAAAACTGCAAATAAAGATGTAAACCAAGCAGTAACTTGGATTGACAAAGCTATTGAAATGACTAGAGATGATCCTAAATTTTATTATTTAAGACAACAATCTTTAATCCATGCCAAAGCAGGTAAAAAAGCTACTGCCATTGCTGCTGCAAAAGCATCTTTAACTTTAGCAGAAAAAGCAGGTAATAGTGGTTATATAAAAATGAACAAAGCTTCTTTAAAAGAATGGGGAGCAGAATAATTTTTTTCTATTTTAAAATATAAAAACCTCAAGTATATACTTGAGGTTTTTATATTAAAATCTTTTTTTTCTCATTAAATTTATAGGTTCAAAAAAAATTAAATTTACTCAAATTCTTAATTAATTTTAATCATCAAACAAGCTAAAAACAAAATGAAAGAAATGTGGGATAATAGATATGCAAAAAATGAATATGCTTATGGTACTGAACCTAATCTATTTTTTAAAGAATATCTAAATAAATACAACCTAAATGGTAAAATTCTTTTTCCTGCAGAAGGAGAAGGAAGAAATGCTGTTTATGCAGCAAAAAAAGGGTTAGAAACTTTTGCTTTTGATATTAGTATTGAAGGTAAAAACAAAGCGCTACAACTTGCCGAAAAAGAAAATGTAAAATTACATTATGAAATTGGGGATTTTTTTGAACTAAATTTATTAAATGAAAAATTTGATGCTGCTGCTTTAATTTATGCTCACTTTCCTCCTAATATTTTAAAAGAATATCACACTAAAATAGCTGAATTAATAAAACCTAATGGATATATAATTCTTGAAGCTTTTAGTAAAAATCACCTAGAATTACAAAAAGAAAACCCAAATGCTGGAGGACCAAAAAATATTGATTTTTTATTCTCTATTGATATGATTAAAAACGATTTTAAAGACTTTGAAGTTCTTTTACTAGAAGAAAAAGAAATTAAACTTGATGAAGGTAAATTTCATCAGGCTAAAAGTAAAGTGATACGATTTGTAGGTAAAAAATTAATACTCTAAACCTATAATTTTTCTAACAGAATCTAAGGTTTTTATTAAGTTTTTAAAAGAGATAATTTCTTCCTTTTCATTTTCTTTAATTGTTATATTAAAAGTTTCATGAACAAAAGTGTTGATTTTTACAATTACTTTTTCAGAAATAAAAATAATATGTGCCCCTGTATTTTAAAGTATAAGAGCGCTTTTAACAATAAAAATTGTTTTTAAAATTATAATATAATTTTTTACCTCTATTTTTTCAATAAAATCATTAGTTAATTAATATTTTTACCACAAAGTAGATTAAAATGGAAGAAATTTTTATTACAAGAAAACCTGTTAATTTATTTTTACAAAAATACATTTCATATTATTATTTTCATGATTCAATTAAAGGTTCTACCGCAAAAAAATATGCTTTTTACCCAAATACTAAATGTGCACTAACAATTTATAAAGATTCTGATGTTGAATTTAGTAGTAATCATTCAAAGACAGTTCCTTCAGAAAAAAAAGAATTAATTTTCTTGTATTCTGGCATTCAAAATAAAATGCGAACCGCAGAAATTCAAGTTCCTTTTAAAAAAATTGGCATTGTATTTCAAGAATTGGGTATTAATCATTTTATAGACCAACCTTTATCAGAAATAATGGACAATCCAATAGAAAAACATTTTAACTTTTTTAAAAATGATTTCACTAAAAATTGTTTCACAATTTATAATGAAAAATCTATTGATGAGAAAATAAAAATTTTAGATGCTTTTTTTATGGATAAATATGTCGATTTTAAAGAAATTCTTTTAAAACAAAGTATTGAACTTATTTTAAATTCAAATCAAAAATTATCTATAATAGATTTGTGTGAGCAACTCAAAACAAATAGAAAAACTTTATTAAGATTATTTAAAAAACATCTCTGTTGTACTACAAAAGAATACATAAACATTGTACAATTTAGAAAAGCTTTAAACGATTATTTATTAATAAATAAAAAAACATCACTTACTAATATTGCTATAAGTAATGAATATTATGATCAGGCTCAATTTATCAATCATTTTAAAAAATTAACAGGCATTAACCCTAAAAAGTTTTTTAATAATATACAACATTTAGGAAACGAAGATACCTTTTGGACTTTTATGTAGTAATTTGTCCCTTTTCACCAATTTTACAGTCTTATTTGCTTATAATTTTGTGAATGAATAATAAAATAAAAAAATGAATAAATTATTTCTTGTCATTATCGCTTTTATAAGCTTACAATCTTGTAAACAAACTAAAGTAGATTATTTAAAAAATAATAGATTTGATATCAATGCTTCTAACTTCAATTTTCCCCAAAAAGATTTTAAAATGATTGGATTTGGTGCTTATCATGGTAGTGCAAAAACTGAAGATGTTGAACTAAAATTCTTAGAGTCATTAACAAAAGATGGAACAATAGAGTATTATTTACCAGAAGTAGATTACAGTACTGCATTTTATTATAATAAGTTTTTAAAAACTGGAGATACTATTTTATTAAAAGAATTAGTATTCCATAATGGATACCATACAGCACAAGAACGTACAATTCAATTTTATAATAAGTGGAAAAAATTAAAACAGATAAACGATAAACTACCTAAAGAAAATAAAATTAAAGTATTAGGTATAGAATGGGTTGTTGGCTATACATATACAATTAAACATCTTTTAGAAATTTTTAAAGATAACAAAGAACTTAATACTGTAAATGATATAAAAAACATGATGGCCTTAGATACTGTTAATTTATATTCTGGTCATCGTGGTTTGGCTCATAAAACCCTTAAAAACTTTGTTTCTGATTATAATAGCAACAAAGAAATGTATCTAAATAAAGTTAAAAAACCTGATGAATTAGAATATATTATTAAAAATTTAAATCATTCTTTTGATAAAAATATTGAAAGAGAAAAATTGATTTATGAAAACTATTTAGATTTAAATAAAATCTACGATTTTAAAAATAATAAACAATTCTTTCGCGTTGGTTTTTTTCATTTAGAAAAATCTAGACAAGGTAAAGAAGGATACGCGTCTTTATTTACAAGATTAATTGAAAATAACATTCATACTGATAAAGAAATTTTATCTGTAATTGGCTTTTTTATGGACAGCCATGTAGTTTGGGATGAGATTTATGAAAAAGGCAAATACAAATCATATACCACAGAAGGTGGTTTTGGTATAGGCGATTATGAGAAAGAGTATTTTAGAGGAATTCAACTTTTAAAAGATGCCAAAATATCTGATAAAACATTGTTTCGATTAAACCTTAAAAATTCTCCATACGCAAATAAAGAACCAGATTTAATTGAAGTTATTTTACAAGACAAAAAATCCAATACAGAAGCTGTAAAAGGAATGGCTACCTTAAAATTTTTAGATTATGCAGTTTTAATATCAAATTCTAAAGCAAGTATACCTATTCAAGAAATGAAATAAACGATTAAACCAATTGCTTTTTAACTGAAACTTTTTACTATTTTTTAATGATGTGGATTAACAAATTTGTAGCATTAAAATTTTAAATTATGCATACTAATACTCTAAACCTATAATTTCCCTAACGGTATCTATGGTTTTTATTAAGTTTTTAGAAAAATCAAACGTCATTACATCACTTTCTTTTTTACCTTCTCTTAAAAGACTATTAAAATGATCTGTCTCAAAATTATAACCAATTGTGTTGTAATTAAAATCGATAATTTTTTCCTTTCCGTTTTCTATAATTGATACAGTAGAAGGTTCCTGAAAACGTGTGTTTATTTTTACAATTGCTTTTTCAAAAGTAAAAATAGCATGAGTTGGCGTTTTCTCTAAAAGAGTACTTTTTAAAGTAGCGGTTGCTTTTTTATATTTAAAAGTGATATTACACTCAGAATCTGCACCGTTTTCAAAAAAAGTAGCATTTGCATTTATAGTTTCTGGATTTCCTAAACTAGATAATGCCGCAAAAACTGGATAAATACCAATATCTAACAAACTACCTCCACCAACTTCTTTTTTAAAAACTCTACTATCTGTATTGTAAGCATTGTAAAATCCAAAGTCTGCTTCTAAACTTTCTAATTCACCGTATTTTTTACTCTTAACAATGTCTAAAACGTAATTGTAATGTGGTAAAAAATAAGTCCATAATGCTTCCATCAACAGAACATTATTCTCTTTAGCAATAGCAATCATTTCTTCTACTTCTTGCAAATTCATAGCAAAAGGTTTTTCACACAAAACAGCTTTTTTGTGCTGTAAACAAAGTATCGTATGTTCTTTATGAAAACTATGCGGAGTAGCAATATAAACGGCATCCACTTCAGCGTCTTTAACCAAATCTAAATAAGAACTATACGCTTTTTTAGCATTAAATTTGTTGGCAAATTCAGCTGCGTTTTCTTGACTTCTAGAAGCTACAGCAACCAATTCTACATTTTCTACAGTTAACAAGTCTGTTGCAAATTTAGTCGCAATTTTACCAAGACCAATAATTCCCCATCTAATCGTTTTCTTTTCCATAGTTTAATTTTGTTTAAACTGTAACTAAGTTCTTTTTTGATGGTAGTAAAAACTGAATTACAATGGCAATGACCATTACTAAAACACAACCTAATAAATTTAACCACAAATATGGCAACCAATCTAAAATAAAAACGCCTATAATTAAAGCCTGAGTTATAATTGCTGCAATAAAAACAGCGTTGCCTTTTACAAATTTTATAAAAAATGCCAATAAGAAAATTCCTAAAACGTTTCCATAAAAAATAGACCCAATAATGTTTACTAACTGAATTAAATTATCAAACAAATTGGCAATACATGCTACCGAAATAGCAATAAGTCCCCATAATAATGTAAACCATTTAGAAGCTTTTACAAAATGCTCTTCATTTTTTTCTCCTTTTACATTTCGTTTATATAAATCAATCGCAGTTGTACTTGCCAAAGCATTTAATTCTGATGCTGTAGAAGACATTGCTGCCGATAAAATAACCGCTAACAAAAGACCAATTAATCCTCTTGGTAAATTGTTTAAAATAAAATGGATAAACACATAATCTTTATCATTAGATTCTATTTTTTTAAGGGTATTTTTTTCGTCAACTTTTTTAATAATTTCTTTTGCAGCTTCTTTTAACTCTAAATCTCTTTTATTTAAAGCCTGAATTCTAGTTGCTTCTTCTGGCTGAAATCCATCAGAAAACAACAATCTTTTATCATTTTCTATAATAGTATGTTCTGCTTCTAATTCTTGATATTCTGCAACAAACTCAGAACTCTGCACCGCATCATTTGCCGTTGGATTAAAGTTTAATGGTGATGCATTAAATTGATAAAACACAAAAACCATCACACCAATTAACAGAATAAAAAACTGCATAGGCACTTTTAATAATCCGTTAAAAATTAAACCTAACTGACTTTCTCTTACCGATTTTCCGGATAAATAACGCTGTACTTGACTTTGGTCTGTACCAAAATAAGATAACATTAAAAAAGTTCCTCCTAAAATTCCTGTCCAAACTGTGTATCGATTACTTAAATCAAAAGAAAAATCTAACACTTGCATTTTATCACTTGCACCTGCAATTTCTAATGCATTTGTAAAAGTGATATTTTCTGGCAACTGACTCATAATCATAAAAAATGCAATCAACATTCCTATAAAAATGATAATCATTTGTTGTTTTTGAGTAACATTTACCGCTTTTGTTCCTCCAGAAACTGTGTAAATAATTACTAAAAAACCAATGATAATATTCAGCGTTAATAAATCCCAATCTAATACAGCACTTAAAATAATTGCGGGTGCAAAAATGGTAATTCCTGCAGCCAAACCACGTTGAACCAAAAATAAAATTGCGGCTAAACTTCTTGTTTTTAAATCGAATCTTCCTTCTAAAAACTCATAAGCTGTGTACACTTTTAACTTATGATAAATTGGTATAAAAACCACGCAAATAATTATCATTGCAATTGGCAATCCAAAGTAAAATTGCACAAAACCCATTCCGCTATGAAAAGCTTGACCAGGTGTAGATAAAAATGTAATAGCACTTGCTTGTGTTGCCATTACAGACAAACCAATTGTCCACCATTTAGAGTCACTTCCACCTTTTATATAATCAGTTACGTTGGCATTTTTTCTAGTTACATACGTACCATAAGCAACAATAAAAATTAAGGTAACAGACAGAATAATCCAATCTACTGTGTGCAATTTACTGGCAATTTCCATAGACTAAACTGTAAAATAATTTGTGATAAAATAAAATGCAATAACGTAAACTACATTGGCAATTAATACCAACGTATATTCTTTTTTCCAATTGTATTTTTGTTCTTTCATTTTTTTATTTTTTTGAAGCTATTTCCTGCTTTCGCTACTCGCTTTTTTTAGTTTGTTCTCGATACAAATTTGCTCATTCTTCACAAATTTACTCGAACTGACACAAAAAAAGAGCTCAAACAAACCGCTCAATCAGGGCTAAACTTGTTTGCTAACTTTTTACTTCTTAATTATTGGTTTTACCTCAACATTACTTTTACCCACAGATAGCATATTTGCAAATAATTTATAAGCGCCAGAAACGCCTGCAGGCAATTCTCTAAAGAAACTTAAACCTGTATAAATGTAATTTCCTTTACCATATTTTGCTATTAATAAACTTCCGTTTTTAGCAGTTTCATCTTTATCATTCATAGATAAAATAGGTGTATATTCTTTACTCCAAGAATTAGGAAAATACAAACCACGCTCTTGCACCCAACCTTTAAAATCATGTTGAGTTATTTTATTAGGAAAGTTCAAAAGCGAATGATTTTTAGTTAAAATTGTAACATCAGCAAATTCATCTGTAACTCTGTCTCTAGAAAGATTTAGAGAAAAAGGTGCAGCAACATCTACATTTCTATTGGTGTTGTATTGTACAATCATATTACCTCCCTTTTCAACATAATCTAACAAGAATTTTTGCTTAAATTTTAATTCTTTAACCACATTATAGGCTCTAATTCCTAAAACTACAGCATCGTATTTATGTAAATTTTCTTCATTAATTTCAGCAGGATTTATATCAACAACAGTATAACCAATCTGACGTAAATTTTCTGGAACAACATCTCCAGCACCTTTTATATAACCAATATAGTTTCCTGCTTTTTGTATGTTTAAACGTACAATTTTAGCTTCAGAATTTAATAAAACAGATTGTTTTGGAATATGATTATAATTAATTTCTACCAACTCTTTATGATATGATTTTCCATCAGAAATAGCAATAACTTCTAATTTCCCTTCAGATTGATTTTTAGGGGGTGTCACTAAAAAATCAACAACTTGTTTATCATTTTTTTGCTGAATATCAAATTCGAATTCTTTCGGAATTACATCCCAACTAGTTGGCAAACTCAAAGCTACTTTACCTTTTACATTTTTTGCTCCAGCTCTAACTTCTACAGAAACTTTTTTAGGTTCATCAGAAGAAAATATAAGTACTTTATCTTTTAATTTTGTTGTTACTTTTGGTAAAACTTCAAAAGGTTCATAAATTTCTCCTTTATCTCTTTCTGCATACCTTCTAACAACATTTTTTGTAATAGAAATAGCAACTTCATCAATAATTAAATTGAAATCAATTTTGGTAAGCCTAGGTGTTTCTGGTTTTCCAATCAAATTTTGATTCTTTACAGTATACATACCTAAAGAAGCTTTTTCTTTTAACCAATAAGGGTCTGAAAAATGATTTGTTTTTAAATGAATTGTTTCTTTAAAGTTAATTTTTTTATTAGCTTCTAAAGCTAATTCTTTTACAATCGTTTTTTTACTAATTGTAGATGTAATCGAAGTCAATTCAATATTTGCATCACTCCTATTTAAAACTTCAAAGTTAACATCAATATTAGAGTTTGGTATAGAAGAAGAACTAATTGCAGAAGCTTCTAAATACAAACCTGCACAAGCTTCAATTATCTGTTTAAGTTGTTTTTCTTTTATTTTTCGCCAATGAACATCATCTAATTTCTGAATTAATTGATAGGCTTTCATTAATTTTGGCAAATGTTTAGAAGGATTTACAAAATCGAAATCCTTTTCAATCTTATATAAAACAGCACCTATTTCACCTCCATTTTTAAGACGGTTCCATGTAGTATTGATCCCTGAAAAAATATCATTTTTATCTTTTAAAGGAGTTCCTTTTAAGAATTCTAAATATTCGTTTTGTGCTCCTCTAGTTGTTAACCTTCCAAAACCTTGGCATAAATGCTGACTACTTGCAATAGAAGCTAACTCATTATTAGACAACCCTTTTAACGGATAATACACACCTATATCTAATTTTGAAAAATCTTTTGTTGATTTTTTAAATTCCTCTTCTCTTCCTCTAAAAAACCAAGAAGAAGTATTTTGAAATAATCTTTTTGGTTGCCAAGTATCTGTATATTTTAATTGATTTTTAAATTTATTTTTATCATTTACTAAATCAAAAGCTTCTACACTTAACATTGCAGAACTTGTGTGATGCCCATGAGTTGTTCCTGGAGTTCTATGATCAAACCTATTGATAATTACATCTGGTTTAAAAGTTCTAATTGCCCAAACAACATCACTCAATACTTTTTCTTTATCCCAAATTTTTAAAGTTTCATCTGGATGTTTTGAGTACCCAAAGTCATTAGCTCTAGAAAATAATTGCTCTCCTCCATCAACTTTTCTTGCTGCTAAAAGTTCTTGAGTTCTAATAACACCTAATAACTCTCTTATTTCTGGGCCGATTAAATTTTGACCTCCATCTCCTCTTGTTAAAGACAAATATCCTGTTCTTGCTTTTATATTATTAGCTAAAAAGGCAATTAAACGGGTGTTTTCATCATCAGGATGTGCAGCAACGTATAAAGCTGTTCCTAAAAAATTTAGTTTCTGGATTTTCTCATAAATCTGATTTGAAGTTAATTTCTGAGGTTTTTGAGCAAACAAACTCAATGATATCAATAGAAAGTAACAAATAAAAAAAAGTGGTTTTTTCATAAAAAAATATTGGTATTAAAACAAAAATAGTTTTTTTAAATACCAATTACCTTCAATTAACATAATTATAACGTTTGGAAAATTCATCAACAAAATGCTCATAACCTGTTAATAAATTAATTTTTAAACTCACTTAATAAGGTTATATTTGTAAGAATAATCAAGAAAAGAAAATCGATGAAATTTATTGTATCAAGTTCGCAATTATTAAAACAATTACAAGTTTTAGGCGGCGTTATAAATAGCAACAACACATTACCAATTTTAGATAACTTCTTATTCGAATTGTCTGAAAATGAATTAAAAGTATCTGCTTCAGATTTAGAAACAACAATGAGTTCTGTAGTTGAAGTAGAAAGTGAAAGTTCTGGTTCTATTGCTGTTTCTGCACGTTTGTTATTAGATACTTTAAAAACCTTTCCAAACCAGCCTTTAACGTTTAAAACTGAAGGAGAAAATACGATTGAAATTAGTTCTGATCAAGGTAAATACGACATGGCTTATTTTGGTGGAGATGAGTTTCCAAAAGCAGTTTCATTAGCATCACCAAGTACAACTGTTGTGCCAGCAAGTATTTTAGGAACTGCAATTTCTAAAACTATTTTTGCTGCAGGAAATGATGATTTAAGACCTGTAATGAGTGGAGTATTTTTTCAGTTTAGTTCTCAAAGTTTAACTTTTGTTGCTACAGATGCTCATAAATTGGTAAAATATTCTAGAACAGATGTTACTGCAGATCAAACTGCAGAATTCATTATGCCAAAGAAACCTTTAAATTTATTAAAAGGAATTTTGGGTGGTTCTGAAAGCGAAGTAACTATTGAATATAATGATGCAAATGCAAAATTTACTTTTGATAACGTTGTTTTAGTTTGTAGATTGATTGATGGAAAATACCCAAATTATGAAGCGGTAATACCTAAAGAAAATCCAAATAAATTAACGGTTGATAGAGCTTCTTTCTTAAATTCTGTAAAACGTGTTTCTATTTTTTCTAGTAAAACAACACATCAGATTCGTTTAAAAATGGCAGGAACAGAATTAAATATTTCTGCGGAAGATTTAGATTTTTCTAACAAAGCAGACGAGCGTTTAAGTTGTGATTACCAAGGTGACGATATGCAAATTGGTTTTAACTCTCGTTTTTTAAGCGAAATGTTAAACAATTTAAGTTCTAGCGAAGTCTTAATTGAAATGTCTTTACCAAATAGAGCAGGAATTTTAACTCCTATTGATGGTACTGATGAAGGAGAACAAGTAACTATGTTAGTTATGCCTGTTATGTTAAATAACTAAAAAAACATTATATTTTTTATAATAAATAAATTATTATTCCTTTTAAAATAGGAATTTACAATATTTAAAACCACAACTTCTTAGTTGTGGTTTTTTGTTTACTTTTAGCAAATGAATTTTTTAGCTCACCTCTACTTATCTCAAAATAACACCAATATTATGATTGGTAACTTTATTGCAGATCATATTAGAGGTAATAATTACAAAGAATTTTCGAAAGAAATTCAGCAAGGTATTTTCTTACATAGAGAAATTGACACATATACAGATGCTCATCCAATTGTAAGAAAAAGCAAACGTCGTTTGCACGAAAGATATGGTCATTATGATGGTGTAATTATCGATATTTTTTACGATTACTTTTTAGCTAAAAACTGGCATTCTTATTCAGAAATCCCATTAGATATTTATACTAAAAAAGTTTATAGTCTTTTTAATGAAAAATCACCAATTTTACCCATAAAATCACAACAATTTATTTCCTATATGATTGAATATAATATTCTTTATAACTATCAATTTAAAGAAGGAATTCAAAAAGTTCTAAATGGAATGAACAATAGAACAAAAGGTAAATCTCAAATGAATTTGGCCATTAAAGATTTAAAGGAGTTAAAAACTGAGTTAGAAGAAGATTTTACACTATTTTTTAATGATTTAATACGTCATTCAAATCAAAAATTAAAAGAAATCAGACAGAATAAATGAAAAAACTAATCGTACTTTTTACAGTATTTTTTTTACTAATTAACTGTAAAACTGTAACTAAAAAAGAAAAAATAACTGGTTTAATTACCCAAAAAGCCATGGTTGTTACTGCAAGAGAAGAAGCTTCTAAAATTGGGGCAGACATTTTAAAAAAAGGTGGAAATGCATTTGATGCTATGTTTGCCACAGAAATGGCTTTGGCAGTTGCTTATCCGTTTGCTGGTAATCTTGGTGGTGGTGGTTTTATGGTCTACAGAAAAAATGATGGAGAAATTGGTGCGTTAGATTATAGAGAAAAGGCTCCTTTAGCTGCAAGCAGAGATATGTATTTAGATGATAAAGGCAATGTAATTAAAGGAAAAAGCACTGCTGGTGCTATGGCAATTGGTGTTCCTGGAACTGTTGCTGGAATTTTTACAGCTCATCAAAAATTTGGAACTTTATCTATTAAAGAAATTTTAGAACCTGTAATTGCATTGGCAAAACGTGGTGTAATTGTAACTAATAAACAGGCTAAAAGAATCAAAAACTATCAACCTTTATTTTTAGAAGTAAATAAAGACTCTATACTTTTTACTAAAAATTGGCAAGAAAACGATACCATTAAATATCCTGCATTGGCAGCAACTTTAACTAAAATTCAACAAAACGGAAAAGACGAATTTTACAAAGGCGAAACCGCTAAACAATTGGTCGATTTTGTTCAGGCTAATGGCGGAATTATCACTTTAGAAGATTTAGACAAATACGAAGCAAAATGGAGAACTCCTGTTACTTTTACATATGATGATTTAAAAATTATTTCAATGTCACCTCCTTCTAGCGGTGGTGTTGCTTTAGCACAAATCATGAAAGCGATAGAACCTTTTGATATTGATAAATTTGGCCATAACAGCACAAAATCGATTCAGGTTATTACAGAAGCAGAAAGACGTGCCTATGCAGATAGAAGTTATTTTTTAGGTGATCCTGATTTTGTAACCATTCCGCAACAAAAATTAATTTCTAAAGAATATAACAAAGAAAGAATGGCAGATTTTTCTTTTGAAAAAGCAACAAAATCTGCCAATGTTTTACATGGTAATATAGAAATTATAGAAAGTGATGAAACAACACATTATTCTATTGTAGATCAATTTGGCAATGCTGTTTCTGTAACAACAACTTTAAACGGTGCTTATGGTTCTAAATTATATTCGTCTGAATTAGGTTTCTTTTTGAATAATGAAATGGACGATTTTTCTAGCAAACCAGGTGTGCCAAATATGTTTGGTTTAATTGGTGCAAAAGCCAATGAAATTCATCCAGGAAAAAGAATGCTAAGTTCTATGACCCCAACAATTGTTGAAAAAGACAATCAACTTTTTATGGTTGTAGGCACACCAGGTGGTTCTACAATTATTACATCTGTTATGCAGACTATTATTAATGTGCAGGATTATAAAATGGGAATGCAAGAAGCTGTAAATGCAGCAAGATTTCATCATCAATGGTTGCCAGATGTTGTTAAAATGGAACCAAATAGTTTTAACAAAAAAACCATTTCTGAGTTAGAAAAGTTAGGTTATCAAATTGATGAAACCACTTCTCGAATAATTGGTAAAGTTTCTGCTATTTTAGTATTACCAAATGGTCACCTAGAAGGTGGTGCAGACAAACGTGGAGATGATACAGCTGTAGGTTTTTAAAGTATGAATTTATTAGAATCAAATACAGTACCAAAACTAGAAAAACCAATCCGTTTTCAAGAATACGGTGTTGGGATTTTTAATACCATTCCCACAAAATCGGGCATTAAAAAAGCCATCAAAAAAGAGCTTATTTTTATTGATGGAATTTTAGCAACTACATCAAAATACATTGTTGGAGGAGAAAAAATAGAATTATATCAATCAGAAAAAACACCTACTTTTAATCGATTACAATTAGATTTAGAAGTTTTATTTGAAGATGATTATTTGGCTATTATTTACAAACCTGCAGGTATTTTAGTTAGCGGAAATAAATTTGTAACCATTGCCAATGCATTAACGCAAAACTTAAAAAAAAGCACACTTTTTGATGCTGTAAAACCACAACCCATACATCGGTTAGATAATCCTACAAGCGGACTTTTATTAATAGGAAAAACTAGTAATGCTATAATTGAATTAGGTAAACTATTTAAAAACAAAGAAATTCAGAAAACCTATTTTGCCATTGCTATTGGTAAAATGAAATCTGAAGATTTTATCGATATTAGTATTGATGATAAAAAAGCTGCAACTGATTACAAAGTATTACAATCTGTAGTTTCTAAACGTTTTGAGTACTTAAACCTGGTTAAACTGCAACCAAAAACAGGTAGAAAACATCAACTTAGAAAACACTTATTTTCTATACAAAATCCTATTTTAGGCGATAAAGAATACTTTTTAGAAAATAAAGTTTTAAACGGAAAAGGTTTGTTTTTACACGCAGCAACTTTAGCGTTTATTCATCCGTTTACGAAAGAAAAAATTGCCGTTTCAAAAGAATTACCTAAAAAGTTTACAAAGATTTTTCCTGATTGATAACATCTTGCATTGTTTTAAAAAACCTATTTATTAACTCGTTCATTTCACTTTCATTATACATTGCAAAACCAATTCTTATCGAATTATGACCAGATTTTGCATTGTCATAACGTTGCCACTCGCCTATTTCTAATTGATATTTATGAGCAATTTTAGCAACAATTTCCCAAGAATACTTTTTATCTAATGTTAACCAAACAGCCATTCCTCCTTTTGGTTTATCAAACGTAAAAACATCTTCAAAATGTTGTTCTAAAAGCTTACAAAACAAATCTCTTCTTGCTTTATACACTTTCATTACTTTTTTAATATGCCTGTCTAAATCACCAGATTTTATAAAATCTTCAAAAGCTAATTCTAACAAAGCATCTCCTTGCCTATCAATAAATCTACGTTGATTAGCAGCTTCATTTACAAAAGAATTTGGCGCAATAATATAACCAATTCTAAAAACAGGAGCAACCGTTTTACAGACAGAACCTAAGTAAATTACGTTGCCATTTGTATCATGACATGCCAAAGGTAAAATTGGTGAATGATTGTAATTAAAATCGTAATCATAATCGTCTTCAATAATTGCAAAACTATATTTTTTAGCTAAATTTAATAAATGAATTCTTCTTTCTGCAGATAAAGTAACCGTTGTTGGGTGATGATGATGAGAAGTTACATACACTGCTTTTATTGATTTTTTTTGACAAATTTGCTCAATTTCATCAGTAACCAAACCATTTTCATCAACAGTAACTCTTAACAAATTTGCTTTTCGTTGTAAAAAATTAGTGTCTGCAGACGTGTAATTTGTTTGTCCAACAATAATATTATCATTCTTTTGTAATAATAATTTGGCTGATAAAAAAATACCCATTTGACTTCCTCTAGTGATAATTACATTGTTTTTATTGATGTTTAAACCACGTGTTTTATTTAAATAATTCGCTAAAGTTATTCGTAATTTTTCATTACCAAAAAGCGATCCGTAAGACATTTCTTTGTAAATATTTTTTTTACTGCAAATACGTCTATACGTTCTAGCTAAATCTTCAGTTGGTGTTAATCTTGTATCAGAAATACCATCATTAAACATCATAAAATCTTCTTTAATTTCTGGAGATATTCTTTCTAAAGATGCGTCTTTGTAAAACTGAAATCCAACTTTTTTTGTTGATAAAACTTCAACTTTTTGTACAAATTCTTGTTGATGTAATTCTGGCAATTTTGCATTGATAAAGGTTCCTTTTTTAGGAATACTTTCTACCCAACCTTGCAATAACAACTCCTCATAACAAGCCACAACTGTTTTTCTATGTACGTTTAATAATTCTGATAAAGTTCTACTTCCTGGCAACTTTGTTTCTGGCATAAGTTTGCGCTCTTTTATCAATTTAATAAATTGATTTGATAATTGTAAATACAATGCTTGTTTACTTTTTCTGTCTAATTGAAAACTGGTTTTATATGGAAACATAAACTGGACTATTGTTTATTTTAAATCTGGATGATTACAATAGTCCATAAATGTAGTAATTTTGAATTATAAATTTTAAGTGATGATAAAAAAAGAGTTGAAAATTAGTGAATATAACAAATATTATGCTAGAAATTAGAAGAGCAACTGTTGCTGATGCCATTCATATCGCTTTATTAGGAAGAATTACCTATACAGAATCTCATGGAGAATATATTGAGAACAAAAAAAACCTATTAGATTTTTATAACACCAATTATTCAGTTTCTCAAATTAAAAAAGAATTGAATGATGAAAGTAATGTATTCTGGATTGTTTTTTCTGATGAATTACCAATTGGTTTTGCAAAACTTTGCTTGAATGAAAATTACAACAACAAACCAGATAGTGATTATTGCAAATTACAACGTTTGTATATTTTAAATGATTTTAACAACCTAAAAATTGGCTCTCAACTACAAGAAATCATCTTAAAAAAAGCAACCGATTTAAAATTTAAAACAATTTGGTTAACCGCTTATTACAAAAACACAAAAGGGCTTAAGTTTTATAAAAAATACGGTTTTAAAAAAATTGGAAGTATCGATTTTTATGTGGGTGAAACTAATTATGAAAATCTAATTTTTACTAAAGAATTATAACATGGAAGCATATCAAAAATCTAAATTAAACAGAGTAAAAAGAGGTCAAAACAGAGCAACTTATGATGTAGAAAAAATCAACTCAATTTTAGATGCCGGTTTTTTGTGTTATGTTGGTTATATTTATGAGGGCAAGCCTATTACAATTCCGATGGCATATACTAGAAGAGATGACAAAATTTACATTCATGGTTCTACTGCAAATAGAATGTTAGTTTCTATTTTAAACAGCGGAGAAACATCAATAACTGTGATGCATTTAGATGGATTGGTTTTAGCGCGTTCTGGTTTTCATCATTCTGTAAATTACAGATCTGTAACGCTGTTTGGTAGTTTAAAAAAAATTGAAAAAGACGCTGAAAAAACAGCAATTTTAGAATGGATTGTCAATCAAATGGTACCAAATCAATGGAACTCTTTAAGACCAATGCATCAAAAGGAATTAGATAGAACTTTGGTGGTAGAGTTTACTATAGAAACAGCTTCTGCAAAAGTAAGAGATGTTGGTGTAAATGATGAACCAGAAGATTATAATTGTGATGTTTGGGCAGGAATTGTACCCATAAAACAAGTAGCAGAATACCCTATTGCTGATGAAGGAAAACCTAAAAACATGGAAATACCAAAACACATTTTAGATTATTATGAAGCTAACAAATAGTTTCTTCTTTTAAATTTTGATATTTTAGCTTCTGATTTTTTAATTTATAAAAATGAAGAAGCTTTTAAAGTTTATCGGAATTGTTTTATTACTATTAATTATTGCTTTAGGTATATTTTATATTGCTAATAACGAAGCGCTTCCTAAAGGTAAAAAAGGAAAAGAAGCAGAAGCTTTAGCTATAAAAATGTTTAATGCCATAAATAATGAGGCTTTTGAAAATACAGAAATCTTAAAATGGAGTTTTAGAAACGAGCATTTTTATACTTGGCACAAACAAGAAGATATTGTGCATGTTTCTTGGGCAGAATACAAAGTAACCTTACACACCAAAAACATAGAAAAATCTGAAATTTATATTGATGGCAAATTATCTAAAAACAAAGAAATCATTAAAAAAGCACAAGACTTTTTTAACAACGATTCTTTTTGGTTAATTGCTCCTTATAAAATTTTTGATTCAGGAACAGAAAGAAGTATTGTAACACATAAAGGTAAAGATGCTTTATTGATAACTTATACTTCTGGAGGATCTACTCCTGGAGATTCTTATTTATGGATTTTAGATGAAAATTACAGGCCAACTTCTTTTAAAATGTGGACTACAATTATTCCTATTGGTGGTGTTTCTGCAACTTGGTCTGATTGGATAACAACAAGTTCTGGAATACTATTACCTACAAAACACAAACTTTCATTATTCGGATTAGAAATACCAATGGGAGAAGTAAAAGCTTATAATGAAAAAGCAGATGAATTGGCAAGCAAAATTCTAAAAGCCATAAAACATAAATCTTATAAGAATACTCGCTATTTAGAATGGATTTTTGGAGGTAAAAGACATTTTAAATGGGATAAAGAAAAACATATTGTTGATGTTTCTTGGGATACAATTCGTGTAAATTTACATCCGCAAGAAAAAGAAAAAAGCACTGTTTTTTATAATGATAAAAGACAAGAAATTGCAGATTCTGCTATCGTAAAAAGAGCTTGGGATATTTTTAATAATGATTCTTTTTGGCTAGTTGCACCTCATAAATTATTTGATGATGGAACTATTAGAAGCATTCAAAAAGTCGATGATAAAGAGGCTCTTTTAGTAAAATACACCTCTGGTGGAACAACTCCTGGAGATTCTTATCTTTGGCTTTTAGATTCTAATTTTGTTCCTAAAAGTTATAAAATGTATGTTCCAAGTATGAAAATGAATGGGGTTGATGCAAGTTGGCAAGATTGGATTACTACAGAATCTGGAACATTGTTACCAACAAATCATACTTTTGGTAATGGTAGAAATTTAAATATGGGAACCGTAAAAGGATACAACTAATGAATTCAAAAATATTAGCAAACGGAATTTTAAGAGCTTTAGGAATTCTTGTCGGAATTTTTATATTAGGTTATTTTTTATATGCCATTCAATCAGTAATAATTTATATTATTATTGCAGGAATTTTATCATTAATAGCAAGACCAATTATCATCTTTTTAAGAAGGAAATTAAAATTTCCAAACACACTTGCAGTGGTTTTTACAATGTTGTTAATGTTAGGGCTTCTTACAGGTTTAATTGTAATGTTTATACCTTTAATCGTAGAACAAGGTAAAAGTTTGTCTCTTTTAGAAGTTGATAAATTACAAGAAAATGTACAAGACATTTTTAACCAAACAACTGCTTATTTTTCATCAAAAGGCATTGATGTTTTAGGTGAATTAAAAAACGTTGATTTTGTTTCTCAATTTAAAGAAATTCCTAATTTATTGAATTCAGTTTTAGGTGCAGTTGGCTCTTTAAGTGTTGGTTTGTTTTCTGTACTTTTTATCTCTTTCTTTTTTATGAAAGACAGCCAATTATTAAAAAAAGGTGTACTTACAATTATACCAAATGGAACTGAAGGAAGGTTTTCTAATTCGCTTGAAACTATTTATGATTTACTATCGAGATATTTTATTGGATTAATTTTTCAAATAACCATTCTATTTGTATTGTACACTATAATCTTATTAGTTTTTGGTATAGATAATGCTGTTGTAATTGCTTTTTTATGTGCCTTATTAAACTTAATTCCTTATGTAGGACCAATGATAGGTGCAGTAATTATGTTTATGCTATCAATGATTAGTAATATTGGTTTAGACTTTCAAACAGAAATATTATCTACTTCTTTATGGATTATGTTTTGGTATTTAATTGCACAATTAGTTGATAATTTTGCAAGTCAGCCACTAATTTTTTCTAAAACCACCAAATCTCATCCTTTAGAAATTTTCTTAATAATTATTATAGGAGGTTTGCTTTTTGGTATTACAGGTATGATTACTGCAGTACCAATGTATACTGCCTTAAAAGTAATTTTAAAAGAATTTTTGTCAGATAATAAAATAGTAAAATCAATCACAAAAGATATTTAAAATACTCTTTGAATACTGCAATATTACATCCAGAAGTTCAGCAATTTATTACTGATAGTTTAAAATCTAACATTACAAAACTGATTTTAAAAGGAAGTCCTTTTAAAAATATTTCTATACAAGAATTAGCAAACCAAATTATTGCAAAACAAAAATCTGAACATAAATTAACTTCTTGGTATCATACAAAAAACATTTACTATCCTATAAAAATTAGCATTGAGCAAACCTCATCTGAAATTACTGCAAACTATAAGTCTAGTTTGGTAAAAGGAAATTCAATTATTGATATTACGGGTGGTTTTGGGGTAGATTGTTTTTATTTTTCTAAACACTTTAAAGAAGTAATTCATTGTGAAATTAATGAAGAATTATCAACAATTGTAAAACATAATTATCAACAATTAAAAATAAAAAATAGTATTACAATTTCTGGTGATGGAATTGAATTCTTGAAAAAATCAAACAAAAAATTCGATTGTATTTACATAGATCCTTCTAGAAGAAATGATCTTAAAGGAAAGGTTTTTTTACTTAATGATTGTTTACCTAATGTTCCTGAAAATATTGATTTTTTATTTTCAAAAACCAACCAAATTCTAATAAAAAACTCTCCTATTTTAGACATAACAAGTACTATTAATGAATTAAAATTTGTAAAAGAAATTCATATTGTTGCTGTAAATAATGAAGTTAAAGAATTGTTGTTTTTATTAGAAAAAGATTATCAAAAATCAATAGAAATTAAAACAGTTAATATTAATAAGAATAATATTCAGTCATTTAATTTCAACTATAAAGAAGAAGTTATCTCAGAATACTCAGTACCTCTCACCTTTTTGTATGAGCCAAATGCTGCCATTTTAAAATCAGGTGGCTTTCATCAAATCACAAATCAATTTAATGTTTTTAAATTACATCAACACTCACATTTATATACATCTAAGGAGTTCATAAATTTTCCTGGTAGAATTTTTCAGATAGAAAAAATAACACCTTACAACAAGAAAAAAATAAAAAACTCTTTATTAGAAAATAAAGCAAACATTACAATTAGAAATTTTCCAAAAACGGTTGCACAAATTAGAAAAGAAACTAAACTAAAAGACGGAGGAAATACTTATCTTTTTTTTACAACTTTAAAAACCAATGAACTTATTGTATTAATTTGCCGAAAAGTGAATTTATAATTTGATGTAAATAAGTATAATTCTATCATAAAAAAGCTTACTTATTTATTTTTTAAACAATTTATTTTCAGTATATTTAAGTCTAAAATAAGTGTTTTAAGATTAGGGGCTTAAAACACTTAAGAAAAGTCCTGAATTCAGTTTCAGGACTTTGACTTTCTACCATTTTTTTTTCGCTAAATTTGTAAACAACGTTTAACGTTTCAATTTATGCATACATACATTTATCAAGTTATAAAAATCAATCAAAATAATCAAACAACAATAGAAGATGTTTTGGTTGTAGAAGCTCCTCTTCAAATAAATATTAATAATGAACCTTATACAGTTGTTCTGAGAACTCCTGATAACAACAAAGAGTTAATAAGAGGCTTACTTTTTGCAGAAGATATTTATAAAAGTAAAAGACTTTAATTCTTAAAATTTTAAAAAGAAAATAATGTTAATACAATTATTAATCTTTTAATTCCTAATGAATTACTGAGTAAATATTACTTAAACAAAAGAACATTACTATCTGTTTCTTCTTGTGGAATTTGTAAAAAAAAAGAATTGAAAGACTTAAAATTTAGTGGTAATAAATTAATGGAAACTAATTATTTTTCTAGCAATATTTTACATGAAATATTAACCAAAATGAATTATTTTCTGCACACGTTTAAAAGTTCAGGAGGTAGTCATACAGCTGCAATTTTTAATAAAAAAAATGAGTTTTTAAGTCTTAAAGAAGATATAGGAAGATATAATGCTGTAGATAAAGTTATTGGCGATTTAATTATTAAAGATTACATAAAACAAACGGTAGATGTCTAAAAAAACAAAAGAACTACCACCACAAAACTTAACAGGAATTAATTTAATTAAAGTTTCTAAAACATTTCTAAGTGTAAAATCAATTATACCTCCTTGCAGAGGAAGAACTAAAAAAAACTTACAAAATGAAAACAAACAACATCTTACCATAGAAAATTCTGTGGGGATTGTGCTTCAATCTAAAGAAACGTTACAACCTTGTTTTAAAGAATTATTAAGTAAACAGGCAATAGTTGCAAGAGTAGCAAATACAACTTTGAAAAACTCAACTATAAATAGGTTTGCACTAATTGCTAATTATGATTTAATTCGTAATAAAACTGAAGCTACAATTCCTAGTTTTAAGAGTTTTAACCAATATATAAGAATTAAAGAAGGTTTTTATTTGCCCAATAACGCAAGAGATAATAATTTTACACCAACAAAAACAAGAAAAACTAATTTTAGTATTAATTAAAAATCTGAAATTGAGTTAGAAAAAAATAAGATGATGACCCTAAAAACTCATAAACAATACAATACAACTATTTACGGTTTAAATCACTGGTATAGAGGTATCTTAAATGAAAGAAAGGTTATTCTGATGAATACTAATGAAATGAATTCATTAAATGTAAAAAATTTAGATTTAACAAATCATTTTAATACTAAAAAAATTGCCAAAGAATTTTTAGTCATCTCTTATGACACACCTAAACAATGTACAGCAACTTATTTTCCTAAAAAAAATGTTTTGGCACCTTTAGTAAAGCAGCTATTAGTAATACTCCTGCTTCAAAAACTGTAATTATTACCATAAAAAAAGATAAAATCTACAAATGAAAAAGCTGTTTTTTATATTAACTATTCTTATTCCTTCACAATATTTATTTTCACAATCAGAAGGTATTCCTAAAAAAATTACTCAAAAAGGTTTTGCTAAAATAGATTTTTTATCAATTGATATGCCATTAAACCCTTTAGGTATAGATGATCCTAATATGGGATTTACAGGAATTCATTACAATTTATCTTTTAAAGATTGGTATACTGGTATTGGAATTTATGGAGCAATAACAGGAAATAAAGGTGGTTTTTTTACACTTGGTGTAAATGCAGGCTATAAAAAACTGATAACAAACAAATTATATTTAGATACAGGATTTCACTTTGGTGGTGGTGGTGGTGCTGGTGCCCCAGATGGTGGTGGTGCATTTATTTTACCACATTTTAATTTAGGGTATCATTTTAAAAACTTTTCTATTAATAGTGGTTGGAGTTATGTTAACTTTTTTGATGGAGGTGCAATAAAAGGTCATCAAATAAATTTTGGGATAGAAATTCCTTTGAATTTTGAATATGCAGAAAATAAATTTGGAGAAAAACAATATAATTTATCTGATTTTAAGAACTCAACTTGGAATAACAATCCTCAAAGAAATTCTTTAATGGTGCATTTTAATAACCTTAAAATTAAAGGCAACACACAAGGAATTAATAATGGAAAAACAATTAAACTTGCAGGGTTTGAATTAACTTCTTACTTAAATAAAAATTGGTTTACTTTTTTAAAAGTAGATGGCGCCTATGATGGTATTAGAGCAGGATATATGGATGTATTTCTTGGTGGTGGATATCATTATACGTTAAATAATAACAAAACTAATATACTTGCAAAATTTGGAGTTGGTGCAGGTGGTGGTGGTGGTATTGATAGTAATGGAGGTTTTTTATTATATCCTGATATTTCTATTGAACAACAAATATTTAAAGATATGTACCTTTCTGTTAACAAAGGATATTTACTATCGCCAAATAAAGTTTTTTACACTTCTACTTTAGGTTTAGGAATTAAATATTATTTAGAAAAAAATGGGATTAAAACTTTTAATAAAACTTTTAATGAAGGTAAATTTAAAGGCTTAGATATTATTATTAAACAAGATTGGTATTTTAATGCAAAAAGAATGGAAAATCCTACAGAAGATATGCATCAAATATCATTACAAATAAACTTAGACTTGAACCGCAATCTTTATGTTGCAGGACAAACTTCTTTTGCAAACTTTGGTAATGCAGGTGCATATGCAGAAGGTTTAGTTGGTTTTGGGATAAAGTCTAATTTATTTTTTAACAACTCTACTAAGTTTTTTACACAAATTATAGGTGGTGCAGCTGGTGGTGGAAACATAAGTACAGGACAAGGCTTAATAATTAAACCCAGCTTAGGCTTTGATTACCAACTATCTAACACGCTAAACTTAAGAGCATCTGGAGGTTATGTAAAAGCTAAAGGTGGTGATTTAAGTAGTACTTTTATTAACTTTGGAATAAAATATAATATCTCTCTTTTAAAATTAAAATAATTTTATATATTTGCGGCATCAATATCCCCTTATTGATGTACCCTCTTTTTATTGTTTATAATAAAGTTCATAACCTGTTAGGTTTTACTAACATGTGTTATTTTTTTATTAAAGTTCCCTAACTTTATGAGTATTATTTAGTTGCTATTTTTTATAGTGATGGGATTTCTAAAACTTTAACCCCTGTAAAAGTTTAAACCTGTCTATATAATTTAATAGTTGTGTTTTTAATTTATAAAATATTTTATTATGAAAAAAGTATTAATTGCTTTATCATTTATAGGGGTGTTATTAACAAGCTGCCAACCTGTAAAAACAGAATTACAACATTACGAATCGAACAAAGCTACTGTAGAAAAAGAGTATCCTAATTATCATATTACTTCTTTTAGACAATTTAGTTATGTATTTCAGGTTTCTAATCCAGAACGTGTAATTAAAGTTACTTTAGATAGTAGTGCTAAGATTGTTAAAAGAGATACATTAAAAGTATATTCTTCTCTTGCAACAACATAAATAAATAAATAAATAAATAAATAAATAA
>NZ_JBDVJE010000075.1:0-2672 GCF_039939415.1 Polaribacter sp.
TTAATAACATCTCCTCTTGGTTCTCTATTATTATCTAAATCTAGAATATTGTAAGGTGTATTTGTTTCAGGCCCTACCCAAGGTCCATGTGTATTCCAAACATAGGTTGCTTTTACGTCTTCAAAACTAGAGGCATTTAAAACCATTTCTGCATAAGCCAATGCTCTAAATATATCGTCTTTATCAGAATTATTTTTCCAAGGACGAGAGTTCATCTCTGTAACATGAATTTCTGTATCTGGTATAGTAGAATTGTTTACAATTCTTTGAACACTTTCTACATTACCCACTAATACACTATTGGTGTTTTTCCAACCTTGGTAATCTTGATTTCTCCAATCGTATTTATACAAATAATTATGCACACAAATAAAATCTATATTTTCAGGATCATGAGCTAGTAAATCTGCATGCCAGCTGCCTAGTAAACCAGGACCAACAGAAATACTTGGATCTACTTTTTTCATTGCAGTTGCAAAATCTGTGTATAGCGCTTTGTATTCTTCTTTAGTAATTAAATCAGAATGATGATCTACTTCGTTTCCTAATGCCCATCGTTTTACATTATATCCTTTTGTTATGTTTGCATACTTAACCCATTCTATAGCAGTTTCTTTTAGTTGTTGATAAGTAGGGCCATTATTATATTTATAAGAAAGAATATTTACAACAACCATAGGTTCTGCACCTATATTATTACAAATAGAAATGTATTCATCAAAATCCATATCTTTTATAAATTCTCCACTTGTTTTATGTACAGCCCAATCCCAATTTGCAGGAGCTTGTGATGAGCTAGCTATTTTAGGGGTAAGCGTATTTCCCCAATCACCATCTGCATCCCATAAATAATTATCTGCCAAGTGACCATATGGAAAACGAATGTATTTTACACCCATATCTTTCATGGCATCTGTAAAAGATGTTTTTCTTGGTCTTTCTTTATCTGAATCTAATAACCAACAAGAAACAACACCTGCAGCGTTTTTAGAAATTTGTTTTGTTCTTACTGATGTATCAACTGTAATTATTTTAGAATTATCTTCAAATTCTACGATATTTTGAGTTTTCTTAGCGGAATCACATTTTGTAAAAAAAAATAAAATGACAACAAATAATGCTTTTAACTTTAGTAGATAATTTCTTTTCATTTTTTTAGTTTAAGATAGTTAATTATTAAAGTTAAAAGCATTATTTATTTTTTAATTTATTCAAAATTAATTTTAAAAACATGCGAACTACTTCCAAAACCAGGCTTTGTTTGCACACCTGTAGCCAAATATAAATAAGAAGGAACACCGTCTTTAAAAAGAATTTGTGCACGTTCTAAATGTCCGTCTTTTTTACCCCTATAAGAAACAGCATCCTTTAAATGTTCTTCACCTACGTAATGTAATAAATCTTCGTATGCTCGTTTTGTATTTTCTCTAGGAAATGATAATCCGTCTGCAGATTTCCATAACAATCCACCTCCTCTATTTCCTAAAGCACCTCTAAAATCACGACTTATCATGTACACAGAATCATTCATTGTAAATGCATATGCATCTTCTAGTGGCATTTTTTCTTCTGTTACTCTTGTTGGTTGATGAACATAAGGACCTTCAACATTATCAGCAACAATAAGACCATATGAGTAGACATATCCTCTAGGTTCTTTTCTTACTACAGATTTATGATATAAGAAATATTTATCTTTATATTTAATTAATGATGGATTTGAAACACCTAATCGTGCTGTGTAGTTCCAAACTGTTGAATCTTTTGTTTGACGTAAAATAGTTCCATCTGATTCTCCTCCTTTAGCAGGTCTCCAACTATCATTAAGATCATCTGCAACCAACATTACAATTCGTTGTGTTTTTAAATCATCATTTTCATTTACAATAAAACAAAGTTGATACTGACCATCTATATTACTAATTGTTGGGTTGTGTGGCGAATTGAAAAGCCCATTTTTATCTTCTACAGCCACACCCACATAATTAAAAGGTCCTTCTGGTTTATCTCCTACATAATGGCCAATTTCACAATCTTTAAACCAACCACTAAAATTAGTTTGTGTTTTAGTAGACCATTGTGCAGCATATAAATGAATTTTACCATCTTTACCTTTAATTGGTGATGATCCCCAAACATGCATTCCTTCATTTTCTGCAGCACGCCCTACGTATTCAAATTTTATATTATTTGTATTAACAATTTTTACTTGTTGTTTATTCTTCTTTTCTAAAATGCTACAAGATGTAACTATAAGTATTGTTGTAAGTATGGTTAGTTGTCTTAATTTCATTTGTTGTTTCTATTTGTAATGTAAAAAATATTTATTTAAATTATATAATATCTAGTTAAGTAACAGTAAAACATAGTTAAAGTATAAAAATACTTATTCTTACTTTATAAAATGGGGTAATTTTGATTACAGTGTGGGTTAGTTATGTCTCTTTCTCATCAAAAAAAAGAAGTTTCCCACAAGTAATTAGCGCTAATCTTTATTATTCATAAAAAACATCATCATTTTCACTCCTAAACTGATACAAAAACACCCTCTGCAAATAAATTTATTTCTTTAATTTGAAAAATTAATTCTTTTAAACTAATTAGATATTATATAATCAAATTTTCTATAAAAATGAAATCTATTTTTAAAATTGTGCTATTGTCACTTCCTC
>NZ_JBDVJE010000076.1:0-14493 GCF_039939415.1 Polaribacter sp.
AAAATAATTGATTTACAGTTGTTTATTAATACGTAATTGTATTATATAAAAAAACCTCTTTGTACTTAGTGCAAAGAGGTTTTTGGTTATGTACTAAAACTTGCTTAGATACCTAATGCTTGTCCACCACCAACTTGAATAGTTTCAGCAGTTAAGAAGGCAGAATCTTTACCAGCTAAGAAAGAAACAACACCTGCTACATCTTCAGGTTGTCCTAATCTACCTAACATAATGCTGTTTGCCCAAGAAGCAAATACTTCTGGCTTAGTAGATTTAATTTGAGCGTGAAAAGGAGTATCAATAGTACCAGGTGATACTGCGTTTACTCTAATTCCATATTCTGCTAAATCTTTTGCTAATGCTCTTGTAATTGCATGAACTCCTGCTTTAGAAGTACCATATATACCAGCTCCAGGTCCACCTGCATTCCAACCTGCGTTAGAAGTATAGTTAATTATTGAAGGATAGTCACTTTTCTTAAGAAAAGGAATTGCAGCTCTAGAAGCAAAAAATACAGAATCAAGGTTTAAAGCCATCACAAATCTGTAAAATTCAGTTGTCATTTCTTCAAAACGAGATCTACCACCTAATCCACCTGCATTGTTTACTAATACGTCTATCTGACCATATTTTTCACCAATAGCAGTAATGTTTTTAGTTACAGCGTCATCACTAGTAACGTCAAACCCAATGTATTCTGCTTCAATTCCTTCAGCAGTTAATTCTTCAACTCTTTTAGCTCCTTGTTCATCTTCAATACCGTTTAAAACTACAGTATATCCATCTTGCCCTAATCTTTTTGCTACTTGAAATCCAATTCCACCAGTAGCACCTGTAATAACAGCTACTTTTTTACTCATTTTGTTTATTTATTTTTGTTTTTATTTTTTGTTATTAATCTTCAACAGATTTTATATCTTTTGCAAAGTAATAGATTGCTCCAACACCTAATGGAACAAAAATTGCTATTGTAATAAATATTGGTGTATAAGATACTTTTGCAACTATTGGAATGATAAAGTTCATAATAATTACAGAGAACACACCTACCATACCAGCAAGACCTGCTAATGAACCAACAGATTTTCCACTGAAAAAGTCACTTGGCATTGTTTGTACATTACTAATTGCAAATTGGAAACCAAATAGTACGAAAAATACTACTGCAACAAATACTTCTGCAGAATCTGCAAATAATACAGTAGCAATAAGACCTGCCAACATAATGATACCTCCAATTAATATTGTTGTTTTTCTACCTTTATCTATAGAGTTTGTTTTTGCAATAATTTTACCAGAAACATATCCTCCAGCAACACTACCAATTGCAGCACCTACATAAGGAACCCAAGCAAACATACCTACTTCTTTTACATTAAATCCATATACATCAAATAAGTATATTGGCATCCAACCTACAAATAACCACCATATTGGTTCTAAGAAAAAACGACCTATAACTACAGACCAAGATTCTTTATGAGAAAGAATTTCTTTTAAAGTTTTACCTTTAGTATCTTCAGTAGCATTTTGATCTGCTAAACTTTGACCTTCAAGAATATATTTTTGTTCTTCAGCAGTAATCCAAGGGTGTTTTTTTGGTCCTGCTTTATTTATTAATAACCAAGGAATGATCCACAAGATTCCAAATGAACCTACTACCATAAAAGTAGTTCTCCAACCAAAAGCAACAAATAAAGCTGCAATAAATGGAGGTGCAATTACAGAACCAATTGAAGCTCCTGCATTAAATAATCCTTGAGCAATTGCACGTTCTTTAATAGGAAACCATTCAGCATTACTTTTTACACCACCTGGCCAGTTACCAGCTTCAGATAAACCTAAAGTAGTTCTAAAAAATGCTAAAGAGAAGAATCCTCTAATTGTTGAATGAAGGAAAGAAGATAATCCCCAAACACCAATACTTATTACATAACCAAGTCTAGTACCTACTTTATCAAATAGTTTTCCAGAGAAAAGTTGACCTAATGCATAGGCTACCATAAATATATTTAAAATGTAACTATAATGGTCTTTTGTTAATTCTAACGATTGCGCAATTGAACCTTCTACATTTTCATTACCCCACATAATGGCTAATGCACTTCTGTCAATATAGTTTATTACTGTGGCTAAAAATATCAGCCCAATTATAAACCATCTTAATCCTTTTACTTTCATTTTATTCGGTTTTAGATGTTTAATAGTTAATGTTAATTTTTAATTTTAAGAACATATTTTTAATACATGAAATAATAGTATTATATCAAATTTAAAAATAAATTGGTTTACCAAATTGGTTTACCAAAGATATGTTTTTTTCTTAAATAAATAGGTAGATTGTTGATTAATTATAAATACCTGTTATTAGGTGAGGTACTAATTAAAATAAGTGTTAATTTTATGGTGTATTTATTATGAATTAAAGATAATTAGCAATAAATAATTTGAATTCTGTATAGAATTTTGTTTTTGTAAAAAAGTAAAAAAAATACTATAGAAGCTTTTTAAGTGTCATTTATTCTATGTTGTAGCAGTAGTTGTATAGTTCTTTAAAATGATCTTTCATTTTTTGTTTTGCCAATTGAGGCTTTTTATTTTTTATTGCATCAAATATTGCTTGATGATCAATAATTCCTCTTTGAGATAACCCTGCATCACAAACGTGGTGTTTTTGAAAATTAGTTATAATTTCTGGAGTGATGATTAACATGAAAGTATTCATAGTGCTATTACCACTTGCTTTTGCAATAGCTAAATGAAATAATAAATCTTCTTGAATTGCGTCTTCTTTATTGTCTACTTTTTCTTTATAAGCTTGAAGCGCTTCTTCTAGTTTAATTAAGTCGTCTTCAGTTCTTCTTAAAGCAGCTAATCTTGCTGTTTTTAATTCTAATAAAATTCTAGTTTCAACAAGCGATTTAAATTCAGGTTCTTGCAATCTTAAAATATCTTCAATCATACCATTCATTGCAGTTGCACCTATATTTGCAACGAATGTTCCACTTTGTGGGATAGATTTTAAAATGCCATAAAATTCTAACTTTTGTATTGCTTCTCTAACATTACTCCTAGATACTTCAAACTTTTCAGATAACATTCTTTCTGAGGGTAGTTTGTCTCCGGTTTCTAAGTTTTTTAAGATTATTAAGTCTCTTATTTTAGAGATGATTTCTTTTTGAACATCAGAATTTTCGGATTTAGTTAGGATCTCTAATTTCATGTTTAGGTTAGTTTTAGTTAATTTAAGTTGGCTAAGATAATTTATTTTAAATAGTTAATAATTAATAAAATACACACATTATTAAAAAGCATTAGAAATAATGTGTGTATTTGTTTAAAAATATTATCTAAAAACCAGATGTTTTTATTGAAATATCATCTAGATATACTTCACTATCAGAGTTGATATCATTAAAAGGTACTGCATAAAAAACAGAAGTAGAAGAAGTAGCAGTGTATGTAAATGTGTATTCTTGATATGTATTGTTATTACCTGATACAACAAATACGGTATCGCTGTTTCCTGATAAATCATTTTCATCGGCAACTTCATTGTTAAGCATATAAATAGTAAAGTCATCTGTAGTTTCTGTTCTAACAAACATAGAAATAGTATATTCTACTCCAGCTTCTACTTTAAAAGGTTGATATGCTCTACGAATGTTTGAGTCGAATTTTAATGCATAAACACCCGTATTTTCAGTTGTTGTGATTCCTGCAGCCTTAAACTTAGAACTTCCTGATTCTTCAAGTGACTGATTATCCCAAGTATAAGGACTTGTTGATCCGTCTTTTAATGTATTAGGTGGATCTAACTCCCATGCATCATTATTATCATTTTTGTCTCCAGTAAATTCATCAATAGAACCATTTAAAATAACGGCTTCAAAACTAGCTACAATAGCTGGGTCAACAACACTAACTGTTTGTTCTAATGTTGTCGAATCTCCAAAACTACTTGTTGCAGTAAGTGTAACTATATAATCACCTTCAGCAGAATATGTTTTTGTAGGTTCAGTATCTGTAGAAGTTGTATTATCTCCAAAATCCCAAACATAACTAACTGCGTTTGTAGATGCATTTGTAAAAGTGTAAGTTAACCAATCTTTACTATCTACAGCAAAAGAAAAATCTACAACTGGAGCATTAGGGTTAATAACTTCAATAGTTTTTTCAACAGTATCAGGATCTGATGAACCATTAGAGACTGTTAAGGATACTGTGTATTTACCTGCTTGTGAAAATGTATTTGTAGGCTCTGCTTCGTTAGAAACATTTCCATCACCAAAATCCCATGCATAGGTTGAAGCATTTGTTGATCTATCTGTAAAACTATATATTCTAAAATCATTCACATCAACAGTCTCTGAAAATGCTGCTATTGCTGATGGTGTTATATCAATTATTTCTTCAGTATTATCAGTGCTGTCAGTACATGAGACTAGTACCGATAACGTTAGCAAAAAAAGAACTTTAGTAATTCCTTTTTTATATAAGCTTTTTATTGTTCTTAATTTCATAATTTATATATTATTTATCTTTAAAAAATTCAATTTGAGAAAAACTCATCCATTGACTTGTACGTGTGTCACCTGTTTCATTAAACCTTCCAAAACCAACTAATTTAACATATCTAGCTTTTACAGGAACATTAAATATTTTTACTTGAAATTCAGAAGAAGCTATTTGCGAAAGCATTATATCACCTGATTCAGGAATTACTTTAGTAAAATCTGCATCTGTTGTACCTCCAGTAGAAGTCCATATTTGATATCCATAAGGGTCTGATTTTACATTAGTTGTAAATTGAATGACTCTTAAATCATATTCTGAAGATAAATCGTAAATTACATATTCACCATCTGATTTATAATCGCCTGCTGGTACATCTTGATCTTCTGCAGTCCAAAGTGTTCCTCCATTTTTATCTAAAGTATTTGATGGAAATGCATCTTTTGATTCTTGAAAAGAAGAAAAGCTATGTATTGTTACAGGTTCACCAGCATCACCAGTGTTTATTAAATCATAGAATTGATTAAGATCACCTAATGGTGTACCATTGTCTAAAATTGTAACACTTTTAGTATATACATCAGTAAGTCCGTTAGAATCTGACACCTCAAGAGTTACTTGATAACTAGCACTAACTGGTGGATAAGAATGTTCTTTAGGTTCAAACTCAGTTGAAGTTTCTGTACCATCACCAAAATCCCAAACATAACCACTAGCACTTATTGATTCATTTGCAAAATTTACTTTATTCCATTCATCATCTTGTCCTACAACAGCACCAAAAAAAGCTGTTGGTGGTTTTAAATCTTCTTTAGAATTAGCTTCTGCTAATTCATAAGAGACATCACATGAGATTAATAATACTAGCATTAATGATAAAACAATCTTTGGTAAGATGTTTATAATCTCTATTTTTTTATTATTAATATTTTTCATTTTTTTTTAATTTAGTTAAAATAAAAACAGAAAAGTTTCTATCTCCAATTAATATTTTGAATTAAAGCTGGTTCTCCATTAGTTGTAAGAGGACTTAGATTAATTTCTCTTAGCGGTATTGGTAAAGTTACTTCAAAAGAATTAAAATTATATCCACTTGCTTCTGCAAAAGCAGATAAAACTTCAGTAGCAACACCAAAACGTTTTAAATCAAACATTCTTTTGTTTTCCGAGAAGAATTCATATCTTCTTTCAGCAATTAACTCTTCTTTTGTAACACTTGTTACAGCAGTTAAACCTGCTCTAGTTCTAATTTTGTTATAATTATCTCCCCAAGTTCCGCCTAAACTAACCTGATTTGATGTTCCTAGATTTGCTTCTGCATATAACATAACTACATCTGCATATCTTAATACAATAAAATCTTTACCTGCTTGTTCATCATCAGAACTATTTGTAGTATGTTTTGCTGTTTGATACTTGTCCTCAGTGTCATCATCATCAATATTGAAAAGTGCACGGTTTGAACCTCCAAAATTTAATAATTTTGCATGTAAATCAGTAGTTAAATAATTTAATCCACTTGAGTTACCTGTTGCAGCAAATTCTGCTGAATAATTCTGGCTATCATTTGCTGCATCATTTGCAAAACCTATTGCAAAAATAATTTCATCATTTAATTCATTTGCTGGATCAAAAATATCTTTATAGTTATCTAATAATGCATAATTAGTAGAAACTTGATCTAGATGAACTAGAGCTTCTGAATAATCGGGATTATCTATAGTCATATAAACCAATGCTAAAAAAGTATGTGCAGCACTTTTAGAAGCTCTAGATTTATAGGTGTCATCTAATCCTTGAGTTGCAATTAAAAAATCTTCTATGATTAAATTATATATTTTATTTTCTGAAACTCTTGTGAATTGAATTGCTTTTTCATCATCTGATAATACATGGTCTACTAAGGGTAGCCCAAGATTTTCAATATCTTCACCATACATACGTATTAAATTAAAATATGCATAAGCTCTTAAAAATCTTGCTTCTGCTTCAATTTTAGTAAATGAAGCTTCATTTTCAAGGGTTTTTAACGCATCTAAAACTACATTAGATAAATATATTACTCTAAACATACTTGAGTAATAATTGGCTGATATACCATTGTTAGCTTCTACTGAAAAGTTTTCAAATTGACCTGCATCTGCAGAATCATCTGCATCTGGAGATCTAGTATTAGCGTTGTCTGATAACATTTCAGTTACATAAAACTCTACTTGTACACCTCTATTATCATTTAATTGTGTAGAGTTTACACCTTGAATTGCATCATATATTGCAATTAAACCTAGTTCTAATTCTTCAGTTGTTTTGTAAAAATCTTCTGTTTTTATTGCTGAATCAGGGTCTGGATCTAGAAAATCTGAACATGAATAAAGTATAAAACTTAAAAATCCGATTATTATATATTTTGAATATTTCATTATTTTGTTGTTTTAAAAATCAATATTAACACCTATAGAAAGTGTACTATAAATTGGAGAACCTCCTCTTTGGTAACCATATTGAGTAGGACTTGTTTTATCTAAAGCTTCAGGATTCCATCCTGTGTAATCATCTGCTGTTAGGTATAATAAGTTTTGACCTGTTGCATAAATCTTTAAATTAGTAATTCCTTTTAATTTTGCAATAACACTTTCTGGTAGGTTATACCCTAGGTTAACATTTCTTAAAGCAATATAAGATGCATCTTGTATAATACTATTTGTGTAAATTTTTTCTACAATAAATTCACTATCTACTGTATTTTTTACTTGATCAAAAGCAGTATGATTAAACATATACTGGTCTGCAATGTTTCTTACTTCTGCACCATGACTTCCTTGGAACATAAATGAAAAGTTGATGTTACCATAATTAAACTCGTTAGAGAAACTCCAAACGATTTGAGGATAAGGATTTCCTAATTCTGTTTTATCTTCTTCATCTAAAACTCCATCTCCATTTAAATCTTTAACATAAACTACACCTGTTTCTTGACCTACATGTCTATAAAAATTACTAGAGCTAAATTCTTCTAAAGGGACTTCTTTATCTACTACATAACCATAAAAAGAAGAAATAGGTTGTCCAACTGTATTAATCCATTCTGTAGGTCTTTTATTATCTATAGTAGTAATTTGCCCATTTGAATCTGCAAAATCAACTAAAGTATTCTCGTTTGTAGTAAGTAAGAAAGTAGAGTTCCATTTAAAGTTTTCTGAAATAATATTCTTAGTTCTTAACTCAAACTCCCAACCTTGATTTTTTACTTTACCAATATTGCTTAAAGAATTAGAAAATCCAGAAGTAGAAGAAATTGGGTTGTTTAATAGCAACTGATCACTTGTTCTTTGATACCAATCTACTGAACCTGAAATTCTATTATAAAATAAGCCAAAATCAATACCAGGATTTATTTCAATTAATCTTTCCCATTTTAATTCAGGATTACCAATATTTACAGGAGAATAACCAGAAGTAATAGTTCCTTCTTCAACATAACTTACATTAGATATTAAATCTAAACTTGGGTAGTAATCAACTAAAATATTACCTGTACTTAACTGAGAAGTACTTCCTTGTGCATCTGCATCAACACTTCCAGTATTTAACCTGTCATTACCTGTTACACCATAACTAGCTCTAAATTTTAATTTAGAGATTACATCTATATCTTCTAAGAAGTCTTCTTTATCAATATTCCAACCTATAGATACTGCAGGGAAGTTACCATATTTGTAATTAGATCCAAATATAGAACTACCATCTCTTCTTAGACTCATACTTAGCAAGTACTTATCATCGTATGCGTAATTAAATCTTGATACAAATGAAAGACTTCTTTTTGACCACTCAAATCCTTGTGCATTTGATGCAATAGGTGCATTTGACAATTGTTGTATTTTATCATTTACAATTCCTAAACCTCTTATTGAAGAATAAAAATAGTTTCTTTTTTCTACAGAATTACCTAAGGTAACACTAACATCATGTTTACCAAATTCTTTATTGTAATTTAAGAAGTTATCTAAAATAAAATACTGATCTCTTTGAGTAATTTCATCAATATATGCATCAGAAGTTTCTCTACGAGCTAAAGTTCCTAAATAATCTTTACGTTGAGTATCTTGCATAGAAACTGATAATGAAGACTTAAATTGTAAGCCATCCATAATTTTGTATTTCCCATAAACATTACTAAATAATTTAAATTTATTATCTGTTCTTTCTCTTTCAACTACTCTTGCATAAGGATTTTGATTACTTGAGTTTCCTAAATTACTAGTAAGTTCTTCAGAGTAAACTCCATCACCATCAAGATCTGTAAATTCAAAATGACGCATTTGCGCATAATCTCCTACTTTTACATCTGCATAAGATCCATTAGGGTCAATAAAATTAAGGGTTTGCTCTGTATGATAAATAGGCAACCAAGGCATATGTCTAGCAACATTGTGAATGTTTTCAGAAAATCTGTTTCTGATAGTGAAACTAGGAGAAAAGTTAATCCCGGCAGAAAGTTTTTTACTGATTTTAAAATCTATTTTTGCTCTACCTCCAAATTTCTCATAATTATCTAATAATAAAACACCTTCATCATTAGCGTAATTTAAACTAGTTGCATATTTAATACTATTATTTCCACCTCTAATAGAAAGTGAATGATTTGTAATAACACCACTTTCAATAAATACATCTTGCCAACTACGATCTGTACCTGTAGATAATCCGAATTTAGTATAATCTGATAATTCAAGCCCTAAATCTTGTTGTTTTTTAGCCCAACTAGCAACTGTTTGACCATAAGCATCACTTTTTCTACCAGTTTTAACACCTGTATAAGTAGAATAATTAATTCTTGTTTTACCTTCAATACCAGATTTCATTGTGATCATGATAATACCATTAGATCCTTTAGAACCAAAGATTGATGATGATGCAGCATCTTTTAAAACTTCAAATGATTCAACATCATTCATATTTAAAGATCCTAAAAAGTCTGAATCAACAATAACACCATCTACAACTATTAATGGAGTTGAATCACCTGCCATAGAACCTGTACCTCTAATTGTAATTGTTGGAGCAGCTCCTGCTTCACCATCAGTTGCCTGAATATTAACACCAGAAACTTGACCAATTAAAGCGTCATCTACTCTTGCCACGGCTACTTCATCTAAAGATTCATTTACTACTTTAGAAATTGCACCAGTTAAATGAGATTTTTTCTGTGTTCCATAACCAACAACTACAATTTCATCTAAAACATTAGAATCTTCTTCTAAGCCTACGTTAATTGTTTTTTGATTTGTAAAGGTTATTTTTTTGGTTTTAAAACCTAAATAAGAAAACTGAAGCACGTCTCCAGATTTAACTTTAAGTTTATAATTACCATCAAAATCAGTACTTGTTCCTCTTGTTGTACCTACAACCATGATGTTGGCACCTAATATAGGTTCTCCATCAGTTATAGATGTAACATTTCCTTTTACTGTAACAACTTCTTGTGCATAATTAGTAGCACTTAAAAGAAGTATTGCAATAAATAATAACTTAATTTTTAAGTTCATTGTTAATTGTTTTGAATTGTTTTACTATTTAAATATTTATTTAGTAGTGTTTCCTATAAAAATTGAAGGTAAATTAACTTCTAAAAAACACTATTATATAATAAAACTGGTTAACCAGTTTGGTTTACCAAATATATATATATTTTAGGTATAAAAAAAATTTTGTTAATTGTTTCATAAAACCTTATCATATAAATCCAAAGAGAAAAATTACAGCATCTGTTATAGTAAACAATAGGTTTATTGTTGTATGTTAGATGGAATTTGTGTTTTATCTTCGAAATTATATAAAAATTATTATTAGGCTTTATCTCCAAAATAAGATGGTCCATCACCAGTTAAGAAATCTTCTCTAACTGGGCTAAATGTGTCAATTAATTGACCTTCTTCTAAACAAACTGCACTATGTAATAAGTTAGGTTCAATATATACACCATCTCCAGCTTCTACAATTTGTTTTACTCCGTCAATTTCAAATTCAAATTTTCCAGAAACACAGTAAGTAGCTTGTGTATGAAAATGTTGATGAGGCGAACCTAATGCTCCTTTTTCAAATTTTACACTTACCATCATAATTTGGTTATCATAACCTAAGAATTTTCTTGATACTCCTCCACCAAGTTCTTCCCATTCTAAGTCTTTTGCGATTACGTATTTTTCGCTAAATCTATTCATTTTTATTTGTTTTAAGATTAATTTAATTATAGTAATAAGAACCTACCCAAGTATAGTTCTTGTTGTTAATTTTAAGTGTATGGTTCTTATCTTTAGAATTATCTTTATTAGAGATAATTAAAATTTTACTTGTGCCTTTTGTTGTTGTAATTGATACAGCAGTATAATTATCTGTATCTATAACAATTTTTAAATCTGAAATACTAGAATAAGCATTTAAAGCAAGTTCTGTAACAGGATTGTAACTTCCATGTGATTCTATCACAGATGCAAAAGTTGTATTTTGAGTGTTTTTTCTTCTAATAATTAATGTAGGGTCTTTTCTTAAATTATAATTTGGGTCATGCGCACCAATTCTACCTAAAATTAATTCATCAGAATTAGTAGCAGTTGAAGTAAGTGTGTAAAATAAATTATTATTTTTCCAAGAAAAAACAGTGTTATTGTCAGATGGTTTTCCTGAAGCTTCTTTCCATAAATGTTGATAACCATTCTTTTTACCTAATGCATTTAATTGATTAAAAGCTGTATAATCAAAATTAGTTTTCATGATGTGGCCTAAATAATAATAAGGTAAATCATATTGGTTTTTACTATTAGATTTAATTTTAAAAAGATCTATTGTAAACGGTCTTTGAAAATCTTCATCTTTAATTAAAGCAAAGGTTCTTAACATTTCTGTTCCTGGATAAGCATTTACTTCTGTGGCACTTATAATTTGAACATTAGGGTTTTTATCATCATAAAAATATAATTCTGAATGATGTTTACTTCCTATAGCAAATTTACCTTGAAAATGATTTTCACCATTAACAGAAAGTGTATTGTGTGCAATTGTTTGTTTTGCCCAAGTTTTATTTTCTTTTAAATAATTTCCTCCACCTTTTTGCTCTATATTAACAAAACGAGCTAAACCATAATCTTGAATAACTTCGTTACCATTTTCATATAAAGAAAAAGATAACTTATCATAATGGCCATGACTAGAACCATGAGAAGCATATTTATAAACTAATTCTAAGTCTTTATTTCTTAAGATACCAACTCCGCCTTCATCTCCATTTTTACCATCAGATAAATTAATTGATTTTTTTTCAAAAGGCTTTTCTAAACCTTCTTTAATTCCTAAAGCAATTGCTAACCCTGTATCATCTAACACAACTCTATCTTGTTTTTTTGCAATACTTAACAATTCTGGATTATTACCTCCATAATGATATGCAATATCTACAGCAGAAACGAGTGCTGCAGTATAATAAGACATTCCTTTTTGCCCATCATTTAGAGGGAAGAAATTTCCGTTTTTGTCAGATAAATTTAAAAGAGCATCTACACCTTTAAGTAAGACTCCATCTTTGTATTCAAATATTTTTAATTCTGGTTTTACATTGTGTAACGCTTCTGCAAAGATTAAAAAAGGATACATTGCATAGCGTTGATAGTAAGGGCCTTCATTGTAATATCCATCAGGAGAAAAAGGTTCATCTAGATTACCAAAAAAACCTAATCTTAAACCTTCAACTTTAATAAAACCACCATCATTATCTCTCATTCCTGTTGTTAAATTATCAGTCTTTAACCCATTTAAAGCATTTTCTAATAATTCATCATTATCCATAACTAAGGCAATCATACCAACAGCAACATTACCCCAAGTGCTATGATTGTGTACTCTATTAAAAAATTGAGGATTACCTTCAGAAATAAATTTAGCAAAAGGAATAAATAAATCGTTTTCTAAAATATCTCTTTCTTCTTTAGATAACCAATCATAAATACAGTCATATGCTTGTGCAGAATATACTAACCAATTAGAATCGTTTAAACATTGCCAAAATAATTTTCCTCTAGCATATGATCTTGTTTGAGGGTGTACAGGTAGTGTAGGGTATAGTTTAGCATATGCAAAAAGCATATCTTTTACATAATTAGCATATTTTTCATCATTTAAAATTTGATATAATACACCTGCTTTTTGAAGTACCACAAAGTTTTTTTTATGGCGTTCATGTGTATAACCACCAGATAAATCTTTTGGTATTGGAACTTGAATGCCTAACTCTATTTCTGCATCAATTTCTGCTTTTGTTTCAGCTAAAGATTTATCAAAAATAGGAACATTACCTAAGTGTTTTCTTATGTTATTTACGCCTTGTTTTGTTAAAATTAATTTTGGGTGAGATCCACTATCAGTATTATTAGTGTTTACTGAGGTGGTGTTACAAGAAATTGTTACAACCAACAATATTAAAAATAGGGTGATTTTTGATACTCTTTTTTTAAATTTCATGTTAGGTATTATAATGTTATATAAAATGAGATTAAAACTGGTTAACCAATTTGGTGTACCAAATATATGTCTATTTGATATTTTTACAAAATATTAACATACAAATTAGAAGTTTTAACTTTTAAAACTGACTTATATCAGTTTTAAGGTATTTTTTTTCTTTTTTTGTATTTATAATTAAAGTTAAAAAAAGTCCATTTAATTAAAAATGGACTTTTTTCTTAAGTGAATAATTCAAACTCTACTCAATAATAATTTTTCTAGATGCAACAAGTTCATCACTCATTACTTTTAAAACGTAAACTCCTTTTGCAAGGTTAGAAACATTTATAGTTTTGTTATTTGTATTTGATGAAGAAATAACTTTCTTACCAATTAAGTTGTAAACTTCCATACCAGTTATTGTTTCGTTTGTAGAAACTGAAATAAAATCATTTGCTGGGTTAGGGTAGATGCTAATTTTTGAAGAGAAAATATCGTTAACTGATGCTGTAGCTCCTAAATTTGTTAATACTAAATTGTCAATTCTAACAGCAGAATCACCATTCATCCATCCTTTGTTCTTGTCAGAATCAGCTTGAGTACCTTCATTGTGAAGATTGTCATCAAATGGACCAACAGCTCTTACAAATATTGCTATGCTAGTTTCAGAACCGGTATCAAAAGATATTTGTGTAATGTCTAAAGTACCATCTGCTGGTGCATAAGTAGTGTAAGAAATTTGGTTGCTTTCGTTTTCTACTGATGCAACTGAATCATAACCAAATCCATCTTGACTTGCTTCTGCTGGAATGTCATATGCAGGAGTATATCCTGAAACATAACCACTTCCTTTTAAAACAACAATTTCAAAATGAGTTGTAGTAGTAGGGTCTTCAGCATAAGTATATTCTAAATCTAAAGTATATGTACTGTTTGCTTCAATAGCAATTTCTTGGTAGATTCCATCAGATTCAAGAGCATCTAATTTTACTACATCACTATCATTTTTAGTTGAAGACTCTCCTTGGTCAGCTAAACTTTTGTTAATCCAACCAGAACACGTACAATCTGAACCAGATGATTTAGCAATTTTATCAAAGGTAGCATTTTGAACTGTTGGTTGTGTTTGTGCAAATAAACCTGCACTTGCTATTAAAGCAATAAAAAGTAATGTTTTTTTCATAATTAAATAAATTTTAAAAAGTTAATTGAATAATTGGTTTACCAATTTGGTTTACCAAAAATACAAATTTATTTTAATTATCAAAATTTTTAGCTGTTAATATTTAAAAAATTGTAGATGAGTAATTTAAAATTGCTTTATCCTTAAGTTTTTACTTTTAAATTAAACTTAGTTGACTTTATAAAAAAATCCTACTAAGAGTTTTTAATTCTTGTAGGATTTTATAGAATAGTTTTTTATTATTTAATACATTAATTTCATTACTAAGTTTTCTTGGGTTTTAATTTTTCCTGAATTAC
>NZ_JBDVJE010000077.1:0-3369 GCF_039939415.1 Polaribacter sp.
TCAATAGAGAAAAACCAACGGCATCATTTTATAGATATACTTCAGACAAAGAAGCTTTAAAAAATGACAATTGGAAGAACTCTTCTATGTACACTTCTTTAAACGGAACTTGGAATTTTTATTTTGCAGATAGTGTTTCTGCACGTCCAACAGATTTTTATAAAAACGATTTTAGTTTAAAAGGATGGGACACCATTAATGTGCCTTCTAATTGGGAAATGAAAGGTTTTGGAGTACCAATTTATGTAAATAGAATTTATGCATTTCCTACAAATCCGCCTTTTATACCACACAACATAAATAATGTGGGTAGTTACAAAAGAGATTTTGAAATTCCAGAAAATTGGGATGGAAAAGATATATATCTACATTTTGCAGGAGTTAGTGGAGCAATGTATGTTTGGGTAAATGGAAAGAAAGTTGGATATAATGAAGGAAGTAAAACAGCTGTAGAGTTTAAGGTAACAGATTTTGTTAAAACAGGTAAAAACAATGTTTCTGTTCAAGTTTTACGTTGGTCTGATGCTAGTTATATGGAAGATCAAGATTTCTGGAGATTAAGTGGTATAGAACGTGATGCATACTTATATGTAACAAATAAAGTAACAGTAAGAGATTTTAGAGTTATTTCAGATTTAGAAAATAATTATAAAGATGGTGTTTTTAATGCAAGTTTAAAAGTAGATAATAACACCAATAACGAAGTAAAAAATACGATTGAAGTTAAATTGTTAGATGGAGATACTGAAGTATATTCAGCCACTAAAACCATTTCTTTAAAAGCAGGTAGAAATATAGTTGATTTTAATAAAGTAATAAAAGATGTAAAAACGTGGAATGCAGAAAAACCAAATCTTTACTCTTTGCTTATCAACTTAAAAGATGCTAATGATAAAACAACGGAAGCAACTTCTATTAAAGTAGGTTTTAGAAATGTAAAAATTGTAAACAACCAGTTTTTAGTAAATGGGAAGCCTGTATTAATAAAAGGAGCTAATTTACACGATCATAGTGATACAGAAGGACATACAGTTTCTGAAGCATTAACGCTAAAAGATTTATTGGTGATGAAACAAAATAACTTAAACGCAATACGTTGTAGTCATTACCCGAAAGATCCTCATTTTTATAGAATGTGTGATAAATATGGTTTTTATGTAGTAGATGAAGCAAATATAGAATCACATGGTTTAGGTGCTACAAACCAAGGTTTGGATAAAAACAAAAAAGCACAAAAAATTCATCCAGCGTATCAACCAGAGTGGAAAGGAGCACATTTAGACAGAACTATTAGAATGTTTGAGCGTGATAAAAATTACCCATCTATTGTTACTTGGTCTTTAGGAAATGAAGCAGGAAATGGAGATAACTTTTTTGCAACGTATAAATATTTAAAAGATCAAGATGCTACAAGACCAACACAATATGAAGGAGCATTGAATTATGCAAATACAGATATTCAAGCGCCAATGTATTGGTCTATTGAAAAAATGATTAAATATGCAGAAAACAAGCCTACAAGACCTTTAATTCAATGTGAATATGCACATGCAATGGGTAATAGTACAGGTAATTTTCAAGAATATTGGGATGTTATTGAGAAATATGACATTATGCAAGGTGGATTTATCTGGGATTGGGTAGATCAAGGAATTTTAACCAAAGATGAAAAAGGAACTCCTTACTGGGCATATGGAGGAGATTTAGGTGCAGATGCTTACAGAAGTGATGTTAATTTTTGTTTAAATGGAGTTGTAAATCCAGATAGAACAGCGCATCCAGCATTATTTGAAGTTAAAAAAGTGTATCAATATATTAAATTTAAACCTGTAAATTTAAAGAAAGGTGAAATTGAAATTAAAAATATATATGATTTCACTAATTTAAGTGAGTATAAGTTTACTTGGTTATTATTAGAAGATGGTAAAGAAGTTGGTAGAGGTGATTTACCTCAATTGGATATTGCTTCTTATCAAACTAAAAAAGTGAAAATAAACTTACCTAAACTTAAAAATTCTAATGCAGAATATCATTTAAATGTTTATGCTTTAAATAGAAATGAAACAGATTTAGTACCTAATAATTACGTGGTTGCTTCTGAGCAATTTCAATTAACAAAAACTATTTTTGGTTCAAAAACATTGGTAAATAATAATGATATTTCAATTAAAACAGCAAATAATATCACAACTATTTCTAATAAAAACTTTGATTTAAAGGTTGATAAAAAAACAGGACGACTTACAAGTCTAGATTATGGGAATGGAAATATTTTAGTTAATAGCGTTACACCTAATTTTTGGAGAGCAACAACAGATAATGATTTTGGAGCAAAATCACCAAAAAAATTAGCTATTTGGAAACAAGCAACCGAAAAACAATCGTTAAAAGAAGTAAAAGTATTTAAAAACCCAAAAGTTAAAGGAGAAGTGATTGTTCAAACTATTTTTGATTTGGCTTCTGTTAAAGGTCAAGTTTCAGTAGATTATATAATTAATTCTGCAGGAGAAATTACAATAACAAATAAGTTATACAATTTAGGTAAAAAGTTACCTCATTTACCAAGGTTTGGAAATAACTTTATCATTGAGAATGAATACGATAATGTACATTGGTTTGGTAGAGGACCACATGAAAATTATATTGATAGAAACACTTCAGCTTTTGTAGGAGATTTCAAAGCATCTGTAGATGATTTATATTTTCCATATATACGTCCCCAAGAAAATGGTTATAGATCAGATGTTCGTTGGGTATCATTTACTAATAAAGAGGGTAGAGGTATTAAGGTTGTTGGAGACCAATTATTAGGTTTTAGTGCACATCATCAATATAACAAAGATTTTGATGCAGGAAAAACCAAACAACAACGTCATACAATAGATATTGTTAAAAGAGATTTTGTAAATATTAATGTAGATTACCTGCAAACTGGTGTTGGGGGAGATAATAGTTGGAGTATAAGGGCTTTAGCGCATAAGGAATACAGGGTAAATCCATCTGATTTACAATATTCATATAAAATTATTCCTTTAAAATAATTGTAGAATAATAACATCTGTTAAAAATGTTATTTATAAAAGTTCAATTTTTAGTTCGTTATTAAAATAAAAATGATCAAAGAACTTGTTAACTAAACAAAGCCAGTGAATATAAATTCACTGGCTTTATTATTATAGTAATATTTATTTTATATCTTATTTAGATAATGTATTCATTCCTTTTATCATTTCTTTATAAATGGTTGGAATACTATTCTTCCTCATTTTTAGATATAAATATCTTTAAACCAATCAATATAAACTTCTTAATCAAATATGTCTATGATAATATACATTGACGCTTACAAAGCATTTATATTCATTTTAT
>NZ_JBDVJE010000078.1:0-27028 GCF_039939415.1 Polaribacter sp.
CTAATACTTCTTTAACTGATTTATCTTGTGGAAATAATATTTTATCTAACTTAGATGTAAGTGCTAATACTTCTTTAACTGATTTATCATGTACTAATAATAATTTATCAAGTTTAAATGTAAGTTCTAACACTTTATTAACTAGTTTATATTGTTCTGATAATAACTTAACTAGTTTAGATGTAAGTTCTAACATTTTATTAACTAGTTTATATTGTTTTGATAATAACTTAACTAATTTTGATTTAACTTCTAATACTTCATTAACAGATTTAAGGTGTTCAAATAATAGTATAAAAGATTTAAATGTTAGTTCTAGTAATAATTTAGCTTATTTTGACTGTTCAGATAACGAATTAGTTAGTTTAAATATAAAGATTGGAAATAAATTTAAATTAAGAGGTTCTAATTTTTTAGCAACAAATAACCCTAATTTAACTTGTATTAATGTAGACGATGCTGCTTTTAGTACTTTAAATTTGAAAAATATAGATAGAGTTGTTAATTTTAGTGAAGATTGTAGTGGTACACATACAAATGATACTTATATAGAAGATACTAATTTTGAACAGAGCTTAATAGATTTAGGGTACGATACAGAATTAGATAATTATGTAACAACTGCTATTATAACTAGTATTTCAACTTTAAATATTAGTGGAAAATCTATAAAATCTATAAAAGGAATAGAATACTTTACAGGGTTAACTTCTCTAGATTGTTCAAATAATGAACTTAGTCAAATAAATTTAGAAAATAATGTAGAATTAGAAATTTTAAATTGTAGTTCAAATAATTTAACAAGTTTAGTATTAGATTCTAATATTGAATTAAGATGGTTAGATTGCAATAGTAATAATTTATTTGAATTGAATATAAAAAATGGAAATAATTCTAATTTTTCTTTTTTTAGTTCTTTTTTGAACTCAGATTTGGTGTGTATAGAAGTAGATAATACAAGTTTTAGTAATGAAAATTGGTTTAATATAAGTTCACAGATTACTTTTAGTGAAAATTGTGGTTCTTATAAAAAACCAGGTTATACTTATATACCAGATGATAATTTTGAACAAGCATTAATACAGTTTGGTTACGATAATTCAACAGATAATTATGTACTTACAGAAAATATTAGTGGTCTTACTGAGTTAAATCTATATTTTTTCAACATATCTAATTTAAAAGGAATAGAAGACTTTGTATCTTTAACTTCTTTAAATTGTTCAGTAAATAATTTTACTAGTTTAGATCTTAGTTCTAATACTGCTTTAACCACTTTAAATTGTACTAATAATAAAGAATTAACTAGTTTAAATATTAGTTCTAACACACTTTTAACAACGTTAAATTGTTATAATAATAGTTTAATAGATTTAAATGTTAGTTCTAATACTTTATTAACCTCTTTAAGTTGTTCTAGTAATAATTTATCTAATTTAGATATAAGTGCTAATTTATTATTAAACCAATTAAATTGTTCTACTAATTATTTAAACAGTTTAAATATTAATTCTAATACTCTATTAACCTCTTTAAGTTGTTCTAGTAATAATTTAACTAGTTTAGATATTGGTGCTAATTTATTATTAAATCAGTTAAATAGTTCTGTTAATTATTTAAGTAGTATAGATATTAGTAAAAATATAGATTTAATAGAATTAAATTGTTCAGATAATAATTTATCTAGTTTATATTTAAAAAATGGTAACAATACATTTTTTATAAAATTTAATGCAGTAAACAACCCTAATTTAAATTGTATAGAAGTAGATAATGCTGCTTATAGTACCACAAATTGGACAGATATTGATTCTCATACAAGTTTTAGTGAAGATTGTAGTGCAACAGCCTCTGTAGAAAAATTAGAAAAAGAGAGTTATTCATTGTATCCAAATCCATTTTCTGATAAAATCCATATTAAAAGTACTACTAGTATAGATGCAATTGTTATTACTACACTTCAAGGAAAAGAAATACTACGTACAAAAGAGATAACAGAAGAATTAGATGTATCTAACCTAAGTTCTGGTATGTATTTATTAAAACTAATTTTTGGAGCTAATATAGCTGTAGAAAAAATTATTAAAGAGTAATTATTACAGAGTTATTAATTTTGTTTATCATTAAAAAACCACCGTTAAAATCGGTGGTTTTTTGTTAAGTAGGCATTAGTTAATAATTATATCAGAAGTTTTTACATATCTTTGCAACATTATTCCGTTAACTACATGATGTAGTGTTCCATCTCCACCAATCGAAATAATATTTCTAAAACCTTTTTGAATAGCGTTTTGTACCAATTCAATCTCGTGTTTAGAAAACTTTGTAAAAGCAAAAGAAAAGTCTATTTTCTTGTTGTTTAATAATTGTTGAATTTCTTCCCATTGTTTAGAAAAGTTCCGATTTCCAGAAGTAGGATTTGCAATTATAAACCAAGATGTAGACATAAATAACAATTAAAGTAAAGCCAAAATACAATAATAGATTTATAACAATAATTTAATACAAGAATCTAGTAGATAATTGTAATTTGGTAACATAAATAAGAATTAATGACAAGAAAGAAGAAAAAAATATTTAAAAAGAAAGGTAGAGTTATAAAAGACTTAACAAGAAATATATTTAAAATTTTAAATGAAGACAGTGATAAGTTTTATAATTATAAACAAATTGCTGCAAAATTAAAGATTTCTGATACTGATGGAAAAACACAAGTATTAAAGAAATTGGCAGAATTAACTGCAACAAAAAAAATTATAGAAATAGACAGAGGTAAATTTAAAATTAATGCCGACAGAAAATATTCTATTGGTACCTTAGATGTAACTTCTAACGGAAATGGATATTTTATTTCTGATGATTATGAGAATGATATTTTTATTCCGAATATTAATTTAGGTAAAGGTTTACATAACGATACTGTAAAAGCGTATGTTTATAAAAAACGAAGTGGAAAAAAATTAGAAGCAGATGTTGTAGAAATTGTAGAACGTGCAAAAACAGAATTTGTGGGTGTTTTACAAAAAAATAAAAACTTTGGTTTTGTTGTACCAGATAACAACAAAATGTATGCAGATATTTTTATTTCTCAGAATAAAATGAATGGGGCAGAAGATGGAGATAAAGTACAAGCAACAATTACAGATTGGCCACAAAATTCTAAAAACCCATTTGGAAAAATTACTACAGTTTTAGGTAAACCAGGAGATCATAATACAGAAATGCATTCTATTTTATTAGAATACAATTTACCTTATGAGTTTGAACCAGAAGTAGAGCAAGAAGCAGAAAAATTACCAATAGAAATTACTCATAAAGAAATTTCTAAACGTAGAGATATGCGTAAAGATTTAACGTTTACCATAGATCCAAAAGACGCAAAAGATTTTGATGATGCATTATCATTCACAAAATTAGAAAATGGTAATTACGAAGTAGGAATTCATATTGCAGATGTTTCGCATTATTTACAACCAAAAACGATTTTAGATGATGAAGCTTATGATAGAGCAACCTCTGTTTATTTAGTAGATAGAGTAGTACCAATGTTACCAGAAATGTTAAGTAATGGCGTTTGTTCTTTAAGACCAAATGAAGAAAAATTAACATTTTCTGCGGTTTTTGAAATTAATGAAAAAGCACAAGTAGTAGGTGAGTGGTTTGGTAGAACAGTAACGTATTCAGATCAACGTTTTGCCTACGAAGAAGCACAATCTATTATAGAAAATGTAAAATTATCTGATACTTTTCAGCCGTATGTAATGCCAGAAGATATTTCTATTATTGATAAAGAATATACAGTAACTCCAGAAGTTGTAGAAGCTACTTTACAGTTAGATAAATTAGCAAAAATTCTTCGTAAAAAAAGAATGAAACAAGGCGCAATTTCTTTTGATAGAGTAGAAGTGAAGTTCAATTTAGATGAAGAAGCAAATCCTGTTGGTGTGTTCTTTAAAACATCTAAAGATGCTAATAAATTAATAGAAGAATTTATGTTATTAGCAAATAGAAAAGTAGCAGAATTTATTGGTAGTCATAAAGGAAAACCATCAAATAAAACATTTATTTACAGAGTGCATGATGAACCAGATGTAGAAAAATTAGCTTCTCTACAAAATATCATCAGTAAATTCGGTTATAAAATTAATACAGAATCTAAAGCTTCTACATCAGAATCTTTAAATCAGCTATTAAATGATGTAAATGGTAAAGCAGAATCTAATATGATAGAAACTTTAGCAATACGTTCTATGTCTAAAGCTGTATATACTACTCAAAATATAGGTCATTATGGTTTAGCTTTTGATTATTACAGCCATTTTACATCACCAATAAGACGTTATCCAGATGTAATGACACATAGATTACTTCAACATTATTTAGATGGTGGAGAATCTCCAAAAGCAGATTTATATGAAGAAAAATGTAAACATTCATCAAAAAGAGAAGAATTGGCATCAAAAGCAGAAAGATCTTCTATAAAATACATGCAAGTTAAATACATGCAAGACCATAAAGATGAAGTTTTTGATGGTGTAATAACAGGAGTTACAGAATGGGGAATTTATGTAGAAATATCTGCTAATAAATGTGAAGGAATGGTAAGAATTAGAGATATAAAAAGTGACTATTATATTTTTGATGAAAAGCAATATGCGATTGTTGGTCAATCTACAAAACACCTTTATCAATTAGGAGATGATGTTCAGGTTAAAGTAAAACATACAGATTTAGAACGTAAACATTTAGATTTTACTTTGATAGAAGAATAAAAAACAGCATTTTTGTCACAATAAAAGGTTAAAAAAGTCTTTATAGTGGTATACTTATTGATTTATACGTTGTAATTAAATATTAACAAGATGAAAAAAATAGTTTTTATATACACATTAGTATTTAGTTTTGCTATAGTAGCACAAACTAAAGTGAATAAAAATTTAGGAGATTATTCTACTTTAAAAGTCTTTAATGGTATAGAAGTAGAATTAATTAAATCTAAAGATCAGAAACTAGAAATTACTGGCGAAAAATCTGAAATGGTTAAAATTAAGAATGTAAATAATACTTTAAAAATATCTTTACCTTTTTCTTTAAAACCAGAAAATAATGCAGCAGAAGGTAAGGTTTTAGTAAAACTATTTTACAATAAAAATATTGCTATTATAGATGCTAACGAAGGTGCAACCATTACTAGTAAAGATGTAAATCAAGAAAAATTAGAAGTAAATGCTCAAGAAAGAGCTTTTATTAATCTAACAGCAACAGTTAAATATCTTAAAGTTAGAACTTCTTCTGGAGGAATTATAAAACTTACTGGTACTACAGATAACCAAGAAGTTAATGTAGATTTATATGGTATTTATAATGGTTTTAAAATGAAAACTACTGGTAACTCTAATGTATTTGCAGGTACAGGAGCTAAAGCAGAAGTTTTAGCAGGACAAACTTTAAGTGCAAAAGTAAGTTTTGGAGGTTCAATTTTTTATAAAGGTAACCCAGAAGTTGTAAAAGATAAAAAAGTAATAGGTGGTATTATTCAAAAAAGGAATTAACATCTGTTTGTGTTATACCCTTTTTTGTATCTTTGTAGTATTAAATTAAAGAAAACATGTATAGTTTATCAGTTTATTATGGAATGATAGGTGGGCCACAAGTAATTATTATTGTTGTGGTTATCCTTTTATTATTTGGAGGAAGAAAAATTCCTGAATTAATGAAAGGTTTAGGTAGTGGAATTAAAGAGTTTAAAAACGCTGCTAAAGAAGAAGAACCAGAAGAAAAATTAGATAATAAGAAGTAACAAGATAATTCTTGCATTATAAAAAAAGCTCAACCATTATAAGTTGAGCTTTTATTTTTAGTTCTTTTTCTTATTATAAGATGAAAGTTTATGTTTAATTTTTTTTAAACATAAACTTACTAATTTTAAAGTATAAAAAAAAGCTCAATTTGTTAAACAAGTTGAGCTTTTAGTTTTTTTAAATTAAAATATCCCCCAATATTATTAACTTAATTTTTGAGTTACAAATATAAATGTGAATATTCATATTATTAAATTTATGTTGTAAACAGGAAGGTTTTTAAGTTTTTTGGGATAAATGGGAAGCTTTAATGAAGTAAACTTTGTAATGATAGTTTAGAAAATTTTCTAGATACTGGTATATCTAATGGAATTACATCTGATTTTAATAAATAACCTCTTGCATTACCACTAATTTTAGATATATAATTAGAATTTACAATATAAGATTTATGACATCTTATAATAGTATCAAAGTTTTCTAATTCTACATTAATTTTAGTTAATGTAATTCTTAGAATTTGTTCTTTTAGTACATTATTTTTGTTAAGAAAAAAACTTGCATAATTTCCTTGTGATGTTATGTAAACCAAATCATTTATATTAAAAGATATTTGTTCTTTTTTATTATCTGAGTATAAAACAATATTTTCATCTAAGTTTTCTTCTTTTTTTGTTTTTTTCTCTTTTTTAAGTGTATTAATTTCTTCGGCCTTTTTTTCTCTTTTCTTTCTAACGTTTTGTTCATTTAAAAAAAGAAAAAATATCAATGGAATTGAAGAAACTAAAAAAGTAAAAACAATAAATAAAGGTAAACTTATTTTTTTTAGATTGTAAGGTTCTTTATACATTTCACCAAAATACCATATTAAAATAGCTGCAATAAGATTACCTATAATCATTAAAAAAATACTTCTTCCAGTTGTCCAACTATCCTCATTAAAATAATTTTTAAAAATTAAAGGAGGAATATATAGTGTAAAAAAAGCAGCTATAAAACCAATAAAACCAATTAAAATACTATAGGTTAAAATAATTTCAGAAAAAAATGCTAAATAAAAAGGTCTAAATATATATAAGAAACTAAAAGTAAAAAATCCAAGTATAAAACTAGATTTTAGTTTAAATTTTATTGTAGGATTAAAATAATAAGGTGTGGCTAACCAGTTAATAATTTTATTCATTAATAATGCAATTTTATTGCAAAAATATTTAAATTTAAAATACCTATTAAATTATATAATAGGTATTTTAAAAAAAATTACTCTTTTAATTTTTTAGTTTTCGCATTTTTCATAGCTTCTCCTATTTGATTACTTGCTGTAAAACTTGCAACCATATCATTAAGCATTTGACTACCTGCTTGTGGCGAGTTTGGTAATAAAATTAAGTTACTATTAGTTTCTTGCCCTATAGATTGTAAAGTATCATAATGTTGTGTTACTACAATTAAAGCAGATGCTTCTTGAGAATTGATACCTACTTTATTTAAAACTTCTACAGATTCTTCTAAACCACGTGCAATTTCACGTCTTTGGTCTGCAATACCTTGTCCTTGTAAACGTTTACTTTCTGCCTCTGCTTTTGCACGTTCTACAATTAAAATACGTTGTGCATCTCCTTCATATTGTGCAGCTACTTTTTCACGTTCAGAAGCATTAATTCTATTCATTGCTTCTTTAACTTGCGCATCAGGATCAATATCTGTTACTAAAGTTTTAATAATATCATAACCATACGTCATCATTGCATCATTTAATTCAGATTTTACAGCAATTGCAATATCATCTTTTTTAACAAAAACATCATCTAATTTCATTTTTGGTACTTCTGCACGTACAACATCAAAAACATAAGAAGTAATTTGATCATGAGGATAATCTAACTTATAAAAAGCATCATATACTTTATCTCTAATAACTTTATATTGTACAGATACTTTTAATTTTACAAATACATCATCTAATGTTTTTGTTTCTATAATTACATCTAATTGCTGAATTTTTAAACTTAATTTGCCAGCAATTCTATCAAAAACAGGAATTTTAAATCTTAGACCTGATTGTCTTATTGCATTAAATTTTCCAAATCGCTCAATAATAGCCGCTGTTTGTTGTTTTACTGTAAATACGGTTGCAAATAAAAAAAGACCTATAAAAACAATAATAATAATAAATGTAGGTGATAGCATAGTTATTTTTTTAAATTAAAAATTGAATTAAGTAAAGATACTGAATTTTAATAGTAATTTATTAGACGAATTTTAATAAAAATGTTACATTTTATTATAAAGAAAACCCTGTAAAAATATATTTTACAGGGTTTATAATTTGTTTTATAGATTAATTTAATCTTCTTTTTTTAAGAATGTGTGTCTTTTTTTATTGTACTTAAGCCACTTTTTATATTGTTTATCTGAAAGTAAATCTTTCATTTTAGAATATAATTTAACATCTGCTTCTTTTAAAATTAAAAATATTGGTTTTAAGTTTTCAGCCATTTTCTTTTGAACCTTTTGTTGATTAGAAAAATCTCCACTTGTTATAGCAGCTTTCTGAAAATTATCTACCATATCTTTTGTGCTTCTTATTAAAAAACTATTAATTCTTGTGATGTCTTTTATTTCTTTATTATAAGTAGTTAATATTTTAGAAAACTCTTTTCCTTCTTTAGAAGACAATTTTATACTTGTTTTTTTAGCAGATTTTTTAATATCATAATTAACAATACCTAAATATTTTTCTATTGGAAAATCTGGGTCAGCAGCTTTTTCTTGTACTTGTGGTAATTGTTGGCGTTGTCTACTATTTCCATACCCATATTGAGCTTGTGCTGTAAAACCACAAAATAGAATAATAAGTAAGATATATTTTTTCATAATTTATAATTTAGAAACTGCATTTTTTAGCCTTTGTATTGTAGCTTCTTTACCAATCATAGCAATAATATCAAATAAATGAGGTCCTGCTAATTTACCAACTAAAGACAATCTTAAAGGTTGCATTACTTTCCCAAAACCAATTTCCTTGTCAGAAATCCATTCTTTAACTTCTTTCTCTGTATTTTCTGATGAAAAATCTTCGATTGATGAAATTACGGTAATTAATTCATTCATTAAATCAGGAGTTCCTTCTTTCCAATTTTTCTTAGAAGCTTTTGCATCATATTCTGTTGGAGTTTCAAAAAAGAAACTAGATAAAGACCAAAAATCATTTACAAAAACAGCTCTTTCTTTTATTGCAGAAACAACTTTTAAAACAAATTCTTTGTCTTTTGTAATCCCTTTTTCAGTAAGAATTGGTAAGTATAAATCAGTCAATGATGCATCATCTTTTGTCTGCATATATTGTTGATTGAACCACTTTGCTTTATCCGGACTAAATTTTGCCCCAGATTTGCTCACTCTTTTTAAATCGAAAGCTTCTATTAAACCCTCTAAAGAGAAAATTTCTTGTTCTGTTCCAGGATTCCATCCTAAGAAAGCCAACATATTTATAAAAGCATCAGCAAAATAACCATCTTCTTTATATCCACGTGAAACATCACCAGTTTGTTCGTTTGTATATTCTAAAGGAAACACTGGGAAACCTAATTTATCACCATCACGTTTACTTAATTTTCCTTTACCAACAGGTTTTAAAATTAATGGTAAATGTGCAAATTTTGGAGTATTCCAACTAAAAGCTTTGTATAATAAAACGTGTAATGGCATTGATGGTAACCATTCTTCACCACGAATTACATGAGAGATTTCCATTAAATGATCATCAACAATATTTGCTAAATGATAGGTTGGCATTCCATCACCTTTAAATAAAATTTTATCATCTAAAGTATTGGTATCAATTTTAATATCTCCACGAATTTCATCATTCATTCGTAACAATTCATCTTGAGGAGTTTTAAAACGGATTACATAATTTTCGCCAGAATTAATTCTGTTTTGCACTTCTTCATCCGTTAAAACTAAAGAATTTACCAAACGTCCTTTTTCTCTATTATGCCAGTTATAAATAAAGGTTTTACCTTCTGCTTCATGTCCTTTTCTATGACCATCTAATTGTTCTGGAGTATCAAAACAATAATATGCCCAACCAGTTTTTATTAATTGATCTGCATATTGTTTGTATAATTCTTTACGTTCAGATTGTCTGTAAGGACCAAATTTTTCGTTTTTTCCTGGACCTTCATCAAAAGGAATATTACACCAGTCTAAAGCGTCTATAATATATTGTTCTGCATTTGCAACATAACGTGTTTGGTCTGTGTCTTCTATTCTTAAGACAAAAGTTCCATTATATTTTTTTGCAAATAAATAATTATACAAAGCTGTTCTTACACCACCAATATGTAGAGGTCCTGTAGGACTTGGTGCAAAACGAACGCGAACATTAGATTCCATTTTTTATGTTTTTTAATTCTCAATCTTAAAATTTAATGTCATTTTGAGCGGAATGAAACGAAGTCGAAAAATCTATTTATTATAGATTTCTCCATTTCAGTCGAAATGACAGACTATTTTACTTTTCTAGTAAAGCCTTTTTCTATTGCTGCAAAGATAGTTTTTAAATAAAAAGTTCGCTATCAATTTTTTAAATATTGTTTTGTCAATGTTGATAACATTGACACATAGAAAAACATAGTTTTTATAAGTTAGTAAAACAAAAAAACCTCACTAATTAGTAAGGCTTGTATTATATAGTTTTAACAGTTTTCATCTATCCATTTATATAGATCTTTTAATGTTAAACCCATGGTTCTCAAATTTGTCTGAAGATGGAAAGCGGGTATTTCCTTATCTTTTTCTCTATGAGTAATTGTTCTGAAACAATTAGGACATTTATAATGGTCGTGTGAAGCTTTAGTTCTTTGGTATTTGCAATTTTTTGATTCAAGAAACTTCAACCAATGTTTTGTTTTTACTGGTCTATTGTTTCCCATTTAAGCTACACTTTCAAAATATTTGACTTTAGGGTGCTCCAAGTTTTGTAGAATACCATTTTCATCAACAAATGCTTTAGACAATCTTCTTTTGAATAATTTCTGACTATCCCAACCCAATTCTTTTAGGTATTTTATTCTTTCTGAAAGCTTTAATTTATTTAAATCTTCAGCAAACAAATTAAGATTATGTTCAAAAGATTTTTCAGCTTCTTCTGGAGTATTTCCATAACCACTAACATTTAAAGAAGGAGAAACTTCAATCCAAAAATCACCATCTTTACCACCAATAGTATTTATTTTAACAGAAAACTTAACGTTTGAAATATGTATTTCTTCTTTACCTAAAGAGTTTGGAGTAACACTTCTTTCTACTAGTTTAATATCCATAACTAAACAATTTTTATAAAACAAATGTAAACAAGTTTAATATTATGTTCATAACTTTTTAACATTTTTATGAAATAATCTAGACTAATGTATGCTATATTTTCAACACCTTTAATAGGTTTCTTATAATTAATCTAAAACTTCTTATAAACTCCAACAGATAAAGCAACTTGTTTTGCCACATTGTTACCAAAAAATGCTGCTGGTAAACTTGCTGTCATTCCAAAATTATCAGAAAATTCTCCAATTGCTTTTACACCAACAACTCCATATTCTTGGTCGTTTACATACAAACCTGTTGCTAAATTTGAATTAGGCAAAACAACAGTTCCATTTTTAAAGGATTTTTCAATATCTAAAAAAGCAATTAACCAAATGTGTTTGGAAACTTTGTGCCCATATTCTCCACCAATTTTAAGGTTAGAAGAGTAGTTGTTTGTTTTTATTTTTGAACCAATAAACGTTTGTAAATATGCTTTGTTAAAACTTTTTCCTGTTATAAAAAGGGGAGTAAAAGTAAATGCATTATAACCAGTTCTTATTCCAGAATTTGCATCAAAAGAACTCGTATTAGCTTCCACAGAAAACTGACCAGAAAGCAACCAATCTTTTTTATAAAAATTATGTTTTATACCAATTTCTATGTTTCCTAAAGTGGTTTCTTTATGTTCAATAGCGTTACAAGGAGTTGTAACACAAACAACATTTTGATCAAATGAAATCGATTTTAAAGGTAAATTTACAATCAACGTAGTTTTATCAGAAAGACCATATTCTCCATAAAATTGAAGCGTATTATCAGATATTTTTCCTTCAATTTTATAATCAGGATCTCCAAATAATTCATCATAATTAGAAATAGTTGAAAATGAAATTTGTGTGTAAAATTTCCCTTTTTCTTGTGTCCAAGGTCCTTGAGAAAATGCTGAAATACTTATAAATAGAATTAGAAAACTCGCTATTTGTTTCATTTTAGTTGATTTTTTAACCTTAGTTGAATAAATATAGAAATACTTACAAATCGTTTTAACAGTTATTTGATTGCGTATCAATGTAAAAATAGTATTTTTAAAAGCTAATTATGACAGGATTTAAGAACATTGAACAAAAATTACATCAATTTACTCGTAAATACTATACTAGTGAATTGATAAAAGGAAGTATTCTATTTCTTTCTTTAGGATGTTTGTACTTATTTTTTACCTTGTTTTTAGAATATTTTTTATGGCTAAAACCAACAGCAAGAACCGTTTTATTTTGGGTGTTTTTAGTAGTTGAATTATTTCTACTTATTCGATTTATTTTCTTACCTATTTTTAAATTAATAGGTTTACGAAAAGGAATTTCTTTTGAACAGTCTTCAAAAATTATTGGAAGTCATTTTCCAGAAGTTCAAGATAAATTATTGAATGTTTTGCAATTAAAAAAAAACACCAATCAGTCAGATTTATTATTAGCAAGTATCAATCAAAAAGCAGCTGAATTACAACCAATACCATTTGTAAAAGCAGTAGATTTTACTCAAAATAAAAAGTATTTAAAATATGCAATAATTCCTGTTGTAATTTTGATAACTACTTTATTTACAGGAACAAATAGCGCTCTTACTCAAAGTTTAGAACGTGTTGTAAATCATAGAGTTAGCTATAGTCCTCCAGCACCATTTTTATTTTCTTTAGATAATTCTAATCTAAAAGTTGTTCAAGGAAAATCTATTACTATTTTGGTAAATACAGTTGGAAACGTCTTGCCAAGTGAAGCAAAAATCCATTTTGAAAACCAACAATATTTTTTACAGAATAATAGTAATGGAGCTTTTTCTTATACATTTTCTGATGTTCAAAAATCGATTGATTTTTATATTGAAGCAAACGGAATAGAATCTCAAGAATATAGAATTGAGGTTATAAAAACACCAACAATTAATAACATTTCTTTAGATATTAAATATCCCAGATATTTAAGAAAAAGAAATGAAACTATTAAAAATTCTGGAAATATTATTGTACCAGAAGGAACTAGAATTACTTGGAATGTATATGCAAATCAAACCGATTCAGTGGCTTTTATCAACAATAAAAAAAGAGATTTTTTTGAAACTGTTTCTGATAATAATTTCAAATATTCAAAAAAAATTCAAAATGCACTGAATTATCAAATTGCATCATCAAACAAAAAATTAAAAGATTTTGAAAATTTACAGTTTTCTGTGGATGTTGTAAAAGATGAATCTCCAACAATTTCTGTGGAATCTAATATTGATAGTATTTCACGTGGAACAGCACAATTTGCTGGTCAAATTTCTGATGATTATGGTCTTCAGAAATTACAAATTGTGTATTATGATGATATCAATCCTGAAATTCAAAAAACATTTGATTTACAAATATCCAAGGAGAACATTCAAACATTTTTTTATCAGTTTCCTGATGGATTAAATTTAACGAAAGGAGTTAATTATGAATTGTTTTTTCAGGTTTTTGATAACGATGCTGTAAACGGAAATAAAAAAGCAAAGAGTAAAGTTTTTAATTATCGACAAAAAACGATTGCAGAAGTAGAGCAGGAGTTGTTACAAGAACAAAGAAATACCATTAATAATATTGAAAATTCTATTCAGAAACAACAAAAACAAAATTTAGAATTAGATAAAGTTCAGAAAGATTTACAAGTTAAAAAGAAGATAAATTGGACCGATAAAAAGAAGATTCAGAAATTTGTAGAACGTCAGAATAATTATAATAAAATGATGCAACGTCAAACAGATAAGTTGCAAGAAAATTTAGAAGAGAAGAAAGAAACAAATGAGAATCTTCAGAATAAAAAAGAAGAACTAAAAAAGAGAATAGCAGAACTAAAGAAGTTAGAAAAGCAACAAAAGTTGTTAGATGAAATTCAAAAAATGGCAGAAAAACTAAACAAAGAAGATTTAGTCAAAAAAGCCAAAGAATTAGCGCAACAAAATAAACAACAAGAAAGAAGTTTAGAACGAATTTTAGAATTAACAAAACGCTTTTACGTTGAGCAAAAAACAATGCAAATTGCAGACAAAATTGATAAATTATCTAAAAAGCAAGAAGAACTTTCAACCCAAAAAGAACACAATTTAGAAGCTCAAAATGAAATTAAAAAGGAGTTCAATGAAATTAAAAAAGAATTAGAAGATCTTAAAAAAGATAATGAGAAGTTAAAAGAACCTATAGACCTTCCAGACGTTGAAGATGAAAAAGAAGACATAGATGATGAACTAAAAAAGTCTGAAGAAAATCTTTCTAAAGAGAATAATTCTGATGCAAAAAGTAGTCAAAAAAAATCATCAAAAAAGATGAAACAAATGAGTGCTAAAATGCAAAAATCTATGATGGAAATGCAAGGTGAATCTATGGAAGAAAACATGGATGATTTGCGTAAAATTTTAGAAAATTTAGTCATTTTTTCTTTCAAGCAAGAAAACTTAATGTATAAGTTTCAAGAAACTTCAACTTCGCATCCAGATTTTGGTAAAGATTTAAAAAGACAAAATCAATTAAAAACCTATTTTGAACATATAGATGATAGTTTGTATGTTTTATCTATGCGTTTGCCAAAAATTTCTGCAAAAATTAAAGACGATTTATCTACTACATATTATAATTTAGAACAATCTTTAGATAATTTTTCTGAAAATCGTTTTTCAAACGGAGTTTCAAATCAACGTTATGTAATGACTGCTGTAAATAATTTAGCTGATTATTTAAGTAATATTTTAAATAGCATGAAAAACGCTATGTCCATGAAAATGGGCAAAGGAAAGAGTGGAAAAGGAAAAGGTTTTAGCTTACCAGATTTGATAAAAAAACAAGAAGGTTTATCAAAAAAAATGGAGAAAGGAATGCAAAAAGGAAATAAACCTGGTGACAAAAATAGCAAAGGTAAAGAAGGTAAGAAACCTGTTGAAAAAGGAAAACCTGGAGAGAAAGGTAAAAATGGTAAAAAAGGTAAAGGTGAAAAAACAGGAGAAAATGGAAATAGAAATGGTAATGGAGAAGGACAATCTAATGATGATTTAGATGGAGAAATCTATGAAATTTATAAACAACAAAGTTTATTAAGACAAGAATTACAAAACCAGATTAATCAAACTGAAACTAATAATAATGCCGTAAATTCTGAAGCAAGAAAAGCCTTAAAAAAGATGGAAGATCTAGAAAATGAAATTTTAGAAAAAGGTTTTAATGCTAGTACACTTCAAAAAATGCAAAATTTAAATTATGAATTGCTAAAATTAGACAAGGCAGCTTTAGAACAAGGAAAAGATAAAAAGCGAAAATCAACTTCTAATTTAAAGGAGTTTGAAAAAAGAAATATAAAAGCATTACAATTTAAAAAGCTGTTTTATAATCAAACAGAAATATTAAATAGACAATCATTACCTTTGCAGCAAAATTATAAAAATAAAGTTAGAGCATATTTTTCTAGCAATAAGAAAGCTTAGGCATGATTACTTTTAATTACGAAACTTCATTTCAATTAAACAATGAAAATATTTTAGAATATTGGATAGAAACTGTTGTATCGAAACAAGATTTTAGTATTGGAGAAATTAATTATATTTTTTGTGATGATGAGTATCTCCATAAACTAAATGTTGAGTTTTTACAACATGACACACTTACAGATGTTATTAGTTTTGATAATACATTAGGAAAATTAATTAGTGGAGATATTTTTATTTCTATAGAAAGAGTTAAGGACAATGCTTCAGACTATAAAGTTTCTTTTGAAGATGAATTGCACAGAGTAATGATTCATGGAGTTTTACATTATATGGGTTTTAAAGATAAATCTGATAATGAAAAACTAGAGATGAGAAATCAAGAAAACAGTGCTTTATTGGTTTTAAATAATTGATAATCAATTTAATATATTAAAAGTTTCACGTGGAACGTTAAATTATGAGTTTATTTACAACAACATATGATGTAATTGTAGTAGGAGGGGGGCATGCAGGAAGTGAAGCTGCAGCATCTGCTGCTAATATGGGTGCACGCACCTTATTAATTACAATGAATTTGCAAAACATTGCACAAATGAGTTGTAATCCTGCAATGGGAGGTATTGCAAAAGGTCAAATTTTAAGAGAAATTGATGCTTTAGGAGGTTATAGTGGAGTTGTTACAGATAAAACTGCTATTCAGTTTAAGATGTTAAACAAATCTAAAGGACCTGCAATGTGGAGTCCAAGAGCGCAATCAGATAGAATGCAATTTGCAGAATGTTGGAGAACAATGTTAGAGCAAACAGCAAATGTTGATTTTTATCAAGATTCTGTAAACGGATTATTGTTTGATGGAAATAAAATTATTGGTGTAAAAACGGCTTTAGGTTTAGAAATAAAAGCAAAGACAGTTGTAATAACTGCTGGTACTTTTTTAAATGGTTTAATTCATATTGGTGATAAAAGTTTTGGAGGAGGTAGAGCAGGAGAAGGAGCTTCTACAGGAATCACAGAAGATTTAGTTGCTAAGGGTTTTGAATCTGGAAGAATGAAAACAGGAACACCTCCAAGAGTAGATGGTAGGTCTTTAGATTATTCTAAAATGATTGAACAACCTGGAGATGAAATTACAGAGAAGTTTTCTTATCTGCCAACTACAAAGCCATTACAAAAACAACGTTCTTGTTGGTTAACTTATACAAACCCTAAAGTGCATGATTTATTACGTGAAGGGTTTGATAGATCACCAATGTTTAATGGAAGAATTAAATCTACTGGGCCAAGATATTGTCCTTCTGTAGAAGATAAAATAGATCGTTTTGCAACTAAAGACAGACATCAAATGTTTATTGAGCCAGAAGGTTGGGCTACTTGTGAAATGTATGTAAATGGTTTTTCTACTTCTTTACCAGAAGATATTCAAGATAAAGCAATTCGTGCTGTATCAGGTTTTGAAAATGTAAAATTTTTAAGATATGGTTATGCTATAGAATATGATTATTTTCCACCGACACAATTAACACATTCTTTAGAAACTAAGATTATAGAGAATTTGTTTTTTGCAGGTCAAATTAATGGCACAACTGGTTATGAAGAAGCAGCTGCTCAAGGATTAATGGCGGGTGTAAATGCTGCTTTAAAAGTACAGGAAAAAGAGCCATTTATACTTAAAAGGAATGAAGCTTATATTGGTGTTTTAGTTGATGATTTAATAACGAAAGGTACAGAAGAACCTTATAGAATGTTTACATCTAGAGCAGAATATAGAACATTACTAAGACAAGATAATGCCGATTTAAGATTAACACCAATTGCTTTTAAATTAGGTTTAGCATCTAAAGAAAGAATGGATCGTGTTATTGAGAAGCAAGAAAAAGCGGATTTATTAATTAGTTTTTTACAAAAAACAAGTGTAAAACAAGAAGAGATAAATCCTATTTTAAAAGCTAAAAATTTAGCTTTAATCAATCAATCTATGAAGCTCTACAAAATTGCAGCAAGACCACAATTAGAGTTTTCTGATTTTAAAAGTGTAAATAAATTAAATACTTTTTTAGAAGAAAATGCTATTGATAAAGAAGTAATAGAACAAGCAGTAATACATTTAAAGTATTCTGGATATATCGAAAAAGAAAAAAATAATGCAGATAAATTAAATAGATTAGAGAATGTTATGATTCCTTCTAAGTTTGATTATCAAAAAGTAAAATCTCTATCTTTTGAAGCAAGAGAAAAGTTAAGTAAAATACAACCAACATCTATATCACAAGCCAGTAGAATTAGTGGTGTTTCCCCCAGTGATATTTCTGTTCTTCTTGTATATATGGGAAGGTAAAAAAGAAAAAAATGCTGATGTTCCACGAGGAACAATTTATTAAAAAGAATAAATATGGGGAAAAAAAGAGGTCTTCAAAAAAAGTTACAACCTTTTTTGAATTGTAAAGATTTTACAGTTTCTAAAGAAACTTATGAGGTAATGTTAAATAAAGACTACGATATGTTGGTAACATCTCCTATACCTGTAGATTTAGAAAATTATTATAAAAGTGAAGATTATATATCACATACAGATAGTAAAAAATCATTTTTTGATAAAGTATATCAAGTTGTAAAAAATTACACTTTAAAAAGAAAATTATCTTTAATTAATTCTTTTAAAACAGATTCAAAAACCATTTTAGATATTGGAGCAGGTACAGGAGATTTTTTAAAAGTTTGTAAAAATAATGGTTGGACAGTAGAGGGAATTGAACCCAATATTGATGCTATAAATAATGCTGCACAAAAAGAAGTTTTTTTAAAAGATAGTATAGATAAAGTAGATAAAACAAAATATGATATTATTACTCTTTGGCATGTCTTAGAACATGTAGAAATGCTTTCAGATTATATTACAAAATTAAAAAACCTTCTAAAAGATAATGGTAAATTAATAATTGCTGTTCCAAATTTTAAAAGTTATGATGCTAAATTTTATAAAGAGTTTTGGGCAGCTTTTGATGTTCCAAGACATCTTTGGCATTTCTCTCAAACTTCAATTCATAAGATTTTTTCTGAAGAAGATATGATTGTTGAAAAAACATTGCCCATGAAATTTGATGCTTATTATGTGTCTTTATTAAGTGAAAAATATAAGTCAGAAAAAATGAAACCTATACATGCTTTTTACAGAGGTTTTCTATCAAATTTAAAAGCAAGAAAGACTTCTGAGTATTCTTCTTTAATTTACGTCCTTAAAAAGTATTAAAAATAATTTTAAATAGTTTTTTTTCGTATTTAGATTCTTAAAGATGTAATTTACTTACCAAAAATAATAAAGCTCTTAAAACGTCTGTTTTGAGAGCTTTATTTATAAATATTATTTATAGAGATGTTAAATAAGTATCATTTTTAACTATTTAATAAATAAACACCACAAAGAGTAATAATAAAATAGACTCCTAAAGACATTGCTCCTGGATAATCTTTTGCCAATCGTTGACCAATAAGCATAAAAATAATTGAGAGTGCAGAAAGCTCTATTCCAACTAAAGCAATTTCTTTTAAGCCTAAGGTGTAAATTTGATAAACTCCAATAATCATTAAAAGAGATGCTATAATTTCAATTATTAATAGAATTGCTAATAAAAAAGAAACATGATTTTTTAATATAGAGTTTTTAAAGTGATCTGTAATATAAGCAACATTACCTTTCCAATCAGAAATTTTTTCTATTGCAGATATAGCATAAGTAATAATTAAAAATAATAAGATTAATACTTCTGTTGGATGATTAGAAAGTACCTTCATTTTTATCTACCAGTAATATTTTTTAGAAAATTTTTTACTTTAGAAGTAGCCTCTTTAATTTCTTCTTGAGCATCTTCTGCTAAATCTGCTAAATGTTCTGCTGCTTCACTTGCAAATTCTGATCCTTTTTCAGAAATAATATCGAAAGCTTCTTTAGCATCTTCAGAAAACTCTGTTGCCTTTTCTTTAGCTACTTCTTTATATTCTTCTGCTTTTTGTTTTACTTTTTCTACATTTTCATCAGAAAAAGCATCATTTATTTTTTCTTTGGTAGATTCTAATATTTTTTTTGCAGAATCTTTTATATCAGCTACACTATCTTTATTTTTTTCTTGTGATGATGTAAATGATTTATTTTCTTCTTTTTTATAGATTAAACTTTTCTTGTATAACATAATTATTTGATTTTCAGTTTATTATAATTTATTTTACTATTTAAATGCTTGGTCTATTGGTTCCCAAAGCTCAATTTTATTTCCTTCATTATCTAAAATCCACCCGAATTTTCCATATTCATATTCCTCTATTTCACCAACAATGGTAACACCTTCTTTTTTTAATTCTTTTAATAAATCTACTAAATTTTCAACTCTATAATTAAACATAAAGTCTTTTTTTGATGGCTCAAAATATTTAGTGTCTTTTGCAAACGGACTCCATTGTGTAGAACATTTTTTTCCATCTTTATCTTTCCACCAAAAAGTACAACCCCAATCATCTGTATTAAAACCTAAATGATTTTTATACCACTCTTTTGATGCTTTTGAATCATCAGATTTAAAAAACAAACCACCAATACCTGTTACTCTATTTTTCATAATTATTTCTTTTTTATATTTGTTTCGTAAATTTCTATCCAGCTTTTAGCACTTAATTTTGTGCATAATTCTCCAATAAGTTTAAAAGGAATTTCATCAAACTTTTTAAAACGAATACAACTTTTACCTATATCTAATTTTCGTTTACAGTGTTTTGGATATTCAGCCACAAACCAATCATAAATTTCTGGTACTGCATAAATGCCATTATGATATAAATTTACGGAGTTTTTTTGTGATGCAAAACTTATAAAAGGCAAAGGTTCTTTTGGTTTGCAATGATAGCCATCTGGATAAATAGAATGAGGAACATAGTAACCAATCATTCCATATTGTATGCCTTCTTCAAAAGATTTAGGTAAATTATCGTTGATTGTTTTACGTAATTTTTTTAAAGTTTCTTGTTGTTCTTCAGAAACTTGAGAGATGTAATCTTCTGGTGTTGTGGCTTTGTATTGCATAACATCTTATTTTGATGTTGACAAGTTAACAAAAATATGCCTTAATTTTATTTACAATAGTTTGTGCTAACCTTTCCTTACTTTCAACAGTCCAACCTGCAACATGTGGAGATAATAAAACATTTTCAGCCTTAATTAAATACTTAAATGCTTCTGGCATTTTATCATCAGAAAAAAGGTTCTCAAAAGAGGATTTTTCATATTCTAAAACATCTAAACCAGCACCTAAAATCTTTCCAGATTTTAAAGCATCAACTAAATCTTTTGTTACTACAGATTTGCCACGAGCGGAATTTATCAACCAAAAATTCTTTTTAAAACCGTTAATTAAATCGGAATTTATCATGTTTTGTGTAAGTTCTGTTTGTGGCGTATGTAAACTTAAAACATCCGCTTTTTTTTGTAATTCTTCTAAAGAAACTTGTGTGCAATTTTCATCACCAACATTTGGTTTTATATCGTAACACAAAACTGCTACATCAAAACCACGAAGTTTTTTAGCAAAAGATTTTCCCATATTTCCATAACCAATTAAACCAACAGTTCTTCCATCCAATTCAATTCCACGATTTTCTTCGCGCAACCATTTTCCGTTTCTAACTTCTTTATCAGCTTTATTGAGCTTATTAAAAAGAGATAATAACATCCCTAAAGAATGCTCACCAACAGCATTTCTATTTCCTTCTGGCGCAGCAATTAATTTTATGTCTTTGCTTTCTGCATAATCGCAATCTATGTTTTCTAAGCCAGCACCAACTCTACCAATAAATTTTAGGTTGGTTGCTTTGTCTAAAAAAGTTTTGTCAATAGAAAAACGACTTCTAATAATAAAACCATCATACAAATGAATTTTGGTTTCAATTTCTTGTTTTGATGAAGTGTAATCTTCATCATTTTGATACCCTAAATCGTTTAATTGATTTATTAAAAGTGGATGATTTGAATCGAGATGTAGAATTTTCATTTAATACTGCTCTTTCTCACTTGGAAAATCTCCAGTTTTTACATCATTTATATAAGTTTCAAAAGCACCTGTCATGTCTTGATACAAATCTAAATATCTACGTAAAAAACGAGGATTAAATTCATGTGTCATTCCTAACATATCATGTGTAACTAAAACTTGTCCATCAACGCCATTTCCAGCTCCAATTCCAATTACAGGAATGCTAATACTTTCTGCAACTTCTTTAGCTAATTTAGCAGGAACTTTCTCTAAAACTAATGCAAAACAACCTAATTGCTCTAGCAATAAAGCATCTTCTTTTAGTTTTTTAGCTTCTTCTTCTTCTTTAGCTCTTACTGTGTAAGTTCCGAATTTATAAATAGATTGTGGCGTTAAACCTAAATGACCCATTACAGGAATACCTGCAGTTAATATTCTAGAAATAGATTGTTCTATTTCTGCACCACCTTCTAACTTAACAGCATGTCCGCCAGATTCTTTCATAATTCTAATAGCAGAATCTAAGGCTTGTCTAGAGTTTCCTTGATAGGTACCAAAAGGTAAATCTACAACTACTAAACATCTATCAATTGCTCTTACTACAGAACTTGCATGATAAATCATTTGATCTAAAGTAATTGGCAAAGTAGTTTCATGACCAGCCATAACATTTGAGGCAGAATCACCCACTAAAATAACATCTATACCTGCACCATCAACAATTTTTGCCATTGTATAATCATAAGCAGTTAACATAGAGATTTTTTCTCCATTTTTCTTCATATCTACTAAAGACTTAACTGTTATGCGTTTGTATTCTTTCTTTGCTGTTGACATTTTTTTATTTTTTTAATGTTGTAAATGTAAGAAATATAAGCAGATAAAGAACTAGTTAATATTTCGTTAATCTTAATACCTAAAAAGTTTACACATAGATATTTTAATTAGATTTAGATTTTTTAAAAAAAGAAACTAAAGTTAAATTGTTAAAGGGCATTGCAAGTAAAAAACCAACAGACGTTTATTTAGAAAAATTACTTTCTTATTCGATTAAAATTGATGGAAATTTAGCTTCAGTTTGGACGCCATATGAATTTTATTTAAACGGAAATTTTAGTCATTGTGGGGCAAATTCTTTTCAATTATTTAGCAATAATGGAGTTTGGGAAATTGTGTATTTAGTAGATATGAGAAGAAGAGAAAATTGTAAAGCTCCAAATCAAAAAAAATAGCATTATATTTGATTTTTTAAATTTAGAATGGTAGAACAACAAGTTATATTAAACACAGACAAATGGATTGATAATTATGCAGATTATATGTATAATTACGCTATTGTACGTGTAAATAATAACGATTTAGCCAAAGATTTAGTTCAAGATACTTTTTTTGCAGGTTTAAAATCTGCTAAAAATTTTCAAGGGAAATCTACAGAAAGAACATGGTTGGTATCTATTTTAAAAAGAAAAATTATAGATCATTATAGAAAAATAAATTCTAAAAAAGGACAAGCCGAAGTTAGAATGAATTTTTATGATGATGGAGAAAATGAAGGAAGTTGGTTAGAAGAGAGAGTGCCTCAAAGTTGGGATAATCAATCAGAAAAATCAATTGAAAATGAAGAATTAAAATTACAATTAGAATCTTGTATAGACGCTTTACCAGAAAAGTATGCTATGGTTTTTAGAATGAAAACAATACAAGAGTTTGAAACTGAAGAAATTTGTAAGGAGTTAGACATTACAGCGTCAAACTTGTGGGTTATAATTCATAGAGCAAGAACACAGCTTAGAAAATGTATGGAAGATAACTGGTTTAATATTTAAAAAATGTTTAAAAGTTTAAGAATTACTTGCGATGAAGCTACCACCATATGTGACAAAAGTCAATATGGATCTGCAACTTTGTTAGAAAAATTGAAATTAAATATTCATTTTCTAGGATGCAAAATATGTTCTCTATATTCTAAACAGAATAACGCACTTACAAAAATCTATAAAGGACATGCAAATAGTTGTAAAAAAACAAAAGCATGTTTAAGTAAAGAAGCAAAAGAAACTCTTAAAAAAGAGTTAGAAAAAATAAATTTATAAAGATATTTTCGTGATTTTTAGAAAATCACATTTTTTGATTTTTTGTTAGATTGAACGGGGTTTATAGAAATATAAATTCCGTTTTTTGTATTTTTGAAATCCCTGTCTCCTCGAGCGCAGTCGAGAGGTTTAAGTAGTAATTTAATAAGGTTTCGACTGCGCTCGACCAAACAGAAAATGCATTTTTTACCTGAAAAAATAGACAATTACGTAGTTGATCATTCTCAACAAGAACCAAATATTTTAAAAGAATTAACAAGAGAAACTTGGCAAAAGGTATTAAATCCAAGAATGTTAAGTGGTGCTTTTCAAGGTAGAGTTTTATCTATAATAACCAAATTAATACAACCTACAAATATTTTAGAAATTGGTACGTATACTGGTTATTCTGCACTTTGTTTAGCTGAAGGATTATCATCCGAAGGAAAAATTTTTACGATTGACAAAAACGAAGAATTAGAAACACTACAAAACAAATATTTTGAAAAATCTGGATACAGAAATCAAATAGAACAATTTGTAGGAAATGCTTTAGAAATTATACCTACAATTAATGAAAAATTCGATTTGGTTTTTATTGATGCTGATAAATCTAATTACATCAATTACTTTCATTTAATTATTGATAAAATGAATCCTGGAGGAATTATTTTATCAGACAATGTACTTTGGAGTGGTAAAGTAGTAGAAGAATTAAAACCAAAAGATAAAGATACAAAAGTACTTTTAGAGTATAATAAATTATTGAATGAAGATGCTAGAATAGAAACTGTTTTGTTGCCAATTAGAGATGGATTAACAATAAGTAGGGTAAAATAAAATTAAAAGTTTCTTTTGATAGGACCAGTAAGGTCATCAATATTGTCTTTTACACTCTTAATTTCTTTGTTAATACTTTTAGTTACATCTGTATCAATACCATTTTTTTCAGAACTGTCTTTTATTTCTTTTTTAATATCGTTAGTTGCATCTTTTACTTGACGCATTCCTTTACCTAACCCTCTTGCAATTTCAGGTATTTTATCTGCACCAAAAACCATGACTACGATTAACATAACCACCATAATTTCTGGACCACTAATAAATAAAAAAGTTGTATTCATACTGTTACAAAGGTAAATATTTATTCAGTATTTAAACTTCACAAATTAAAATATTTGTAATTTAGAATTCAGAATTATAAAAAAAAGCAACTTATGCTTAAAAAAGCACCACTATTTCTATTGTTAATTGTATTTTTTATCGGTTGTAAATCAACCAAAATAAGTAGAAATATTGATAAAAAACTTACCACTTCATTTTTTAAAAATCAGTTTACGGGTATTTATATTTATGATGTAGATGCAAACAAAGTTTTATATAATTCTCAAGGAGAAAAGTATTTTACACCAGCAAGTAATACCAAAATATTTACACTTTTTACAGGATTAGAAATGTTACCAGATTCAATTCCGGCTTTTAAATACGCAATAAATAAAGATACTATTACCATACAAGGAACAGGAGATCCAACTTTATTTCATCCGTATTTTAAAGATAGTACAGCATTAAAAATGATGCAAAAATTTAAAAAAGTACATTTAATTACTGATAATATTTCTGATAAAAGATATGGACCAGGTTGGGCTTGGGAAGATTTTGATAGTTATTTTAGTGCCGAAAAAAGCGCTTTTCCTATCTACGGAAATGTAGTTACAGTTAGTAAACAAGATTCTTTAAATGTATTTCCAAACTATTATAAAAAACGTTTAAAAATTACAGATAAAGGCTATGGAAGAAAGGAATATTCAAACTCTTTTTATTTCAGTAAAAACAGAACTCGCGAAACTGAAATACCAATGATTATGAGCGATTCTTTGCTCTTAAATCTTTTTAATGATATTATTCCAAACAAAATATCAATTGTAAATTCATCAACAATAAAACCATCAACAATTGCATATAGCATTTCTAGAGATTCTTTGTTTAAAAGAATGATGGAAGTGAGCGACAATTTTTTAGCAGAACAAATTCTAATTTTAGCATCTTCTACATTGTCTGATACTTTAAATTCATCAAAAGTGAGAAAGCATATTTTAGAAAATCTGTTAAAAGATTTACAGCAAAAACCACGTTGGGTAGATGGTTCAGGTTTAAGTAGATATAATTTATTTACACCTATTTCTTTCGTGGATGTTTTAACCAAAATGTATAAAAAGTATCCTCAAGAAAAATTGTTTCAATATTTTCCTGTTGGCGGAAAATCGGGCACCTTAAAAAAATGGTATGCAGGAAACCCTAAACCATACATTCACGCAAAATCGGGCACTTTAGGCAATAATTATAATTTAAGTGGATACTTAGTTACCAATTCTGGAAAAATCTTAATTTTCAGCTATATGAACAACCATTATTTGCATTCTAACAACGCGATTAAAGAAAAGATGCAAGCTACTTTTAAGTGGTTACGAGATACATATTAGATTTTAAACTTTCCATTTTCGATTAACGGAAAACCGTGAGTTAAAAATTTCACTGTTTTCAGGGATTGATTCATGTTAATGTCTTAGTTATATTTACAGAAAAAGAATGAGAGAAACTTTAAATGATATGAGTACTGTTAGTATCTTTTGGCAATCTCTAGAAATAGTAATTTTATTGGCTATTTTATACTTTTTATATAAGCTTTATAAATACGTTAATAAAAAGAATATTTAAGCTTATTTATTTGAAATCAAAAATTTAATTTAGCCTGTCTATCATACATAATAATGCTACCTGCAACAGATACGTTTAAACTTAACTCAGATTTAAATTTTACTAAATGATGCGATTTTTCAATAGCAATTTTAGACATTCCATGATCTTCTGCTCCTAATAAGTAAACGCAACGTTTTGGGTGGCTAAAAGTTTCTAATTGTACTGCTTTTTCATCTAATTCTACACCAACTAACATGGCACCTTTAGGTAGATTCTTAAAGAAATCTTCAAAAGTTTCATAATGAAAATACGGCATTGCTCCAATTGCTTTATGAGTATCACAAGCTTGTTTTGCATAACGATTGCCAATGGTAAAAATAAAACTTGCACCCATATTTTGTGCAGACCTCCAAAGTACACCTAAGTTTTCTGGTGTTTTTCCATTCTGAATTCCAATACCGAAAAAACCTTGTTCTAAATTGTTTACCATTATTATTTAACGTGAGTTCGACGTAAGATATTTAAAAAATAAGCAATAAAAAGCAGAATATTTTGTAAATTAAAGTACTGAATTTCAATTTACTAATAAATATTCTGCTTATGATTTCTGATGATAAAATTATAGAAATTTTCT
>NZ_JBDVJE010000079.1:0-1391 GCF_039939415.1 Polaribacter sp.
TCGATGGGGAATTGGAGATTTCCCGTTTTATTATGTACAAATTGCTCCATATTTATATGATAATAATGATGTATTTCAAACCAATGATAATACTGCATTTATAAGAGAAGCTCAATTGCAATGTTTAGATTTAATTCCTAATTCTGGAATTGCCATAACGATGGATATTGGCGATAAAAACAGTATTCACCCACCAAAAAAGAAAGAAGTAGCAGACAGGTTATTGTTTAATGCTTTAAATCAAACTTATGGGTTTAATTCTATAGATTATGCAGGACCAATGTATAAATCTCTTGAGAAAAAAGAGAATGCTATTTTATTGAGTTTTAAAAAGGCAGAAAATGGATTATATACATATAATGGTTTAAAAGGTTTTGAAATAGCAGGTATAGATAAGGTATTTTACCCAGCATCAGCCAAAATTGTGAATCGAAAAAAAGTATTGGTTACAAGTGATAAAGTAACGAATCCTGTTGCTGTTAGATATGCGTGGAAAAATTGGATAAATGGGACTTTGTATGATACCAATCTTTTACCTGCTTCGTCTTTTAGAACAGACAATTGGAGCGATGCTAAATAAGTCAAAAAATAATTAGTTAAATTTTAATAACTTAGAAATGAAAAATTATATTCTTTTATTTTTAACTGCATTTACTAGTACCATTTGTGGACAAACTTTCTATTCTGATATAAATTCTTCAGATTTCAAAAAAGGGATTAAAGAGTATAAAAACTCTTTTTATGAACAAAACACAATAGCTCATATTTATACTGATAACGAAGGTAATAAAATGCCTTATAGGTTGTTTTTGCCTTCTAATTATAATCCTAAAAAGAAATATCCTTTGGTGCTTTCTTTTCATGGAGCGGGATCAAGAGGAAATGATAATTTAAAACAATTACGCCCTTGGGTTGCAGGTTGGATGGACGAGGTGGTACAACAAAAAAATCCTTGTATTATTTTAATGCCTCAATGTCCTGCAAAACAAAAATGGGTAAATGTTCCTTGGAAAAAAGGTTCTTATAATATGAAAGACATTCCACTAAGTAAACCAATGAAATTGGCCAAAGCAATTTTTGACAAAGTGATAACAGAAAATGCAGTAGATAAAAACCGCATTTATGTAATGGGTTGCTCTATGGGAGGTTATGGTACTTGGAATTTTGTAATGCGTTATCATAAAATGATTGCTGCTGCAATTCCAATTTGTGGAGCTGGAGATCCTTCAATGGCAAAAGAAATTAGAAAAATTCCTATTTGGGCGTTTCATGGTGATGTAGATCCTACGGTACCTCTTTCTGGTTCCATAGACATGGTTGAAGCTTTGTATGTTCAGAAAAAAAACAAAACACATTTAACTATTTATAAAAATGTTGGTCACAATTCTTAT
>NZ_JBDVJE010000080.1:0-151561 GCF_039939415.1 Polaribacter sp.
GGAAAGGATTCTTATGTAGATAAAAAAGATGCTGGTAAATATATAGATACTATTCAGAAATTGCTTTTTGCAGGTAAGTATAAAGTTGCTGAAAAACTTGTTGACAATAAAGTTCTAAATAAAAGACTATCAGGAGGTAAAAACACATACCAAATGTTGGGGAATTTATTTGTAGAAACTCCAAATTTAGATTCGGTTACAAATTACAAAAGAGAATTAGACCTTAACCAGTCTGTAGCAACTACAACGTTTAAAAACAAAGGTGTTACTTTTAAAAGAGAATATTTTTCTAGTTTTCCAGACAAAGCAATGGTTTATAAATTTACAGCCGATGCTAAAGGAAAAATAAATATTTCTACTTGGATAAAACGTAGTGAACAAACTAAAATTATAATTTCTGAAAACCGTATAGAATTTTCAGAACATGTAGGAAATGGACACGGTGTTACATATCATGCAATTGTAGATTTTAAAACCAAAGGAGGTATCTCTAAAGTTGAAAAAGAAAAAATAACCATTTCTAATGCTGATGAAATTATCATCAAAGTAGTTGCCGTAAGTAATTACAGAGGTTTAGATCCAGAGAAAGAAAGTAACCTCGTTTTAAATAAAATAGAAAACACTTCTTACAATGAACTTTTAGACAGACATGTTTCAGACTATCAAGCTTTATTTAATAGAGTTGATTTTAAGATTTCTAAAAAAACAGGAGAAGACTTCCCTACTGATGTTCGTTTAAAAAAAGTTAAAAAAGGAATCTCAGATAATTATTTAACACAATTACAATATCAATTTGGAAGATATTTATTAATTAGTAGTTCTAGACCAGGCACTTTACCTGCAAACCTACAAGGTATTTGGGCAAAAGGATTTACACCACCATGGAATTCAGATTATCACACCAACATTAATGTTCAAATGAATTATTGGATGGCAGAAATGGCAAACCTATCTGAATGTCACGAACCTTTCTTAGATTTTGTAAATAATTTACGTAAAAAAGGACGAGTTACAGCCAGAAAAACATATAACTCCCGTGGTTTTGTTGCGCATCATACTAGTGATGTGTGGCATACGACTGCTGCTTTTGGAAAATCGAGATATGCCATGTGGCCTATGGGAGCAGCTTGGGCTTGTGAACATTTATTTACGCATTACGAATACACTGAAGACAAAGAATACTTAAAAAACAAAGCGTATCCTATTATGAAAGAAGCGGCATTGTTCTTTGTAGATTTTATGGTAACCAATCCTAATACAGGATTTTTAGTAAGTGGACCTTCTATATCTCCAGAAAATAATTTCCTAACACCAGCAGGAAAAAAAGCTACTTTGAACATGGGCCCAACAATGGATCGTACCATTATTTTTGAGTTATTTAATAACTGCATAAAAGCAGCAGAAATTTTAAATACAGATGCTGATTTTAGTGCAATTTTAAAGTCGAAAATAGAACAAATGCCTCCTCTTGAAATTGGTAGTGATGGTAGATTGTTAGAGTGGGCTGAAGAATTAAAAGAAGCAGAACCAGGACACAGGCATATTTCACACTTATATGCCTTGCATCCATCAAATCAAATTTCAAAATCACAAACACCAGAACTTTTTGAAGCTGCTAAAAAAACACTAGAAGGTAGATTATCTCATGGTGGAGGACATACAGGGTGGAGTAGAGCTTGGATTATTAATTTCTACGCACGCTTGTTACAAGGAGATAAAGCTTATGAAAATATTTTAGCCTTACAAAGAAAATCTACTTTACCAAATCTTTTAGATGTGCATCCTCCTTTTCAAATTGATGGAAATTTTGGTGTAGTTTCTGGTATTACAGAAATGTTATTACAAAGTCATAATGATGAAATACATATATTACCAGCATTACCTTCAGAATGGCAATCAGGAAGTATTAAAGGAATTGTAGCTAAAAAAGGGTTTGAAATTGATATAACTTGGGAGTTAGGAAAATTAAAAACGTTAGTGGTTACATCTAAATTAGGGAATACACTAAAACTCCGTTACAATGAAGATGTAAAAGAAATAGAAACTAAAAAAGGAGAAGTATTAACATTTGATTATTAATAAAAAAGAAAGACATATTTTTCTCTTTAGATTATAAAAAAACCTGAATTGTAACATTATCACTCCATAGTTGTTACAAAGGTACTCCTTTTGTTGTGAGTGTTTTAGGTACATTGTATAACAAACAAATCAACCATAACAAACTATTATGAAAAAAATTAACTTAGTAATACTTTCCCTAGTATTGTTTCTTAATTGTAGCAAAGAATCAGAAGAACAGATAATAAACGATATAGATTTAAGGTTCACTAAATTTGATGTTACTTTATCATCAGGAGTAAAATCTATTGGTGTAATTGATAATGATCAAAATACAATTTCATTACCTAATGTAAGCAACCCTTTAGATATAACTTCTGTAGATTATCAGTATTCAGAAGATGTGTCATTAATTAGCCCTAACCCAGATACAAGAATAAGTAAATGGGGACTTGCAGAAAAGTTTAGACTTTATGCTAATGGTAGTTTTAAAGAATATGTTGTAGAAATACCAGATTATGTAAAACCTGTTTTTGAAAACCAAGCAACTATTTCTCCACTTGAAAAATTTGGTAAGGTTACAAAATATCATATGTATGATTTGAATCATAATGCTGGAGCCTTAAGTAATATCAGTAATGCAGAGAAAGCTTTTGGAGAAGCTAGTGGTCAGGCCAAAATGAATGGTCTTAGGGTTCCATTATATTGTGGTGATGCTTTTGGAGGACATCCTGCAGAAGGAGAGGTGATAGAAAGTGTTTACACAACTCTTTTAAAATCCATAGAAAATGCCAAAGCATCTTATTATGGTACTGAACCTTTTATAATTTTTTTAGGTTTAAAAGTTTTAACATCAGATAAAGCAGAGTATTTTCCTGATTGGGTAACAACAGAAGCGCCAACTGTGCCGAATCCTGTAAAATATGCACAATTGATTGTTGATTATATTGAGTTTATGGATAAAAATGGACATGAAGTAAATTATGTTGCTTTTGATAAAGAAGCTGCTAGAATGGATGTTACAGATTTTACGATAGCTGTTGATACACTTAGAGCAAGAACTGCAAGACTTGGTTATGTTGTGCCAAAAGTTGTGGCTCCAGAATTCTATAAACCATTAGGTGAATCTGGATCTTTTAACGATTTGTATAAAATTAATGGACAAGATAGATTTGACGTGTTTGGAAATCATTATTACATGAACCACCATAATGAAACGAATCATCCAAATCTAAAATTCGAGTATGAACTGGCTCAAAGTGATAAATTTCGTGAAGCTTGGGCTACAGAAGCACATTGGGATGCCCTTAGATGTAGTAATATTTATGAAAAAGATAGAGAAATTTGGACTTCCGAACTTGCTATTGGATGCATGTTTGATTGGACTGATCTTGGATTAGACTTGGTAAGTTGGTGGGATTATCCTTTATCTGGTGGGAATGCACCTAGACATTATATTACCAGAGCATATACTGAAGCTTTGATTGGTTCACAACCTATAAGGATGTTAGATCATGATGGTGAAGAAGTATTAAGTAGGTTCAAGCTACATAGTAGAGCGTATATAAGAGGTAATGAAGTAAATGTGTTTTTTATAAATACTGTTAGTCCATGTAATGCCGTAAATTATACACCTACTTTTTACAAAGATTATCCTGTAGGAATTTTAGATGGTTTTAAAATTGATGGAGATATAAATGTAACACAATGGGATGATGATGATGAACCTTTAGGAGAATCTTTTGTGATAGAACCCGTAGAAGAAAATCAATTTCTTATAGACATAACACCTGGTTCATTTACACATGTTTCATTTAACATATCAGAATAAACACAGTATTACTTGTTCTAAAACAACAATTATTTTAATAAAATATTTTATGAAAAAAATAATATTAAGTACAGTCTTACTTTTCTTGTTTATTACGTCTTGTCAAAACAAAAAAAACAAGAATCAAGAAGTTAAAGAAACAGAGACTATACAAAAAGAAATACATACTCCAACAGCTATGTCCAATCATTGGAGATTTATTGGAGAAGCAGTAAATCAAACTGGTTATGATGTTTGGGGTAGTTCACCAATTAGAGATGAGAAAGGAAATGTACATTTGTTTTCTGCAAGATGGTCATCAGAAACACCCTTTAAAAAGGCTTGGCGCTATAACAGTGAAATTGCACATTATGTAGCTAAAAGTGCAGAAGGGCCTTTTAAATTTGTAGAAATTGTAGCACAAGGAAAAAGAGATGGTACTTGGAATGCTGCTGGTTTTCATAACCCAAGTATTAAAAAGATTGATGACAAATATGTGTTGATATTTATAGCAAATGATGGAGGAAAAAACCATGGTCCTAGTCAAAGAATAGGCATGTTGGTAAGTGATAGTCTTAACGGTCCTTGGACAGAAAAACCAAATAAGGATATCCCTTTGTTAAGTCCGCCAAACGATGCTTCTATTTGGTGTTATAATAGTGGTCTTGGTGTTAATAATCCTGGATTGATAAAACATCCAAACGGAAAATATTATTTGTACTTTAAAGCCATGGCAGGTCCTAAAGGAACAGGAGCAAAAGTAAGTATGGGAGTTGCTATTTCAGAAAAATTAGAAGGACCGTATGTTATACAACCAAATCCAATTACAACCAATAAGGTTAGAATAGAAGATGGCTATGCTTTTATATGGAAAGATAAAGTGTGTTTGTTAACCACAGATAACCATGGTATTTTAGAAAAAGGAGGAGGTTTGCTTTGGGTGTCTGATGATGGCATACAATTTAATGCAGCACCTTTATCAGGATTTCATAATGCGCAAGATTTTTACTTAAATGGTAAAGTGCCAGAAGGAGCAAATACACGTTATGGTAAAAAAGTAAAATTTGAAAGACCACAATTGTTAATGGATGCTAATAATGAACCAGAATACCTTTATTGCCCTAGTGGTGTAGCTCTTGATGGTAGTGATGGTAGTAATAACTATGTACTTAAATATCAAAACTAAGAATTTAGTACAACTAGATATAAAAAAAGAGAGTAACTTTTATAAAGTTACTCTCTTTTTATGAAAAGAAAAATTAAAATTACTGTTTAATAACTTTTATTGTTGAAACATTTGAAGTTTCATTGTTTATGGCTTTTACAATATAAATACCTTTATTAAGATTGGTCATGTCAACACTTTTTACAGCTTTTTGAGAACTAACTTTAGCTCCTAAAATATTATAAACCTCTACAGAATAGATATCGTTTGATGAAAAATGTAAATAATCTACAACTGGGTTAGGGTATGAATTAAAAATTTCTTTAGATTGGTTGTTCACAGAAAGAGTACCACCGTTAAAAAGAGTTGTTACCTCTGCATCAGATATTGCTCTTTGGTAAACCTCTATATTGTCCATTCTCATTTGCAAATCTGCAACTCTTCCATCATTTCTAACACCATTACTAGTAAAGTTTCCAGTTGACGTATCTATATGACTTATACCATCTCCTGCTCCAATAGAGTTTCTACCGGCAAAACCTATATAAAATTTTCTATCCGTCCAATCACCACTTGTTTGTGCTTCATCCGAAATTATTTTCTCAACACCCTCTATATATATTCTATAAAGTTTATCAGTATCGTTGTAAGTAATAACTATTTCTCTATATGGTGGGGTTGCAGTTCCATAGGCAAAACCACTAGCTCCACCAACACCTCCTGTATCGCCAAAACCAAGAGCGTACCCACCATTTTTTGACGTAAACCAGTCTGCTTCATACGTACCTCCATTATTCCCTGTTATGGTAAATATTCCACAATCGGTTGAACCCATACTATGCCCAAAAACAGAAAGATTTAACCTAATAGTATAACTATCAGTTCCTAAAGCTTGTTCATCAATAATAACATGACCTGTATAATCAGTTTGTAATAATTTATTACCAATTACATCTTTAACTACATTATCAAATTGATTTCGTTGCGTAAATAATTCATCATTTACAAAATCTCCTCCTTCTTCAATAAAGTAATATGAATTTTTAGCTATGTATGCAACAATTGAATCACTAAATACACCAGGGGCTTCCGGAGTTTCATAATGATCTTGTGGATTAACACTTGTAACCCCTGCTGGTAAGTTAGCAAGTGGATCTGCCCCTTCAAAATCTATGATAAACTTTGGGCCTTGAGCGTAAGTAAATAAGCTAATACTTAATAGTAACAGTGTTGCGTAAATTTTTTTCATATTTATTAGTTTTAAGATTATTTTTATAATATCATAAATTTACGTAATAGTTATTTTTTTTAAGGTTATTTAGGTTTCAAGTTTTGGGTGAGAATGTTGCATCTATTTTTATCATTAATAAATAGAATTATCGAAAAAAAAGGAGTAACTTTATTCAAAGTTACTCCTTTTTTTATTTTAAAGAAAAATTAGGTTATTGTTTAATAACTTTAATTGTTTTAAAGTCTAAGCCTTCAACGTTCTTCGCTTTCACAAAATAAATACCGCTATTAAGTTGAGATAAATCTACACCGTTTGAAACTTTTTGAGAACTTACTTTAGCTCCTAAAATATTATAAACTTCTGCAGAAAAAACATCATTTGCAGAAAAGTATAATTTATCTACAACAGGATTTGGATACGAACTTAAAGATATTTTTTGAATAGAATTTACACCTAATGTAAAACCAGAAAAATCTTTCCATACATCTGATGATTGATATGTAGCTATGTTTTCTGCACCAGTAATAGCTAAAGTAGCATTCGCAGTCACATCATTAAATATTGATACATTTGCATGACTTGTATCTTTTGTTAGTGGTATAAATGTTGTATATTCTATAATTACTTCTTTTAAACTTGTACATCCTTTAAACATATTAAAGTTTGTTTCATCTAATTTAGTTAATGAGGCAGGAAATCTTATAGATTTAAGTGAACTACATCCATTAAATGCTCCAACAGAAATAGAATCCATTACAGGCATATTTATTGTTTCCAATGCAGTTGATTGCCAAAATGTTAAACCTGCACCTACACCATTACCAAGAGTTGTTGCGCTTGGTAAATCTATGCTCTTAAGAGCTAAACAAGCTCTAAAAGACTGGACTCCAACAGAAATTACTTTGGGTATATTTACATCGGTAAGAGATTCACAACTTCTAAATGCTTGATTAAAAATAACGGTTGAAAGAGGAGCATCTACAGAAACAAGATTTAAAGCTCCCCAAAATGATTGATTACCAATTACAGTTTCACCTTCAACTGTTAAAGAAGTAATTGAAGAGTCTTTAAAAGCTTGGTTTGCAATTAATGTAATATCATAGTCAAAGCCACCTTCAGTTACTGTTGCAGGTATAACTAAAGCATCAGGTAAAGTAACTCCATCTACACTTCCGGTAAGTGATACTGTATTTGGAGACCCAGGTTCATCAGTTGTTGTAACTGTATATGTGAATAATTCATCGCTAAAAGTAGCGTCTGCTGTAAGTTGTGCATTTGTTAAAGTTACTGTGAAAATAACAGCAAATAAGAGTAAATTTTTTTTCATTTTTTATTAAGTTTTGTAATTAAATTAATTAATTCTTAAAATTAATAAAAAACCTTTTTTAACTAGGGTGAAGAGGTTTCGTGTTATGGGTAAAAATGTTGCATATAAAAAATGATGGCTTCAAATAGTATGAAAGGATAGGTATTTGTTGTATTTTCAGAATAATAATTAAAACAAAAAATAAGTACAAATTTTATTTTAAATGTGATTATTTGATGTTAAAAAGCAATATATGAAGTGTTTGAGTACTTTTTAAGAGTTGTTGTATAAAGGTAAAATTAAAGAGGTTTATTTAAATACTATTGTATAATATATAAGATAAAAATAGGGTATTTTATATGTAGTTAATATTGCAGTTTTTTTTCTGATTGATAATTAATTGTTTTCCTCTGTTTTGTTTTTTCGTATTCTGTATAATATTTAGTTTTTTTTACTAAATATTTTAGCTTTTGTTTTTAACCTGTATTCTTTTAACTTTTAAATATTTCTGTTGCTTTTTGTATTTTTCTATTATGGTTTGTTTTCAGAAAGATCTTTTTTAGGTTGTAGAGCTCAATTGAATAATGATATAATTTCCAATCACTAGAAATAATAACTTTAGCTAAAGCATCTATGTTAGGTGTTTCTTAATAATTGTTAATCATTTAAATTAGATTTTTTCATTACAGATTATCATAATCAATTAGAATAGTAGGGTTGTGTAGTTTTGTATTAACTGTTTTATTCTATCATTGTTAATAATATTAACACAAATATAAATAGTTTTTAATTTTAGGGAGCTTTAATTATTTTTGTGTTGCTTTATGTATTCTGTTGGGCTCATACCATATTCTTTCTGAAAACATTTTCCAAAATATTTTTGATTATTAAATCCTGTCATATATGCTATTTCAGAAAGATAAAGTTCATTTTTCTTTAAAAGTTGTTCTGCACGTTTTAATCTAATTTTTTTGATAAAATTTACAGGTGTTTCATTTAAAATCGCTTGCAGTTTTCGATATAAGTTAGCCCTACTCATTCCAACTTCAGATGCAAGAAACTCTACACTTAATAGATTGTCACTCATTGAGTTTTCTATTATTTTCACTAGTTTTCGGATGAATTTATCATTATTAGAATCAACTTCAATTTCAGAAGGTTCTATATTAATTTCTTTACTGTATTTTTCTTTAAGATGTTTTCTAGATGTTAAAGCATTTTTTATTTTCCATTTTACAAATTCTAAACTAAATGGTTTTTCTATGTAATCATCAGCTCCCATGCTTAAGCATTCAATTTTTGTTTCTTCAGAGTTTTTTGCTGTAAGCATAAATATTGGAATTTTATTTATTTCAGGCGATTCTTTTATGCGTTTAAGCATAGATATTCCGTCTTCAAGAGGCATTAATATATCACTAATAATAAGTAAAGGTTTTTCTTTTAAAGCAGCGTCATAACCTTCAATACCGTTAGAAGCTTCTTTTACGTAAAAGTCATTTTCTAATTCATCTTTTAGCATTTGTCTTAAATCAGGATTGTCTTCTACAATTAAAATTTTAGGTTTATTCTTTTTTGGTTTGGTTTTAGCATCATGAGCTAAAGAAACTTCTTCTATAACTTGGAATTCAGAATTTTTAATAAAATTCTTTTTTAATGGTTCAGATATTTCTAAACGTTCATCTTCACTATAACTTTTTTTATCAATTGGTAGTAAAAAAGTAAATTTAGTTAATGTATTTACTTTGCTTTCTACAGATATTGTACCATGATGTCTTTCTATTAGTTTTTGAACTAATTCCATTCCAATTCCTGTTCCAGGTATATTATTACCAGAAGATTTTGTTGCTTGGTAATATCTATCAAAAATAAAAGGTAAATCTTTTTCTGGTATGCCAATACCATTGTCTCTAACAAAACACTTAATATAAGTTCCTTGTTTTAAATGTAGGTCTTTTGAGTTATTATTGTTTACTTCTACCAATTCTAGATTAACACTTATTTCCCCATTTTTTTGTGTGTATTTAAACGCATTAGAGAGTAGGTTGAATAGTATTTTTTCTAATATATCTACATCATACCAGCCTTTTATTTTGTTTTCATTTGAAATGAATTCGTATTTAATATTAGACATTTTTGCAAAATCGTTAAAAGCATTTTTTATAATGTCTATATCTTTAACAATATTGTTTTTTGTAATTCTTAATTTAAATTTACCACTATCAAATTTTCGAATATCCATTATTTGGTTTATTAACCTTCTCATTCTAAGTGTGTTGTTGTATATTCGTTGAGAGGTTATTGGATTTAGTGTATAATTTTTCTCTTTTATAACTTTTTCAATAGTCCCAAAAATTAAAGAAAGAGGAGTTCGTAATTCGTGAGAAATGTCTGTAAAAAAGACCATTTTCATTCTATTATGTTCATTGTCTTTTTCTCTACTAATAGTTTCTGTTACTAAATTCTTTTTTAAACGATACCATCTTCTAATTAATACAGCACTTATTAAAAGTAAAATTAAAGAAATAAGAAAATAGCCAAAATACGCCAAACTACTTTCCCAAAATGGGGGTTCAATTGTAAATTCCAATTCTTCTGGAGTCTCATTCCAAACACCATCACTATTAGAACTTTTTACTTTAAATGTATATGAACCTGGAGAAAGATCATTGTAATTTGCATTTCTATTTGTTGCATTTGTATAAACCCAATAATTATTTAGCCCTTCTAACTTATATGCATATTCATTTTTTATGGGTGTTGTTAGATCTAAAGAAGAGAAGTTAACAACAATATTGTTTTGATTGTAAGGTAAAATTATAGGTTTTTTAGAATGGATTTTAATAGTACTTGATGACTTTAATGCTGAATTTGTTTGATCTGCTTTTGTGGCACCAAGAGTAGTAAAACTAGTAATTACTGTTGTAGGAATTTTGTTGTTTTTAGAGAACTTATCTGTAAAAACAGTATAAAATCCTCCAGTACAACCAAAAAAGAGATTGTTAAGTGTGTTATTTGATGTACTTGAATTGTAAACAAATTGACTTTCTTTTATCCCTTCTTCAATACCAAAATGTCTAAATTTTTCGTTTTTTAAATCAAACCTAATTAACCCGTTTTGAGAACTCAACCATAAATTTCCATTCTTATCTTCTTCTATCGCAGAAATTGTATTAGAGGTTAATTCATTTGATTTTCCATAATGCTTAAATTTATTTAAGCTTTTAATATATTTATTTAAACCACCTCCTCTTGTTCCTATCCATATATTTTCTTTACGATCTTCATGCAAACTTAATATAGCATTAGATGTTAGCCCGTTTTTTATGGAAGGTAAATACTCTTCAATTGTTTCATTATTAAAATCAATTTTAAAGAGTCCTTCACCTCGAGTACCTACCCATAATTCATTGTTTTTTGTAAAAAGTAGCGTAGAAGTATGATTGCCAGAAAGTTTTGCTATCACTTCTTTTTTAAATTGTGATAGTTGATTTTCTGAATTAATAATTTTAACTCCACCATTCCAAAGACCAACCCATATTTCATTTTTGCTAACAGCTGCAATATCTATTATCTGATTTTTAAATTTTTGTATTACTTCTAACTTTAATTCTTTTTTTAAAGGTTTATAAATATCTGTTATATAAAGACTGCTATTACTTACAAGTAAAAGTTTATCTTTTTCAAAGTTTTTTGAAATATGATTGACACTGCTTTTTATTGCTGTTTTAATTTTAAAATAATTATTTAATTTAGGATTATAACGATAAAGCCCATCATTCATCCCAACTAGAACGGTGTTAGGTGAGTGGTATAACATACTTCTGGTATTTAAGTTATAAAAATTATTAGATGTTTCTATTCTGTTAAAATTAAAAATTGAAGTTCCTCCAAGATGTTTATTAATTCCTTTTAGTGAGCCAATCCATAAGTTTCCATTTGTATCAAATGTTAGGTTGCTTATGTGTTTGCTTTTTAAATCACCTTCTGCTCTGTCTTTTTGAAAACTAATAAAATCATAACTATTGTTCTTTCTAATAGCTTTAAATAAACCTCCTGAAGTGCCAATCCAAATGTCTTTTTTATTTGGATCTATAGTTAGTGCTGTTGAATTTGCATTTGGAGAAAAAGAACTTATGAAATTTTCATAATGTTCTAAAATTTCAACTTTAAAATCAGTTTTATTATAGCCTAAAATATAAAAACCATTGGGTGTGAGTGCTATGATCTTATTATTTTCAAAAGTATTTATTGACCTAATGTTGTTTGTAAAATTGGTTTGTATATATTCATTTTTATCATTCAATATCAGAATCCCTTTAGGTGTACCTAACCAATTTCTTCCAAAACGATCTTCTACAAAAGAATTTATCTGTCTATTTATTCTAACTATATTAGAGTTGTTTGTGTAATTAAATTTCGTATCAAAATTAACAGTGTCAAATTCCTTTCCGGGTTTAATTTTTACTAGTCCTGTGCTTTTTAAATTTGCCCAAATGTTTCCATTAGCTGTTTTTTTTAAGACTTTTACAGTGATGTTTTTGTAAAAACCTTTAAACTTTTCCTCTTTCCTGTTAAAGTGAATTAAATAACTTTCACTCCCAATCCATAAGTTTTTATTATCATCTTCAATGATAGAATTAATACTGTTGTTTGGTATTGAGTGTGGATCAAATGCATCTAATTGATATGAAATTAAGTTGTTTCCATCATATTTGTATAAACCAGTATCACTTCCAATCCAAAGATATCCATAGCTGTCTACAAATAATGTGTTTACTTTTTTGTTAAAAGGAATGCCTTGTGTTTCTAGTTCATGGAAATATGTTTTGTCTGATTGTGAGTAAATACAAGTAAAACTTACAATGAAAATAAAAACGGAGATATAATTTTTTTTGCTAAAGAACATTTGTTGCATTATCTAATATTATAATAGGGTGTTGTTTAACTTAAATATTGTGTTAAAGCTGTTTAAAAACTAATATTTAACTAATTCACAATATCTCTTTTTTTTTTTAAGCAACTAAGTTGTTATAGATTCAACATGTTGTGGCTTAAGGGTAATTATGTTGCAAATTAAGATTTTATACTCTAATAGAGGAGTTTTGCAACAAATTTAAGTAATAAAAGAGAAAACTACTACAACCTATGTTTGTAGTTTTGATGTGATAAGTCTATGAAGTGTTTAAAAGAAATATTTTTTTATTTTTTGCTAAGGTTTTAACAAATTAAATGTTAATGGACTAATAACTCAATTTATGTTTTTTTAAAATGAATCTTAATGTCTAAATTTTCTTTACCAATAATTGTTATAGCAACAGCAATGACTCTAGTATCTTGTAGTTTTTCAAATAAAAATAAGAAAAATGAATCTACAAAAGTGAGCCAAACTCTAGTTAATAATCAACAGCCAAACATAATATATATATTGGCAGATGATCTTGGATATGGAGATTTAAGTTGTTATGGACAAGAAAAATTTAAAACGCCTAATATAGATAAATTGGCTACTCAGGGTATGTTGTTTTCTGAACATTATTCTGGAAGTACAGTTTGCGCACCTTCGAGGTCAGCATTGCTTACAGGAATGCATACAGGACATACCGTAGTTAGAGGTAATAAAGAAATTCAACCAGAAGGTCAATATCCTATACCAGATGATACTTATACATTGGCAGAAGTAATGAAAGAGGCTGGTTATGTTACTGGTGCTTTTGGTAAATGGGGGCTTGGTTTTCCTGGTTCAGAAGGAGATCCAATAAGTCAAGGGTTTGATGAATTTTACGGATATAATTGCCAACGTTTAGGGCATCATTATTACCCAGATCATTTGTGGTCTAATAAGGATTCAATTGTATTAAAAGGAAATGCAGGATTATCAAAAAAAGAATATGCACCAACTTTAATTCATGATAAAACGTTACAGTTTATTGAGAAAAATAAATCGAAACCATTTTTCTTATACGTAGCTTCTATTATACCACATGCAGAACTTGCTGCTCCAGAAGCATTAATGAAAAAATATAAGAATAAATTTTTGCCCGAAAAGAAATTTGTTGGTGTAGATGAAGGTCCAAAATATAGAAAAGGATTGTATGCTTCTCAAAATGAATCTCATGCTGCTTTTGTAGCAATGATAGATTTATTAGACCAACAGGTAGGAGATATTATGAATAAAGTTACAGAATTAGGAATAGAAGATAATACTATTATTATTTTCACTTCGGATAATGGACCTCATAGAGAAGGTGGTGCAGATCCAGAGTATTTTAATAGTAATGGAGTCTTTAAAGGAACAAAGAGAGATTTATATGAAGGAGGAATAAGAGTACCTATGATTGCTAAATGGGCAGGTAAAATAAAAGCGGGTAGTAAATCAGATCATGTTTCTGCTTTCTGGGATGTTTTTCCAACTTTTGCAGATATTACAAATGTTAAAGTTCCTAATAATATTGATGGAATTTCTTTTTTACCAGAATTATTAGGTAATAGTAAAAACCAAGAAGAACATGCTTATTTGTATTGGGAATTTCATGAAAAAGGTGGTCGTCAAGCTATAAGAATGGGTAATTGGAAAGCTGTAAAATATAATGTGCTAAAAAATCCAAATAAACAAATGCAATTATTTAATCTTTCTAATGACTTAGGAGAAGAGAATAATGTTGCATCGCAAAACCCTGAGGTAGTGAAACAAATTGAATCTCTATTTCAAAAAGCAAGAACACCATCAGATGTATTTACATTTAGTCAGGAAACATTTTTAAATGTAGATTAACATGTTCGCTTTAAAAACTTTTTTTGTATTTTAAAATTTATAAGCACATCTAACTCTAGAACTTTGCTTAAAGTTTATTTGAGTAGACATTTCTTTAAATTTTAAACGACACTTTTAGTAATTATATTTGAGACATAAAAATAACTAAATTAACTTAATTTATATTATGACAGCAGGATTTGAAATTATGGACTATGTAGTCTTTGTTTCCTACGCCATTTTAATTTTGGGAGTAGGCTTATGGGTTTCTAGAGACAAAAAAGGACACCAAAAAAACGCAGAAGATTACTTTTTAGCAAGTAAATCTTTACCTTGGTGGGCCATTGGTACATCTTTAATTGCAGCAAATATTTCTGCAGAACAGTTTATAGGTATGTCTGGGTCTGGATTTGCTTTAGGTATTGCAATTGCCTCTTATGAGTGGATGGCAGCATTAACTTTAATTATTGTTGGTAAATATTTTCTACCCATTTTTATAGAAAAAGGTTTGTATACAATACCTGAGTTTGTTGAAAAACGATTCTCAACAAATCTTAAAACAATTTTAGCAGTTTTTTGGTTAGCACTCTACATATTTGTAAATCTAACTTCTGTATTATATTTAGGTGGTTTAGCTATTGAAACTATTATGGGTATAGATATGATGTATGCCGTAATGGGCTTAGCCTTATTTGCTGCTGCTTATTCTTTATATGGTGGTTTGTCTGCTGTTGCTTGGACAGATGTTATACAAGTAGTATTCTTAGTTCTAGGTGGTTTAGTTACTACATATCTAGCATTAAATACTGTTTCTGGAGGAGAAGGTATGTTTGCAGGTTTCTCTAAAGTTTGGGAAGCTGCTCCAGAAAAATTTCATATGATATTAGATGAATCGAACGATAACTACATAAACTTGCCAGGTATTTGGGTTTTAGTTGGTGGTTTATGGGTTGCTAATTTATATTATTGGGGTTTCAATCAATATATTATTCAAAGAACTTTAGCAGCTAAATCATTAAAAGAATCTCAAAAGGGTATTTTATTAGCTGCATTTTTAAAGTTGATTATTCCTTTAATAGTTGTTGTGCCAGGTATTGCAGCTTATGTAATGGTAAATGATCCAGATATTATGGCTAATTTAGGGGGAGCAGGAATGTTAAATACACCTTCTGCTGACCAAGCAGATAAAGCATACCCTTGGTTATTACAATTTTTACCTACAGGGCTTAAAGGTGTTGCTTTTGCTGCTCTAGCTGCAGCAGTTGTTTCTTCTTTAGCTTCTATGTTAAATTCTACATCTACAATATTTACAATGGATATTTATAAACAGTATATAGATAAAAATGCTAATGATAAAAAGACAGTAAATGTTGGCCGTATTTCTGCTGCTATTGCTTTAATCATTGCTGTTATAATAGCACCAATGTTAAGTGGTTTAGATCAAGCATTTCAATACATTCAAGAATTTACAGGAATGGTAAGTCCTGGAATATTAGCTGTATTTATTTTAGGTTTATTTTGGAAGAAAACAACAAATAATGCAGCAATTTGGGGAGCAGTTTTATCTATTCCAATTGCTTTAGCACTTAAATTTATTCCAATTCCTGGATTAGAACCTTGGATGCATCAGATGGGAATTACAGCTGTTTTAACTATGATTATAATTATGGTATTAAGTCATATGCAGAATAAAGGAGCAGATGATTCTAAAGGTATTGAAATTACAAAAGATTTATTTAAAACGACTCCGTTGTTTAATATTGGATCTATAGTTATATGTATTTTACTAGTTGTTTTGTATAGTTTATTCTGGTAATAATTTAAATAAAATAATAAAAAAGCCTCTAAAAACTAGTTTTTAGAGGCTTTTTTATTATAACAAGATTAAAAATTCTATTTAATTAACTTATTTAATCTTGTTGCTGCTTGTTCTGCTGTAATATCTCTTTGAGGAGAACCAAACATTTCGTAACCAACCATAAACTTTTTTACAGTTGCACTTCTTAATAAAGGGGGATAAAAACTCATGTGCCAATGCCAATGATTATTCTCTTCTCCGTTTGTTGGAGATTGGTGTATTCCTGAAGAATAAGGAAAAGAACATTCAAATAGTGCATCATAAGCTTTAGTGATTTTAGAAATTGCTTCTGAGAAATTCAATGTTTCAACTTCGCTCATTTCAGAAATGTTTTTCTGACTTTTTTTAGGAGCAATCATCACTTCAAAGGGCCAAATTGCCCAAAAAGGTGTCAGAACCACAAAATCATCATTTTCAAAAATGATACGTTCTTTTGCTTTAAGTTCTTGTTTTAAATAATCTTCTAATAAACTGCTGTTTTTTTCTTTATAGTATGCTAATTGATGTTTGTCTTTTTTATCAACTTCATTAGGAAGTGTAGATTGACTCCAAATTTGCCCATGAGGATGAGGATTACTACATCCCATAACAGCACCTTTATTTTCAAAAATCTGAACATAATTAATGTTTGGATTTTCTGACAATTCATTATATTCTTTTTGCCAAGTAAATACTACTTTCTGAATATCAGTAGTAGTCATATCTGCTAAACTTTTAGAATGATCTGGACTAAAACAAATAACCTTGCAAATACCTGTTTCACTTTGTGCTTTTAAGAGTCCATCGTTTACATTAAACGAAGGTGAGTCGTTTTGTAAAGCAGCAAAATCATTTGTAAAAACAAAAACATCTGTATATTCAGGGTTAACTTCTCCGTTAATTCTAGTATTTCCTGCGCATAAATAACAAGAAGGATCATAAGTAGGTCTTTTCTCGTTATTAACAACTTCATTTTGTCCTTGCCACGGTCTTTTAGCTCTGTGTGGAGAAACTAAAACCCATTCACCAGTTAAGATATTAAATCTTTTGTGAGAATAATCTTGTAAATTTGTATTGCTCATTTTATTATTTTATAGTTGATTATTTACGATATGTGTTCCTTCAGAAAGCTCAATAAAATATACAGAACAATCTGTATTAAATTTATTTTTATATGCTTTAGCTACGGTTTCACTAAAAGCTTTAGCTTCAGTTTTTGAAATTAAATTAATTGTACATCCGCCAAAACCTCCTCCCATCATTCTTGCACCTAAAACATTCTTGTTTTTTTTAGCTTGTTCTACTAGAAAATCTAATTCATCGCAACTTACTTTGAATTGATTAGATAAACCTTCGTGAGATTGATAAATTAAAGAGCCTAGAGTAGTTAAATCTCCATCTTCAATAGCTTTTGCAGCTTTTAGTGTTCTAGAGTTTTCTTGAATTACATATAAGCCTTTTTGATAATTTGCGGGTGTAACTTTATCAATTATAGTTTCTAAATCTGCTTCTGTGGCATCTCTAAGAGCTTTTATTCCTAATAATTTAGAAATACTTTCACATGCAGAGCGTCTATCATTATAAGCACTATCAGATAAACTATGTTTTACGTTTGTATTTATTAGCATTAATTGATGATCTTTAAAATCTATCTTATAAGGTTTAGATTCTACGGTTCTGCAGTCTAAATGAAGTGCGTTGTCTTTAATACCAAACATGCTTGCATATTGATCCATAATTCCACAATTTACACCAACATAATTATGTTCTGCTTTTTGTGAAATTAAAATCATTTCGTGTTTAGTTAAGCCTAAATCAAACAATTCATTTAAACCAAAAACAACACTGTTTTCTAATGCTGCAGAAGAAGACATACCTGCTCCTCCAGGAATATTACCTTTAAAAACGGCGTTAAAATCTCCAATTACTTTATTTCTGTTTTGAATTTCTGCAACTACCCCTAAAACATAGTTTTCCCAATTTCCTTCTTTTGATGGTTTTAATTTGTCTAGTTCAAATTCTATTGTGCTATCTAAATCTAATGCGATTGCAGTACATTTTCCAGTATTGCTTTTATGAATTGCTGCAGCGATTCCTTTGTTTACAGCTGCAGGAAAAACATAACCATCATTATAATCTGTGTGTTCTCCTATAATATTTATTCTTCCAGGGGAAAAAATTAATAAAGGATCTGTTTTAAATTTTTTTATGAATGTTTCTTTTACATCCTTAATTAGTGTTGCACTCATTTTAGTATAGTTAAATGTTATTAATATTTATTTTCCAAATAATTGAATAATCTTTATTTGGTTTTAAAGATTGTAATCCTATTTTATTATTAAAGCTATCAGAAACACCCGTAGTTGGTTCTATTGCTATGGTGTTTTTTCTTGGAGGAGTATATGCTTGTAAGAAATTTTCTTTTACAGAAGATTTAAAAGATAGTTGGTATTTTGGTGTGTTAAATTTTACTTTATTTGATTTCAAAATCCAACAATCATCTAATTGTTTGTCTTTGATGTTGAATGTTTTTTCTGGTTTAATTGTCTCTATACCAGTTGTAATGTTTCTCTGTCCGATGATTAATTTTTGTGTACAATTAAAATTTAACGAGCTTTTAGTTAAATCTTCACTAATAAAATATGGATGCCATCCTAAAGTAAAAGGAAAAGTTTTGGTATCTGTATTTTTAACTTTTAATTGCAAACTGATACTTTGTTTAGTGAAAATATAGGTTACTGCAATTGTATAAGTATAAGGAAAACCTTTCGTTTTATTGTTTTCTACATATTCTAACGTAATAGAAGCAGATTCTTCTGTTTCTGAAATATTTGTAACAACAAATGTTTTATTATAAACAAAACCATGTAGTGCATTTTGTTCTTCTTGCTGATTTGTTTCTAATTCATATTTATTGTCATTAAAAGAATAAATACCATCTTTAATTCTATTAGCAAACGGAAACAAAATTGAAGATGCATAAGTAGATTCATATGCTAAGGGACTTAAATTTTGAATAATTGCTTGCCCATCTAAAGTTAGTTCTTGTAAACTAGCTCCTTGGTTTAAGTAAATTTTTCCAAACACACTATTTTCAGTATTTCTTACTTCTATTGTGTTTAATTCTTGGTTGTGCTTTATACTATACATTACATTTTTTTATTAGAGAGAGTTTCTAATGATAATGTTATTAGGATTCTCTATTTTTAATTCTTCTTTATTTAATATCATTTCTGCCAAACGCTTTCCCATCATTTTAAAATCTGTAGATATTGTTGTGATTCCTCCTTCAACAATTTCTTTTAATAAAGTTTCATTGTAAGAAATTATTCCAATATCTTTTTTAAGAGACAAACCTTCACTTTTCATTTTCTTTATAATTCTAAGTAAGTTTTTATCTTCAGGTATAATATATAGCTCTCCTTTTTCAAGAGTTTTGTTTTCTAAAGAATTTATAATTTCAAAAGAGATATTTTTATCACTAGAAAATTTTGTAAAACCATCTTTCATTTCTTTAGGTTGTTTATCGTCAGAAAACACCAAAACAAGTTTTTTATAGTTTTTAATTAAATAAAATACTTTAGTAAGATTATTGTAAAGAGCTTTTTCAAAATCTTGATAAATAGCAGGGTATTCTAATAAATCATCATGAATCTGATCTAATATATATACTTTGTCTTTAGGTAGGTTTTGTATAACTAGGTTTGTGTTTTTAAAATTTGCGGGCATTATTATATATCTACTATAATCTCCTAAATTGTCATTAATTAACTTATGAAAAATAGTATTATTAAAATGATGGAAAAAAATATCTACTTGAATATTATCACTTAAATTTTTTAAAAAAGAATTGTATAAATCTTCTTTAAATGAATTTAATTCATCAAAAAGTAAAAATATTTTTTGTTTTACTTTAATATCTTCAGTAGAAACATAATATCCTTTACCAACTACAGAATAAATAATTCCACGACTTTTTAATTCATTAAAAGCCATAATAACAGTGTCTCTAGATAAAGAATGTTTTTGTTTTATAGAGTTTAATGAAGGTAGTTTATCCCCTTTTTTAAGTGTTCCATTTAAAATTGATTCTTCTATAGAGGTAATAATTTGCTTATACTTTGGTGTATTTGAACCTTTATGTAGTGATACTATTTTCATAAAACAAATATAATTATTTTTTTTACAAAACAACTAGTAGGTACTAGTATGTTTTTGTTATATTTGACTTTTTAAAACTAAGGATTAATGAAAAATAAAATTATAGTAACAGGTGGTTGTGGGTATATAGGTTCACATACTGTTGTTGAGTTGATAAATAATAATTATGATGTTGTAATTCTTGATGATTTATCAAATTCTTCAGTAGAAACTTTAGGTAGAATTGAAAAAATTACAGGTGTAAAACCAGTTTTTATCGATATTGATTTAAAAAATGATACAGAAACTAAAAAAGTCTTTAGCAAGCATAAAGATGCAAAAGCAGTAATTAATTTTGCGGCTCATAAAGCAGTTGGAGAATCTGTACAGAAACCTTTAATGTATTATAAGAATAATTTATATTCATTAATTAATATGTTGTCTTCAATGGTAGAAAATAATATAAATGGAGTTATTTTTTCTTCTTCTGCTACAGTTTATGGTACACCAGAAACTTTACCAATTACAGAAAAGAGTAAAACACAGCGTCCTTTTTCTCCTTATGGGAATACAAAAAAAATAGCTGAAGAAGTAATTGATGATTTAATAAAATCTAACGATAATTTTTCTGCTATTTCTTTACGTTATTTTAATCCTATTGGAGCACATGAATCTGGTTTAATTGGAGAATTACCAAGTGGAGTGCCTAATAATTTAATGCCATATATTACTCAAACTGCAGTTGGCCTTAGAGAAAAATTAATGGTTTATGGTAATGATTATCCAACAAAAGATGGAACGCCAATAAGAGATTATATTCATGTTGTAGATTTAGCGAAAGCTCATGTTTTGGCAGTAGAAAGAATTATAAATAAACAACAAGAACAACCCTATGAAATTTTTAATTTAGGAACAGGAAATGGTTTTTCTGTTTTAGATGTTATTAATTCTTTTGAAGAAGTAACTAATTCTAAATTGAATTACGAGATTACCGATAGAAGACCTGGTGATGTACCAGAGCTATATGCTGCAACAGATTTGGTAAAAGAAAAATTAGGTTGGGAGCCTAAGAAATCTTTAAATGAAATGATAAAATCGTCTTGGGATTGGGAACAAAAATTAAGAAATAATAAAGAGTAAATTTATAAAACCAGCATAAAAAAATCTACATATTAAAAATTTAATAATTTTTTTGAAGCTTGATTGTGTTTTTTCAATAAATACCATTTAAATACTTAACTTTTTGTAAGTAATATTTCTTCGAAATCATCACTTTTTTCTGCATTATCAAATAAATGCTGAGCTTCTTTTGGTGGGGTAGTTAGTTTTCTTTTTGTTAAATCGATCCAAGCTCCGTAAACTTTTACAATTGCAGATAATTTACCTGCTTCATTAAAAATTTGATGTGTAATTTTCCAACGTTCATTGTTTTTAGATAGGCCTGCAATTTTAAAATCTACACTAATGTTTTCTCCTAAATGAATTTCTTTTCTAAAAGAGGTTTCTTCTGTAAATAGAATTGGACCAATATTGTGTTTTGTAAAATCTGCAATCGAAAAATTTTGATCTCTAAAGTAGCGTACTCTTAATTCTGCTGCATAATCATTGTATGCGCTGTGGCGCATATGTCTGTTTGGGTCAAAATCTGCCCATTTTGTTGTAAAAGTTACTTTAAAACTCATTTTATTGTATTTAAAAACCTGATAAAAAAATTTATCAGGTTTATTATAATGTTATTTAGTTGTATTAATGTTTTACAATTTCATTAGTAGGGTTAAGCTTTAATTCACTTAACACATTTAATGCCTCAAAAACATAAACATCTTTAGCAAGGTTTTCATGCCATGCTAATCTTTTGTCTGCTAAAGTTGTATCATTTTTAAACAGTGCTCTTTCATATTCTGGAGAAGTAAAGTTTAAATCAGATTTATAATCAAAAACAGATTTAAATTTTTCTGCGGATTTTTCATTTGCATTGTTTTCTGCAGAAAACATTTTATAGTTTAAAGAATAAGAAGTATCATCTTGATTTTCTTTTAACCATTTTGCATATTCATTTATTAATTTAAATTTAGAGTCAGTTGCAATTCTTTGTTTGCTATTGTAGATGACTTCAGAAAAATTTTGATAAGAATTCGATTGCATGTAATCTGCTTGTTTAACTTTATCCCAAATTAATGCGCCTTCTAAATCTCTTTCTCCAAATTTCATATAACTATATCTGCTTGGTATAGCAATATCTGAATAAACACCCTCTATTTGAGTAGAGCCACCATTAATTCTGTAGAATTTTTGAATGGTCATTTTTAAAGCACCTAAGTTTTTATCATATTTTGTAAATTGATTAATAGGTAATACACTTTGCACAGTTCCTTTACCATAAGTTTGATTTCCTCCAATAATAACAGCTCTTTTGTAATCTTGCATTGCTGCTGCAAAAATTTCTGAAGCAGATGCCGAAAACTCGTTTACTAAAACAACTACAGCACCATCCCATTGTATTTTAGGATCTATATCTTTTTTAACGATTGGGTTTTCTCCTCTATATTTAATTTGTACAACAGGACCTTGATTAATAAATAAACCACTAATTTCTATAGCAGTTTTTAAAGAACCACCACCATTATTTCTTAAATCGACGATTAAACCAGCAACACCTTCTTTCTTTAGGCGTTCAATTTCTTTTTCCATGTCTTTTGCAGAATCTCTGTAGTTGGCTTCATTAAAATTGATGTAAAACTTTGGTAAATCTATAATTCCGTATTTTTTACCATCTTTTTCTACAATACTAGATTTTACAAAAGTTTCTTCTAACTCTACAACATCTCTAATAATAGAAATTATTTTGGTAGAACCATCTAGTTTTTTCTTAACAGTTAACCTAACTTCTGTTCCTTTTTTTCCTTTAATAAATTTAATGGCGTCATCTAAACGCATACCAACAATATCTAACGGTTTTTTTCTTCCTTGGGCAACTTCTAGTATAATGTCTCCGGCTTCTAATTCTCCTTGTTTCCAAGCAGGACCACCTGAAACTAGTTCAAAAACATGTGTATAAATTCCTTTTTTCTGTAATCTAGCTCCAATTCCTTCTAATTTACCAGACATATCTTGGTCAAACTTTTCTTTAATACTTGGAGCCATATATGTAGTGTGAGGATCAAAAGCGCCAACAACACTATTTAAAAAAGTAGAAAACCAATCTTCATGTTCTAGTTCTTCAATTCTGATATACAAATCATCCATATTTTTAAGAACTTCTAAACGTGCTTCTCTCTCTAGCTCTTTAAATTTTTTCTTCTTAAATTTTTTATCAGTTAAAGCTTTTGCATCTTGTTTTTCAATTTTATTTTGTATTCTTATTAAGGTGCTTAATTTTAATTGTTTACGCCAGTACTCTATTAATATATTTTCGTTTTTTGCAAACGGAATTTTTTCATAATCGACATCAATAGTTTCTTTTTTATTAAAATTAAAAGGTTGTGCTAATAAATCTCCATAATAAGATTTTGCGTTTTTAATTTTACTAGTAAACCTTTCATAAACCAAGTTGTAAAAAGACATATCTTCATTTAAAAGTTGATTGTCAATATCATATTTATATTGAGAAAAATCTTCAATGTCTTTTTGAGTAAAATATCTTTTATTAGGATCTAATCCGTTAATAAATTCATTAAATACATATTCAGAAAAATCATCATTCATATCTTTTACAACAAAATGACTTCTTGTCAAAATATTTCTTAAGATATACACTAAAATTTTATCTTTCTCAGGATCTGTTTTAGTATTGCTATTAGATGCCTTAGTTTGTATACTGCAAATTAGTATTAATGATGCTAATATAAATGAGGTAATTTTAAATTTCGTCTTCATAAATCTTCAGTCGTGAATTTTGTTTTTTTATTACTAGTTGTGCTTTGCTAAACTACTAAAATAATGCCAATTTTTTTTGACAACTTTTTGAGCGGTATTATATTTAATACAAAAAACAGTTGTTGTATACAATGTTACGTAAAAAAGTGAATAATTATTCTTTACAAAATGTTAAAAAGAAAATAGTTTAAATCAGTTACATTTGTAATTAAAAAACTAAAAAATGCAAGACAAACCATTAATTTTAATAACCAATGATGATGGAATTACAGCTCCTGGTTTAAGAGCTTTAATTAGAATTATGAATAAAATAGGAGAGGTTGTTGTTGTTGCACCTGATAGTCCACAAAGTGGAATGGGACATGCAATTACGGTTGACAATGTTTTAACATGTAACCCAATTACAATTGATGAAGGTCCGCAATTAGAATATACTTGTTCTGGTACACCTGCAGATTGTGTAAAAATGGCTATTAATGAAATTTTAAATAGAAAACCAGATTTATGTGTTTCTGGTATTAATCATGGATCTAATGCTTCTATAAGTGTTATTTATTCTGGCACAATGAGTGCTGCAATAGAAGCAGGTATAGAAGGTGTGCCAGCAATTGGTTTTTCTTTGTTAGATTTTAAATGGCATGCAGATTTTAAACCATCAGAAGAATATATTAAAAATATTACTTTAAATGTTTTGTTAAATGGTATACCAGATGGTGTTGTTTTAAATGTAAATGTGCCTAAGTTAAAAAAAGAAGAAATAAAAGGTGTAAAAATTTGTAGACAAGCAAATGGTTACTGGAAAGAAGATTTTGATAAAAGAAAAAACCCAATGGGTAAAGAATATTATTGGCTTTCTGGCGAGTTTGTTAATAAAGACAAAGGTCAAGATACAGATATATATGCATTAGAAAATGGTTATATTTCTGTTGTTCCTGTTCAGTTTGATATGACTGCACATCACATGATACAAAAATTAAATTCTTGGGAACTGTAAAAAAACATATTTTAATAGGGATTTTAATTTCACTGTTTGCAACTTTTGGAGGCATTTTTTTATACTTAGAATATATCTCTAAATTTGGTTTTTATGAAACAATAGATTTAATTAAAGAAGGAAAATTATATGGTAAAGTATTGTCTTTAGCAGCAATTCCAAATTTATTTGTGTTTTTTATTTTTATCAAAAAGAAACAAGATAACAAAGCAAAAGGTGTTTTGTTAGCAACTATTTTAATAGCATTTACAACGTTAGTTTTAAAATTTTTCTAATACAAAATATGAAATATTATATTATTGCTGGTGAAGCTTCTGGAGATTTACATGGAGCAAATTTAATGAAGCAATTGTACAAACAAGATACAAAAGCAGATATTAGGTTTTGGGGAGGAGATTTAATGAAAAATATTGGCGGAACAATTGTAAGTCACTATAAAGAAAGATCTTTTATGGGCTTTTTTGAAGTTTTAATGAATCTATCTAAAGTTTTAGGATTCATTAAGTTTTGTAAAAAAGACATTGTCCAATTTAAACCAGATGTTATTGTTTTTATTGATAATTCTGGCTTTAATTTACGAGTTGCAAAATGGGCAAAAAAACAAGGTTTTAGAACTAATTATTACATTTCTCCACAAGTTTGGGCAAGTAGAGCAAGTAGAGTAAAAGAGATCAAAAGAGATATAGACACTATGTTTGTAATTCTTCCTTTTGAAAAAGATTTTTATAAAAAATATGGTTACGAGGTTAATTTTGTTGGACATCCTTTAATTGACGGTATTGCAGATAGAAAACAAGTGAGTTTTACTACTTTTAAAAAAGAACATAATTTAAATGACAAACCCATTATTGCACTTTTACCAGGAAGTAGAAAACAAGAAATAACTAAAATGCTTTCTGTAATGTTGTTTTTAATTGATGATTTTTCTGAATATCAATTTGTTGTTGCTGGTGCACCAAGTCAAGAATTAAGTTTTTACCAGAATATTATAAGAAATAAAAAAGTGGCTTTTATTAACAATAAAACTTATGATTTGTTAAGTGTTTCTTATGCAGCAATAGTTGCTTCTGGTACTGCAACATTAGAAACAGCGTTATTTAAAGTGCCGCAAGTAGTTTGTTATAAAGGGAGTACTATTTCTTACCAAATTGCAAAGAGAATTATTACCCTAAAATTTATTTCTTTAGTAAATTTAATTATGGATAAAGAAGTTGTTAAAGAATTGATTCAGAATGAATTTAACTCCAAAAATTTAAAATTAGAATTAACAAAAATTATAGACAAAAGTTTTAGAGAAAAATTATTTTTAGAATATTTTGAGTTAGAATCTAAATTAGGAGGAAAAGGAGCTTCTAAAAAAGTAGCAAAACAAATTGTAAGTAATTTAAAATAAGATTCATTTTGAAAAAAATAATACTTTTCTTATTCGTTGTTTTTTCTTTGATGATAACTTCATGTTCATCATCTAAAACAGTTGTTAAAAATAAAACAAAACCACTCTCTAAAGTAGATAAAATTGTAGCTGAAGCTTTAAAATATAAAGGAGTTCGCTATCGATTTGGAGGAACAACAAAAAGCGGAATGGATTGTTCTGGAGTTGTGTTTGTTGCTTTCGGAAGCGAAAAAATTTATTTACCTAGAGTTTCTAGAGACATGGCAAAAAAAGGAAAAAAAATTTCTTTGAGTACTGTTAAAAAAGGCGATTTATTGTTTTTTAGAACTTCTAATAGAAGAAGAAGAATTAACCATGTTGGCTTGGTGGTTTCAAATAATAAAGGCCAAATAAGATTTGTACATGCCACCACATCTAGAGGTGTTATTGTTTCTACTCTTTCAGAAAAATACTGGGAAAAAGCCTTTGTAAAAGCAACAAAAATCTTATAATCAGTAATTAAAGTTTTTTTTACTAACTTTAACTTGCTATGAAAAGGTTATTTAATTATTTACCCTTGCACTTTGTTGTGCTTGGGATTATTGGAATATGTTGCCAATTTTTTACACATTTCTTGAGTTTTAGTTTTCTAAAAACGTTCTTGTTTTTAGGTTGTCTTTTATTTTTTATAATAGTTTTAAAAAGTAATTTTTTAAGAACAATTATAACATTTGTACTCTTCTTTTTTATTGGAGTTTTGTCTGTAAATATTAATGATAATAGAAATTTTAGTTCATTTTATGAAAACTATTTAGAAGGTAATTCTAAAGTCGTAATACAAATTCATAAGAAGTTAAAACCAGGTAATTATTATTTAAAATATGAAGCAAATGTTATTCAGGTAGATAATTATATAACTAAAGGAAGAGTTCTTTTAAACGTTAAGAAAGACAGTGTTTTAAAGAGGTTTTTTGTTGATGATAAAATCGTATTAAAATCAAGTTTAAAAGAATTAATTCCGCCTTTAAACCCACATCAATTTAATTACAAATCTTATTTAGCTAAACAAGGAATTTACCATCAATTATTTATTGAAAAAAATCACTTTTTAAAGTTGAACTCTAAGTCAACGACCATCTTTGGGTTATCATCAAAGTTTAGAAATTATATTCAAAAATCACTTTTAAAATATAACTTTAAGAAAAATGAATTAGCAGTAATTAATGCATTGTTATTAGGGCAAAGGCAAGATATTTCTAAAGATTTAATAACAGATTATCAAAGAGCAGGTGCAATTCATATTTTGGCAGTTTCTGGTTTGCATGTTGGTATTATTTTACTCATTTTGTCTTTTCTTTTTAAACCAATAGAACAAATTAAATATGGTAAATTATTAAAAACAATAATTACTGTGTTTCTTTTATGGATGTTTGCATTTATTGCTGGTTTATCTGCATCTGTAGTAAGAGCAGTAACTATGTTTACTTTTTTAGCTATAGGAATGTCATTTAAAAGAAAAAATATAGTTGAGTTTTCTTTTATCTCATCCATGTTTTTTTTACTTTTAATAAAACCAATGTTCTTATTTGACGTTGGTTTTCAATTAAGTTATTTAGCTGTTTTTGGTATTCTTTGGACACAGCCTAAAATTTATGCTATTTGGAAGCCAAGATTTAAATTTGTTGATTTTTTCTGGCAATTATTTACCGTTTCTATAGCTGCTCAAATAGGAATTTTACCCTTGAGTATTTATTATTTTCAACAATTTCCAGGATTATTTTTAGCTTCAAATTTGGTAATCATTCCTTTTTTAGGAGCTATTCTAGTTGGTGGTGTTTTAGTGATTATTACATCACTTTTATGCATATTACCACAATTTATAGCAGATTTTTATGGGAAAATAATTTCTTGGATGAATGCTTTTGTAAGCTGGATTTCTCATCGAGAAGAATTTTTGTTTAAGGAAATTTCTATTTCATTTTTAATGATGATTTGTTGGTATTTGTTAATGCTGTTTGGTATATACTTCTTGATAAAAAGTTCCTCTAAAAAACTCATTTATTCCTTGATAGCAATTCTATCGGTTCAGAGTGTTTTTATGTTTGAGTCAAATCAAAAGAAATCAAAAAAAGAACTGATTGTTTTTCATAAAAGTAGATTTTCTATAATTGGAAAAAGAATAGGTGAGTACCTCTTTTTACAACATAACTTAGATAGTTTAAAATTAAAAAAAGAAAATAGTGTTAATTCTTACAGAATATCTGAAGGAATTAAAGAAGTGAAAGAAATGAGTTTTAATAACTTTATGAAGTTTTCTAATAAAGATATTTTGCTAATTGATAGTTTAGGTGTTTACAATCTTTCTAACATTAATAAACCAATTGTTGTGTTACAATATTCACCTAAAATAAATCTTTTAAGATTGATACAAAAAATAAAACCATCACAAATAATTGCAGATGGTTCTAATTATAAAAGTTATGTAATTCGTTGGAAAAAGACTTGTTTAATCAATAAAATCTCTTTTCATTATACAGGACAAAAAGGAGCCTATATTTTAAAAAAGTAAACTTACAATTTGCTTATAAAACTCTTTTCAAATTCTGTCCATTTTTGATTTTTATATTTTACTTCAGAAAAGTAAACCAATACTTTTTCCATAATAGTTTTATCTAAATAACCTGGAATTCTATCAAGTATTTTTACATCTTCAGACATGAAAAGTGTTGTTGGATATGATAATTTTCCGTTCATTAAAGTAGCAGGTAGTTGATGATAGCCACGTCTACCTTCTTTTTGAAACTTAAAAGTATAATCATTAAAAATAATATCTTTTTTTTCTTCACCATTAAGTTTAACGGCGTAAAAGTTAGTGTTTATATAGTCTGATATTGTTTTGTTAGAATAGGTGTTTAAATCCATTTTCTTACAATAGCCACACCAATCTGTATAAATATCAATTAAAATAGGTCTCGGTTTTTTTTTATTTAAAGCAAGGGCTTCTTCAAAAGTCATCCACTTTACACTTTCTTGTGCTTTTATAGAAAGTATTGTAAAAAACAGGGTAAAAAGTAAGACTCTTATTCTCATAATTTAGAAGTTTCAAGATGTATACCGAAATTATAATTAAATGAAAATAGTTTTGTAAAAAGCTCTTTTCTTCTACTAATTTCTTAATAGTAAAAATTATTTTACTCCGTGCATAAGCTTTTTAATTGCAGGATATAATACTGCAGATAATACTGCTAAACCAAAAGATATTAAGGTTAATAACCAAAAGAAACTGCTTAATCCTTTTTCTTGTGCTATAGCTTCTGAAGATTCTGCAAAAACACCAGCTAATTTCATTCCAATTGCCACAGCTAAATACCAAACTCCAAACATAAAAGCAATCATACGTGCTGGTACTAATTTAGAAACATAAGAAAGAGCTACTGGAGATACACAAAGTTCTCCCATTGTATGGAATAAATAAACTAAAATCAACCAAATAACACTTACAGATGCTGTTTTAGCTCCTGGCTCAATATCACCAGCACCAATGGCAATTACTGCCATTCCTAAACCTAATAAACCCATTCCAATTGCCCATTTCATATTTGCATTAGGGTTGTATTTGCTTTCCCACCATTTAGAAAATAAAGGTGCTAATGTAATAATATATAAAGAGTTTAAAACAGAGAACCAAGAAGCAGGAATTTCTGCGGTATCTTTTTGAAATTCTTTTGTCAACATTCCTATTGCTATTATCCAAATAATAAGAAAACTTATAGATAAAAATATGTTAGACCATTTATATTTTGCAAATGTTTTTTTAAATAGTAAGTATAACACCCATGTAATTATTCCTAAAGGAATCAAAGTCATTAAAGAGTTTACTATTTTAAAAATTAAACCTGCACTTCCTTCCAAAACTCTATCAGTATAATCTCTAGCAAAAACTGTTAAAGAACTTGGAGATTGTTCAAAAATTGCCCAAAAGAAAATAGTTATAAAAGCAAAGAACATTACAGCTAGCATTCTATCTCTTAAAACTGGTGTATATCTTGGAATTCTAATAATAAGTAGCACAATAAATAAAATAAAGGCAACTATAATTGCTACGGTAGAGCCTGAGTAACCTACAAATTCAAAAGGGAAAACATTGTATTTTCCTTCGGAAATTTTTGATAATGGATCATTAAAAATCCATAATAAACCTAATAAAGAAGAAATTGCAATTAGTCCTTTTTGGAAACCTGTAAATGGATTTCTTTGTTCATCATCAGTTGTAGTCTTCTCATCATTAATTAATGTGTCAATGATATCTTCGGCTTTATCTTTTGGAGTTAAACCTATATTTCCAAAAATACCTTGTGCATACCAGAATTGTAATAATCCGAATAACATAAAGATACCTGCAACACCAAATCCCCAAGACCAGCCAATTTTTTCACCTAAATAACCACAAAGCAATATTCCTAAAAAAGCTCCTGCATTAACACCCATATAAAAAATAGTATAGGCTCCATCTTTTTTTTCTGGTTTCTCTGCATACATTTCAGAAATAATAGAAGTCATATTTGGTTTAAAGAAACCACTACCTATAACTAATAAACCAAGTCCCATGTATATGAAAAACGAAGTCTCTACAGCCATACAAGCATGTCCAAGAGTCATAAATAAAGCGCCAATTACTACAGCTTTTCTAATTCCAATTACGTTATCTGCAAAATAACCACCTACCATAGTTGATAAGTATACCAATGAAGTATAAGTTCCAAAAATAGCAAATGCCCATTCTCGTGGCCAACCCCAGCCATCATCTAATAAAGATGCAGTGAAGAATAGTACTAATAATGCACGCATTCCGTAATAAGAAAAACGTTCCCACATTTCAGTAAAAAACAAGACAAATAACCCTGCTGGATGCCCTAATACTTTGTCTTTAAATAAATTTTCTAGATTTGTACTCATAAAATTATTATTTAGATTTATTTAGAATTCAAAAACCTCATAAATAAAATTTATGAGGTTTTTTATGTTATTTTTAATTGTCTGCTAATTCGAAACCTTCAGCTTCTTCGTTTTTTAATACACGTTCACTTTCTTCAGCTCCGTGAGTTAGTCTTTTTAAAGGTTTTAAAATTAAAATAAATAATAAACCTATTATGACTGTGAAAATTACAATTCCAGAGAAAATAGTAAGTTCTCCAAATTCTGAAGCGGATTCTCCAATTATTCCTGCTACTTTATTTCCTAAACCAGTAGCTGCAAAATAAACACCCATCATTAAAGAAGCATATTTTACTGGTGCTAATTTTGTTATAAAAGATAATGCCACAGGTGAAATACATAATTCACCTATAGTGTGAAATAGGTACGCTAACACTAGCCAAATCATACTAGAAGTTCCTGATTTTTCAAATTCCATAGCTGCAAATACCATAAAAAGAAAACCAAAGCCCATTATAATAATACCTAATGCCATTTTAAATAGAGATGAAGCTTCTTTTCCTTTAAGCTTTCTTTTTGCCCAAATACCTGCAACAATTGTAGCAAATATGATGATGAAACCTGCGTTTAAACTTTGAAACATCACAGTCGGAATTTCCCAACCAAATAACATTCTATTAGTATTCGTTTCTGTATAAAGATTCATTAACCCACCAGCTTGTTCAAAAGCACCCCAAAATATAATAACCATAATAAAAGACAATAAAAGTACCAAGAAACGGTCTTTGTAAACCTGTGTATCTAGTTCTTTATATATCATTATTAATAAAGCAGAAATTGCGGTTAAGAACATAAATAATAAACCAAATCCCCATTCTAATGTATACCATCCATAAATAGAAAGTAAAAATAAGATTACAACTATACCTAATTGTTTAGGTGAACTAAAAAGTTTCGAATATAAAGCTCCATAAGATACTTCAGTTTTATCATTTTCACTTGGAATAAAGTTACCAACTTCTTTCAAGTACTTTTGACCAGCAATATAGTTAATCAAACCTAATACCATAACAAATCCTGCTAGTCCAAAACCTGCATGCCAACCCCATTTGGCAACAACCCCACCAACAACCATTGTAGCTAATAGTGAACCTAAATTAATACCAATATAGAATATACTAAAACCTTTATCCCTTCTAATATCTCCTTCTTTATAGAGTCCACCAACCATCGTAGAAATATTTGGTTTTAATAACCCTACTCCAAGAATAACCAATCCTAAGCCAGTATAAAATGCCCAAATATCTGTCAGAATTAAAACACCATGACCTAAACATAATACAATTGCCCCAAAAAGAACAGCTTTCTTTTGACCTATTAATTTATCAGCAATCATACCTCCTGGTATAGACATTACATATACTAACATTGTATACCAACCATAAAGTGCTAATGCTTCTTGATTTGTCCACCCTAAACCAGCACCTCTATCATCACCAATAGTTTGAGTAGTCATGTATAAAACTAATAATGCTCTCATACCATAATATGAAAAACGTTCCCACATCTCTGTTAAGAATAAAATATATAATCCTATTGGCTGTCCAAAAAGTTCTTTCTGATGTGGTAGTTTAACTGTATTACTCATATATTTATGCTTTTATTTCTATTGATTTACCTGATTCTTTATTTAAATGTTCATCGATAAAATTTGTCATTTTTGTATACAAATTTAATCGTGTATTTTTTCCTTTATAAATTCCGTGAGTTCTATCTGGTACAATAAACATATCAAATTGCTTGTTGGCTTCAATTAAAGAATTTATCATTCTAAAACTATTTTGCACATGAACATTATCATCTCCAGTTCCATGAACTAACAAATATTTTCCTTTTAATTTTCCTGCATAATTTATGGGAGAGTTATCATCATAACCACTCGCATTTTCTTGAGGAGTTTGCATATAACGTTCTGTATAAACAGAATCGTAAAATCGCCAAGAAGTAACAGGTGCAACTGCAATTGCTGTTGTAAAGATATCATTTCCTTTTAACAAACAGTTTGTACTCATAAAACCACCATAAGACCAACCCCAAATTCCGATATTATTGTTATCGATATAAGGAAGCTTTGCTAGTTTTTTTGCCGTTGAAATTTGATCTTCAACTTCATATTTACCTAATTCTTTTTGAGTGATTTTTTTAAATTGTGCGCCTTTAAATCCAGTTCCACGTCCATCTACACAAACAACAATAATTCCTTTTTGTGCTAACATATTATGCCAGTAATCATTGGAACCATTCCATCTGTTTGCTACTTGTTGAGAACCAGGACCAGAATATTGAAACATTAATAATGGATATTTCTTGTTTTTCTCAAAATCTAGAGGTTTTACCATCCACATATTTAAGTCATTTCCATTAATATTAATGGTTGAAAATTCTTTCTTACTCATTTTGTATTCGGCTATTTCCTTTTTTAAACGAGCATTGTCTTTTATCACTTTTAATAATTTTCCTTTACTAGAAAAAAGTGAATATACTGGTGGAGTATCAGCTGATGAAAATGTATTAATAAAGTAGTTTAAGTTTTTACTGAAGGCAGCAGTATTTTGCCCATCATTATTACTTAATAGCTTTTTACTTTTTCCTTTTAAATCGATAGAATAAACACCTCTGTTAATAGATCCGTTTTCTACAGATTGATAATAAATGGTTTTCTTCTTTTCATTAAAGCCATAGTATTTAGTTACTTCCCAATTTCCTTTTGTAATTTGATTGATAAGTTTTCCATTAAAGTTATAATGATAAACATGATTGTAACCATCTTTTTCGCTTGTCCAAATAAAACTATTATCAGCTAAAAAAGTAAGATTGTCTGTAATGTCTATATATGCTTTGTCTGTTTCATTTAATAATAGGGTAGCACTACTTTTTAAAGCATTTACTTTGTGTAGGTTTAAATTATTTTGATGACGGTTTAAAGTAGTTGCAACTAAAACATCAGCATTATTAGACCATTTTATTCTAGGGATGTATTCATAATCACCTAAAGAAATTTTTGATGTTTTTTTAGAAGAAAGCGTAAACATATGTAAAGTTACATCTGCATTTTTCTCTCCTGCTTTTGGATATTTAAAAACTTGTTGATTAGGATACAATTCTTTACCAACAATATCCATAGAAAAAGTAGGAACTTCAGTTTCATCAAAACGTAAAAAAGCTAAATAAGTTCCTGTACTGTTCCATTCAAAAGCTCTTACAAAAGCAAATTCTTCTTCGTAAACCCAATCTGTAATACCGTTAATTATACTATTCTTTTTTCCATCACTTGTAACCTGTGTAATTTTATTTGACGCTACATTTTTTATGAAAATGTTATTGTCTTTAGCGTACGCTACATTTTTATTATCCGGAGAAAAAACAGGTTCTTGAATTTCTTTGCCAATTAAGGTTAGTTTTTTTGAAGCAATATCATAAGCATAATATGTACCTTTTTTTGAGTGACGAAATATCTGTTCGAAGTTAGTTCCAAGAATTAACTTGGTTTCATCATTATTAAAACTGTAAGAAGAAAAACTGCTTAAACCTTTTAAATTTCCACTATTTACAATTGTTTCTACTTTTTCTAGCGTTTTATAACTGTATTTGTCTACAGATACAGTTCTTGATTTTCTATCAAAATCTAAAACCGCATAAAAATCACCATTCATAGAATTTAAAGAGTTCATTCTTTCTGCAGAGAATGTTCCGTTCCAAATTTTTTCTAAGGTAATTTCTTTTGTATTTGAGTTTGTTTGTGCTTCTATTTTGCAATTGGTAAGAAGAATAATTGCTGCTAAAATATAAAAATGCTTCATTCAGACTTTGTATTTAATAAAACTTTGCCAAGTTTACGGAAAAATCAGCAAAAAAAACATTTTAAAAACAGAAATCTTGATTATATCTTAATGTTTTAACAGTTTCACTTATCTTTGTTCTTGACACTTTTATACCTAAATAAATGAGTAAACTTATTTCCGGTTTTTCTAAGTTAACTAAAGATGAAAAGATTACATGGTTAACAGAAAATTATTTTCATAATCAATCAGAAACGAAAGATATTATTAAGCAATATTGGAATAGCAATATTGATTTGCAACAATTGCATGATGATTTTATAGAAAATACAATTTCTAATTTTTACATGCCTTTTGGTATTGCACCAAACTTTGTAATTAATAATAGAACTTATGTTATTCCTATGGTTGTAGAAGAAAGTTCTGTAGTTGCTGCTGCCTCTTTGGTTGGTAAGTTTTGGAGTACAAGGGGTGGGTTTAAAACAAAAGTAATTTCTACAACTAAAATAGGGCAAGTCCATTTTATGTTTGCAGGAAATAAAAATGATTTAGAAACGTATTTTAATAAAAATAAAACAGAATTATTTGCAGCTACTGCTTCCATTACAAAAAATATGGAAAAACGTGGTGGTGGTATTTTAGATATACAATTAGTTGATAAAACCGATAAACTCGAAAATTATTATCAATTACATGCAACCTTTGAAACGAAAGATTCTATGGGAGCAAATTTTATAAATTCTTGCCTAGAAGCGATTGCAAAAAAGTTTGAAAAAGAAGATATAGAAATTGTAATGAGCATACTTTCTAACTATGTTCCAGAATGTGTAGTTAGAGCAGAAGTAAGTTGTAAGATTGAAGAATTAGGAGGAGAAAATCCACAGAAATTTGCAGAGAAATTTTATCAAGCCGTAAAAATTGCAGAGATAGAACCTTACAGAGCAGTAACTCATAATAAAGGAATTATGAATGGGGTTGATGCTGTTGTTTTGGCTACTGGTAACGATTTTAGAGCAGTAGAAGCTGGTGCACATGCATATGCATCTAAATCTGGGCAATACACTAGTTTGTCTCATTGTGATATTTCTAATGGTATTTTTAAATTTTGGATAGAAATACCTTTGGCTTTAGGTACAGTTGGAGGTTTAACTACTTTGCATCCAATGTCTAAATTATCTATAGAAATGTTGCAGAAACCAACAGCAAGAACGTTAATGCAAATTATGGCAGCTGCAGGTTTGGCTCAAAATTTTGCAGCCTTAAGAGCCTTAACAACAAAAGGAATTCAGCATGGACATATGAAAATGCATTTGCAAAATATCTTAAATCAATTTAATGCAAATGATAAAGAAAAAGAAATTGTTACAACACATTTTGATAATAGAACAGTAACACATTCTGCAGTTGTAGAAAAAATAGATTCTTTAAGAAACCCAAAAGTAAATTGGATTCAGTTTTTAGATAAAAATTTAGTGAGATCTAAATTATCGATGTTAAAAGCAAATGCAAAACCACTTTTTGGAAAAATGAATGGGCAACAAATGATTGAACATTTAAGTTTCTTATTACAAATTTCTAATGGTAAAGTTGATGCAGATTATTATGTTTCTGATGAAAAATCTGCAAGAAGAAAACCATTTTTAAATACAGATGGCGAATTACAAGTTGGTTTTAAAGCTTCTATGTTATCTGAAGAACCCAATGATTTAAAGTTTAATTCTGTTGGTGAAGCTATAAAAGACTTATTTAATCAGATAGACAATTTTAACTTGCATTTTAAAACAGCAAAAGCAGAGAATCATCCATTTTTTGGAGAATTGGATTATGAATATTGGCAAAAATTTCATGTAAAACATTTTACACATCACTTTAAACAATTTGGCTTAGTCTAATGAATTTTTATTCTAACGGAAAACTTTTATTAACTGGAGAGTATTTGGTTTTAGACGGAGCAAAATCTCTAGCAATTCCAACAAAATTTGGACAGGATTTAGTTGTGGAAAAAATAAAAGAACCTCAAATTGTTTGGGGAAGTTTTTCACATACAGGAGACTGTTGGTTTGAAGCTATTTTTGATTTAAAAAAACTGCGTTTAATAAATTGTACTTTTAATTCTAATAAGGAAGGAAATAGTGAAGTAATTGCAGAAACATTGTTAGAAATTTTAAAAGAAGCAAAAAAATTAAATCCAATTTTTTTAGTATCAGACACCGGATTTGTAGTAAAAACAAACCTTACTTTTCCAAGAAATTGGGGATTAGGAAGTTCATCAACCTTAATAAATTCGATAGCAAGTTGGGCTAAAGTAGATGCTTTTAAATTACTGTGGAATTCTTTTAAAGGAAGTGGTTATGATATTGCTTGTGCACAAAACGATGTATCTATTTTTTATAAAATAGAAAACAAAGAACCTAGAATTGAGCAAGTAGAATTCAATCCGAGTTTTAAAGAGAATTTGTTTTTTGTGTATTTAAATCAGAAGCAAGATTCTAAAGACGGAATTGCTAAGTTTAGAGAGAGTGGAGAAGATTATCAGAAAGAAATAAAAAGGATTTCAGAAATTTCTGGTGAATTTTTAACTTCAAAATCGCTAAAAGAATTTGAAAATTTAATTATTGAACATGAACAAATAATCAGTTCAATCATCAAATTGAAACCAGTCAAAGAAAGATTATTTTCAGATTATTCTGGAGAAATTAAAAGTTTAGGAGCTTGGGGTGGAGATTTTGTTTTGGTTACAGGGAATAAAGAAACCCCTGCTTATTTTAAAAATAAAGGATTTGAAACAATTCTTACATATTCAGATATGATTTTATGAGTAAAATAATAATAATTGGAGGAGGAGCAGCAGGATATTTTACAGCCATAAACGCGAAAGAAAATAATCCTGAATTAGATATTACTATTCTTGAAAAAGGAAAAGATGTTTTACAGAAAGTAAAAATTTCTGGTGGTGGAAGATGTAATGTTACTCATGCATGTTTTATTCCTAAAGATTTAACAGAATTCTATCCAAGAGGGAAAAAAGAATTGTTAGGCCCTTTTCATCAATTTATGACTGGTGATACTTTTGAGTGGTTTGAAGAAAGAGGAGTCCCATTAAAAATTGAAGATGATAATCGTGTTTTTCCAGAAGCAAATACAAGTCAAGCCATTATAGATTGTTTTCAAAATGCTGTTGATAACTTGAAGATTAAAGTGTTAACAAACTGTGGTGTAAATAAGGTTTATCAACAAGATAATAAATGGATTGTCAACACCAAAGAACAAAAATTTGAAACTGATAAAGTTGTAATTGCAGCAGGAAGTTCTAAAAAGATTTGGGAATTATGTAAAACTTTAGATCATGCAATTGTAGAGCCTGTTCCATCTTTATTTACATTTAATATTAAAGATAAAAGATTGGTAGATTTATTAGGTACATCAGTTCCAAATGCGACTGTAATTATTTCTGGAACAAAATTAGAAGCTTCAGGACCTTTATTAATAACACATTGGGGAATGAGTGGGCCAGCAGTTTTAAAATTATCTGCTTTTGGAGCAAGAATTTTAGCCGATAAAAATTATCAATACAATGTTGAGGTAAATTGGTTGTCTAGACCAACGGATAAGGTTTTAAATGTTTTATTGAATTTAAAAAAGAAAGAACCTAGAAAAACGGTTGTTTTAAAATCTCCTTTTTCTGAAATTTCTAAAAGATTGTGGGAACGTTTTGTATTAGCTGCTGATATTAGAATCAATCAAAATTGGGCGGATTTAAATAATAAGCAATTAGATAATTTAGCAAATCAGTTAACTAAAGGTGTTTTTAATGCAAATGGTAGAACCACTTTTAAAGATGAGTTTGTAACTGCAGGCGGAATTGATTTAAAAGAAATTAATTTTAAGCGTTTTGAAAGTAAAAAACATAAAAACTTATTTTTTGTTGGTGAAGTTTTAAATATAGACGCAGTAACTGGAGGTTTTAATTTTCAGAATGCATGGACAAGTGGTTTTATCTGTGCGAAAGCAATTTCAGAAACTACCGACTAAAAATTAAAATTGATAAAATAAAAAAATGGCAAGAACAGAATCAAACGAATTTAAAAATGGAACAAAAGCACCAGATTTTAAATTACTAAATACAGTAGATGATTCTTTGGTTTCTTTACAAGAAGCAAAAGGAAAAAAAGGAACTGTTATTATGTTTATTTGTAATCATTGTCCGTTTGTAATTCACGTGAATGAAGAGTTGGTAAAAATGGCGAATGAATATCAACAAAAAGGAATTCATTTTATTGCAATCAGTTCTAATGATATTGAAAATTACCCCCAAGATTCACCGGAATTAATGAAGGAATTAGCTAAAAAAGAAAATTATCCTTTTTCTTATTTGTATGATGAAACTCAAGATGTAGCAAAAGCTTATGATGCAGCTTGTACACCAGATTTTTATGTTTTTGATGCTGATTTAAAAGCGGTTTATCACGGACAATTAGACGATTCTAGACCCGGAAATGGAAAGCCAGTTACAGGGGTAGATTTAAGAAATTCTATGAATAATTTATTAGAAAATAAACCAGTTTTACAAAACCAAAAACCTAGTATGGGTTGTGGTATAAAATGGAAATAAGTTTTGTTTAGCTATAAATATTTTGATAAAAATTGGGGTCGAATTTTAATAAATAGAAAACAAATTTACATGTTTTTAAAATAATTACTTATTCCGCTTAAAATACTTTGTACTGCATAAGAAGCTAAAATAAGTCCCATAATTTTACTGATTACTGTAATTCCGTAATTACCTATTTTCTTTTGAAAATGATTTGCTCCTAATAGAATTAAACAAGTAAGTCCTATAACGAATACAACAATTCCTGTAGTTATAATTTGTTGTTGAATTGTGTATATATGGTTGTCTGTCATTAAAACAACTGCCATAATTGCTCCAGGTGATGCTATTGATGGAATTGCAATAGGAAATATTGTAACGTGTTTATAGTCTGTAATTCTGTTTTTTTCTAATTCTGGTTTGCCATCTCCAAATATCATTGTTAATGCAAATAAGAATAGAATAACACCTCCTGAAATTTGAAAAGCATCAAGAGAAACAGACATACCTTCTAATATTAATTGTCCAATTACAATAAAGAAAAGAAGAATTAGAAAAGCTATTAAAGATGCTCTTATAGCAATTTTCTTTTTATGAATTAAATCAAATTCTTTAGTAGCTTCTAAATAAACAGGTATAGATCCAATAGGATCAATAACAGCGAAAACAAAAAATATTGTTGTTAAAACTTCTGTCATTTTATTTAATTTGTATAGCTTGAGTTGTAAAAGATAAACCTTGTTGCCCCATGGTTGATGTCATAATTCCTTCAAATAAAGGTTTCGAACAATTTTTTGGCATTTTCCATTCAAAAATAAAATTAGAACCAGTTCCTCCAGAAACATCATTTTCGTCTATAATTATTTCTGTAGTTTCCATGGGAGCTAAAAAAATAGGATGATCAAAATATTTTTGAACCGATTTACCATGAGTGTCAAAATATTCTGCTCTTATAAGGTAAATTGTATCTAAATCACTTGTGTTTCTCATACTTACCATCGATGTTAGACTATGAGTTCTATGTTCTGTATAACTATATATTTCTGAATAAATAGATAAATATGATTTTCCGTATTCTAGTGAATCTTTATGATGTATGTTTATAGCTCTTTTCGACCAATTTTTAGGATTGATTGAGCTAATTTCTGTTTTTTTATTACAACTACAAAAGAGAATTACTATTAATATGTATAAATATGTTGATTTCATTTAGTATAATTTTTCTTAAGATGAGATAGCTTAAAATTAATATATAATTGTTAATTTTCTTAGTTTGTTTAAAGTAATTTATCCAATTTCTCCACGATGAGGTTTTAAAGCATCTCTGTAGGTTTTCATATCTTTTTCATCAACAGTTATAAATGCAGAAAAAAGCATTTCGTTTTTTTCTTGAATACCAATTTCATGAAAAGGTAAATTTTCAATTACTGCAAATTCTTTTAAATGAATGGTATGATGTTTTGCTGTTTCTTGGGCATCTGGACCTCTAAAATTCCACAATAATTTTATTTTTCTAGACATTTTTTGTTTTTAATGATGAATAAAGATAAACAATTCACCGGTTTTAAATGTGATTTCTATTGTGTTTTCAATTCCTTTATTTCTGGTTCCTATTCTGTTTCCAATCGATAAATTTTCATCATTTAAAGAATATTGTAGTCCTTTTGTCCTGATGTTTTTTGCTTCGGGAAAAGGAACTAAAGAAATTGTTTTATCAACAGAATTTAAGATTTCAGTTTTTTTATCAGCTAAAAAATAGCAACTATGATTATCAAAAAAAGTAAGACTTAATTTTTCTTTCCACAGAATAGCGGTGTGTAAATTTCCTAAAAAATGATCTTGTTCTTTTCCACTTGCTCCAAATACATCAACTGTTTTAAAACCTTTTTCAAATAAGATGTGAAGTATTTTATCAAAATCAGTAAAATTTTGATTCGGAGTATGAATCACTTCAATATCTTTTGGTAGGTTTTCTATAGAATCAAAATCACCACTAATAAAATTGGGTTTAATCTTATTTTTTTCTAAAAAATGATAAGCGCCATCGGTAGCGCAAATAATTTCATAATCAGAAATATTAGTAATGTTTTTTGGAGGTTCTCCGTTTAAAAGTAAAAAGACTGTTCCTTTATTCATAAAACAAAAATACCCATTTCTTTATTAATGAAATAGGTATTTTAATATGACTAATTAATTTAATTTTTATTTCTTTTTTAACGTTAAACCTATCATTCCTAATCGAGCAATCAAAAAGGTGATTATACCAAAAGTTGGGGATAATAAACCAATTTTCAGTCCTTTTGCTAAAATCCCAGAAGATATAGATGTATCAACAGAAATTACATCAAGAGCTTGAATCATTCCAATCATAAAACCTAAAAAACCGAAAATTAAAGCAAATAAACTAACATGACTTATTAGTTTTTGTTTCTTTCCATCAACGTCTCCCTTTATAAATGAATAAGTTATTAAACTTAAACAAGCAAGTAAACAAATTAAAATTGTATACATAAATAAAGGACCACCTTCAGCCATTCTTTGAGTAAAAAACCCGGAAAATAAAAAATTCATAATATTTTTGTTTTAAAGTTAATATAATTCAAATGTATTTTTATTCATCATTAGTTATTTTATTTTACGACAGTATTAGAATTAATAAAGCGAATCAACCTTTTTTGTAAGACATTTAACAAACCTGTTATCTGTCTTGAAATTCTTGAATTCTATCGTAAAAGTAATGTGCTTTCTGTTAAAATTTAGATATTGCATAGATTATGAAGAAATTTTTAATTTTTAAACATGGACTTCAAATTTTTATACATCTCTTATTTTGGGTTGGTGTATACTTTTTTTACATTTATTTTTTAGGTTACGGGAGTGTAAATACAACTTATGTAAATAAATTTTCGATATTTTTAATGCCTATTACAATTATAGTTAGCTATTTTTTTTATTATTATTTAATTCCAGATTATTTATTACAAAAAAAACAAAACCTATTTATATTATATAGCGTCTATACATTTATTGTGTCTTTCTTTTTTATAGTATTCTCTATTTTATCTGGATTAGTTTTTTCGGACGCATTGATTACAGCAAATTATAAGCCAATTACTAAAGGTTTTATATTTATAATTTTAGGTGTTTATTTTATGATTTTTGTTGCAATTACAATTTGTTTAATGATGCATAATTTTAAAACAACCATTAAAAATGAAGATTTAAAAAACAAATTTTTAGAAACCAAATTACAATTAAAAGAGCAAGAATTAAAGTTTTTAAAGATGCAAATTCACCCACATTTTTTATTTAATTCTTTAAATACAATTTATGGTTTTGCAATCGCTAAAGCGGATGAAGCGCCAGAAATGATTTTAAAATTATCTAATTTATTAGATTATATTTTATATCAAGTAGAAAAACCAAAAGTACTTTTAACAGAAGAGATAAATCATTTAGAAGATTATATTTCTTTAGAAAAAATGCGTTTTCATGATACTTTAAATGTCAGTTTTCAAAAAGAAAAATTGAATGACTCTCTTCAAATTCCGCCAATGTTATTAATTCCTTTTGTTGAAAATAGTTTTAAGCATGGTGTAATTATTGACGGAGTTTTAAAGGTTGATATTCAGTTAAAAATAGATGATAAATGTTTGTTTTTTGAAATTCAAAATTCATCCAAAGGAAAAGAAGAAACGAATACTGGAATTGGACTTCATAATATTAGAAAACGTTTAGAAATGTTATATCCAGAGAAACATCAATTAGAAATAATTGAAAAAAATGATACTTTTAAAGTACATTTAAAAATTGATTTTTAATTTTTATTAATAATAAAAATGGATACTATTAATTGTGTTATTGTTGATGATGAGCCAGTAGCTAGAAGTATTTTAGAGTCTTTTGTAGCTAAAATTCCGAATTTAAATTTGGTAAAAAGTTGTAAAAATGCCATGGAAGCTTTCGAAATATCAAATTCTCAAAATATAGATTTATTCTTTTTAGATATTAATATGCCAGACATTTCTGGTTTATCTTTAGCTAAAACAATAAACAAGAAATCTAAAATTATTTTTACAACTGCTTATAGAGAATATGCTGTAGATGGTTTCGATTTACAAGTGGTAGATTATTTGTTAAAACCCATTGCTTTTGATCGTTTTTTACAAGCTGTAAATAAGTTTTTTGAAACGAAAGTAGAAATAAATACTTCACCTAAAATAGAAGAAAATACTGTAAAATCGAATTATATTTTTGTGCGTTCAGAACGTAAAATGGTAAAGGTTAATTTTGATGAAATTTTGTATGTAGAAAGCTTATCAGATTATATCAAAATTTATACAAAAGAGATTGTTTTAGTAATTAGAGAAACAATTTCTAATTTAGAAGTGAAATTGCCATCTCAACAATTTTTAAGAATTCATAGATCATATATTGTTAATTTGAATAAGGTAGATTCTTATACAAACGAATTTGTAGAAATTAATAAAAAAGCAATTCCTATTAGTAGAACGTATAAAGAAAATGTACTAAAAAAGTTAACCAATATTTAAATGAAATAGTTTTATCTTTGATGCAAATTTTATACTTTGAATACATCACAATTTATTGCAAAATCGGTAGAAAAATCAATAGAAAAAGTAACTTTTACATGGCAAACACCAAGTAATATTGCTTTGGTAAAATATTGGGGAAAAAGTAATCCTCAAATTCCTAAAAATGCTTCTATAAGTTTTACGTTAAACAATTGTCATACAATTACTACTATAGATTTTGTGAAAAAAGAAAAATCTGAAACTGTAGATTTTGATTTGTTTTTTGAAGGAAAACAAAAAGATGAATTCAAACCTAAAATTGCAGAATTCTTTAAAAGAGTAGAAAATTATTGTCCTTATATTTTTGAATATAAGATGATTATTAATTCAGAAAACTCGTTTCCTCATTCTAGCGGAATTGCTTCTTCTGCAAGTGGATTAAGTGCGATTGCAAGATGTTTAATGAGTTTAGAATCTGAATTAAATCCAGATTTATCAGAAGAAAATATCAATAAAAAAGCATCTTTTCTAGCACGTTTAGGTTCTGGTAGCGCAAGTAGAAGTGTAGAAGGTCCTTTGGTTGTTTGGGGAAATCACCCAGAAATTGAAGGAAGTTCAGATTTATTTGGAGTAAAATTTCCATATAAAGTTCATCCGGTTTTTAAGAATTATCAAGATGCAATTTTATTGGTTGATAAAGGAGAAAAACAAGTTTCTAGTACTATTGGGCATAATTTAATGCACAATCATCCGTATGCAGAAAGTCGTTTTAAACAAGCTAATGAAAACTTGGGTAAAATGTCTGAAATTTTACAAAATGGAGATTTAAAAGCATTTGTTAATTTGGTAGAAAGTGAAGCGTTAACATTGCATGCAATGATGATGACGAGCAATCCGTATTTTATTTTGATGAAACCAAATACGTTAGAAATTATCAATAAGATTTGGGAATATCGTGAAGAAAATAACAGTAATATTTGCTTTACGTTAGATGCAGGTGCAAATGTTCATGTTTTATATCCTGAGAATGAAAAAGAAAAAGTAAATCAGTTTATAGAAAATGAACTTTCTGAATACTGTCAGAAAAATCAGTATATTTGTGATAATGTGGGTTTTGGAGCTAAAAAGCTGTAAGATTTTTTCGTGTAAATATAGTTTTAAAATGAAAGTTTTTATAAAGTTTATAGCAATAGTAATTTTCCTTTTTTCAATAAAAGTTTCTGCACAGACAACAATTTGGTTAGATGCTAATTTAAAAGAAATAAATCAAGCTAAATCTGTATATTACAAGGTGGTTTCAGAAAATAAAAAATCAGTTACTTATTTTTATAAAAGTGGTAACGTTTTTAGAAAGTATAAATATAGAAATAGAAAACCAATTGGTGTTTTTTCTGAATTTTATGAAACAGGAGAATTAAAAATTTCTGGTAAATATGAAGGTGGTTTGGAAGAAGGAATTTGGAAAATGTATTATAAAAACGGGAAAATTAAGGAAAAAGGAGCTTATAAAAAAGGAGAAAAAGTAGGGATCTGGAAGTCGTTTTACAAGAACTTTTAATTCTTATTTTTAAATGTTGTATTTTTGCATAACTATTTAAAAGAAAAATGAAAGGACCATTATTTTATGCTAAAATTCTTCTTTTTGGAGAATATGGAATCATCAAAGATTCTAAAGGTTTAGCAATTCCGTTTAACGCCTACAGAGGCGCTTTAAAAACTTCATCAAATTTATCTGGAACCCCAAAAGTTTCTAATAAAAATCTACAAAATTTTTATAAGCATATTGCATCTTTAAAAACCAATTTGGTGTCTTTTAATTTAAGTGATTTAAAAAAAGATATTGATAACGGAATGTATTTTGATTCTTCAATTCCTCAAGGTTATGGAGTAGGAAGTTCTGGTGCATTAGTTGCATCTATTTATGATAAATATGCTAACGAAAAAATAACTGTTTTAGAAAATTTAACCAGAGAAAAACTATTAAAATTAAAAGAAGTTTTTTCTTTAATGGAGTCTTTTTTTCATGGTAAAAGTTCTGGTTTAGATCCTTTAAATAGTTATTTAAGTTTACCAATTTTAATCAATTCTAAAGATAATGTTGAGCCTGCAGGTATACCTTCTCAAAAAGAAGGAAAAGGAGCAGTTTTCTTATTAGATTCTGAGCAAATAGGAGAAACTGAGCCAATGGTAAATATCTTTATGAACAAGATGAAGAATGAAGGTTTTAGAAAAATGATTAGCGAAGAGTTTGCAACAACAACAGATGCTTGTATAGAAGATTTTTTAGGAGGAAATGTTAAGTCTTTGTTTGGTAATGTTAAATCATTATCTAAGATTGTTTTAAAGAATTTTAAACCTATGATTCCAGATGCTTTTCATAAAGTTTGGGAAAATGGAATTAAAACAAACGATTATTACCTAAAACTGTGTGGTTCAGGAGGTGGTGGTTATATTTTAGGTTTTACTGAAGACTATAAAAAAGCTCAAAAAAGTCTAGAAAATTATAAGTTAGAATTGGTTTATAGATTCTAAGTTTATGCTTAGTTTTAAATTAAAAAGAACTATTTTTAAATTTTTTAGCTTACTTTCTGTAATTAGAGGGTATAATATTCTTGTATTGGTTTTGGCTCAATATTTAGCTGCCATTTTTATTTTTTCTCCAAAAAAATATGTTAGAAGTATTGTACTTGATGTAGATCTATTTTACATTGTTTTAGCAAGTATATGTGTTGTGGCTTCTGGTTATATTATCAATAATTTTTACGATGTTAAAGTAGATAGAATTAACAGACCGTTAAAATCTAATTTAGATAATTATGTAAAGCAGTCTACAAAGTTAAAACTATATTTTACTTTAAATTTTATAGGATTTGGTTTCGGATATTTAATCTCCTGGAAAGCTGCTTTGTTTTTTGCTCTTTATATTTTTGGTATTTGGTTTTATTCTCATAAGCTTAAAAAATATCCGTTTACAGGTTTAATTTCTGCTACAACACTAACAATTCTTCCTTTTTTCGCCGTTTTTATTTATTATAAAAATTTTTCAAAAATTATTTTTGTGCATGCAATATTTTTATTCTTAGTAATTATGGTAAGAGAATTGTTAAAAGATTTGCAAAATATGAAAGGTGCAATAATTAATAATTATGATACTTTTCCAATAGTTTATGGAGAAATAAAAACAAAAAAAATATCTATTTTACTATTACTATTAACGTTGTTTCCAATAGTAATTTTGTTTAGTTATCCAGCTTTAAGTTATATGAGGTACTACTTTTATTTTGCGCTTATTGTTTTAATTTTTATTGGTTTTTATTTGTGGAATTCTACAAATACAAAACAATATAGGATGATGCATAATGTTTTGAAAATCTTACTTTTAATAGGCGTTTTTTCGTTAATTTTTATAGATACATCTTTGATTGTAGAAAAAGTGATTGACAGATTGAATTAAGATTTTTATGCTTATTTTTGCAAAAATTTTAAGTAATGAATTCAAATAAAAACTCGTCGAGAGGACGACAAGAAGGTAAAAAAAGTACTCCTCTTAGCAGAAAAAGAAAACCTTTAGAAAGAAAAAGTACTAAAAAAACTTTTACCAAGATTAAATCCAATCAAAAATCTGATGAATCATCAGGAATACGTCTAAACAAATACATTGCAAATTCAGGAGTATGTTCTCGTAGAGAAGCAGATACTTATATTGAGCATGGAAGTGTAGAGGTAAATGGTAAATTAGTAACTGAAATGGGTTACAAAGTTCAGCCAGACGATGTTGTTCGTTTTGATGGAACATCAATTTCTCCAGAACAAAAAAGATATATTCTGCTAAATAAGCCTAAAAACTATATCACAACAATGGATGATGATAGAGGTAGAAAAACAGTAATGGAGTTGATTGCAAATGCATCAAAAGAAAGAATTTATCCAGTTGGTAGATTAGATAGAAATACAACAGGTTTATTGTTATTTACAAATGATGGAGATTTGGCTAAGAAATTAACACATCCAAAACATAATGTACGTAAATTATATCATGCTTCTTTAGATAGAAAGCTTGAATTGAGAGATTTAGAGAAGTTAAGAGGAGAGGTTATTATTGAAGGAAGAAAAGTTTTTATTGATGCGGTTTCTTATGTAGATGGTCAGCCAAAATCTGAAATTGGTATCGAAATTCATTCAGGTAGAAATAGAATTGTTCGTAAGATTTTTGAACATGTTGGTTATAAAGTAAATAAATTAGATAGAGTTATTTTTGCAGAATTAACTAAGAAAAATTTACCAAGAGGTAGATGGAGAGAGTTAACTAATTTAGAATTAGCAAATCTTCAAAAAATGCAATAAATAAAAATCCAGCTTTAAGCTGGATTTTTATTTATATTAGTTTTAAAAAACAAAAAACCCAAACAAAAGTTTGGGTTTTTAAGTGGTACCTCCAGGAATCGAACCAGGGACACAAGGATTTTCAGTCCTTTGCTCTACCAACTGAGCTAAGGTACCATTGCCTTAGCGGATGCAAATATAATATGTTTTTTGATATCTACTAATTAAAATTTAAAAAAATGTGTCGTATTTTTGAAATTCTTTAAATTAATTATGATGAATCTAATTATAGATGTTGGTAATACTAGGGTTAAGGTAGCTGTTTTTGAGAAAGATACAATTGTAGAGGTCGTTTTTTTTGATAAAACAAAAATCTTATCAGAAATTAAAAAAATTTTAAAAAAATATAAAGTTGCTATCGGAATTATGTCTAACGTGGCATCAATTTCAAATTTTAAGATGGAAAAGTTACAGAAATTAATGCATATTAAAGTTGTTTCATCTCTTACAAAGGTTCCTTTTAAAAATTTATATAAAACTCCAAAAACACTTGGTGTAGATAGAATAGCTTTAGTTGCAGGTGCAGTTAGTTTATTTAAGAATAAAAATGTTTTAGTAATTGATGCAGGAACTTGTATAACTTTTGATTTTGTAAATTCTAAAAAACAATATTTGGGAGGAGCTATTTCTCCAGGTATAAATATGAGATTTAAATCATTGCATAGTTTTACCGCAAATTTACCTTTTTTAGAAAAAAAAGAAATAAATAATTTTATTGGGGGTAATACAAATGAGAGTATAAATTCTGGGATTGTAAATGGTGTTCTTCAAGAAATTGATGGCGTAATAAATCAATATAAAAAGAAATATTCAGATTTAACAGTAGTTTTAACAGGAGGAGACACAAATTTCTTGTCAAAACAATTAAAAAGTAGCATATTTGCCAATCAAAATTTTCTCCTTCAAGGATTAAATGAAATATTGATATTTAACATAGACCAATGATTAGAAACATATTATTAGTTTTTTTACTAATAACTTCTATAGCTGTTTCAGCTCAAAGAACAAATTCATCACCTTATTCATTTTTTGGTGCTGGAGAAGAATTTAAACCTTTTACAGTTGAACAAAGTTCAATGGGAGGAATAGGAGTTGCTTTTAGCCACTACAAATACTTAAACTTTACAAATCCTGCAGCTTATGGAAATTTAAAGTACACAACATACTCTTTTGGGATGTTAAATAATAGGTTAACAATAGATAATGGAACAGATAAACAATCATCTAACTCAACAAGTTTAAGTTATTTTACTTTAGGAATTCCTTTAGGATCAAAAGCTGGTATGTCTGTAGGTATACAACCAGTATCTTCTGTAGGTTACTCTTTGTCTGATACAATGTTAGATTCTGATGGAGAGATTTCTGAAATAAGCCTTTATTCTGGTGAAGGTGGTGTAAGTAGAGTTTATGGTAGTTTTGGAATAAAAGTATTTAAAGATTTTTCAATTGGTATAGAGGCTGGTTACAGTTTTGGTAATGTAGAAAATAGTATTTCGAATCAAATAGCAAATGTGTCTTTATCTACACAGTATAAAGAAGTTACTTTGGTAAAAGGAAGTTCTGTAACCATAGGTACTCAATATAAAAAAGAATTAAAAAACAAGTTAATAGTAAGTGGTGGAGCAACAGTTAAATTAGGTAATGATTTAAAGGTTACTGGAGATGATTACTTGTATTCATTAACTTTTAGTTCTTCTGGGACTGAGTTTCCTAGAGATACAATTTCTCAAAATACAATTTCAGGAAACTATAACTTTCCATTAAAGACTACAATTGGTGCAGGTTTAGGTAAATATGATAAATGGTATGTAGGTTTAGAATATGAAAAGCAAGAAGCCATTGAAGTATCTGGGTTTTTAAATACTTCTAATGCAGCTTATAAGTATGGCGATTCTAATAGATTTTCTTTAGGAGGATATTTTCTTCCTAAAATTAATTCAATATCAAGTTATTGGGAAAGAGTAACTTATAGAGCTGGGTTGCGTTTTGAAAAAACAGGGCTATTAGTAGATGGCTCAGGATTAAATACAAATTTTACTCCAATAGACGACTTTGGCATGTCTTTTGGTTTAGGATTACCAATGAAACAACTATCATCATTAAACTTAGGGTTTGAATTTGGTAAAAGAGGAACAACTAACAATAGCTTAATACAAGAAAATTATTTTAATTTTAGATTAAGCTTATCTTTAACGGATGTGAATTGGTTTCAAAAAAGAAAAATAGATTAACAAAAAACTAACAAAATGAAGAAAATTACGTTTTTATTAGCTGCAGTTTTATTAATTACTACAGTAAAAACAAATGCTCAGGAAGATGCAAAAAGAGAATGTACCATTAAATACAACCTGTTTAATGGAGATTATCAATCTAAAAAATATGATGATGCTTTTGCTAATTGGATGTATTTAATGGATAATTGTAAAGATTTATCTGTAAATATTTACAAAAAAGGAGCTAAACTTGCTCAAGATGTTAGAAAAGATCCTGTTTTAGCAAAAAGAGTTTATGAGCAAAGGCTACAATTTTTTCCAAAAAAGAATACAGCAAAAGTTCATAGTGATTATGCAACCTATTTATCTAAAAATAAATTAGCTTCTGCAGATGAAATCTTTACTATTTTAGAAAAAGGATATAATATTGACCCAACTAAGATGGGTGTTAAGAATTTGTATTTATATTTTCAAGGTGTAACAGATAGAAATAAAGACACAAACCCTCAAAAAGTATTTGATACTTACGATGATGTATTAGAAAATGTAAATAAAAAATTAGAAGGATATGCAGTACAACTTAAAAAGTTATCTGTAGATTCTGTAGCAAATAAAAAGAAAATACATGCTTATTCTACAAACTCTAGAGCATTAGGTACAGTAGAAAGTGGCTTAGATGCTATTATTTCTGAAATAGCTACTTGTGAGCGTTTAGTGCCATTATATAAAAGAGATTTTGAAGCTAACAAAACAAATGCTGTTTGGTTAAGAAGATCAGTATCTAGAATGTTTAACAAAGGTTGTCAAGATGACCCAATGTATGAAACATTAGCAAAAGCGTATGCAGAAGCAGCACCTTCTCCAGATTCAAAATCATTTTATGCTGGTATTTTAGAAAAAAATGGAGATGCAAGTGGAGCAGCTGCAATGAGACAAGAAGCTTTTGATTTAGAAACAGACCCTTTAAAGAAAGCAAAATATAAATTAAAATTTGCTCAAGCAGCTAAGAAAAGAGGTCAAAAAAGTAAAGCAAGAAGTTTAGCTAGAGAAGCAATTAGTTATAACCCTAATTCTGGTAAGGCATATTTATTTATTGCAAACTTATATGCAAGTAGTGCAAACTCTTGTGGTAATAACGAATTCGAAAAAAGAATGGTGTATGTAGCTGCGTTAAAAATGGCACAAAGAGCAGCGTCTGTAGATCCTAGTATTTCTGGTGTAGCCGGAAGATATATTAGAAGCTATAAAGGTAACGTACCAAGTAAAAAAGTAATTTTTACAGCAGGTGTTAGCCCTGGAAGTAATTACTTAATTAAATGTTGGATTGGTGAAACTGCAAAAGTTCCTAATTAATATTTAGTGAGTACTTTAAAAAAAATATTGCAAAAAAGCATTGCTGTGTTAAGTATCACAGTAATGCTTTTTTCTTGTTCTAATAATACGCAAGAAGTTAGAGATTTTTTAGCGTCTAAAAATTTACCAATAGGTAAAGCTAAAAATGCCTTTCATGTATATAAAGATTCTGGTAGAATTACTTCAAAATTAATTACACCCCTGTTATTAGATTTTAGTAATAGAAAACAACACCCTTATAACAAGTTTCCTAAAGGAGTAAAAATTATAAATTTTGAAGGGAAAGATTCTGTTACAATTACAGGAGATTTTGCTCTTTCTTATTCTAAAACATTAGTTTCAGAAATTAAAGGAAATGTAGTTGTTCTTAATCATACAGAACAATCTAGGTTAGAAACAGAACAATTATTTTGGGATCAAAAAACAAAGTATTTTTTCTCAGAAAAAGCATTTACGTTAAGTACTTTAAAAGATACTATTTATGGTATCGGTTTTGAATCTAAAGAAGATTTAAGCAAACACTTAGCCAAAAAAACAACAGGAAAATTAGAAACAATAGAACAATAATAAAATGAATAAACTTTGGAAATTTTTACAATATGGTTATCTAATTATTGCTGCTATTTGTTTAGTTGAAGGAATTGTTAGATGGAGTGCAGAAAGAGAAAAAGCATATTTATTTCTTGGAGCCTCAATTTTTATTACCTTAGTTTTTTTCTTTAAAAGACATTTTAGAAAAAAAGTAGAAAAACGTAATAACCAAAACAAATAGAATCTAATTTTCTAAATGGAAATAGAAGTTGTAATTATTCTTATCTCAATTCTCCTTTCCGCATTTTTTTCGGGAATGGAAATTGCATTTGTTTCTGCAAATAAACTTCATATAGAATTAGAAAAAAAGAGAGAAGGTTTTATTCCAAAAATTCTAAATAGAATAACCCAAAAATCATCAAAATTTATTACTACAATGTTAGTGGGTAATAATATTTCTTTAGTAGTTTATAGTTACTATATGGGAAGTTTTTTGGTTACAATACTACCTTTAGAAAGATATAACGATTTTTCTGTTCTTTTCATACAAACCATAATATCTACTATAATTATTTTAATTACTGCAGAGTTTTTACCTAAAGCTATTTTTAGAATCTATGCAAATGAAGTTTTAAAAATATTTGCTTTACCAGCTTATTTTTTCTATTTATTGTTTCATGTTTTTTCAGAATTTATAACCTATATTTCAGATTTCTTTTTACGTGTTTTTTTTAAAACCAATGCAGATGAAGAACAAACAGAATTTAGTAAAGAAGAATTAGGTAATTACATTTCTGAACAATTAGAAACAGGTAATGATCATGATGAAGTAGATTCTGAAATTCAAATTTTTCAAAACGCTTTAGATTTTCATAATGTAAAAGCTAGAGAAGTTATGGTGCCTAGAACCGAAATTGTAGCAGTAGAACTTCATGAAAAAGTAGCCAATTTAAAAAACATTTTTATAGATACAGGTTTATCTAAAGTATTAGTATATAAAACATCTTTAGATGATGTAATTGGATATGTAAATGCTTTTGAACTTTTTAAAAAACCCAAAACTATTAAGTCTATTTTATTACCTGTAGAAATTGTTCCTGAATCTATGATGATAAATGACGTCTTAAATAGTTTAATGAAAAAACGAAAAAGTGTTGCTGTTGTAGTTGATGAATATGGAGGAACATCTGGTATGATTACTGTAGAAGATATTGTAGAAGAATTATTTGGTGAAATTGAAGATGAGCATGATACTCAAGAATTTTTAGAGCATAAAATATCTGAAAATGAATTTAATTTTTCTGCAAGATTAGAGGTAGATTATTTAAATGAAGAATATGAACTTGAGATACCAAAATCTGAAGCCTATGAAACTTTAGGAGGTTTTATTATTGAATATACAGAGAATATTCCTGAAGAAAACGAAGTTGTAGATGTTAAAGGTTTTGAAATAAGAATCTTAAAAATGAGTAGTACAAGAATTGAAGAAGTTCATCTAAAAATTAAGGAAGAAGAAGATTAACAGAAAACTATTCATTTTTAGCTATTAAAATACATCTTAACTTACCGTTAATAAGTAAAAAATCGGTTGCAATATTAAAACCCAAATCGTATATTCGCCAACTGAAATTAAATAAATGACGTATGGCAGTTTTATCAAAAATTAGAGAACGTTCAATGTTCTTAATCATTATAATTGGTTTAGCACTTTTTGCTTTTGTATTAGACCCTTCTACTTTAGGAGACTTTTTTAATTCTACAAAAGTAAATGAGATAGGAGAAATTAATGGAGAATCTATTTCTAGACAAGAATTTTCTGCAGAATTAGAAGCATATAAACAACAAACAGGTAATAGAGTTTCTGAAATGCAAGCAAGTAAAACTGTTTGGGATAACATTGTAAGAAAAAAAATCTATCAAAACCAATTATCAGAAGCAGGAATTACTGTTGGTGAAACAGATGTTTGGAACGAAGTTATAAACGCTCCTTCTGTAAAAGAAAGCCCTCAGTTTCAAAATGAAGCAGGTTTATTTGATGAAGGAAAATTTAAACAATTTTTAGCAGACACTAAAGAAAATGATGAAGGTATGTGGGCTGCTTGGTCTAATTATATGAATCAAATTAGAGATAATGTAGAGAAAAATACTTATAATAATTTAGTTTCTGCTGGTCTTGGTTCTTCTTTAAAAGAAGGAGAATTTCAATATTTTTCTGAAAACACAAAATTAAACTCTCAATTCGTGTACATACCTTACACTACTATTGCAGATAGTTTAATAACAGTATCTAAATCTGAAATAGAATCTTATATTAAAGCAAATAAAAATGATTTTAAAGTAGAAGATTCTAGAGATATTTCTTTTGTAAAGTTTGATATTACTCCAACTACAGAAGATGAAAATAACATTAAAGAAGAACTTAAAAGTTATGTAGAAGATTTAAAATTAGCTACAAATGATGTTGAGTTTTTAAGTGAGAATGACTCTGATACAAGTATTAATACAAACTTTGTTTTCGAAAATCAAGTGAGTAAAACAATAGCTTCAGATGTTTTTAAAGGAGTAAAAGGAGATGTTTTTGGTCCTTATAAAGACCAAGGTTTTTTTAAGATTTCTAAAATAACAGAAGTTTCTAAATTACCAGATTCTGCAAAAGCAAGCCATATTTTAATTCCTTTTATAGGAGCTCAAAGAGTTGCACAAGATGTTACAAGAACAGAAGAAGAAGCTAAAAAATTAGCAGATAGTCTTTTATCTGTTATTAAGAGAAGAAAAAATAAATTTGCAGATTTAGCAAAAGAATTTTCTTCAGATACAGGTTCAGCAGATAAAGGAGGTTTTTATGATTGGTTTAATTATTCTAGAATGACTCCAGAATTTAGAGATTTTGTTTTCGAAGGAAAACAAGGAGATGTTGATGTAGTAAAAACTCCATTTGGTTACCATGTAATTAAAATTGACGGTCAAAAAAATAACCAAACTGTTGTAAAACTAACAACTTTTGGAAGAAAGATTATAGCTTCAGAAACTACAGAAAATGCTGTTTTTCAAAAAGCAGAACAGTTTGCTTTAGCTATATCTAAAGAAAACAAGTTTTTTGCAATTGCAAAAGAAAACAAGTATGTTACAAGACCAGCAATAGGTTTAAAAGTATTAGATGAAAATGTACCAGGTTTAGGTAATCAAAGACAAATTGTTTCTTGGGCATTTAGTAAAAGTACTAAGCCAGGAGATTTTAAACGTTTTGATTTAGAAGGAAGCCATGTTGTAGCTTTTGTAACTGCTAAAGCAGAAAAAGGACTAATGTCTGCTACTAAAGCAACTAGTAAGGTAAAACCTATTTTAATTAAGCAAAAGAAGGCTAAATTAATTGCAGAGAAACTTAATGGAAGTACTTTACAAGATATTGCCAAAGAGAATAACACAACAGTAAGAAATTCTAGCAATTTAACTTTAAAAAGCCCAACTTTGTCAGGCGCAGGTTCTGAACCTAAGGTTGTAGGTGCAATGTTTTATGCAGAATTAAATAAACTTTACAAAAACATAGATGGTAATAGAGGTGTGTATGCTTTTAAAGTAACAAAGAAAGAGTTACCAACAGCTTTACCTAATTATGAAGCTGCAAGAAATAAAATTTCTGATGCTAGAAAAAGAAAAACATTTGTAATGTATGAGGCAATTAAGAAAGCTTCTAAAGTTGAAGATTACAGATCTAACTTATACGTAGGAAACTAGATTAAGTTTTTAGGAAATATAAAAACCATTCAAGTAATTGAATGGTTTTTTTTTGCTTTGGTTTAAGGTTTTGAAATAGTGATTTTATGACTTATTTAGCTTTTAAATAGGTTTAGTAGCCCTGATTGAATGTTATGTTTACCCCCTTTTTGTACTGAACTAAATTAACTACCTATTAGAATAATGAAATTATATTTTTAAAAAGAGGCAGCTTAAAATAAATTTATCATAAAAAAGCGAGTAATGAAAGCAAGAAACAGCTTCTAATAAAAAAACCTTCTTGATTTCTCAAAAAGGTTGTATTATGTAATAATTAAATTTGTGTATTAACCATTCATTGAGATTAAAAATTCATCATTATTTTTAGAGAATTTAATTCTTTCGTTAATAAATTCCATTGCTTCAATAGGATTCATATCTGCAAGGTATTTACGTAAAACCCACATTCTTTGTACGTTTTTGTCTTCTAATAATAAATCATCACGTCTTGTAGAAGATTTAATTAAATCTATAGCAGGGTAAATTCTTCTGTTAGAAATATTTCTATCTAATTGAAGTTCCATGTTTCCTGTTCCTTTAAATTCTTCGAAAATTACTTCGTCCATTTTAGAGCCAGTTTCTGTAAGAGCAGTAGCAATAATAGTTAAAGAACCTCCATTTTCTATATTTCTAGCAGCTCCAAAGAAACGTTTAGGTTTGTGTAATGCATTTGCATCTATACCACCAGAAAGAATCTTACCAGATGCAGGAGCAACTGTATTATAAGCTCTTGCCAAACGTGTAATAGAATCTAAAAGAATAACAACATCATGTCCACATTCTACCAAACGTTTTGCTTTTTCTAAAACAATATTTGCAACACGTACATGTTTGTCTGCAGGTTCATCAAAAGTAGACGCAACAACTTCTCCACGTACACTTCTTTGCATGTCTGTAACTTCTTCTGGGCGTTCATCAATCAATAGAACAATTTGATAAACTTCTGGATGATTCATAGCAATTGCTTTTGCAACATCTTTTAATAACATGGTTTTACCAGTTTTAGGTTGTGCTACAATCATACCACGTTGCCCTTTACCGATAGGAGAAAATAAATCGATAATTCTTGTAGATAAAGAACTGCCCTTTTCTGCTAAATTGAATTTTTCTTGCGGAAATAATGGTGTTAAATGCTCAAAAGAAACTCTATCTCTAACAATATTAGGGTTTAATCCGTTAATTTTAGAAACTCTAATTAAAGGAAAATATTTTTCACCTTCTTTAGGTGGACGAACATTACCTCTAACTGTATCTCCGGTTTTTAAACCAAATAATTTAATTTGAGATTGAGATACATAAATATCATCTGGAGATGATAAATAATTGTAATCAGATGAACGTAAGAAACCATAACCATCTGGCATCATTTCTAATACTCCTTCACTTTCAATAATTCCATCAAATTCAAAATCAGGATCTCTATATCTATTGTTAGATTTATTACCCCTACTTACTTGAGGCTTTTTCTCTCGAGTTTGATTTTGGTTTTTGTTTTTATTTTGATTCTGTTGATTTTTATGCTGTGGTTTGTTTTGTTGAGGCTTATTCTGTTGAGGTTTAGTTTGATTTACCACAGGTTTCTGTTGGTTATTCTCTATAACTTTAGTTTCAGCATCTTTATTTTCTACAACAGGGTCTTCTATTTTTGTTTTTTTAGGGGCCGGTTTTTTTACAGCAGGCTTTTGTGTAACCTTATTTTCTTGTGTTTGCTTTTCTACAGGTGTTTTTGTAGAATTAGTTTCATTTGCTTTTGCAGTTGTAGAAGCCTTGGTAACACGTTTTCTTTTAGGTTTTTCCGTTTTTGGTTTTGTTTCTTTTTCTGAAGAAGCAGATATTTTAGCAGGGTTTGCTGCTTGTGTATCTAAGATTTGGTAAACTAAATCTAATTTTTTAAGTTGACTTGTCTTAGTAAGACCAATTTTTTTTGCAATAACTTGTAAATCAGCAAGTGTTTTTGCTTTTAGTTCTGAGATTTCGAACATTCGTTATGTATTAAGTTAAAATGTAAATCTTAATTTTGTAAGATTAATTATAATTTTTTTAGATTTTATATATTGTATATAGTACTATACAATTTTTATTGTGCGGTTATTATGTTACAAATATATACAATTTTTTTAAGTTTTTGGTTTTCTTTTTAAAAAAGAAAGTTCTACTTTTGTAAACCTATTTTTTAAGATGATTCAAAGAATACAAAGTATATATTTATTAGTTGCAACAGCCATATCTGGTGGCTTAATATTTGTATTCAATTTATGGGAAAATCTTAAAGAAGAAATTTTTGCATTGGATTTATTTTCTAGAGATTCTGTTTTTTTAAAAGTAATTCCTTTGTTATATTTGCTTTCAGCTGTTGTTTCTTTTTTAGATATTTTTTTATTTAAAAATAGAAAACTACAATTTGTAGTTGGACGCTTAGTAATTTTGATCAATCTTTTTTTATTAGGATTGTTGATTTATGTATCTCTAACTTTACCTGGAGAAATTTTAATTTCGAAGAAAGGTATTGGGATGTTCTTACCAATTTTAGTTATTTTGCTTATTGTTTTGGCAAATAAAGCTATTAAAAAGGATGAAGATCTTGTGAAATCTGTAGATAGATTGCGATAAACCTATCATATTAGTATATTTTAGTGCGACCTAAACCGAGAATTTATTTCTCGGTTTTTTATTGTTATGTACTAAAGAAATAAAAACAATTCCAATTTTTATTTTGTATTTTTAAAATGATTTTATTTTAAAAAAATAAAAATATATAAGTAGTTGTAAATTAATTACTTGTATTTTGTGTCTCACGGTTTTCCGTGAACTATCTCACGGAAAACCGTGAGAAGAAAATTTCACTGAAAATGGGGATTGTACATTCTAAAAAGGTACTCTAAATTTGTAAAGTAAAAATGAAAGAAAAGATATACGTTCACGTAGCTGATGATCATAAGATATTAATAGAAGGGATCATAGCTGTATTAAATACTGATAAAGAGATAGAAATAAAAGGATATTCTTTAACAGGTCAAGAAGTAATTGATTGGTTTAGCAAAAAAGAAAATTCTGCAGATGTTTTAGTATTAGACATAACAATGCCGGTTTTAGATGGTTTTCAGGTCTTAAAATATTTTAAGAAAAAAAGAATAGACCAAAAAGTTATAATATTATCTAGTTATGATGATGTTAAAATTGTTCAAGAAACCTTAAATCTTGGCTGTAAAGGTTATATCTCTAAAAACAATGCAGGAGAACACATAGTTAATGCTATAAAAACTGTTGCAAAAGGAGAACAATATTTTAGTAGTGATATTCAAAGTATATTACTAAAATCGATATCTGGACAAATGGTACCTCAAGGAGAAATGCCAGATAAGTTCTTATTAGATAGTTTAACTGAAAGAGAAAAAGATGTTCTAAAATTAATTACCAAAGAATACAGTACCATAGAAATGGCAGACTTAATGAATCTTAGTGTTAATACAATTGAAACTTATAGAAAAAGTTTATTAAAAAAATTAAATGTAAAAAATGCAGTAGGTTTAGCAATGTATGCAGTAAAAAACAAAATAGTATAGTTCCTATCCCCAAAAAGAACTACTTAAAAGCTTAGGTTTTTTAAAATCGTCCCCTAAAAGCTTTATAGTTAATACCCATAAATACTAATTGTTGCATACATTACTAAACAATATTGAAAAATAAATAATTAAATAAATAACCCCGCCCCTAAACAACCCAAACAAAGTATTTAACATTTCCCATTATGAAAAATTACAACTTATTTGCATTAGTAGCGTCGTTAACTTTAGTGTTTACTTCTTGTTCAACCAATGAAACTCTTTTAACAGAAGAACAATCGATAGATTTATTAAAAACATATACCATTAATAGAGATGCTACAGGAGCCTATTCTATTGATTATGATTTAAATAGTAATGCTACTTCAGAAAATGTAGTAGATGATAGTACAAATACTAAAAATATTTATTTATATTCATCAGATAATCAATCAAACAAAAAAGTAACACAAGATTTAGTAATTAACGGAACACAACTTAAAGTTGGTTTTGTAGATACAAATACAGATAAATCTCATAATATTACTATAACTGATGATAACCTTACTGTTGCAAGAAAAACAGATAATAAAAAATTAAAAGATTATAGTATATCTAGTAATTTAGACGGTACATATACTTTAGATTTTACAGTTAATAATAAAATAAGTGTAGATTTTGTTTATAATGATGAATTAAAAATTTATGAAATTCATTTAGAAGAAGGAAAAACAAGTGAAACAAGTTACTCTAGAGTTTTGGAAAAAGAAGTTGGACAACCTTTAAAGTTTGATTTTGTAAATCATATTAAAAATAATACAGCTGCAAAAAGTACTGATATTATTGAAGCAACTATAAGAAGACCGGAAGTAATTATAAACTAAAGAATATTGAAAACATTAAGTAAAATAATTTTAATATTATTTTTAGCTATTTTTTTTGAAACGTTATCCAATAAAAAAGAAGTTGTATTTAATACAACTTCTTTTCATATAAAATTAAATGACAGTACTTTAATTAAGAAGCTTGAAAGTATTGATAGTATATATGTAGAGAAAAAATTTGATTTAGCATTAAAAAATGCGTTTAATCTACTTGATATTTCTAAAAATAAGAATAAAGAAGTATTTTTTAAAACTAACTATATAATAGGTAATATTTTCTATGAAACATCTAGTTTTAAAGATGGTATAAAATATTTCAGAAATAATGTTAATAATATATTAGAAAATTCAATATTTTTAGATAAGAAAGGTATTAATTATGATAATAATTTTTTATTAATACAAAATTACCTTAGGTTAGGAAGTTCATACCATAGACTTAAAGAGAGAGATACTTTAAAATTTTATAGAGATAGCACTTTGTATTATTACAATAAAGTTATAGATTTTAATTCTCTAGATGATAATATTTTAGACACTAAAGCAGTGGCTTATAGTAATTTATCAGCTTTGTATATAAATGACTCTTTGTATGATTATGCAAAGAATTTTGCAAATAAGTCAATAGAAATTCATAAGTCAAGAAATGATAAAATTAATCATGCTGCTGCTTTGGGTAATTTAGCAAGTATATATTTAATTGAAGAAGATTATAATTTAGCAAAAAAAATATATTTAGAGGGACTAGAATTAATAGAGAATAATAAAAGCCCAAAGGCTGTAAGATTTAAAGCTAGTTTATATGGTAATTTATCTTGGGCAATGTATAAGTTAAAAGATTATAAAGCTTATGAATTTCAAGAAGATTCTTATGTTATAAAAGATGAATTAAGAGATAATGAATTTAGAGGAATAGTAAAAACGATTAACGCTAAATATGATGTTAACAATGCAAAAAAGTTAGTTTTAAAGCAAGAAGAAAACAAGCGCCTTAAAGACCAAAGAACTTTTTGGATTTATGGTATAGGTAGTTTAATTATAATTCTTTCATTATTATTTTGGTTAAACTATTATAAATTAAAGCAAAAAAATTTAGGACTTCAACTTTCTCAATCAGAATTAATTCAACACCAAAATATAGAAAAAATAAGATCTGAGTCTCAAGTTAGAATTTTAAATGCAACAATAGATGGTAAAGAGTCTGAAAGAAAACAAATTGCAGAAACTTTACACGATAGTGTAAGTGCTTTATTATCTTCTGCAAATCTTCACTTACAAGCTACAAGAAGTCAATTTAATGGTAATACACCTATTGAAATTGATAAAACACAAGAAATTATTACTGAAGCTTCTCAAAAAATTAGAGACTTATCTCATACTCTTGTTTCTTCTGTTTTATTAAAATTTGGAATGGAATATGCATTAAAAGATATGGCAGATAAATATTCTAATTCTAAAATTAAAATTGATACAAATATTGGTGATACAAGAAGATATCATCAAAATTTTGAAATTAAAGTGTATAACATTATTCAAGAGTTTATAAATAACATTTTAAAACATAGTAAAGCTCAGAATGCAATGATTGAGATGCATGAAATTGAAGGAAAATTGTCTTTTAAAATAGTTGATGACGGTGTTGGATTTGATAAAACATTAATAACCAATAAAGATGGTTTAGGTTTAAATCAAATTGAAGCAAGAATTCAAATGATGCAAGGAGATTTTTTTATAGATTCTGTTAAAAATAATGGGACAGTAATTAATGTTTTACTACCAATTTTAGAAAAAGAAGAAATTAACCTCGTTTAGAAAGTTCTATAATTTCCATATTTTTTATTTCACCTTTATCTAACTCAAAACGCAACATTGTTCTAACTTTATGAAATCCATGATTACCTGCTGCACCCGGATTTAAATGTAACAAATTCAATTTTTTATCATATTGTACTTTTAAAATATGAGAATGTCCAGAAATAAATATTTTTGGAGGGTTTAATTTAATTTCATCTCTTATTCTTGTATAATATTTATTAGGATAACCACCAATATGGGTTATCCAAACAGAAACTTTTTCTACTTCAAATTTAGCATCTAAAGGGAATTCTGCTCTTGCATCTGCTCCATCTATATTTCCAAAAACGGCTCGTAAAGGCTTTAGTTTTTTTATAGAATCTGTAACTTCTAAATTTCCAATATCTCCTGCATGCCAAACTTCATCAGCTTGTTTTACAAACTTTAAAATTTGATTATCAATAAAACTATGAGTGTCAGATAATAACAATATTTTCTTCATGTAAAGAAATAGTAAGAAAAGTTTAACGTCTCTATTAACATCAAATGTAATCATAACAAAATAAATTCCGTAATTTTGAGGGCTACTAAAAACATATTTTCTTGAGATATTTTATAGAACTTTCTTATAACGGAAAAAATTATCATGGTTGGCAAATTCAACCAGATGTTATTTCTGTACAAGAAAAATTAAACAAAGCCATTAGTACAATTTTTCAAGAAAAAATTGAAGTTGTTGGTGCTGGTAGAACAGATACTGGCGTTCATGCATCACAAATGTTTGCTCATTTCGATTTAGAAAAAGAATTGAAAGGAGATATACCTCATAAGTTAAACTCTCTTTTACCTTCAGATATTGTAGTTTATAAAGTTTTTCTTGTAGAAGCAGAACATCATGCACGTTTTAATGCAATAAGTAGAAGTTATGAATATAAAATTTGGATGGGGAGAAACCCTTTTTTATTAGATTTTTCTTGGCAAATTTATTCTCAGAGATTAAATATAAATTTAATGAATGAAGCAGCCAGTTTGTTATTAGAATATACAGATTTTCAAACATTTTCTAAAGTTAAAACAGACGTCTACACATATAATTGTAATGTAACAGAAGCAGTTTGGAAACAAAAAGGAGATGAATTAACTTTTTATATTACAGCAAATCGTTTTTTAAGAAACATGGTAAGAGCCATTGTTGGTACTTTAGTAGATGTTGGCTTAGAAAAAATATCAATAAAAGAATTTAGAAAAATTATTGAGAGTAAGAATAGAGGAAATGCAGGATTGTCAGTTCCTGCAAAAGGATTATTTTTAACAGACATAAAATATTAAATTTTGGCAGATAAAACAGGAAAAGCTTTTGATTTACAGATTTTTATTAGACTAATGTCTTTTGCAAAACGCTATAAATTAAACTTTTTTATAGCAACTGCCTCAACAATTTTATTGGCTTTAGTTTCTCTTTTAAATCCTTATTTAATAAAAGAAACTGTAGATAAATATATTACAGAAAAAGATACAGAAGGTCTTATAACTAATGTAATGATTATGTTTGGTGTGGTGCTTTTAGAAGTATTACTTCGTTTTTCATTTATCTACTTTGCAAACTGGGTAGGTCAACACATTATTAGAGATATAAGAGCCAAAATTTTTAGACATATTTTACAATTTAAAATGTCTTATTTTGATACCAATTCTGTAGGTAAATTAGTAACAAGAGTTGTTTCTGATATAGAAACCATTGCAGCTTTTTTTAGTAGTGGTGTTTTTACAATTGTAAGTGATATTTTACAAATGTTTGCAGTAGCTGCATTAATGTTTTATTTTAATTGGAAATTAGCCTTAATCGCTTTAGCAGTTTTACCAATTTTAATTTACGCAACAAGAATTTTTCAAAAAGCTATAAAAGCAACTTTTCAAGAAGTTAGAAACCAAGTAGCAAATCTAAATGGTTTTGTACAAGAAAGAGTTACCGGAATGAAAATTGTACAACTTTTTAATCGAGAAAACATTGAATATAAGAACTTTAAAGAGATTAATAATAAGCATAAAGAAGCTTATGTTAAAACAATTTGGTATTTCTCAATTTTCTTTCCAATTGCAGAAATTTTATCTTCTATTGGTATTGGTTTAATAGTTTGGTTTGGAAGCAAACAAATTATTAATGGCACAGTACCAGGTCCAGGAACTGTAATGGCTTTTGTACAAATGGCACAAATGTTATTTAGACCTTTACGTCAGATTGCAGATAAATTTAACCAATTACAAATGGGTATTGTTTCTGGAGAAAGAGTATTTAATGTAATAGATACAGAAAGTAGTATTGTTAAAAACGGAACAGTTAAAGCAGAAAAACTTGCAGGAAATATTTCTTTTAAGAATGTTAGGTTCAGTTATATAAAAGATGAAGAGGTTTTAAAAGGAATTTCTTTAGATGTAAAAAGCGGACAAACAATAGCAATTGTAGGTGCAACTGGAGCAGGAAAATCTACAATTATCAATTTAATAAATCGTTTTTACGAGATTGATAGCGGTACTATTTGTGTAGATAATGTTTCTTTAAATGAATATAATTTAGAAAGTTTACGAAACCAAGTTGCAGTTGTTTTACAAGATGTATTCTTATTTTCAGATTCAATTTTAAATAATATAACCTTAAAAAATGATAAAATTTCTTTGGATGAAGTTCAACAAGCTGCAAAACAAATAGGTATTCATGATTTTATTATGACGCTTCCAAATAATTATAATTATAATGTAAAAGAACGTGGAGCGATGTTGTCTTCTGGACAAAGACAATTAATTGCTTTTTTAAGAGCTTATGTAAGCAAACCAAGTATTCTAATTTTAGATGAAGCAACTTCTTCTGTAGATTCTCATGCAGAAAAAATGATTCAATATGCAACAGAAACAATTACTAAAGGAAGAACATCTATTGTAATTGCTCATAGACTTGCTACAATTAAAAAAGCAGACAAGATTATTGTTATGGATAAAGGTTTAATTGTAGAAAAAGGAACTCATACAGAACTTTTAGAAAAACAGAATGGATATTATAAAAATCTATATGAAAAACAATTTGGTTTAGAAAAGGCCTCTTAGTTTGTCTACTATATTTGTTAGTCTACCTATTTTTCATGTTAATTCGTCTATTATTTGATGATCTTCCTAAAAATTTGGTAATTTTACAGCTCAAAATTAAAACAAACCAAAAAGATGAAAAAAATAGTATTATCAATCTTAGCAGTAGGAGCATTAGTATTTACTTCATGTAAATCAGAAACTAAAGACGCTACAAAATCTCTAGAAAAAGTAGTTGTTGAAACTAAAAAAGAAGCAGTAAAGAAAGTAGATGAAGTAAAAAAAGAAGTTGTAGAAGGTGTTAAAGAAGAAGTAAAAGAAGCTAAAAAAGGATTAACTTCTGCTATAGAAGGTATTACAATTCCTAGTTTTTCTAATGAAGCAGTATCTAAAAACTTATTAGAATATTCACAATATGCTAAGAATTATGTAGATGCTAAAGGAAATCTTGTAAAAATTACAGGTATGGCTTCTAAAGGAGCAGCTATATTAAAAGAAGGGAAAGCTTTAGCTTCTAAATTAGATGCAAGCGAATTAACAAAGTATAAGAGTGTTTTATCTCAAATTCAATCTAAAATGGCTCCTTCTAACTAAGTTAGCAATTTTATTAAAAAAAGGTTCTCTATTTATTTAGAGAACCTTTTTTTTTTAATTTTAAATTAAGTCTTTTTTCATTTTGTCGTTCAAATCTTCATAATCAGAAAAGAGAACAAAACTACCATCTTTAATATAAGATATTTCTCCTGTTTCTTCTGATACTAATATACAAACGGCATCTGTTTTTTCTGATACTCCAATTGCAGCTCTATGTCTTAAACCAAATCTTGCAGGAATTTTTGTGCTATCAGAAATTGGTAAAACGACTCTTGTAGCTACAATATAATTATCTCTAATAATTAAAGCACCATCATGTAATGGACTATTTTTATAAAATATACTTTCTATAATAGCTTCATTTATAAGAGCATTCATGTTATCTCCTGTATTTATTAGAAAATCTAACGCATTTGTACGTTCTATAACTATTAATGCACCTGTTTTTGTTTTTGATAATTTTTTACAAGCATTTAAAATTATTTCAGAGTCTATTTCTGAACTTATTTCTGTTTGTAAAAATTTTAATTGTTTTAAAAAACTACGTTTATTGGTAAAGTTGGTTGTACCAATCATTAATAAGAATTTTCTTATTTCTTGCTGAAAAACTATAATTAATGCAACAACTCCACCGCCTAAAAGCGTACCTAGAATTCCACTAAGCATTTCCATTTTTAGTGCTTCTGTAATTTTCCAAATAACAAAAACTATGGCAATACCAATTACAATATTTATAGCAACTGTACCTTTAAGTAATTTGTAAATGTAATAGAGTAGGGTTGCCACTAATAAAATATCTAAAACATCTAACAAAGAAAATTCAATAAAATCGAACATGAAAATTGACTGATTTTAGGCTAAAGTACTAATAAATTCGCTGATTACAATATCAGTTATTAATTTCTGCATCAGATATTAAAAGCGGATATTTTTCTCTAATCAGTTTTATTTTTTCTTGAATTTTTTTATCCTTGTTGTTAGATTTCTTATACTCTTCAAGTAAACGCTCATAATTCTTGTTGAATAATTTTACAGAAAGTTTATTTCTTAGATGTGTGTAAGAAGTGTTAAGAATATCTAACGTAGCAATGTAAGTTTCATAAGTTGTTAATCTGTCTGTTTTTATTGATATAATTGCTTTTGTAGGATGATCTGAAGATGTTTTTAATTGTAAACCATTACACCAATTACATTTATTTTTATTAATGTCTAAACCACCTCCATTATCTATAAAATCTATTGCAATTTGTTTTAATTCTTTTAATGCTATTGTTTTACCATCTACAAACAATGCATTGTTTTTATTGATGTTGACTTCTAAAATATTTCGTTCATTAATATCAATTATTGGAGGTATTTCTTGTTTTTGAGGAATTTTACTTGCAATTCCTGAGTCTACATTCATGGTTGTGGTTACTAAGAAAAAGATTAATAATAAAAACGCAATGTCTGCCATGGAACCTGCATTAATTTCGGGAGATTCTTTTCTACTCATAATTTCTAGTGTTTAAAAGTTAATAAATTGGGTTTCTTTCGAAAAAAATCTTTCGAAAGTTTATTAAAGTTTAACTAGTTGATTTTTTGGAGTTAACATAACTTTAACAAAAAGAGTGCCAAGAAAAATTAAGTACGTCATTATGAGTAAGAATGACGAAGTAATCTGTATGTTTAGAATTCTCAATTAAGAGATTGCTTCATTCTTTGCAATGACAGAAAGTTAACAAATAAGTTTAGCCCTGATTGAACGGTTTGTTTGAGCTCTTTTGAGGAACGAAAAAAGCGAGTAGTGAAAGCAGGAAATAGCTTCTAAAAAGAAATCTGATTTACAATTTTTACAGCTTCAACAGCTTCTTTTACATCATGTACACGTAATATATTTGCACCATTTAACAATGCAATTGTATTTGCAGAAGTGGTTGCATTTAACGCTTCTTGGGCAGAAATATCTAACGTTTTATACAACATAGATTTTCGTGAAATTCCTGCTAAAATTGGAGCTTCTAAAGATTTGAAAAGCGATAAATTTTTTAAAATTTCGAAATTATGAGCTGTTGTTTTTCCAAAACCAAAGCCAACATCAATAATAATATCATTGAGTTTTAGTTGGTGTAATTTGTTAATTTGAGCTGCAAAAAAAGAAATTATTTCTTGAGTTACATCTTTATAAACAGGATTTTTCTGCATATTTTGTGGTGTGCCCAACATGTGCATTAAAATATAAGGAACTTGTAATTTAGCAACAGTTGTAAACATATTTTTATCCATGTTTCCACCAGAAATATCGTTAATAATTGCTGCTCCATAATTAATAGTTTCTTGTGCAATTTCACTTCTAAAGGTGTCTACAGAAATTATGATTTCTGGAAAATTTTTAACCAATAAATTAACAACAGGTATAATTCTTTGTAACTCTTCTTCTTCAGAAATATGAGTTGCTCCAGGTCTAGAAGAATACGCACCAACATCTATAAAAGTAGCGCCATCTAAAAGCATTTTTTCTGTTTGATTTAGAATGTCTGATTCGTTCTTATATTTACCTCCATCAAAAAAAGAATCTGGGGTAATATTTAAAATTCCCATCACTTTTGGTGATGCTAAATCTACTAAAGTACCTTTGCAGTTTATTGTCATTTAACGTATAACTTTATTAATTACGTGATCTATTTTTGGAGCTTTGTAATTATTCATTTTTTGCATTAAATCTTCTACAGAAGTTCCAACTAAAAGCATTTTTCTATTGGTTGGTTTTAAATAACCTTCTTCTACCATTTTATCTAATTGCAATAAAACTGCATCAAAAAAACCATTTACATTTAAAAGTCCAACAGGTTTTTGTTCTATATGTAATTGATTTAAAGTTAAAGCTTCAAAAAGTTCATCTAAAGTGCCAAAACCTCCAGGAAGTGTTATGTAACCATCAATTAATTTACTCATGATTACTTTTCGTTCGCTCATTTTTTTACAAACAATCATTTCTTCTACACCTGCATGTACAACTTCTTCTTTTTCTAATAATTTAGGAATTACCCCAATTACTTCTCCTTTTTGTTCTAGAACTGTATCTGCAAGAATTCCCATCATTCCAACTTTTCCACCTCCATATACCAAACCAATGTTATTTTTAGCAAAATAATTGGCCAATTCTATAGCAGCTTCTTTGTAGATAGGATTAAACCCTAAACTAGATCCGCAAAAAACAACAACTTTTTTCAATTGAATAGATTTAAAATTCTTTTTGTAAAAATAAATGAAAAGCATATAGTATTTAGTATTTTTGAACAAATACTTTTTAACAAGAGAAAATGCAAGATACCTCAAAACAATACGATGCTGTAATAGATGAATGCAGAAGTTTATTTATAAAAAAAATGAGTGACTATAGTTCTGCTTGGAGAATTTTACGTTTGCCATCATTAACAGATCAAATTTTTATAAAAGCACAAAGAATTCGTCAGTTACAAGAAAATGAGGTGAGAAAAGTAGATGAAGGAGAAAAATCTGAGTTTATTGGTATCATCAATTATTCTATAATGGCGTTAATTCAGTTGGAATTAGGTGTTGTGGAAAACCCTGATTTAAATACAGAAGAAGCTACAATATTGTATGATAAGCATTCTAAAATTACCAAAGATTTAATGATGAATAAAAATCATGATTATGGTGAAGCTTGGAGAGATATGCGTGTTTCTAGTTTAACAGATTTAATTTTACAGAAATTATTACGTGTTAAACAAATTGAAGACAACAAAGGAAAAACTATTGTTTCTGAAGGGATTGATGCAAATTATCAAGACATGATTAATTATGCTGTTTTTGCAATGATTCATCTTGATAGTTAGAAAGTTTTTAAAGTTTAAAAAGTAGTTGAATCTATCACTTCGAATGAATTTAAGAAGAATGAATAAATTTGTATTTAGAAATTAAAAATTATATTTTATGAAAATACTAGTCCAAATTTCAAGAGTTATTGTAGGAGCCTTATTTATTTTTTCCGGCTTTGTAAAATTAGTAGATCCAATAGGTTCTCAATATAAATTTGAAGAATATTTTGCAGAAGATGTATTAAATATGGGGTTTTTAATTCCTTATGCATTGTTGTTTTCTATTGTTTTAATAGTTGCAGAAATATTATTGGGAGTTATGATTTTAATCGGTTATAAACCAAAAATAACAGTATGGAGTTTGTTTCTATTAACACTTGTTTTCTTGTTTTTAACTTGGTATTCTGCTTATTATAATAAAGTTACAGATTGTGGTTGTTTTGGAGACGCAGTAAAATTATCTACTTGGGGTACATTTTATAAAAATATTTATTTAATTGCCTTTATCATTATTTTAATGATAGGATTGAAACATATTAAACCAATTTTTAGTGGAAAAATCCCGAAATTAATTACATTCATTTCTTTAGGAATTTTCATGTTTATTATTCAACATGTATTAACACATCTGCCAATTATAGATTTTAGAGCGTATGCAATTGGTAAGAATTTAGAGCAAGGAATGATTTTCCCAGAAGATGGAAGTATACCTCCAGTACATGATTTTATGTTAGAAGATGAGCAATCAGATTTAGCACCAGAATTACTTAAAAAAGAAAAAGTAATGTTGGTTATTGTTTATAATTTAGATAAAATTGATGAAAATGGATATCCTGCAATTAAAGAAGTTGCAACAAAAGCAAAAGAAAAAGGATATCTAGTTTATGGTGTTTCTGCTTCTTTTACAGACGATTTAATTCTTGCTAAAGAAAAGCATCAATTACCATTCGATTTTTTATTTTGTGATGAAACTACTTTAAAAACCATGATTAGAGCAAATCCTGGAGTAATGATTTTAGACAAAGGAACAGTTACTCAAAAGAAAAACTGGATAGATGTTGATGAGTTAGAATTATAAAGATTTCTTCTTTCTTTTATTTTCGATTTCAGTTAGTTGTAACCCTTTTTCGTCATTAAAAAATAGATGTTTTGGGCTTCCAATAAATTGCGAAGAATAAATACCTGAATGTCCAGAAAATAAATAAGCAGTAGTACAAGCCAAGGCAATAAAAACGCCAGATTCTATTCCAAACAATTCAATTCCCATAATTGTGCAAGCAATTGGTGTGTTTGTTGCACCAGCAAAAACAGCAACAAACCCCATACCTGCTAATAATGGCATTGGCATAGGTATAAACCATACAAGAGCGTTACCTAAAGTTGCACCAATAAAGAATAAAGGAGTTACTTCTCCACCTTTAAAACCTGCACCTAAAGTGAAAGAAGTGAATAATAATTTTAGAAAAAAATCATAAGAATTTAAATCGATACTAAAAGCATCTACAATTGTTGGTACGCCTAAACCTATGTATTTTGTAGTTCCTATTAAATACCAAGTTAGCGCTAAAACAATTCCGCCAATTACAGGCCTAAGTGGTGGATAAGAAATGTATTTCTTAAATAAATTTCCCCAAAAATGAGTTGATTTAGAAAACAACATACTTACTAAACCAAAAATAATTCCTGCCAATAAAGACCACAAAACTGCAGCAGGAGTTAAATCTGTAATAGTCGAAATTGTATAATGTGTATGATGAGAAATATGCCAAACATCACAAAAATAATTTGCAAAAACAGCAGCTAAAAAACTAGGAAAAATGGCATCAAATTTTACTCTACCTATAACCATAACTTCTAAAGCAAAAATTGCACCCGCCAAAGGTGTTCCAAATACAGAAGCAAAACCAGCACTAATACCTGCAACCAAAACAATTTTTCTATCTAAGTTAGTAAGTTTAAAAAGTTTAGAAAATTGATCTGCAATTGCGCCACCAATTTGTACTGCTGTTCCCTCTCTACCTGCAGAACCACCAAATAAATGTGTAAGAATTGTTCCTATAAAAACTAATGGAGCCATTTTAAAAGGAATTATATTTTTTGGTTCATGATATTCATCCAAAATTAAATTATTACCTTTTACAACACTTTTTCCAAAATAATGATAAGACAAACCTATTACTAAACCAGCTACTGGTAATAATGCAATAATCCACATATTTGCTTCTCTATAATTTGTAGCCCATTCTAAAGTCCATAAAAAAACAGCAGAAGTACTTCCTGTAAAACTACCAATAAGCAAACAGATAAAAGTCCATTTTAAAAGAAAAAGCAAAGAAAAACTTTGCTCAACAGAAAGAAATAGGCCTTTAATTTTATCCATAATTTATCTTGATTGGCAAAAATAAACAATTAAAAGCAAAGAGATTATGTATGATATAAAATCATTTAGAATCAATTGTAGTTCTGTTTAAGAATAATGTAATATAAAAATTTAAAATATGAATCAATTTGTTACGTATCAATCAGAAGAAAATTACCTATAACACATAGCAATTAAAGTTTCTAGTATGTTTACAAAACTAAATAAAAAGCCAAATGCTGCTACCAAATTTTTAGTTTGGTAGCAGCATTTGCAAGATTTACAAAAAGTGATCACTTTAAGATTTAAAAAGTAATATTTCTATCAATTCTTAATCTAACTGAATTAAATCTATAGCGCTTTCTTTCACTTTTTTGTTTAGCTCTTTTATTCTTATAGAAAAGATTGCATTTAGTTTTCCTAATTCTACATCAATAACTTTAGTTATTTCATTCCTAAAATCGATTGCTTGTTGTGTTGGTGCGTAAGTACCTATTCTAGTTAATGAGTTTAAATGAGCTAATTTATTATTTAATCGAATAGGAAAGTTTAAAGGATCTTGACCGCTTTTAGATTTTGTTTGATATAAATTTTCTTCAATTTTGGTCATATCTTTTACCAAAGCATCAGCAAAATCTAACAACGCTTTGTGTTTCTTTTTATCTTTTATAGCTTTTTTTAACAGATCAACTTGAGTTCTAATTTTCTTTACATTATTTAGAGATTTGTGAATTTCTGTCATCTTTTTATTAATGTCATTAATAAAACTAAATTGAGCTTTCATGTCTGCTTCAGTAGTTTCTGAAACAGGATTTTTTATAATATTAAAATTCTGACTCAATTTCTTGTCATTAACAGCCAATTCTACTTTATAGGTTCCAGGTAAAGCCATTGGGCCGTTTAAAGAAGCCCACCAAAGAATCATTCCTTTTACCTTTTTAGCTCCAGGATACATCATGTTCCAATAGAAAATATTGTTACCATCTTCCATTTTTAAGGCTTCTTCTTTTTGCTCTTTATTTGGTTTTGTTGAATATTTTTTGATGAGATTATTATTTATGTCAAAAAACGATAAAGACACAATATCTTTTTCTTCTTTCTTTTTTATAAAATAATTGATAGCAACTCCCCCAGGGTGATTTGTGCCTTGTGTTCTAGATGTTCTACCATTTCCACCACTCATATTGTAAGCATCTTTAGGTTTGTATAAAACCATTTCTTCTTTTAAAATTGAAGAATTCAATTGATGAAGTGGTGTTAAATCATCAATAATCCAAAGAGCTCTACCTTGTGTTGCAGCAATTAAATTATCATTTTTAATTGTTAAATCTGTAATTGGAACTATAGGTAAGTTTTGTTTAAAAGTTTGCCAGTTTTTACCATCATCAAAAGAAATATACATGCCTCTTTCTGTACCAGCATACAATAAACCTTTGCGTTTTGGATCTGCTCTTAATGCTCTTGTAAAATCTTCATTAGCAATTCCTTTTGTAATTTGTTTCCAAGATTTACCATAATTTTCTGTTTTGTAGATGTATGGTTTGTAATCTCCAGATTTATATTTTGTACCTACTACATAAGCCCCACCTTTGTTAAATGGATCAACTTCAATACAATTTATCATCATCCATTCTGGCATTTTTTTAGGAGTAACATTTATCCAATTTGTGCCATTATCTTTAGACACATGAACCAAACCATCGTCTGAACCTGTCCAAATTAATCCAGGTTCTAAAGCAGATTCTGTTGCTGCGAAAATAGTTCCATAATATTCTACACCAGTATTATCTTGGGTAATTGGCCCTCCAGAAGATTTTAAGGTTTTAGGATCATTTCTTGTTAAATCTGGACTAATTACTTTCCAGCTTTGACCTTCATTTTCTGTTATATGTAAATGATTAGAAGCTGCATATAATTTCTTTTTATTGTTTAGTGAAAAGAAGATAGGAAAATTCCATTGAAAACGATACTTAAAATCTTCAGCTCCATGTCCCATTGGGTCATCTGGCCACACATTAATTGCACGAGTTTCGTTTGTTTTATGATTTTTTCTAGTTAACAAACCACCATAACTTCCTCCATAAACAATATCATCATTTAAAGGATCTACAGCAATATGAGCACTTTCTCCACCAGCAGTAGATTCCCAATCAGATTCTCCAATAAATCTACCAGAAGTTCTATGAGCAATTCTAATGGTAGAATTATCTTGTTGTGCAGCTAAAATTCTATAAGGAAAATGATTATCGGTTGTAACTCTATAAAATTGAGATGTTGGTTGATTGTACATTGTACTCCAATTTTCTCCTGCATCAAAAGAAATTTGAGCTCCACCATCATCTCCAATAATCATTCTTTGGTTATCTTTTGGAGCTATCCATAAATCATGATGATCTCCATGAGGAGCATTGTACGTTTTGTATGTTTTTCCTCCATCTGTAGATTTATGATAGCGAACATTTAACACGTATAAAATATCTTGATCTTGCGTATCTGCATATAAACGCGAATAATACCAAGCTCTTTGTCGCAATTTTCTTTCAGAATTGATCAATTTCCAAGTTTTACCTGCGTCCATAGATTTATAAATGCCTCCTTTTTTGTTTTCTATTAAAGCCCAAACAATATCAGAATTTACAGGTGAAACAGTAACGCCACTAATACCCCAAATACCTTTAGGTAAACCTTTATTGGTAGAAATGTTTGTCCAACTTTCTCCACCATTTGTACTTTTAAACATAGCAGAACCTTTTCCTCCAGAAGATAAACTATAAGGAGTTCTTCTAACATCCCAAGTTGTAGCGTATAAAATTCTTGGGTTATTTGGATCGATTATTAAATCGATTGCTCCAGAATTTTCATCAGAAAAAAGAACACGTTTCCATGTTTCTCCTCCATCAGAAGATTTATAAACACCTCTTTCTTGTGTTGGTTTATATAAATCTCCCATTACTGCAGCAAAAACTATGTCTGAGTTTTTAGGATGAATTCTCATTCTAGAAATGTGGCGTGAGTTTTTTAAACCAATATGTTTCCATGTTTTTCCTGCATTTTCAGATTTCCAAATTCCATCACCAGAAGAAACATTTCCACGAACGGTTTTTTCTCCCATACCAACATAAATTACATTGTTATCAGATTCTGCAACAGCAACAGCCCCTACAGATCCACCAAAGAAACCATCAGAAATATTCTGCCAAGTATTACCAGCATCATTGGTTTTCCAGACACCACCACCTGTAGAACCCATATAAAAAAGATTGGGTTTTTCAGAAACTCCAGTAACTGCGGCACTTCTTCCGCCTCTAAACGGACCAATATTTCTCCATTTAATTGCGCTAAAATATTCCTCAGAAACTTTGTTAACATTTTTTTGTGCGTTAACTTTGGCGTTTGTTATAAAAAATAGACAAATTGCAAGAAAGATATATTTTTTCATTTGTAGTTGGTTTGAATTTTAAAACATTAAAAATAATGATTTTAAGTTAGTTTATAGATTTTAGGAAATGGATATATTGTTAAATGTTGTTAAGAATAAAAAGATTAAAGAGAAAATTACAATCTCTGGTTCTAAAAGTGAGTCAAATAGATTGTTAATACTTCAAAATTTGTTTCCAAAACTTTCTATAGAAAATTTATCAGATTCTGACGATTCTGTACACATGCAACATGCACTTTCTACTAATGATGAAGTTGTAAATATTGGTCATGCAGGTACTGCAATGCGGTTTTTAACCTCATATTTTGCTGTAAAAGAAGGTAGAGAAGTGGTTTTAACAGGTTCTGATAGAATGCAAAACAGACCTATTGAAATTTTGGTTGATGCTTTAAAAGATTTAGGAACTGATATTACATATGAAGATAAAGTTGGTTATCCACCAATTAGAATAAAAGGAACAAAAATTATAAAAAACAAAGTGCAAATTAATGGTAATGTAAGTAGCCAATACATATCTTCTTTATTATTAATAGCTTCAAAATTAGAAAACGGTTTAGAAATAGAGTTAATTGGTAAAATTACTTCTGTTCCTTATATAAACATGACTTTAAGTTTATTAACTCAATTAGGTATTGCATCTAGTTTTGAAAAAAACATTATAAAAGTTCTTCCAAAGAAATCAATAGAAAGTAAAATTGTAGTTGTAGAATCAGATTGGTCTTCTGCAAGTTATTTTTATTCTATTGCTACTTTGGCATCAATTGGTTCAGAAATTACTTTATCAGCATATAAAGAAGAAAGTTTACAAGGAGATTCTTGTTTGGCAGAAATTTATCAACATTTTGGAGTAGAAACTACTTTTGGTGAGAATACCATCATTTTAAAAAAGGTGAAAGAAACTAAAAAAGAAACATTAGAAATTGACTTAAAAAATGCCCCTGATATTGCACAAACTATTGCAGTAACTTGTTTTGCAGAAGGAGTTGCTTGTAACTTAACAGGTTTACATACTTTAAAAATAAAAGAAACAGATAGATTAGTTGCTTTGCATGATGAATTATCAAAATTAGGTGCTAATATTTCTGTAACAGATGTAAGTTTGCATTTAAAAGTTACATCAATAATTAATAAGAATATTGCAATAAAAACATATAATGATCATAGAATGGCAATGGCTTTTGCCCCTTTAGCCTTCATAGTTCCTATCAATATTTTAAATGCAGAAGTGGTTACAAAATCATATCAAAAATTTTGGGAAGACATGCAACAAATAGGTATTAAAATAGACGAACTTTAAAGATAAATAGTCAAACACTTGACAACGCCTATTGCGATATCGTATATTTGCCGCTTTTACAAGCAAATAAACATATGAAATTATCGCACTTTGAATTTGAATTACCAGAAGAACTACTAGCGCAATATCCAGCAGAACACAGAGATGAATCTCGTTTAATGGTATTGAATAGAAAAGAAGGTACAATAGAGCACAAACTTTTTAAAGATGTTATAAATTACTTTGATGAAGGTGATGTTATGATGTTAAATAATACCAAAGTTTTTCCTGCAAGAATGTATGGTAATAAAGAAAAAACGGGCGCAAGAATTGAAGTTTTTTTATTAAGAGAATTAAATGCAGAAAATAGATTATGGGATGTTTTAGTAGATCCTGCAAGAAAAATTAGAATAGGAAATAAATTATTTTTTGGTGAGGACGATAGTTTAGTAGCAGAAGTTATTGATAATACTACCTCTAGAGGAAGAACTTTACGTTTCTTATTTGATGGTTCTTACGAAGAGTTTAGAGCTAAATTATTAGAATTAGGAGAAACACCTTTACCAAAAGCTATAAATAGAGAAGTAGAAGAATTAGATGAAGAACGCTACCAAACTATTTATGCAAAACATGAAGGAGCAGTAGCTGCCCCAACTGCAGGTTTACACTTTTCTAAACATTTATTAAAAAGATTAGAAATTAAAGGAGTAGATTTTGCAGAAACAACTTTACATGTTGGTTTAGGAACATTTAGTCCTGTAGAAGTAGAAGACTTATCTAAACATAAAATGGACTCTGAGCAAATTATTATTTCTGAAGTAGCAGCAGATAAAATAAATAAAGCTAAAAAAGAAAAAAGAAGAGTATGTGCTGTAGGTACAACTGTAATGAGAACTATAGAATCTGCAGTATCTTCTAAACAAGAATTAAATGCTTATGAAGGTTGGACAAATAAATTTATTTTTCCTCCTTATGATTTTAGTATCGCAAATGCAATGATTACTAATTTTCATTCGCCAAAATCTACATTAATGATGCAGGCAGCAGCATTTGCTGGTTACGATTTTTTAATGGAAGCTTATAAAGAAGCAATAAAAGAAGGATATAAATTCTCTACTTACGGAGACGCAATGTTAATTATATAATTCAATTAGATATTACATGATATAATAAAACTGACAATAATTCATTGTCAGTTTTATTTTTTTTTGGCGTTCCCTAAAAAGGTCGCGCTTTCCATTATATCTTTTTTGAAAGAACAAAAAAGGATGCCATTGCAATCGCTAACGCATCCTATTTGCAAACAATAGTAATAACCTAAAATTATATACGTATTTTTGCAATTCCATTTTTAAAACAATAAAACTTGATTAAAAAGAAAGATATTAGAGCTTTAACTAAAGAACAATTACGCGATTTTTTTGTAGAAAATGGCGATAAAGCTTTTAGAGGAAATCAAGTTTATGAATGGCTTTGGAGCAAGTCTTTACATACTTTTGATGCAATGACAAACATCTCTAAACAAACCAGAGAAATGTTAGAGGCAAACTTTGTTATTAATCATATCAAAGTAGATTCTATGCAAAAAAGTAAAGATGGTACCATAAAAAACGGAATTAAATTACACGATGGTTTAATTGTAGAATCTGTTTTAATACCTACAGAAAAAAGAACAACAGCTTGCGTTTCTAGTCAAGTTGGTTGTAGTTTAGATTGCAAATTTTGTGCAACAGCACGTTTAAAAAGAATGCGTAATTTAAACCCAGATGAAATTTACGATCAAGTTGTAGTTATAGACAAACAAAGTAGATTGTACCATAATCGTAAATTAACAAATATTGTTTTTATGGGAATGGGTGAGCCTTTGATGAATTATAAAAATGTAATGAAATCTATAGAGAAAATTACATCTCCAGAAGGTTTAGGTATGTCATCAAAAAGAATTACAGTTTCTACATCTGGAGTTCCAAAAATGATAAAAATGATGGCAGATGAAGATGCTAAATTTAATTTAGCAGTTTCTTTACATTCTGCAATCGATGAAGTTAGAACCTCTATTATGCCATTTAATACAAATTTTCCATTAAAAGATTTAAAAGAATCTTTAGAATATTGGTACGAAAAAACCAACAGAGCAATTACCTATGAATATGTTGTTTGGAATGGAATTAATGATCGTAAAGAAGACATAAAAGCATTAGTAGATTTTTGTAAATATGTACCTTGTAAAATTAATTTAATTGAATACAACCCAATTGATGATGGGCAGTTTCAACAAGCAAGTTCGTCAGCAATAAATAATTATATTTCTAACTTAGAAATGCATGATATTACTGTTAATGTTAGACGTTCTAGAGGTAAAGATATAGATGCCGCTTGTGGGCAATTAGCTAATAAATCGTAATAAATTATTTATTATTTTTAATACTCTAATATAAGTTTAACATTAATGAAACCAGTAGAACTTATTAAACTACCCATTAATAACGAAATGGAACTCTTTGAAAAAAAATTCAAAGATTCTATGCTTTCTAAAGTTCCGTTGTTAAATAGAATAACGTATTACATTGTTCGTAGAAAAGGAAAACAAATGCGACCAATGTTTGTTTTTTTAGTTGCAAAAATGGTTTCTAATGGTGGTTTTGATGAACGTACATATAGAGGCGCATCTGTTGTAGAATTGATTCATACAGCAACCTTGGTACATGATGATGTTGTAGATGATAGTAACAGAAGACGTGGTTTTTTCTCTGTAAATGCACTTTGGAAAAATAAAATAGCAGTTCTTGTTGGCGATTTTTTATTGTCTAAAGGATTATTACTTTCTATTGATAATGAAGATTTCGATTTGTTAAAACTAATATCTATTGCAGTTCGTGAAATGAGTGAAGGTGAGTTACTTCAAATTGAAAAAGCACGTAAATTAGATATTACAGAAGAAGTATATTTTGATATTATTAGACAAAAAACAGCCACTTTAATTGCTGCCTGTTGTGGTATTGGAGCAGCTTCTGTTGGTGCAAATAATGACACTGTTCAGCAAATGAGAAAATTTGGTGAATACATTGGTATTGCTTTTCAAATTAAAGATGATTTGTTTGATTATTCTGATGAAAAAATAGGAAAACCAACAGGAATAGATATAAAAGAGCAAAAAATGACGTTGCCTTTGATTCATACTTTAAATAACTGTTCTAAAAAAGAGAAATCTTGGTTAATCAATTCTATTAAAAAGCATAATAAGAATAAAAAACGCGTTAAAGAAATAATTACATTCGTTAAAGAAAATGGCGGAATAGAATATACTACAACCAAAATGCACGATTACAAAAATAAGGCATTAGCCATTTTAGAAAATTACCCAAAATCAGATTATAAAGATTCTCTTTTAACGATGATTGATTATGTTGTAGAACGTAAAGTCTAAAAATTACTCTTGTTACATTTCTTTATTTGGTTCGTTTACAGTATAAGTAAACTAATAAAACCAAATTATGAATCAATTAATTGTAGAAACACAAAACCTCAATTTTTCTTATACCAAGACAAGAAAAGACATTGAGAGTTTGGAACTTAAAGTTCCAAAAGGAAGTATTTATGGATTTCTAGGGCCAAATGGTTCTGGAAAAAGTACTACTATTCGTTTAATTTTAGGATTGCTAAAAAAGCAATCGGGTAAAGTAGCTTTATTTGGCGAAACTTTTGATGGAAAATCTCGCTTAAGAAGCTTAGGAGAAATAGGTGCTTTAATAGAAAACCCTTCTTTGTATAGCCATTTAAATGCTCTTGAAAATTTAAGAATTGCAGCTAATTATCGCCAAAATATTTCATCAGAAAGAATTGACGAGGTTTTAAAAACTGTAAAATTATCGTATGCAAAAAATAAAAAAGTAAAAGCATTTTCTTTAGGAATGAAGCAACGTTTAGGGTTGGCAATTTCCTTATTAAGTAACCCTGAATTAATCATTTTAGATGAGCCTACAAATGGACTGGATCCAAAAGGGATAATTGAAATGAGAGAATTAATTAAAGACTTAAATAAAAAATTTGGAACTACCATTTTTATATCGAGTCATTTATTAAGTGAAATTGAAAAAACGTGCACACATGTAGGGATTATAAGAAATGGAAAAATGTTATTTCAAGATACCGTTAAAGCTTTAAAAGAGTCTAAAGGCAAAAAAATAATGGTTGATTTTGAAATTGATAAGTTTATTGATGCAATGACTGTTTTTGAAAATTTAGGCAAAGAAAATACTTCTTTAACTAATGATTTTATACAGATAGAGGTTAAAGATAAAAATGAAATTACTCTTATTATTGATGCCTTAAGAGCACAAAAAGTAGCAGTATATCAAGTGTCTATTAAAAACAATCTAGAAGAACTTTTCTTATCACTAACCGAAAATTAAAATTATGTCAGCAATATTATATTATACATCTAGTTTAAAAAACGAACTTATTAAGTTAAAAAGAACATTTGCATTTTGGCTTACAATTATTAGTGCAATAATTTTTCCTGCATTATTTTTTATAGCTTACATTTTTGAGCGTAAAACTTTAGTTCCAGTAGCAGGAATAAATCCCTGGGAAAAATTTATGGTTACTCAAATTGAAAATTCTACTCCTTTTTTTATTCCTATGTTTATTGTGCTAATTACGAGTTTAATTATGCAAATTGAACACAAATCCTTGGGAATAAAACATTTATTTTCGTTGCCTATTCCAAAATGGAGTGTCTATTTTGGTAAACTAACGATTGTTGTTTTTGCAATAATTACTACATACATATATTACTATATTACGCTTTTGTTAAGTGGATTGTTATTAGGATTAATTTATTCAGATTTAGCATTTTTAGACTTTCAACCTAACCATCTTAAATATATAAATGAATTATCAACTTCATTTATAGCCTCTTTAGGAATTATTGGAATTCAATTTTGGTTAAGTTTTAGATTTAAAAACTTTATTGTTCCTTTAGGATTTGGAATGTTTTTAGCTATTATTGGTATTATTGTTTCACAAGCTCCAGAACAATCCATTTATTTTCCATATTCGTTTAGTGTTTTATCAGTTTCTTTAGGAGATAAAATGCCATTAATTATTGGTTTCTCTTCTGTGACATTTTATAGTGTTTTTTGTTTTTTATTAACTGCTATTTTGGGGTATTTAGATATCAAAAAGTTAAATGTAAATTAGATTCTAAATTATAGAAAGGTATTATTTTTATTAATTACGTTATGTTTTAACAAGTGAAATTTATTTTAGAATCCACAGTTTTTAGTATTTTTGATGTATTACTAATCGTGATACATCAAATGCTATGAAAAAAATCACTTTACTTATTATTATCTCCATTTTTTGTTTTTCTTCAGTAAAAGCTCAAAGTGCTTATGATATAATTTTTACTCAAAATCAAAATCAAAATTGTAGTTATTTTACCAACTATTTTAATTCCACTCCTAAAGAAATTAGTTACTCAATTCGTAGAGAAGGAAATAAATTATATTTTCAGGTAACAGATAAAGCTTGGGCAATTAAATTATTTAAAAAATCTGGAGATGGAATTGCAATAGATGTTGTTTCTAAATCTAGATATACCTGTGATGAAGAATTAGAAAAGGTTCAAATAAAAGGAACAATTTTAAAACCTGTATACGCTCAGAAATTAATAAGAGGATTTAGACCTCATTTAAAAGATAGATACAGAACTTATGTTGGATCTGTACCAGAAGAACTAAAAGACGAAGAATTGGAGTTTAATATTCTATTCTTAAATAATAAAGTACTGTGTAGATATCAACAAATTTATAATTTAGAATCTTACCCTTGGGATTTGTTAGATATGGGAGCTTATTTAGATTCACTTACTTATAAGTCTAAAAAAATTAAAAGTGTAAATGATAAGTTTGTAACAAAGTACAAGCAATTAAAGTTTGTAATTCCGTTTCAAAAAAACAAATCAGAATATTTACCAGAAGATATTAAACCTCTATATGATTCTTTAAAACTGACCGATTTTAATATTAAAAAAATAAATATTAATGCTTATTCTTCTATCGAAGGAAGTGCAGAGCGTAATTTAGAACTTCAAAAATTACGTGCAAATAGTATTGCAAAATCGATGCAATCTTTTCAGCAACCAGATATTACTACAGAGATTTCTTCTTCAGAAAATTGGGTAGAGTTTTTAAATGATATTTCTAAAAGTAAATACAAAAATTTGGTGGGTCTTTCTAAAAAGGAAGTAAAGCAAAAAGTTGTAGGTAACGTTTCTAAAGAATTAGAAATCTATTTAAAAAATCATAGAAAAGCAGTTATTACTTTAGATCTTGAAAGAAAAGATAAGTATAAAGAAATGACAACTACTACTTTAATTTCTACTTTTAATAAATTGATAAAAGAAGAAAATATAGAAGAAGCATTAATTGTGCAAAACTCACTTTTCGAGAAAATTAAAGAAGAAAAATCACCAGAAAAACTTAGACAATTAAATGTGCCAAAACAACTAAAATTTGTTCCTGTTTTAAATAAGAATAGTATGTTTCAATACTTATATAGTTTAGGATATTCTAAAATTGTGTTTGACGAACTTAAAAAATTAGAAAAATTAGACCCAAAGAATAAAAGAATTAAGTATAATTTAATTGTTGTAAAGTTTATTATTTGGAAAAATAATTGGTCTCCAATTAAAAATTCAGATTTTAAAAATGAAATTCTCAATCTTAAAAAGTATAAAATAGAACAAGAATTAATAGATAGAATGTTGGTGAATTTTCATATTGTAAAAGCACAGAAAAATATGAGAGCAAGACAATATGATGCAAAAGATGAATCTTTAGAATTTATAATTGATACCTATGAAAATTTCGATTTATCTGATTACGACTATTTAAGTTTAGCACAATTTTTAACTTATTATTCAGATAAAGATGATGCAATAGATTTATTAGATGATAAAGTAAGAACGATTACTATTAATGAAGATTTATTGTTTTACTATTTAAACCTGACTATTACAGATAAATATAATGTTGCTTCTAAAGATTACAGAACAATGATGTTAAATGCTATTAATATTAATAAAGATAGGTTTTGTAAATTGTTTAATTCTTCTTTAGAAAAAGGAGTTACTTTTCAGTTATTAGAAAATGAATATCTAAGAAAAACTTATTGTGAAAGTTGTACAAAAGAATAGTTTTATAATTCTAGCAATTCCTCTACAAATTCTCTAGAGTTAGATAATCTTGGTACTTTATGTTGTCCACCAAGTTTTCCTTTTTTCTTTAACCAGCTATAAAATAAGCCTTCTTTAGCTTCATGTATTTTTGGCATTGCTAAAGTTAAAGAGTTGTAACGTTTTGCCTCATAATCAGAATTGATAGCTTTTAAAGAGTTGTCTAAAATTTCAGTAAAATAATTCATGTTATTTGGTTTTTTACTGAATTCTATAATCCATTCATGACCACCACTTTTTTTATCTTTCATAAAAATTGGTCCTACAGTATAATCAGTAATACATGAGTTTGTTTTATCACAAGTTAACTTTAAAGCATCTTCAACATTTTCAATATTTAATTCTTCGCCAAAAACATTTATATAATGTTTGGTTCTTCCTGTAATTTTAATACGATAAGGATTTAAACACGTAAAACGAATGGTATCACCAATAGAATAACGCCACAAACCACTATTTGTGGTAATTATCAAAGCATAATCAACACCTTTTTTAACATCAGCTAAAGTTATGGTTTTAGAATTTTCGCCTTTATAATCTGTCATCGGAATAAATTCATAGAAAATTCCGTAATCTAACATTAACAACAATTCTTTAGAGTTGTTTCTATCTTGAATAGCAAAAAAACCTTCAGAAGCATTATAGGTTTCATAATACTTAAAATCTGCTTTCGGTATCAGTTTTTTGTACTGTTCTCTATATGGATTAAAGTTTACACCTCCATGAAAATACACTTCTAAATTTGGCCAAACTTCTAAAATATTGTCTTTTCCAGTTCTTTCTAAAACACGATTTAACAAAACCAACATCCAACTTGGTACACCAACTAAACTGGTTATATCTTCATAAATGGTTTCATCAATAATTGCCTCCATTTTAGTTTCCCATTCGCTCATTAAAGCAACTTCTTGACTAGGAGCAGAACTAAAATCTGCCCAAAAAGGTAAGTTCTCTGTAATAATTGCAGACAAATCTCCAAAATGAGAATTATTATCTTTATAAATTTCAGAACTACCACCTAATTTTAAACCTTTACCTGTAAATAGCTGAGTTTCTTCATTATTATTAATGTACAAACACAACATATCTTTACCAGCTTTCATGTGGCAATATTCTAAAGATTCATCAGAAACCGGAATAAATTTACTTTTTGCATTTGTGGTTCCACTACTTTTTGCAAACCATTTTATATCTGTTGGCCAGAATAAATTTTGTTCTCCTTTTCTACAACGTTCAATTAAAGGCTCAAAAGTTTCGTATTTCTGAATAGGAACTTTCTTTGTAAAATCTTCATGATTTTTAATTGATGAAAATTCATTTTCAATTCCAAATTTAGTATTTTTAGCTGTGTTTAATAGCTTTAAAAGAAGTTCTTCTTGAACATCTACAGGATATTTTAAAAACAATTCTATTTGATGTTTTCGTTTCTTTAAGAACCAAGAAATTATAGAATTGATAATTTGAAACGCCATAGAAATTCGTAAGTTTGTTTTAGTGTCATTGCGAAAAATTTTTATTTTGAAGCAATCTCATTTTTAAATTTACAGATTACTTCGTTGTACTCGTAATGACGAAAAATAATTAGATAAAAATAGTAAAATATTTTATATGAAGTACCAAGGAGTTTTAAAAAAAATGCTAACAGAGAATGCTGAACAAATTCAGTATTATTTAGATATGAAGACCGATTTTATTAACATGAATCAGTTGATAAACAAAGAAATATCTATAAGTTTTGTTACTTACGAATGTTTAAATTGTGGTTTAGAAAAGAAAATTTACAGACAAGGTTTTTGTAAATCTTGTTTTTTTGATACTCCAAATGCTGGAGATTGGATTATGAGACCAGAATTAAGTAAAGCACATTTAGGTATTGAAGATAGAGATTTAGCTTACGAACAATCTGTACAATTAAAGCCACATATTGTGTATTTGGCAAACTCGAGTAATGTAAAAGTTGGAGTTACTAGAAAACAGCAAGTTCCAACACGTTGGATAGATCAAGGAGCGCATGAAGCTATAGAAATTGTTGAGGTTCCTAACCGTTATTTAGCAGGTATTACAGAAGTTGCATTAAAAAATCATGTAGCAGATAAAACGAATTGGCGTAAAATGTTAAAGAATGATATTGAAGATGCTAATTTGATTGAATGGCGAGATAAATTAAAAGAGTTTATACCAGAAGAAGCGAAAGAATACTTTATTGAAAACAATGCTGAAACTCATTTAAATTTTCCTGTGGTTCAATATCCAGAAAAACCCAAAAGTCTAAACTTGATAAAAACACCAAATTATACAGGTAAATTAGTGGGTATAAAAGGACAATATTTAATTTTTGAAGATCAAACCGTTTTTAATGTGAGAGCTAATGAAGGTTTGGTGGTTTCTATTGAAATATAAATTATGAAAAACAATTTACTAAAAGTAGCACTAGCACAAATTTCACCAGTTTGGTTAAACAAAGAAAAAACAATCGAAAAGATTGAGAAATCAATTATAGATGCAGCAAAAGAAAATTGTGAATTGATTGTTTTTGGAGAAGCTTTATTACCAGGTTATCCTTTTTGGTTAGCATTAACAGAAGGTGCAAAATGGGATTTAAAAGTGAATAAAGAAATTCATGCACATTATGTTCGAAATTCTATTACTATAGAAAAAGGCGAGTTAGATTCCATTTGTAAATTGGCAAAAGAAAACAAAATTGCTATTTATTTAGGAATTATGGAACGCGCTCAAAATAGAGGAGGACATAGTATTTATTGTTCTTTAGTGTATATAGATGAAACAGGAGCAATAAAATCTGTTCATAGAAAATTACAACCAACTTATGATGAACGTTTAACTTGGTCTCCTGGAGATGGAAATGGTTTGCAAGTGCATCCGCTTAAAGAATTTACAGTTGGAGGTTTAAATTGTTGGGAAAATTGGATGCCTTTACCAAGAACTGCATTATATGGTTTAGGAGAAAATTTGCACATTGCTGTTTGGCCTGGGAGCGATCATAACACAAAAGATATTACACGTTTTATAGCAAGAGAATCTCGTTCTTTTGTGATTTCCGTTTCTAGTTTAATGCAAAAATCAGATTTTAATGCAGAAGTTCCACATGTAGAAAAAATACTAGAAGAATCACCAGAAATTTTAGCAAATGGAGGTTCTTGTATTGCATCACCAAATGGAGAATGGTTAGTAGAACCTGTTTTGTATAAAGAAGGTTTAATTATTGAAACTTTAGATTTTAATAGCGTTTTAGAAGAAAGGCAAAATTTTGATGTGGTTGGTCATTATTCTAGACCAGATGTAACTAAGTTGCAAGTAAACAGAGAAAGGCAAAGTACAGTTTTTTATGATGATTAAGATTTAATGTCACCTTGAGCGCAGTCGAAAGGTCTTAGTTTAAGGTTTCTCGACTACGCTCGAAATGACAGTTGGTAAATTATTATTAAATATTATGATTTTTGAGCAAAAAGAAATACAATTACAACCTTATCAAAGAGGATTTCATTTAATAACAAATCTAATTGTAAATGATTTTTCGGAAATAAAAACGATTAAAAAAGGGATTTTAAAAGTCTTTATAAAACATACTTCTGCAAGTTTAACAATTAATGAAAATGCAGACTCTACTGTAAGACAGGATTTTGAAAGTCATTTTAATGTTATGGTTCCAGAAAATCAATCCTATTATATTCATACTTATGAAGGTAGTGATGATATGCCTGCACATATAAAATCATCTTTATTAGGGAGCTCTATAGAAGTTCCTATAACCAATGGAAGATTAAATCTAGGGACTTGGCAAGGTGTTTATTTATGCGAACATAGAAATTATGGAGGAAGTAGAAAATTAGTGTTAACTGCTTTTGGAGTGTAAGAATAAATAAAAAAAATCCCATAAAATTTAGTTTTATGGGATTTTAAAAATCAACTAACAGAATATTACCAAGAGTAGTTTTTTAATTTAGCTTGTCTTTTTATGGCTTTAATCATAACATTGTCTAGCTCATTTTTCTTGGTACTTTCTTTTTGTTTTTTTGCAATATAACTTCTCCTTTTTGTATCTAATTCTTTAATTTTTTTCTGAATATCTAAACGTTCCTTAGCTTTTGTTTTTACATAGGCTTTAATTTCGGTTTCTGTTTTATTTTGAAGTTCTTTAGGTAATTGCTTCTTTTTAATTTTTTTATAATCTATTTTTTGTTTTTTATCTGCATCAACCAAATCCCAAGTAGAGTTTTCGTACAAACGAGAACTTTTACTAATGGCTCTTTTTACTATAACAACTTCATCCAACGTTTCTGCATTTTGATCTTGTAATTTCTGATTTGAAAATTTAGAATGCCCTTTATCACCATAATAAATATATGTTTTGTTTAAACGTTTGTTTAAAATGATAATCTCATCATCAAAAGGCGTTACAATATGTACTATTTTTTTATCTTGATTGATGGTTAAATAATCTCCATTTCCTAAATCTGCACCATCTTTCCACATACCAGAAATTCCGTTGTTATATTCTCCACAAAAAATAGTATTTATAATTACGTTTTTTTCATTAGCATCTGTAATTGCATCTTTATAATTAATTTTTCCTTGCGTAAAAGGTTCGTTACCAGCAATAAAAATAATTTTTAAATCGTTTTTATTTTTGCCCCAAGAAAGTTCTTTTAAAGATGTTTTTATTACTTGTCCGCAAAATTCATTTCCACCATTTGTAGTTAAAGAAAATAGTTTTTCAGAGATTTCATCTAAATCATTACTAAACTGTAAAACTTGTTTAATGTATCCTTCTCTAGCAGATAAATTAGAGTTTCCATATTCATACAATGCAATTTCTAAATTAGGTTTTTGCATACCATATTTAGCATAAGAAAGTTCGTTTACAATTTGCCATAATTGTGCTTTTGCCTGATTTATTAAACCATCCATACTATTACTTGTATCTAAAAGTAAAGCAACTTTTATAGTTTGTTTTTTATTTTTTTCTGATAATGGATTTTCTATTGCAAAATGAGTTGTTGTTGTTGTTGTAATTAAGAGTAAAAAGGTTACTACTTTTAAAACTGAATTTTTCATAATAGGTTGTTTTTTAGTGTTACAGATTCTTAAAAGCTTGGTTGATAATTATTAGTCAATATTAAAGACAACTTATTTTATAAAAAAATGAGAATTAGTGAAATGCCCTTTTAAATGAGTGAATAAGAATACAATTTGAGTAAGCAGTGATATTTTACATTTTTTATAGGGTACTATTGAGTTTTGGTATTTTTTAGCATGATTTATTGTGTGTATGTTTACAAAGAATTTAATACTATTTACTATGAAATATCTAATTACGGTACCAAAACCTTGTCATGAAGATTGGAGTAAAATGGCATCAACAGAAAAAGGAAAATTCTGCAAAAGTTGTAGTAAAGTAGTAGTTGATTTCACAAAAACATCACTTTCAGAGATATCAAATAAAGTATTAAAAGAAAATAATTTATGTGGTCGTTTTAAAGAGACACAATTAAATAAAGAAATAGAAACAACCAATAAAAGTAGTTTATCAAAAGTTGCATTTGGTTTTGCACTAATTTCTACAATTGCAACATCAGAACCTCTTTTTTCTCAAAAAAATAAAGAACAAAAAGAGGTATTAAGGATAAGACAAGAAAAAGGATTTATAAAAAATGATTCAATTCAGAAAAACATTGTTCTCAAAGGAATGGTTAGAGAATCAGAAGAAGGTTTACCAGGAGTTAGTATTCTTATAAAAGGAACAACAGTAGGAGTGCAAACCGACTTTGATGGAAATTTTTCAATCAAAATACCTAATAAAAAGAGAAAGTCAACTATATTAGTTATCTCATATTTAGGGTTTAAAACACAAGAAATTGATGTTTTGTCAATTAAAAAACCATTAATTATTGAAATGGAAGAAGATTATGCTGTTTTAGGAGAAGTTGTTACAACTGGTATGATTGTAGTAAAAAGACCAAATATTTTTAAAAAAATAGGGAACATTTTCAGAAAAAAAGAAAACAGAAAATATTAATGAACTTAAAAAAACACATATTTCTTTTCATATTACTTTTTAACATCTGTGTTTTTTCGCAAGAAAAAATGATTTACGAAGAAGATGTTGAGTTTAATGTAAACATAACTGTAGTTGATGAAAACGATAGAGATATTTTAAACAATGTAGAAATTACAGTTGGTGTAAAAACCTATACTAGCCCCAATATAAGTGGTGTTTATGTTATTAGAGCTATGGTAAATGATCAGATTGCTGTTTCTCATCCAGATTTTGATACTGTGTATTATACCTTAAAATCGAATGAAGATGTAAAGATTTTGGTTGAAGATTATTTTTTGAAAAAAAAGAAATTGAATTCTAAATTTAAAAGTATTTCTAAACGAAATGATTTGTATTTGACGCATTTAGATTCGGCAAGATTTTATAAGAAGAAAGATATTGATAAAAGTTTGTCTTTTGTAGAAAAAGCCTTAAAAAATAAAGAATCTCGCCAGCGAAATGCAACTTCTTATAAAACCTTAGCAGATATTTATTTGTATTGGAAACAATATGATTTGGCCGTAAATAATTACAAACTATCTATTCAGATAAAAGAAAATACAACTACTAAAATTGCTCTTGCTAAAGCTCAGTTTTTATTAAAAGATATAGCAGAAAGTGAAAAGACTTTTGAAGAACTTATAAAACTTAAACTAAGTAATTACGAAAGAATAACTGTTTTAGAAAGTTTAGGAGATATCGATTTCTTATTAAAAAAATACAAAACGGCAAAAGTATATTACAATCAATCTTTACAAATTGCAAAAGACAATTTAGTAACACCAAAAATTACAGATTTAAACTCTAAGTTGGCAGATGTTTTTGCAGCAGAAGGAAACATTTCTCAGGCAGATATTCAATTTAAAAACTCATTAAAATTAGCCAATAAAGAAAATGTAAACCGTGCTTTAAAAGAAGAAGAAAAAGTAGCAGATTTTTACAATTCTAATAGTCGTTTTGATGATGAAATTAAACTAAGAAAAGAAAGTCTTTTAAAAGCAAAGAAAAATGCTACAGTTAAAAAGAAGATTAATTTGCAACCAGATTCTATTACTTCACAAAAAATAAATTATAAAATTGGAAATGCATATATTTTAAAAGAAGATTATAAAGAAGCAATTCCTTTTTTAATTCAAAGTAAAAAAGATGCTGATGAAAAGAAAGATATCGTTATCAAAAAAGATGCAACCAGAAAATTGTCTGAAGCATATGCGTCTGTAGGTAATTATGATAAAGCCTTAAAGAGTTACCAAGATTATGTTACTTTGGTAGATCAATCTTACATACAAAAAGAGCAAGAAATACAGCAAGTAAAGCGTTTTTCTAAGAAAATTTCAGACAATCAGAATAGAATTGCAAGTTTAGAAAAAGACAAAGAATTAGCGCAAAGTAAAATTAGTTTAGCGTATATAGATCAAAAATTATCTGAAGAAAGTAATCAAAAACAGAGATTGATTATTTACTCTTTAATTAGTGGTTTTTTATTGATGTGTTTGTTAGCTTATTTTATGTTTAGAAACATACAACAACAAAAATTAGCAAATAATTTATTGGCTTTAAAATCTATGCGATCTCAAATGAATCCGCATTTTATATTCAACGCATTAAATTCTGTAAACAGTTTTATAGCCGTAAATGATGAGCGAAATGCAAATAGATATTTGTCTGAGTTCTCAGTTTTAATGCGTGCTGTTTTAGAAAATTCTGATGAAGATTTTATTCCGTTAACAAAAGAAATTGAATTGCTAGAATTGTATGTAAAGTTAGAACACAATCGTTTTAAAGAAAAATTCGATTATAATATTTCTGTGGATGAAAACATCAATTTAGAGCAATTTTCTATTCCGCCAATGTTGTTGCAACCTTATATAGAAAATGCAATTTGGCATGGTTTAAGGTATAGAAAAGAGAAAGGAAATTTAGAAATTTCTATTAGCAAGAAAGATAATGAAACTGTTTTAATTAGTATAAAAGACAATGGAATTGGACGAAAAAAATCGCAAGAATTAAAAACTAAAAATCAGTTAAAACAGAAATCTAAAGGAATGAGTACCATAAAAAATAGAGTTGCTATTTTAAACGATATGTATAAAGATAGAGTTGCTGTAAATGTAACTGATGATTTAGAAAACGGAGCAGGTACAAAAGTAGAATTGTTACTAAAGAAAAAATAATTATGAAAAAGTTAAAAATAATTTTGATATTTTTTTTTTGATGTCGAATATAGTTGCTCAAGAAAATAAAACGAACAATTGGATTCAATCAATTAATGATGATACAGAAAAGTATGATAAGAAAGCTAAAAAAGAGATGTCTTCCGTTGATACAACTTCATTTAAAGAAACTAAGCTCGAAACTTTCTGGTTTAAAAAGAAAAAAAGTATTTATAAAATAAAACAAGTTTATGATTTTGGTAACAATCTAAAAATAGAATATGTTTATTACTATAAAAATGATTTATTAATTAAAAATACAATCTTCGGTCTTGTACCAAAACTTCATAAAAAAGAAAAGAAAAAAGAAGGTTCATGTTGTTTTATAAATAAAGAAGTTTATTACTTTAAATCTAAAAATCAAGGAATAAAAAAATCTAAAAAATTCGATTTGAATTTTATAAGTGAGTACGAACTTAAATTAAAAGAGTTTCAAAACATACATTTTAAAATGAAAGTTTTTAATGCAGAAAAATCAGAACAAGAATATAATCGAATAAGTAATTTAATTAATGGTTTAAGAATTTATTGATTTATGAAACTAAAAGCAATTATTGTAGAAGACGAACAGATTAGTAGAGAAATTCTGAGAAATTATTTAGGTAAATATTGCCCTAATGTTAATTTGTTAGGAGAAGCAAGTAATATAGAAGATGGTTACAAGCTTATAGAAAAATATAATTTAGATTTGGTTTTTTTAGATGTAGAAATGCCTTTTGGTAATGCGTTTGATTTGTTAGAAAAAGTAGCAAACAGAACCTTTGAAACTGTTTTTGTAACTGCGTACGATCATTATGCAATAGAAGCTTTAAATAGTCATGCAAGTTATTACTTACTAAAACCAATTTCTATAGATGAGTTAATAAAAGCTGTAAATATTGTTACAGAAATAAAAGAAAAAGAAAACCAACTACAGCATCAAATATTGGTGCCAAAAACAAATTCTGCAATAGGTAAAATTACAATTCCACAACAAGATGGTTTTGAAGTTTTAGACATCAATGATATTGTTTTTTGTAAAGCAGATGATAATTATACAGAAATTCATTTAGCAAATTCTAAGAAATTAGTGAGTAAGACTTTAAAATATTTCGAAGAAGTATTAAAGCAATATACGTTTGCACGAATTCATAAATCGTATTTGGTAAACGTAAATGCAATCACCAAATACAAAAAAGGAAAAGGTGGAAGTGTAATTGTTTCTAACGGAAAAGAAATTTTAGTATCTGCATCTCAAAAAAGTAATTTATTGTCTTATTTTAAGTAATTTTAAAGCTCAAAATACAATACTAAAAATATGCCTATAATTAAACCTGTACAAGGTAAATACCCACAAATTCCGAAAGATTGTTACGTAGCAGAAAATGCCACAATTGTTGGCGAAGTTACTCTTGGTAAAGAATGTAGTATTTGGTTTAATGCAGTAATTCGTGGAGATGTGCATTATATACAAATTGGAGATAAAGTAAACATACAAGATGGAGCTGTAATACATGCAACGTATCAAAAATCGCCAACAACAATTGGTAATAACGTTTCTATTGGGCACAATGCAATTGTACATGGCTGCACAATTAAAGACAATGTTTTGGTGGGTATGGGTTCTATTATTATGGACGATTGTGTGGTAGAATCTAACTCAATAATTGCTGCAGGCGCAGTAGTTACCAAAAATACAAGAGTAGAAGGTGGAAGTATTTACGCAGGTGTGCCTGCTAAAAAAGTGAAAGATATTTCGCAAGAATTAATTTCAGGAGAAATAGACAGAATAGCAAATAACTATTTAAAATATTCTAGTTGGTTTAAAGAATAATATTTGGGCGTTTTAACGGGCTTTCCATTATATCTTTTTTTCGTACCTCAAAAAAGGATGCCATTACAATCCCTAACGCAAATTCTAACATAAGATAAAAACCCGAATTCAATTAAGAAATCGGGTTTTACAATTAACTAATCAACCAAACTAATTATTTCCCACGTTGAGTGTTATTACCTCTTTTTTTACCTTTTGCTCTTTTTTCTCCTTTTATTTTATTCATTGCTAATCTTTTTCTACCCTTTTGCATTTGTTCAAACTTCTCAAATTGTTCTTTATTTAAGATGTTTTTCATGCTTTTTTTCATTGCAATTTGATTATCTAAACGTTTTGTTTGCATTGCATACATTTCATCTGCAGTAGGTCTTTTTTTATTTTTTCTAGCTTCTTTTCTTTTTTCCATAGCAGCTTTTCTATCTGCCATTTTTGCCATTAATAATGGTTTAATTTGTTTTTGTTGCTTATTAGATAAATCTAAAGCTAATGTCATTTTTTTAACAGCCAATTCTGTGTGTTGTTCTGGTGTTAAATTAGATTGTCTATTTCCTCTTTTTTTCTGTGCTTGTGTAGTAAATGTAAATGCAAATACTAAAACTAAAATGCTTACTAAATTTTTCATATCTAAAATGTTTAATTGTTTTTTATTTATACTTCTTTGACTAATAAAAATTAAAAAGGTTTAATTTACTTTTTTGTTTAACAGGTATTTAATACTTTAAAATCTTATTTAAAAACAAAACTCGGTTTCAATAAAGAAACCGAGTTTTTCAATCAACTAATCAACCAAAACTAGTTAAATAATACTTTTATAATTTTCTTTTTTTTGCTTTCTCTTTTCTTTCTTTAGCAATTAATTTATACTTTGAAAATTGATCTGCATCTAAAATGGTTTCTAATTTTTTGTTCATTTCATTTTCTTTTGCAAATCTTTCTCCTCTTTGTTTTTTACGAAATTCTTTAGAAGGTCTTTCTCCTGCTTCCTTTAAAGCCTTTCTGTTTTCATTCATAGCTTTTCTTTCTGCAATTTGAGCAACTAATAAAGGTTTAATTTTACTTTGTTGTGCCGCAGTTAAATTTAAATCTGAAGTCATTTTTTTAAGCATCTTTTCTGCAGACGCTTTTCCTCCTTTTGTTTGAGCTGGTGCACTAAATGTAAAAGCAATAACTAAAACTAATATTGATATTATTTTTTTCATTATTTATTGTTGTGTTATTATTAATTTCAGTTCTTAGACAATAAAAAAGTGAAAAGGTTTAAATTTGCTTATTTTTAACATGATTTTAAAAAAAATACAGATGAAAAATTTTTTGTGGTTCCTTTTATTGTTGCCTTTATTTTCTATGGCTCAAGATAGTATTCGTGTAGATATTAGTAATCCTCATGCAACAATTTATACACACCTATATTTTTTACAATCTGATTCTTATGAGCCTAAAAAAGCAGCAAAAACTATTTTAGGTTTATCTGAAGAAAAAGCAATTGAAAAAGCCATAAAAATAAAACAAGTATTAGATGGTAAAGGTTTATATGTAGATGTAAATAAAATACCTACAAACCCTAATTATAAAGATACTGTAGGGTATTCTTCTTATTTTAAATATGTATTGTTTCCTCAGAGAATGCCACAAATTTATGTAGAAAAAGTTGGAGAAAATTGGTATTATTCTTCAGAAACTGTAGCAAAAATAGAAGGTTTATATAAAGAAGTTTTTCCTTGGTATGTTCAAAAATTACAAAATATAATTCCGGTTTCTGGGCATAAAAAAATATTAGGAGTTGAAGTATGGCAGTTTGTAGCCCTTTTAGTAATGATTGTTTTAGGGTATCTAATTTTTTTAATTGTTAAAAGAATTGCTTTTTTTATCCTAAAAAAAATCCAACATCAAATAACAAAAAACACCAATTTTGAAGTTAATAAAGTACTTAAAAAATTAGCACATCCTATAAGTTTATTGGTTGCTGTTGCATTTGTTGATAAAATTTTTCCATCCTTACAATTTGGTTTGTCTACAAATACTTGGGTCTTTTTAGGATTAAATATAGTAGAAACTGTTTTTTGGATTTACGTTTTTTTAAAACTAGTACAAGTTGTTATGAAAATTTATGCTGAGTTTACAGAAAGAACTCATGGTAGATTAGATGATCAATTAGTGCCTATTTTACATAGTTTTTTTACAGGTGTAGTTATTGTTGTTGGTCTTTTTAGATTGTTAGTTCTTTTTGGAGTAGATACAACAACTATGTTGGCGGGTGCTACGATTGGAGGATTAGCATTTGCATTAGCTTCTCAAGATACGGTTAAGAATTTGATTGGTACAATTATGATTTTTCTAGACAAACCTTTCCATATAGAAGATTGGATTGAAGCAGGAGAAGTTGTTGGTACTGTAGAAAAAGTTGGTTTTAGATCTACACAAGTACGTGCAGCAGATACTTCTGTGTATCAAATACCAAACAGTAAATTGTCTGAGTTGGTAATTAACAATAAAGGATTAAGATTGTTTAGACGTTACAACACCAATTTAGGATTACGTTATGACACACCACCAGAATTAATAGAAGCGTTTGTAAAAGGTTTAAGAGAAATTATTATTGTACATCCAGAAACAAGATCAGATTCTTATAATGTAGAGTTTACAGGTTTTGGAGACTCTGCTTTGTTAATTATGGTAAATGTATATTTTAAAAGCTTGGCTTGGGGTGTAGAGCAATCTTCTAAACATAGGTTACATATTACAATTGTAAAATTAGCAAAAGAATTAGGAGTAGATTTTGCTTTTCCATCTACAACTGTTACAATTGAACAGTTTCCTGAAAAGCAAGGAATAAGTTTAAAATACAATACTAATAAAGAAAGAACAGATGCAGTAATTGCAAATGTTATCAGTGATTTTAATAAAGGAAATTAGTTTGTCTAAAGGTATTTTTTATTGAAGCTATTTCCTGCTTTCACTACTCGCTTTTTTTATTCTGAAAAAGAATAAAAAAGAGCTCAAACAGACCGTTCAATCAGGGCTAAACCTGTTTATAGGTTTTTTGAAGTCTATTAACTGTTTTTAGCTTCTTTTAATATTTCACTTACAGCAGCAGTATACTTTTTAGCGTTACTTGCTTTTTTAATTTTTTTATAGGTTTTCTGTGGATTAGGAAAACTTTGAGAAAAGTATTCCCAAAAACCAAGCATTTTCATTTTTATTGGAGTTGGTCCAGAAAGTGCAGCATCATATTCTGTATAAATACGATCGTGAAATTCACTAAAAATATCGATTCTATTTTTAGGATATTCTATTGTATCAGCTTTTATCATACTTGGTAAAAAAGGATCTGCAATTAAACCTCTACCAATCATCCAATGATCTATAGAAGGAAAACGTTCTTGTAACTTTTTAAATGCTGCAACAGACGTTATATCACCATTGTAATACATTTTGTGTTTGGTGTTGTCTAAACATTTTTGAAAAGCATTTAAATCTGTTCCTCCTTTGTACAATTGCTTTCCAATTCTTGCGTGAATTGCAATATTTTTTAATGGATATTTATCTAAAATAGGCAAAGTATCTAAAATTTCTTCAGGATTTTCATAACCCATTCTCATTTTCATAGAAACAAGAATATCAGATTCATTATGAACTTTATGAAGAATACTATCTATCTTTTCAGTATCATGTATCAATCCAGAACCCATTCCTCGTTTTGTAACCATTGGGTAGGGGCAACCTAAATTCCAATTCAATTCTTTGTAACCTAATTCTCTTACGTATTTTGAAACAAATAAGAATTCATCAGCATCATTTGTAATAACCTGTGGAATTACTTCTAATTCTGTATTGTTTTTTAAATCTATATCTCTTTTGTATGAATTTTTAATTACCATTTTTCCATTCAAATGAATGTATGGAGCATAGAAAGTATCTATTCCTCCAAAAAAATGATTGAATGCATTTCTAAATTTATGATCTGTAAACCCTTGTAAAGGAGAAGAAAGTAAAGTATGACTCATTTATAATATTGAGTTGCAAATATAGGATACTTCTATTTTATATTATAAGGAATCATTTAATTTGAAAGTTTAATTGTCTAACCAATATTTACCTCTTTTTTCAGCTTCTTTGATAACTTTATTTATGTCTTCAAAAATATAATTGGGAATTGTATTACTTGTTGCAGGAGTTAAAAGAGAAATAATACCGTTTTTAGATCTTTCAGAAACCAACACTAATATTGGAAAAGCAGGTTCTTCTGGTAAATTTTCTCCATCTTTAAAAGCTTTAATTTCTTGAAAAACACTTAAAATTGAATTCCCCCAATTATAGGTTAATTCTCTAAAATCTAATATAATTACCTCTGGATCAAAATCTATAAGTCCGGAAATGACCTTTTTAGAAATATATGTGGCATGATTTTTACCTAAAGAACCTTCAGGATATATCCCTTTAAACGAAGCTATTAAAACATCAATATTATCTAATAATTTTTCTTTTGGAGAAAAATAAGTGCAACTAATGTTTTCTGGTGTTTTTGATATGTTCTGAATAAGTGTATACTTCATCGATTTTGTTAACTCAGGTTAATGTTTTTTTTGATGATTGGGTCTTCAATTTCTATCACTTTTTCTTCGATAACAGAAAAGGTATCTAACATTTTAGCATTTAATAATTTCTTTTGCTCATGAGCAAAAGGAGTAATGTCTTCAATACCTACAATCCAATCTTGTGCAAAATTTTTAAGAATTTTTCCTTTTAAACCTAGTTGAATTGCTTTTCTAGTATGCTTATTTCCATAAGGATCATGATCTGGATCCCATTGTAAACGAACTTCCGAATTACTTAATTGAAATCTCCAATTTTCTTGAGTTTCATATAAATCTTCCTCAAATTTAGAGTGAACAGCTTGCTTTAAAATTTCTTCAAACTTCACTTTAGGAATTGTAATTGCTAAAATTTTTTGTTGATGTTCTTTCATTGCCCAACCTGCTCTATACATCATCCATAGAAAATTAGGTTTAATCCAAGTCATTCTAGAAAACTTATAATAATCACCTCCAAATACTTGATTTTTTACAGCATAATCTGCAATTTTTGGATTAAAAGCTTGATAAATTATAATGTTTTCTCCTTCTTCTTGTCCAACTATATGCTTACCAGTTTGAGGTAAATTAGATTCATAATCGTTATACTTTATAGTTTTTAATTTCATGGAGTCTAAAATAAAAAAAAAACCTCATCAATTAAGATGAGGTTTTAAACTTTTATTTCACTTTTTTTAGATTATTTTGGGTCTAAAATAGTGTCTATTCTATCTACAACATCTTGTAAATGGTAACGAGTTAAAGTATTTCCTCTGTTTTTAGCTGCTTTTGCATCACGTTGTAAACGTTTTAATTCACCTCTTGCTACAGATTTAACATCAGACTGATTGATATTAATTCCACTTTGTTTCAAGTACCCTCTGTTAGCTCCTTTTTGGTCTTTAGCTTTGTTTAATAAATAATCTAAACGATCTAAATATGCTCTTTGTAAGTTTCTTCTGTAAGTATCAATAGATCTTCCAGCATAAATTTCACTCCAAACACCTTTACGTAAATCACTCATCATGCTAACTAAAGTATATGCTTTAGAACCATTAGAAGTTTCATTTTCAATCATACGTGCCATTCTACCTGGGTCTAACATATTGTTTAAAGTTCTTGCTTGTAAACCACGAACTCTTTCTACAGAACCAGAAAATTCAGTTTTACTAAAAATGTTTTTATCTAATAACCAAGTTGGTGTTTTAAATAAGTTGTCAACCACAAATTTTAAAGCTTCTTTTTGAGTTGCTTTGTCTACATGAGTATAAACTGCTCCTTCTTGGTCTGAAGTTTTATAAAATTCATAAACACCACCAACATTAGCAGTAACATGTCCCATATATCTGTTAAACTGACTTAAAACTTGCCCATACATTGTAGATAAGTTATCATAATTTTTACCTTTTTCAGAAGTCCATTTTTCTAAGTTAGGTAAAATTCTTTTTAAGTTTTTAATACCATACATAGAAGCTCTCATTGCATTATCTCCTAAATCTTCAGTTTGAGAACTTGGATCTACAACATCACCTGCTTGTTGGTGTCCAAACCTATACATTAAATCACCTTCATGTTTTAAAATCCAAGAATCTAAAGTAGCCTTTTCTTCTTTTGCAGTTTTGTCTAAAATTGGTCTATAACCCCAAGAAATTGCATATTTATCATACACGCCAATATTTGGCATTAAAGCAACACCTTTATCTTCTGGTTGTGCTACATAATTAAAACGAGCATAATCCATAATTGAAGGAGCTGTTCCGTATTTTTTAGTGAATGATGCAGAACGTAAAGAATCTACAGGGTATGCAGTAGAACTTCCCATATTATGAGGTAATCCTAAAGTATGACCTAATTCGTGAGAAGAAACAAACTTAATTAGTTCTCCCATTGTTTCAGTTTTAAAATTGTTACTTCTTGCATCTGGATTAATAGCTGCAGTTTGAATGAAGAACCAATCGTGTAAAAGAGTCATAACATTATGATACCAGTTAATATCAGATTCTAAAATTTCTCCAGATCTTGGATCACTAACGTGAGGTCCATTTGCATTAGGAATTGGTGATGCTAAATAACGAATTACAGAATAACGTACATCTTCTGGACTATAATCTGGATCTTCTTCTTTAGTAGGAGCTCTTTTTGCTATAATTGCATTTTTAAAACCAGCAGCTTTAAAAGCAACCTGCCAATCATTTACACCTTGTATAATATAAGGAACCCACTCTTCTGGAGTTGCTCTATCTATATAATAAACAATTTGTTTTTTAGGTTCTACTAATTCACCTCTTTTAAATTTTTCTATATCTTCATCTTTAACTTCTAATCTGTATCTATCTAAATAAGTGACTGTTTTACTTTTTTGAGCATCTAGACCGTAATCTGTTTGTTTACTTGTAAACCAACCAACTCGTTCATCAAAATAACGACGTTTCATTGGTACTTTAGGTAATAAAACCATTGAATTACTCATTTCTAAAGTAATAGAACCTAAAGCACTGTTTGAAGGTGCTTTGTTTGCAAAATAAGTTTTTACGTGTCTAATTTCAATATTTTGAGGATAACTACTAACTCTATCTATGTAAGAACGTGTTTTATCCATTCTTGTAGCTTGATAAAATTTTCTATATCTACCAGGAAGACCTAAAGGCTTAACATCTGTAGAAAATAAAGAAGTTGCATCTATAACAGTTGCAGTAGAATCTTTACTGATGGCTTTTATTGGAAAAGAAAATAAAATTGGTTCTAAATTAGAATTTACAACTGCTTCATGTACAGGTAAAATTGTATCTGCAACAACATTATGAGAAACAATTCTTAATAGAATTTGTTTGTTTTTTCTTTCCCATCTTAAAACTTGTGTGTTAGTTTTACCTCCACCAAAACCAATGCCAGAAGCGGTTTTAGCAATTCTAGTAACCATTAGCATTTCTCTATTTAAAAGAGAGTCTGGAATTTCAAAAAGATAAGCATCGTCTTTTGTATGTACTTTAAAAAGACCTTTGTCTGTTTTATGATCTTTGGTAACCACCTTACCATAAGGTTGCATTGCACCTTTTTTAGGTTTCGGTTTCGGTTTTTGGGTTGTTTTTGGGGCTTCTTTCTTTTTTTTCTTCCAAAACTGAGCATCAGTTTCAGTAGAAAAGCCAAAAACAAAAGCAACTAGAAGTAATCTAGTAAGTATTTTTTTTGTCATAATTAAAGTTTATTTGAATTAGCATCGAAATTAAGCAAACCATATACGTTGAGTTCTTAAAGAAATGTTAAACAGAGTTTACTGTTTTAACAAAAAAAAGCATCACTATTATTAGGATGCTTTTTTAATATAACTTTTTCTCTTTCTCTCTAATTCATTCTGTCTTTCCATATTCTGTAATAAGCAGGATTTTCTTTTTCTCCTCTCTTAAGTTCATCCATAGCTAATTTAAAAGCTTGCATAAGTTCATTTCCTTTAATGATTTTGTAAACTGCTTCTTCTGGACCATTAGCAGCAGTATAAGTTCCTGCTTCTTTTAAAGATTTTGCTTTGGTAGAAAAATCCATTTCAAAATATTTCCCCCCCATTCTATAAGATACATTTGGTGAAAATGCAGTTATTTTTACAACCGGATTTAAACCTGCAGATTCCAAGTCGAAATCTAAATCTATGGTTACGGCTATTAAACCATCTAAATTTAATTGTTGTATAATTTTTTGATTAGTTTGATCTGCTGCAAATGTAGTTTTGATGTCTTTAATATAGTCTATGGCTCCTGTTTTTATTAACCTTTTGGTACCATAAGCTCCTTTTTCTATAAAGGTTTTTGTAACAGTATCTTCAATTGGTTTCATTTCTGAATATGCTTTTGTATTAATAATTTTATCAATAGCAATAACATTTACTCTATAATTGTTTTGAAGCGAATTTTTGAACTGATCATAAAGGTTGTCTACAAAATTTTGCCAATTTTTTTCTTCTAGTTTAGGAAACCATTTCTGTATTCTTGTAGTGGTTGTAGTAGTTGTTTTTACATTAAAACTTGTCTTTGTCGAAGTAGTAACAGTAGTTTTTTTCTTAAATAAATTTCCTCTAACTACAAATGAAGAAATACCAATTTTTTTCATTTTATCTAAAGGTGGATGAGTGTAAGGGTTTCCTTTGTTCACTTTTACATTATATTCACCTTCTATTGTTTTAAATTTATTTGAAGCAGTTGTGTTTTTGTCTTTGTTAAATGCATTTTTTAATAAACTACCACCAGCAATATTTCCTTCAATTAAAATTGGAGTAAAATCTGAAAAAGTTGCTGTTTTTTGAATTACACCTACATCTGTGTTTTGAATAAGTTCATTTTTTACTCTTGTAACCGATAAAGTATTTTTTTTTATAATTGGTAAAGGAGAGTTTTCAAAATTCTTAAATGCCTCTTTCGGAATTGTAATTGTATTTGTTGCTTTTGAAGGATATAAGTGTGTTTGTACTTTTAAACTCATAGCACTAATTATCATCTCTACATATAATTCAGAATTTGGGTCTGCATCTCCACCTTTTAATTCTATAACTACATCTTTTGTTCCATCAATTTTAATATCTCCTCCTTTTGCAATACCATTTACAGATAATATTTCTAAAGGAGTAGCTGGTTCTATATTAACAGTTACTTTATCTCCACTAGAACTGGTTACTTCTACAGATTGTGTGCCTCTTTTGTCTGGGCTAAAACCCTGAAAGTAGGTACCCATTCCTGCTTTTTCAAGCTTATTTCCATTAAGTTTTACATCACCATCTGTGTCTGTTAAACCAATACCTTCATAGTTTAAAAAATAAACAGAAACTCCATCTCCACAAGTAGACCAACCTGGAACTTTTGTAGCAAAATCAACCTGACTTTGAGGTATTAAACCTGAAGCATAACTAACAGCCAAAGCTACATTTTTTAAGTCTGATTTGGGTTTAGCTTTAATTAAAACACCTGTAGCTTTAGAAATTAGTTTCATTGGCTTTAATTTACCAAAAACACTTTCTTTATGTTCATAGCCACATTTGTAAGCTTTAACTTCTTTTTTCTTTAAAAAAGACTGCGCTTTTATTGAGCAAAAAGCAAAAAGCATACACGCTAATAGAATTTTGTTTTTATTGATTTTCATTTGAGTTGTTTTTTAGGATTGAGTTGTTACAAAACTAAAAAGGAGTATCTTTTTTTGAAATAAGGCATATGCCTTATTTTTATGATTTTAAATAACTTGTAAAAAAACAACATCCAAAAATTTGGATGTTGTTTGATAAAAATGCTTTTTATTTTACTGTTTTATTATTTTCTTAATAAAAAAGCTTTTAGGCGTTTTTAATTGAAGCATGTAGATACCTTTGGGTAGTTGAGAAATGTTTATATTATTTAATGATTTATTCTTTTTAGAGAAACTCATTACTTCTTTACCAATCGAAGAAAATATTTTTATTGATTTAATTTGTTGATTTTCTATTTGAATGTTTAAAAAGTCTGAAGTTGGATTAGGGTAAGTTTTAACTTTTGTATTAGTTATGTTTTTATTAGTTGAGAGACTTTTATTTTGATTTGCCATATAAATAGAACCAACTGTAGCTAAAAATAATTTATTATTAGAAGCTAAAATTTCATTATAAGGTACCCCTTTATTTCCACCATTAAAGCCATATCCTTTAACAGTATCTAAGCCATCTGTATAAGAACTCCATGTTAAACCATTGTCTGTAGACTCTAAAACTGTACCACCTTGATAAGCATTGTCTTTATGTGCTCTGTATAAAACCCCTAAATTACCTTGTACAGGTTCATCCCATCTTTCATCAAAAGATATGTTTGGTTTTTTTGGACCAGTCCATTGTGTTAAATCAGTAGAAAAATAAAAACCGGTTTCTGCAAATGTTCCATTATTTGCAAATGTCCACATTCCTCCATTTCCTTTAAAAAAAACGTTTTGAAATACAGCAGGAGCAGTTCCTTGGGTCCATGTAATAGCATAATCATCAGAATAATAAACTTCACTAGAAATAATGGCATAAATTCTTTTAAGTCCTTCATCAAACCACATAGACATATCATTAATATTATCAAAAGGCGCATTTGCCATTTGTGTAAAATTTATTCCATCTGTAGATTTATAAAGTCCATGTAAATTACTTAAACAGTAAATGTTATTATTATCATCTTCAAACATACTTCTCATATTCCATACACTGTTTACATCAGCAATAACTTTAATCATAGAATCATCTGTTTCATTTTGAACATAAACTCCATTCCAAGTTCCACTTTTACTACTTGCTGTATATACTTTTCCGTTTTCTGCTACGTATGTGTTTCCTGCAAAAGCTCCTTCTCCAGATAATTGTTTCCAAGATGCGCCATAATCATCTGTATAATGAGCATAACCATCTAAACAAGCAGAAATTCTTGTTCCGTTAAAAGAAATCCCTTTTGCATTGGTATAGTCTAAACCATTTGTTTTTAGCGATTGTGTATTGTTTGTTAAATCTAATTCTACTATTGCATTTTCTTTAATATTTGTAGCAAATACTTTTCCAGTAGAAGTAATTACTACTTTTTCTGGAAAATAACCAGATTCGAATAAACTGCTCTTATTTGTAAAAGTAGTACCACCATCAGAAGAATAGGAAAAATACAATGAACCATGTACAATAACAACATCATTATAGGCAACAATTTTATCTGCACCATATAATTTACTGGAATTTATTTTTGTCCAAGTTGCCCCATCATCTGAAGATTTATACAAATCTTTTCCATTATTAGATCCCCATAATGCATAAAAAGTATTTTTTTCTTTGTCTAAAGTTATTCCATTATTTTTATTTGTGTAGTTTATTGCAGCTCCCATTGCTGTAAAAGTTACACCTTTATCAGAAGATTTATATAGGTTTTTATCAGAACCTAAGTAAAAAATGTCATCGTTTTTCTTAACAAAAAGTTCTGCATTTACATTAGTTTTTACTAAAATGTTAGATACAGTAGAGTTATTAGTAAATGTTGTACCATTATCTGTAGAAGATTTTAAATAAACTTTTGTATTCCATATAGTTGTACCTTCTTTAACAATGCTAAATAATTTACCATCACTTGTTTCTGCCATTATTGTTGGGTTACCAACATTAGCATCATCTTGTTGATCTGAAGTTGAACCATTATATTTAATAATTCCATTGCCAGTAACCCAAATGTTTCCATTATTGGTTGTTAGTAGAATTCGATTTCCTTCCATACTTCTGTCTAATAATGTCCAATTACTAGCATTATCAGTACTTTTAAAAACACCTTGAGATGTAAGAGCAATTAGGTTTCCATTAATATCTTCATATAAGTCATTAATTTTTTTACCTGTATCAGGTAAATTTAATTTTGTCCATGTTTGTGCTTGGGTAGATAAAGAAATAAAGAATACAAATAATAAATATGTAATTTTTTTCATAATAGTAGTTTTAGTTGGTTGTTATTTCAAACTTTTCATAGAAAGTGTTTTTTTATCAGATTTGTAGAAAAATTTGCCTTTGTTGTGGTTAATTGCATATAGTGGATCTCTGTCTCCAATAACAATTTTTTCTACAATTTTACCTGTTGTTTTATTTACTTTAGCAATGCCAAAACCTTTAGCATCTGCATCTTTAAATTTTGTACTTATGTACATAATATTTCCACTACTTTTTGTTGCAGATCCACCAGATTTCATAACAGCAGGAGTGTAAGAATGATATCTATATGTTGAACCAGAGGTGTTATTAGAATTGATGTTTTGACTATTTGCTGTTGCTGCAACAGCAACTGCTGCTAAAGTGATGTTTTGAGCGATTTTTAGTATACTAGATCCAGGAGCTTTTAAATAGGTGTGGTGTATTTTGTCTCCTGTTTGTTTGTTAAAAGCGGCTATATTTTGTGAAGATGATAAGACAATTAGGTCATCAATTATCTCTAAACTATTAAAACTCTCTTTTCCAGAAAATTTAATTTTTTCGGTAAGTACTTTTGTTTTTTTATTTGCAACATCAATTTTTATAATACTTCCTTTAGAAATGGCAAAAAAATCTTGTTCATCTTTTAATAGAATACTTTCTATGGCATTTTTAATTTTTATTGGTTTTTTCCAAACTAAATTTCCTGTAGACTTATCTACTAATTGTAAACCTTTTGGTGTTAGAGCTAAAACGCCTTCTTGAGTTACAAACATGCTTAATACTTTACCTGTTTTTCCACCTTTTTTTGCATCCCATTTTGGTTGTCCTGTATTTATATCAATAGCAATTAATTGAGTTTTAAAAGGAAAATATAATGTGTTGGAATCTTCATCTATTTTCATAGAACTATAACCATTAGAAAGTGTGCTTGCTTTAGCATCTTTTGTTTTAAATGGTTTCCAGTTAAATCGCCAAATATCTTTACCTGTTGATAAATCTACATTGGCAAGATGTAATGCACTTAAGTGTATAATTGCACTGTTTGCACTTGTATAGGTAATAGGTTGAGCACCTGTAAAAGTGTATGTTAAACTAGCCATTTTATCAAAAGCGATATCGCTTTTAATTTGATCTCTCCCCCAACCATATTGTATAGTGTTATTGTTTAAATTCCATGTGTTTATATGTCTGTTTCCTTTTAATGCCCATAATTGATTTGTTCCATGAATTAACCTAACACCAATTATATTGTCTCCTTTTTTTCCGGAATTGGCAAGCTCTTTACCAGAATTTACATCTAAAACTCTGTTTCTAGAAAGTAAGCCTTTATCACTCACAAAAATTAGTTCTGAACCCGAAATAATTTGTACTCTTTCTGCTTCAACCTTTCTTAATTTTTCATTTTTCCAAAGTACTTTGCCCGTTTCATTTATGCCATATAAAGCATCATCAGTTCCTACAATGGCAACTCCTACATCCGACATTTTAACAAGATTTATTTTTTTTGGAAAATCTTTAGTCCATTCTTGTGCTAAAAGAATGTTTGTCATACAAACACAAATAGTGATTAATAAATTTTTTTTCATAATGATTTATTTAAATTTAAAAACAGCATCCAAATCTCAATTGTTAATTCATTCTATAAAAGAATGAGAGATGAATACTGTTTTGGTAATTTTTTTAAATTTCTAGGATACAATGAATTAACACTTCAAAAGTAAATTGAAGTATTTTTACAGAAAATAGAGTGATTTACGTAAAAGACTACGTTGTTTAACGTATTTTTAAGAAGTGAGCCCGTTTTTAAAAGCAAACCTTATTAAAGCAGCAATATTATTTACTTTAATCTTTCTCATAATATTTGTTCTATGAGTATCTACAGTTCTTGGACTTATAAATAATTGCTTACCAATTTGAGTGTTTGTTAAACCTTGCGAAATATTTTTTATTATTTCTAATTCTCTTGTGGTAAGTTGTTTTAAATACGGAGATTTTTTAGAAAATGTATTTAAAGAATTCGAATGATTATCTCCATTTATTATGGCTTTTGTGATATCCGAATTATAATACTCTTTACCATTATATATTTTTTTTACTGCCATTAAAAGCTCATCACTAGGTATCGTTTTTAGCATATAACCTTTTACACCAAGTTCTATAAGGTTTTTTATAATTGATGCTTCTTGATACATAGAAAGCATTGCAATTTTTATATATTTAAAATCTTTTATAATTTTTTTTGCACACTCTATACCATCCATTATAGGCATATTGATATCTAATAAGGCAATGTCTACTAAATTTTTTTCTATAAATAGAATTGCTTCTTTACCATTATTTACCACGCCTACAACTTTAAAATCTTGTTGATTTTCAAAAGTGTTTTTAATTCCTTCAGCAATTAAAGGATGATCATCTGCAATAAGAATTTTAATTGGCATTATTATAATGGAATTTTAATAGTGACTAAAGTACCACTTTTAGGACTTGGTTCAAAATGAACTTCTCCATTTACTATATCTAACCTACTAGAAATATTTAATAAACCAATACCTTTTTCTTTTTTTTCTGAAGAAAAACCAATACCATTATCTTCTATAATTAAAACAACTGTATTGTTTGTATTAAATAATTGTACACTTACATCTGTTGCTTTACTATGTTTTATAATATTATTAATAAGTTCTTGGGTAATTCTATAAAGTGTAACTTCAATTTTCTGAGGCAATCTTTTAGCAATATTAAAATGTTCTAAAGTGTATTTTACTTTAGAATATGGTAAACTACCTTCTAGTAAGTCATTTAATGCTGGTATTATACCCAATTCTTTTAATGCTCTAGGCATCATTTGATGAGAAATTGTTCTTAAATCTTGACTAGAATTTTCTAAACTTTCTAATAACTCTTGAGATTCTTTAGTTTGCAGTAAATTCATTTTAGAAAGTATATTTCTAGATTTTAAAATAACACTCCCTATTTGTTGTACAACTCCATCATGCAATTCTCTTGCCATTTTACTACGCTCTTCTTCTTGTGCATCTATTATTGCTTTAAACCCTTGTTCCTTTTGAGCTACAATTTCTTCTTGAGTTTTTCTTTTATTTCTTTGTGAAATAGCAAAAAATAGCAAAATTGCTAAAGTTAATCCTCCTATTAAAATGTAAATCCAGTTTATAGTTTTTGATAGTTTAAGTTCAGTTTCTGCTTTTTCAGTACGAGTTTCTAATAATTCTTTTTCTTTTTTTTCTGTTCGGTATTTAGTTTCTAATTCTAAAATAGCTTTCATTTTTTCTTGTTCAAAAACAGAATCTTTTTTTATGTCATAAGTTATAAGGTTATTATAAGCTTCTTTAAAACTATTTAAATTGCTTTGGTTTTTAGACAATAACTTTAAAACTGTTAATTCTTTTTCTTTAAATTTATTTTTTTTGATAATAATTAATACTTCTTTTAATTCTTTTATAGCCAAGTGTAAATTATTAGTTTTTGTATAATTTTTAGCTAAATTTATTTTTGCATCCGAAAGTTCAAAAAGTGCATTTTGTTTTTCAAATTCAATAATTATTGAGTTATAGATTTTTCTAGCGTCTAAGTACTCTTCTAAACCATCTTTAGCAATTGCAATATTATGATCCATATAAGGCAAATAAACCTCATAGGATAAATCTTTATAACCTCTTTTTGCTTCTAAAGAATTTTTAATTGCTTTCTCATAATCTTTTAATTCTAAATAAACACTTGCAATGTTACCAGTTGTTATTACGGTACCAATTTTATGATTATTATCTTTATATATTTTAATTGCTTTTTTATAAAATTCTAAAACTTTTTTATAGTTTTTCTGTTTTTTATAAACAATTCCAATATTTACAAATACCATCGGTATTCTATCAAAGTCAGCATTAGAAGTTTCATAAACTTCTAATGCCTTAAAATAATTTTGTAAAGATTTTAAGTATTCACCTCTTAAATCATAAATAATTCCAAAATTATTATACGAATTAGCAATACCAATAGTATCTTTTATTTTAGTTTTTATTTCAAAACTTCTTTTATGACAAAACAAAGCACTATCTAATAATGATTTAGATTCATAAATTGTTCCTAAATTATTATAAGCTAATGCAGTTAATTTATCGTTATTCAATTTCTTTGATATTAATAGAGCTTTTTTTGAAAAAATTAAGGAACTATCAATATCTATTCTTTTATATAACCACGAAATTTCGTTTAAAGTTTGGATTAGTGAGGTGTCTTTAAGAATTTTTACTTCTTGTTTTAGACTATCAATTTTTTTTCTAATACTTTGCGATTCTAAAGAGCAAATTGTAAAAAAAAGAAAGAAAATTACAATTTTTACTTTCATAGCTTTTAATTTTAACAAATATGAAAAAAATTAACAGCATATCAAAAAAACATAATATTTTATATATCAACGAGTAACCCATAAAAAAAATACCTCTAAAATTTAGAGGTATTTATAAATTATTATTTTATTTATAACTTAATAAGCTCTTTTATCATTGCCTTCATAGAAATTAATAAAAGCTTGGTTTACAACTCTCATTCCTCCTGGAGTAGGGTAGTTTCCTGTAAAGTACCAATCTCCAAGATTATCAGGGCAAGCTTTATGCAAACCATCTACAGTTTGATAAATTACCTCAACATCTGCTTTAATATCTTCTGTTTTTAACATTTCTGCAATTTTAGCAGAAATTTCTTCAGTTGTAAAAGAGCTGTAAATATCTTTTACATGATTTACAATTTCTTCATCAATATTAGATTGTTGTTCTTTACATTTCTTATAAACATCATCTACAATATGATATTTATTATGATCTTTTAATAATTCTAAAGCAGCTTTAAATGCAATAAAAGCATCAATTCTTGCCATGTCAATTCCGTAACAATCTGGGTAACGAATTTGAGGAGCAGAAGAAACTACAACAATTTTTTTAGGATTTAATCTATCTAAAATCCTGATTATACTCTTTTTAAGCGTTGTTCCACGTACAATACTATCATCAATAATTACTAAATTATCTGTTGGTTTTACAACACCATAAGTAATGTCATAAACATGCTCTACTAAATCATCTCTAGAACTATCATCTGCAATAAAGGTTCTTAATTTAGCATCTTTAATGGCAATTTTTTCAAAACGAGGCCTTTCTGATAAAATTTCTGTTACTTTTTCTGCAGATAAATTTTTACCTCCTTCTAAAATTTTTGCTGTTTTTTGTTGATTTAACAAATCTTCAGCAGCTTCTGTCATTCCATAAAAAGAGGTTTCTGCTGTATTTGGTATAAATGAAAAAACAGTGTTAGAAATATCAGAATCTATTGATTTTAAAATCTTTGGAAACACATATTTCCCTAAATTTTTACGTTCTTCATAAATAGAAGCATCACTTCCTCTAGAAAAATAAATACGTTCGAAAGAACAAGCTAAATTTTCTTTAGGATCATTTACTTTTTTTATTGAAGTTTTACCACTTTTCTTAATAATTAAAGCATGTCCTCTTTCTAATTCTTTAATTTTATCAATCTTTACATTAAAAACTGTTTGAATTACAGGTCTTTCTGATGCAACAACAACAACTTCATCATCTTCATAAAAATAAGTGGGTCTAATTCCATTAGGATCTCTTAATACAAAAGCATCTCCATGACCAACTAAACCTGCCATTGCATAACCTCCATCCCAGTTTTTAGAAGATCTTTTTAAAACTTTTTTAAGATTTATATTTTCTTCTATATAAGGTGAAGCATTTCTTTTGTTAAATCCTTCTTTTTTTGCTTCTTGATATAATTTACTTACTTCATCTTCTAAAAAGTGACCAATTTTTTCCATTACAGTCACTGTGTCTGTAGCTTCTTTTGGGTGCTGCCCTAATTCGATTAATTCTTCTAACATTTTGTTAGAATTAGTCATGTTAAAGTTACCTGCTACAATTAAGTTTTTGTGTCTCCAGTTACTCTGGCGTAAAAAAGGGTGTACACTTTCTATGCTGTTTTTTCCAAAAGTTCCGTAACGAACGTGCCCTAAAAATAAATTTCCTATGTATGGCATATTTTCTTCTTGCCATGCAACATCATCTTTTTTATCTGGGTTTTGTTCTAAAACACCATTTAAACGGTCGTTAATTTGAGCAAATATATCTTGTATAGGTTGTGGTTTGTTAGAGCGAACTCTACTAATATATCTTGTGCCAGGTTCTATATTAAACTTTATGCTTGCAAAACCAGCACCATCTTGTCCACGATTGTGCTGTTTTTCCATTAATAAATACATTTTATTAATTCCATAGAAAGCAGAACCGTATTTGTCTTTATAGAACTGTAGAGGTTTCTTTAATCTAACAAGTGCAATTCCACATTCATGTTTAATAGCATCACTCATTGTTGTTTTGGTTTTTTTGAGTTGTTGTAATAAAAAATCCGCAGTTTTAACCGCGGATGAAAATTAAGATATTTTTATATCAAATTGTGTTAATTCTTTAAAAGCTTGCAAACGCATTTTAACTTCATCTGCTGTAAGCTCTTGCATACGTTCTGTACCAAACTTTTCTACACAGAAAGAAGCTAAGTTAGAACCGTAAATAATTGCATTTTTCATATTGTCAAAAGAAATGTCTTTGGTTTTTGTTAAATATCCACAAAATCCTCCTGCAAATGTATCTCCTGCTCCTGTAGGATCAAACACTTCTGCTAAAGGTAATGCAGGTGCATAAAACATATTTCCTTCGTTAAATAATAAGGCACCATGTTCTCCTTTCTTAATAACAACATATTTTGGTCCCATTTCATGGATTTTTTTAGCTGCATTAACTAAAGAGTATTCTCCAGATAATTGGCGAGCTTCTTCATCATTAATTGTAATTACATCTACTCTTTTTAAAACAGTGTGTAAATCATCTAAAGCGATGTCCATCCAGAAATTCATAGTATCTAAAACTACCAATTTAGGTCTTTCATTCATTTGGTCTAAAACAGATGCTTGTGTTAAAGGGTGTAAATTACCTAACATTACAATACCTGCGTCTTTAAAGTTTTCAGGAACTACAGGTGCAAATGTTTCTAAGACATTTAATTCTGTAATTAAAGTATCTCTAGAATTCATGTCATTATGATATTTACCACTCCAGAAAAATGTTTTCCCTTCTTTTATAACTTCAATTCCATCTGTATTTATTCCTTTAGAATTCATCATTTCTAGATAAGATGAAGGGAAATCTCCTCCAACAACAGAAACAACGCCTGTTTTTACTCCAAATTGACTTGCGGCTAAACCTACATAAGTACCAGAACCACCTAAAATTTTATCAGTTTTACCAAAAGGTGTTTCAATTGCATCAAAAGCTACAGTACCTACTGCTAATAATTTGCTCATTTCTTAAATTTAATCATTAATTTTGCTAATTAAAGCAAAATAAAGTTTTTTATAAAACGCAAAAATAAGTTTAAAAAATGACTATCAAAGAAATACAAGAAGAAATTATTGACGAGTTTTCTATGTTTGATGATTGGATGGAACGCTATGAATATATTATAGAGTTGGGTAAATCTTTGCCAATAATAGATGAAAAATATAAATTAGATGAAAATTTAATAAAAGGTTGCCAGTCTAAAGTTTGGTTGTATTCTGAGTTAGAAAACGATACCGTTAAATTTTCTGCAGATAGTGATGCTATTTTAACAAAAGGAATTGTGGCATTGTTATTGCGTGTTTATTCTAATCAAAAACCAGGAGATATTCTAACAGCTAATACAGATTTTATAGATGAAATTGGTTTAAAAGAGCATTTATCACCAACAAGAGCAAATGGTTTGGTTTCTATGATTAAGTATATAAAAATGTATGCGATTGCACAACAAACTAAACTAACAAATTAAGAAATTTAATAATGACAGATAAAGAATTAGAAGTAATAGGAGATAAAATTGTAAATGTTTTAAAAACAATTTACGATCCAGAAATTCCAGTAGATATTTATGAATTGGGTTTAATTTATGATGTTTTTGTTTCTGAAGAAAACAATGCAAAAATATTAATGACCTTAACTTCACCTAATTGCCCTGTTGCAGAAACATTACCTGTAGAAGTAGAAGACAAAGTAAAAACGTTAAAAGAAATAAATGAATGTGAAGTTGAAATTACTTTTGATCCTACTTGGACACAAGATATGATGAGTGAAGAAGCAAAATTAGAACTTGGTATGTTGTAAATAGTTATGAATGTTAAGTTTTAAATGATGAGTTAAAAGTGAAAACTTTGAAACTTTGAAACTTAAAAACTTAAAAACTTAAAAACTTTGAAACTTTGAAAAATGGCAGAAGAAATTATAAATAGAGTTGCAAATAGCAAACTTAAAACTTTCGATTTAGAAGAAATTTATCCTGAAGGAAAAAGAGTGCAATTTGATGTGAAAAATTGGTTGTATCAAGAATTAATTTTAAAAGAAACAGATTTTAGAGAACATGTTAAAAATCATGATTGGTCTCAATATAAAAACTCTTTTGTTGCCATTACTTGTTCTGTAGATGCAATAATTCCTTCTTGGGCTTTTATGTTAGTTGCTTCAGAACTAATACCGTTTGCAAATAAAGTTGTTATTGGTAATTTAGAATTGTTAGAAACTGTTATTTATCAAGAATTATTAAATTTTGTAGATTTTAATGAATTTGCAAATTTACCAGTAATTATAAAAGGATGTGCAAATAAGCCAATACCTAATTCTGCTTATGCTCTTTTAATAGAAAAGTTACAACCCTTAGCAAGATCTATTATGTTTGGAGAAGCTTGCTCAACAGTACCATTATATAAATCAAAAAAATAATTTATTATTATGAAAAGAATCACCCTCATTTTTTTCATCTTTTTTACAACAATTTTTATAGGTCAAGAAAAAAAGAAAAAAGATAGTATTCCTATATGGAAAATACATGGAAGATTTACATTTATTTTTAATCAATCTTCATTTTCTAATTGGGCTTCTGGGGGAGAAAATACAGTTGCTGGAAACTTTAACATTAATTATGATTTTAACTACAAAAAAGACAATGTTAACTGGGATAGTAGAATTATAACAGGTTATGGTATTAGTCATTTAAGTGAAAAAGGATGGAGGAAAACAGATGATCGTTTTGAGTTTAATTCACTATTAGGATATAAAACGGCTAAGTATTGGTTTCTTTCTTTTATTGGCAATTTTAAAACTCAATATACAAAAGGTTATGACTATTCTTCAGATCCTAAAAAGTTAGTTTCAGAATTTTTTTCACCTGCATATTTAACTTTTGGTCCTGGTATGTTATGGAAAAAATCTGATAAGTTACATCTTAATATAGCGCCAGCAACTGCAAGATTTACCTTTGTAAATGATTTCTTTTCAGGGAAATTTGGTGTAGAAGAAGGTAAAAACTCCGCTTTTAGTTTAGGTTTTAACCTTTCAGGTTATTATAAATTTAAATTAATGAAAAACATTGAAATGGAAAACATTTTAACTGTATATACAGATTACTTGGCAAATGTTGGTAACTTAGATTTAGATTATCAAACAAATATCCGTTTTACAGTAAATAAATTCATAAAAATGCAAATGACTTTTCATGCAATTATGGATGATAACGCTTCGAGTAAAATTCAATTTAGACAATTATTTGGGTTGGGTGTTAATTATAGTTTTCACGAAAAAGTGACTTATTAATATTTTTATTGTCTAATTAATAAAGTGCATATTTGCACGTTCAAAAATAAAAACAAAAAAAATGAAAAAATTATCAATCTTATTTTTATTGGTATGTATTAGTTTTTCAGCAAATGCACAAACTGCTGAAGAATTAAAAAAAGAACAAGCTCCTAAAAAAGCAAAAATCGCAAAATTACAAGGAGAAGTAAATGCTTTACAAGCAAAAATTGATGCACTCCCAGGATGGAAAAAAGGTGCTTTTGGTACAATTGGTGGTAACCTTTCTGGTTTTAATAATTGGTATTCTAAAAACGAACCAAATTCTTCTGCTGGTAATATAGGTATTACTGTAAATGGTTTTGCAAACCTTATTGAAGAAGATTTTTTCTGGCGAAACTCTGGAGCCATAAATGTTGGTTGGGTAAAAATTGATGACAAAGATGACCCTACTGATAGCGGAAATTTTGAAACAGCAACAGATGTATTTACATTATCATCTCTATATGGTAAAAGATTAAACAAAAAATGGGCACTTTCTGCTTTAGGAGAATACAGAACAACTTTGTTAGATAACTTTAATAACCCTGGGTTTTTAGATATTGGTGTTGGTTTTACTTGGACACCAACTAGCAGATTAGTTGTTGTGATGCATCCTGGTAACTACAATGTTATTTTTAGTTCTGGCGAAAGTATTTATAGTTCTTCTCCAGGTGCAAAAATTGTTGCAGATTATAATGCAAAACATAAAAACATTAGTGTAAAATCTAACGTATCTATCTTTCAAAGTTATAAAGACGGAGATTTATCTAACTGGACTTGGACAAACTCTTTAGGTTATACTTTATGGAAAGGAATAGGAGTAGGGTTTGAGTTAGGTTTACGTAACAACAAACAAGAAGCGTTAAATAATGCTTTAATTACAGATACAAATGCAACATTTGGATCAATAGACAACAAATTACAATCATACTGGTTATTTGGTATGAGCTATGCTTTTTAATAAATGTAAATAAATTTATTATAAAAACCTCAAGAAGAAATTTTTGAGGTTTTTTATTTTTGTATTTTCGAAAAAAAATAAACTGAATGACGTTATTAATTATTTTTGCTACCATTTCTATTTTCTTTTCATTTCTATGCTCTATTTTAGAAGCTGTATTGTTAAGTATAACACCTACTTTTATCAACCTAAAAAAGAGTGAAGGAGCTTCTTTTGCAACTGAGTTAGAAATATTAAAAAAAGATGTTGATAAACCTTTAATTGCAATTTTAACGATAAACACAATTGCACATACTGTAGGTGCAATTTTAGTTGGTGTACAAGCAAAGGTTGCTTATGCAGAAATGTATGGAAATTCTGTTAAAACTTTTTTCGGAATTAGTGTAACAGAAGATATTATGGTTGGTGTTGTATCTACAATAATGACTATTTTAATATTAGTAGCATCAGAAATTATACCAAAAACAATTGGAGCAACGTATTGGAAACAATTAGCTGGTTTTACTTCTACAGCTTTAAAAGTGATGATTTTTCCACTAAAATGGACAGGTGTTTTGTGGCTTTTGCAATTAACAACAAAGTTAATTGGAGGTAAAGGACATGGCAGTATATTAAGTAGAGAAGGTTTTTTGGTGATGACAGAAATGGCTGAAAAAGATGGTGTTTTTCAAAAAAATGAAAGTAAGGTTATTAAAAATCTATTAAGTTTTAAAGAAATTCAGGCTAAACATGTAATGACACCCAGAACTGTTTTAAAAATTACTGATGAAACCCAAACAATTCAATCTTTCTTTGACGAACATCCAAAGTTAAGATTTTCTAGAATTCCTGTTTTTTCTGATAACCCAGATAATATTTCTGGATATTTCTTAAAAGATAATATGTTAGAAGCTATAATTAGAGGTAAGGGCAATGAGCCTTTAAAATCAATTAAAAGAGATATTATTGTTACAAATAGAGATTTACCAATACCTAGTTTGTTCGAAAAATTAATAGAACAAAAAGAACATATAGCATTGGTTGTAGATGAATATGGTACTGTAAGCGGTTTGGTTACTCAAGAAGATGTTATAGAAACTTTATTAGGTTTAGAAATTATGGATGAATCTGATAATATTGCAGATTTACAATCGTATGCAAGAAAATCTTGGGAATCTCGTGCTAAAAGAATGGGAATTATTGAGGATAATAAAGAGGAGTAAATTAGCTTCCTGCAAAAGGAGAACCAAAGATTCCTAGAGTAATTAAACCCAAATAAAAAATAATACAATCAGAATAATAAAATTTAGAATTATTTTTCACTTATTTTTTTCATCTATAATGGTTTACTCTTCACCTTTATATTCATAATACAAAAAGTCATTATAAGGAAAACGTTGAATATGAATTTTCTTTACTTCTTCATATGTTTTCTCTTTAAAATCTTCTAAATTATTTTTGTTTAAGGCAGAAATAAAGATTGAGGGTACATCATAATCATTCATCCAAGTTTTTTGCCAATCTTGTAATGTGTAGTGTTCCTTCCCTTTTTCAGTAACTAAATCATCTTCATCTATACTTTCATGTGCATAAGCATCAATTTTATTAAAAACCATTAAAGCAGGTTTGTCTGCACATTTAATGTCTGCCAAAATAGAGTTTACAGAAGCAATATGGTCTTCGAAATTTGGGTGAGAAATATCTACAACATGCAACAGTAAATCAGCTTCTCTAACTTCATCTAAAGTAGATTTAAAAGACTCTACCAATTGCGTTGGTAATTTTCTAATAAAACCAACAGTGTCTGTTAATAAAAACGGTATGTTCTTAATAACAACTTTTCTTACTGTAGTATCTAACGTAGCAAAAAGCTTGTTTTCAGCAAAAACATCACTTTTACTTATAACATTCATCAAAGTAGATTTACCAACGTTTGTATAACCAACTAAAGCAACTCTAACCATTTTACCACGATTTTTACGTTGCACAGCCATTTGTTTATCAATAGTAATTAGTTTTTTCTTTAGAATATTAATTTTATCTCTAATAATACGTCTATCTGTTTCTATTTCTGTTTCACCAGGTCCACGCATACCAATACCGCCTTTTTGTTTGTCAAGGTGTGTCCAAAGACGAGTTAAACGAGGTAATAAATATTGACATTGCGCTAATTCTACTTGTGTTTTAGCAGAACTAGTTTGTGCTCTTTGTGCAAAAATATCTAAGATAAGATTGGTTCTATCTAAGATTTTACAATCTAAAACTTTTTCAATATTACGTAATTGTGCAGGAGATAATTCATCATCAAAAATAGCAGTACCAATATGATTAGATTCTATAAAATCTCTAACTTCTTCTAGTTTACCAGCTCCTAAAAAAGTTTTAGGATTTGGTTTTTCCATTTTTTGAACAAAACGTTTAACAGCAACTCCACCAGCAGTTGTGGTTAAAAACTCTAACTCATCTAAATATTCTGTAGATTGAATTTCATCTTGTTGTTGAGAAATAATTCCGATTAAAATCGCTTTTTCAGATTTTGCCTTTTTTTGGTCTATCATAGACTACAAAAATACAAAGTTTTACGTTGGTATAAGACAAAAAAAAACCTCAATCTTATTGAGGTTTTTAATTAATTCAAATTCAATTCGGTTAGAGAGTTTCTTCTTATAGTAATTTTTTAAAGTTTATTTAAATAATTTTAATCGCTACAAAAGTAATTTTCAAAAAGATAATCTAATGTAGTTTTATATTAATAAAACATATAATTTAAGTTATGAATAAGAAAGTTTTATTTTATTATTTTTACGCAAAAAACTAATTTATGTTCTCATCAAAAAAGAGTAAAGATATTTATACAGTAGGTTTTTATAATGTAGAAAACTTATTTGATACTATAGATAACCCAAATACATTTGATGATGATTTTACAACTAATGGTAAGAAAAATTGGAATCATAAAAGGTATAGAGATAAAGTTAAAAAGTTAGGCTCTGTTATTTCTCAATTAGGGAATGAAAAATCTTACCATGCACCAGCAATTGTTGGTTTAGTTGAGGTAGAAAATGCAAAAGTTGTAGAAGATTTAGCAAATTCTAAATATTTAAGAAAGCATCATTACAATTTTGTACACTATGATTCTCCTGACGATAGAGGGATTGATGTGGCGCTTTTATATAACAAACAAATGTTTGAATTGTTAGGGTCAGAAAATTTTCCTTTGTATTTAGAAGATGAAGAGGGAGATAGAGATTATACAAGAGATGTATTGGTTGTTTACGGGAATTTAAATGGAGAATTAGTACATATTTTAGTAAATCATTGGCCTTCTAGAAGAGAAGGAACAGAAGAGTCTGAATACAAACGTATAGAAGCTGCAAAACTAGCAAGAAGTATTGTAGAGGTTATTCAAGCCAAAAGTTATGATGCTAAAATTATGATTATGGGCGATTTTAATGATGATCCAACAAGTAAAAGTATAAAAGAACACTTGGTTACTGAAGATTTTTACAATCCAATGGAAGCTTTATTAGATAGAGATACTGTTGGTACTTTAACTTATGATAGTAAATGGAATTTGTTTGATCAAATTATAATTACCAAAAATTTTTTAGAGCCTCAGATAGATAAACATCACTTTAAACATGCAGAGGTTTTTAATAAAAAGTGGTTGAGAATTTTTAAAGGGAAATTAAAAGGAAGTCCGTTTAGAACTTATATAGGTCCTTGGTATCAAGGAGGTTTTTCAGATCATTTCCCTGTATATTTATATTTAAAAAAGGAAGATTAACTATTCCTCTTTCCCCATATTTTTAAAAGCCTTTTTTAGTTTTTCATCATTTAAAATATACTTTTTGTATTTGCCATCTCTGTATCTGTAATAGATAAAGAAAGGCATAAATAAAAAAGAAAAATAAAAAACACCCAAACCCATTACAATTTGAGCCTTTTCGTGTTCTGTATTTACTAAATACATGCCAGTTACCATCCAAATAATAAAAATAATAAACATAATTTTTAACGCTAATTTCATATTGCAAAATTACAAAAGTTATATCTTTAAAATCTAAATTTGATTAAAATGAAATCAATTTTATTATTTTTGATAGGTTTGTTGTCTATTTCTAATAACGCTCAAATAAAAGAATCTTACATGAGTACAAAAATTGTTGTTGCACACAGAGGTGCTTCGGGTTATTTACCAGAACATACTTTAGAATCTAAAGCTATGGCACATGCAATGAACCCTCATTTTATTGAACAAGATTTAGTTTTGAGTAAAGACAATGTACCTATTGTAATTCATGATATTTATTTAGATGATGTTACTGATGTTGCATTAAAATTTCCTAAAAGAAATAGACAAGACAATCGATTTTATGTAATCGATTTTACTTTTGATGAGTTAAAAACACTACAAGTTACAGAACGTTTTCATCCAAAAACAGGAGAACAGGTATATAAAAGTCGTTTTCCGAAAGGAAAAGGAAACTTTAAACTTCATTCATTACAAGAAGAGTTAGAGTTAATTCTAGGGTTAAATAAAAGTGCAGGAAAAAATATTGGAATTTATCCTGAAATTAAAGAACCGGGTTTTCATATTAAAGAAGGAAAAAAATTAACAGAAATTGTATTAAAAATTTTGTTTGATTTTGGATACAAAACAAAAAAAGACAATTGTGTTTTGCAATGTTTTGATGCCAAAGAATTAGAAAGAATAAGAACCGAATTAAAATCGGAATTATTTTTAGTTCAGCTAACAGAATTTGATAAAGACGTTAAAAATTTAGAATATATAGCTTCTTTTGCAGACGGAATAGGACCTTGGTACAAACAAATTTTAGATAAAAAAGTAAATGATAAGTGGCAGTTTACATCTTTAGTTTCTGATGCTCATAAGTTGGGCTTAAAAGTGCATACTTATACTTTTAGGGCAGATGCTTTTGATGGTTTTTCTTCTTTTGAAGAAATGATGCAAACTTTGTTAATAGATGTAAATGTAGATGGGGCTTTTACAGATTTTCCTGATTTGGTGGTTAATTTCTTAGAAAAATAACGTTTTTTAAAAAACTTTAGCTCTTGTTTTTATTATTTCAATAAAATTACCCTTGTTTTTTTACGAATAGTTAATCATAATTTTCTTGTAAAATATTTGCAAGTAGAAAGACTTAGTCTAAATTTGATTATATTTTCTACCCTATGAAATTGAAACAATATCTTATAACTCAACAAAACAATAGATTAGAAATTTTTAAACCAGATAAACAACAAACTTTATTTAGTTCTTTTTGGTTTATGGAGTTTGGTAAAACGCTTGCAGAAATATTTGATGCAAATGAAAAACTAGTATATACTGTTACCAAAAAATTTAAGTTTTGGAGATTGAGAATGGTGTATTTAATTGCTAGAAACGTTGGGAATGAAACAATTTTAATATCACAAAATACTAGAAATACTGTTTTTAAAGTTGAGTTATTATCTGGTAGTTATGAAATTAAAGTGCACTATAAAAAGAAAAAATCTATTTATAAAGACAACATTAAAATTGCTGAAATAGATGAATCTTTTTCTGATGGAAAAAAAATTAAACTTTTAGCCTTAGATGATAGTAAAATAAATGTAATCTTTCTATTATACAGTTGCTTGCAAATAGGTGAAAATGAATTATCAACTAAAACTATAATGAAAAGTCAAAAGAAATTAGAAGTAAATGAAGATCCTTGGTTTTAAGAAAGGGTTTTAAATTTCTTTAATTTGTGGTAGAAACTGTAATAAAAATAACATCAAAAATAAGATAGCAAGAGAAATAATTAGTGGCAACCAAATTTGTTTCTTCCTATATTTTAAATTCTTACCTAAATGTTTGTTCCAAAAAAATTCTACTAAGACAGCATAGCCAATAAGGTTGAAAATGAGCGTCATAAAAAATGATTTAGGTAGTATGTCTAAAATAATAGCAGAAAAAATAGTATAAACAATTCCAAAAACAAGCACTTGAATTCTTGCTTTTGGTTTATTCATTTCTTTTAAATTTTTCATTAGTAAAATAGCACCAAAAATAGTTGTAAAAAAAATGGTAAAACCTTGAATTGTTTTTTTAGAATATAAAAAAGGTTGTTCTAAATCTTCAAAAGGGCTCTCATTTTCTTCTAATGGTTTGCTTATAGTATTACTACTTACAATATCTATTTCAATTGGTGTTTCTATATAGTTAGATTCAGATTTTTCAATTAAATTTCTGTTTTCTAATTCCCAAATAACTGCTTGTATAGCGTGTTCTGTATAGTTATTTTTTTTATCAAGAATTTCTTCTAACTCAGCATCAGATTTTAAACGCATATTGTTAGTAAAACTATTTGTTCTCATATTATATTATTAAGAAGTAACTTCTACTAATTTATTTCTATATGCTGTTAATAATTTAGATTTTGAGATAAAACCTTTGTAGATTCCGTCTTTTACAACTGGTAAATTCCAAGCACCACTTATTTTAAATTTATGCATTACTTGTTCTACAGAATCTGTTTCATGAATAATTTCTGGGGCAGCTTTCATAAATGAATTAATAGTAACACTTTTGTACATTTCTGTATCAAACATTACAGGTCTAATATCATCTAACAATACAATTCCTAAAAATTGTTTTTTTTCATTTAAAACAGGAAAAATATTTCTTTTAGATTTTGCTACTGCTTTTTTTAACATTTCTCCCAACAGCATTTCAGGATTAACAGACTTAAAGTTCGTTTCTATAAGGCTATCAATTTGCATCATCATCATTACATTTTTATCTTTATTATGCGTAATGAGTTCTCCTCTTTGTGCCAATTTATAGGTGTAAATAGAGTTAGAAACAAAATATTTAGTAATAGAAAAAGAGATTGCCGCTACTAACATTAAGGGTACAAATAAATCATAACCACCAGTAATTTCTGCTATTAAAAAAATGGCTGTAAGAGGTGCATGTAAAACACCTGCCATTAAGCCTGTCATACCTATTAAAGTAAAATTAGCTTCAGAAACCTGAAAACCTAAACCCATATTATTAATAATTTTTCCAAAGGCGTTTCCAAGTGCACTACCCATTACTAAAGTAGGAATAAATATTCCACCAACTCCACCTGCAGCAAAAGTTGTACTCATAGCTATGGCTTTAAAAAGAGTAATTAGTATTAATAGACTAATTACTATCCAAATATTATCTGGGTCAAAATTAAAAGGGGTATTCCCAATAGCAGCAATGTGGTTTCCTTTTAATAAATTGTTAATTAAACCATAACCTTCACCATATAAAGACGGCATTAAAAAAAGAATAAAAGCAATGATAACACTACCAAATATTAACCTTACAAAACGTTTTTCAAATTGATAAAAAAACTTTCTAATAGCAAAATATACAACTGAAAAATATACAGAAACGATTCCTGTAAAAACAGCAAAAATTGCATAAAAACCGATTTCACTTATTTCGAATTTATCATTCAATTCAAAACCTAATAATACGTCAGAACCTAAAAAAAGGTATGAGGTTACTATAGCAGAAACAGATGCTAATAAAAGAGGTATTAAAGAAACAAAAGCAATATCTAAACTAAAAACTTCTAGCGCAAAAACAATACCTGCAATTGGGGCTTTAAACATAGAAGACATTGCTCCTGCAGTGGCACAACCAATTAAAAGCATTCTTGTTTTTGTACTCATATGAAACAACCTAGAAGTATACGAAGCTAAAGCTGTACCTGCGCTAACAGCTGGTCCTTGTAACCCAACTGAACCACCAAAACCTACAGTAATAGGAGCTGTTAATAAAGATGCATACATATTGTATTTAGGAATAATTCCTTTTTTCTTAGAAATGGCATAAAGTGTTGTAGAAATACCATGGCCTATATGTTTTTTTAACCAAGTTTTTTTTACGATTACAACTATTAATAAACCTATTATTGGAAAAACATAATAGTATGAGTTTTTAGAATTTTCTAGGAAATCTACAGATAATAAAAGTTGAATGTAGTGGGTAATGTTTTTAAGAGTTACTGTGCCTAAACCAGCTAAAAAACCAACCAAAACACTTAGTATATATACAAATTGTCGTTCAGAAATATTTCTATATCTCCAAATTAATATTTTCTTAAATATTTTTTTACTTGATGGCATTATTATTTTGCATGTAAAATATCTGTACCTAAATAGCCATTATCTTTATTATAATACCAAGCTCTATTTTTTGGCATTTTAACCTCATTTATGGTTTCTAAACCAGAAAGTAAAATATATTCTCCACTATCTTTTGTTGCTTTAAAAAATTGATATACTTCCATTGCATACGTTTCTGGATTGAAATAAAAATACCAAGTGTCTTTACCTACTTCTTTATTGTAAGTTGCTTTTAACACCAAATAATCTTTACCTTTAAAGTTCTTATTATCTACTTTTTGATGAATAATTGTACCTTCATCTTTCAACTTCATTGGCAAACCATACAAATAAGTATAATAGTTTTTATACAATTTTGCACGTTCTTCTGTTAATCTGTATTTTTTCTTTATCATTTCTGATGGATTTTTATCTCCATTTAAAGAAGCAGTTATCTTGTTTTCATCAAGAATATATTCTGTTGTTATAGTATCTTTTTTAGCGGTAACAGAAAAATATTCTTTAGGTAAATCAATAGTTATTTTACTTTCTCTTGGAGCTCCTTTAGGTGTTTTCATCGTTACAAAAAGAGTTCCTTTAAAAGTAGCCCAATTGTTATTTGGATCGTGAAAGTTGATTGATTTTTCTAATAATTCATCACCCGTAAGTTCTTGAGAAAATGAAATGAATGCCGTAAAAAGTAATAAAAGTGTCGTAATTTTTTTCATACTCTAAATTTAATAAAAAATCCCGCTTTTGCGGGATTTAATTTTATTATGATTGAATATCAAGCTTTAAGCTTAATTCTTTTAGTTGATCGTCATCTACAAATGCAGGTGCATCAATCATTACATCTCGTCCAGAATTGTTCTTTGGAAATGCAATAAAATCTCTAATTGTTTCTTGTCCGCCTAAAATAGCAACCAATCTATCCAATCCAAAAGCCAAACCTCCATGAGGTGGCGCTCCGTATTCAAAAGCATCCATTAAGAAACCAAATTGTGCTTTTGCTTCTTCTTCAGAAAAACCTAAATGTTTTAACATTGTTGCTTGTATTTGTTTGTCATGTATTCTTATAGAACCTCCACCGATTTCATTTCCGTTCAACACCAAATCGTACGCATTTGCTTTTACTTCTCCTGGTTTAGAATCTAACAATTCTAACTGACCTGGTTTTGGTGATGTAAAAGGGTGGTGCATTGCATGGTAATGACCTGTTTCTTCATCTAATTCTAATAAAGGGAAATCGATAACCCAAAGTGGCGCAAAAACTTTAGGATCTCTTAATCCTAAACGTTCTGCCAACTCCATACGTAAAGCAGACATTTGTGCTCTTACTTTATTAGTATCACCAGATAAAACACACACTAAATCACCAGGTTTTGCTCCTGTAATTGCTGCCCATTTTGCTAAATCTTCTTGATCGTAGAATTTATCTACAGAAGATTTAAATGTTCCGTCTTCATTTACACGCGCGTAAATCATCCCTAAAGCACCAACTTGCGGACGTTTTACCCATTTAATAATATTATCTATTTCTTTTCTTGTGTATGCATTTCCATCAGGAACCGCAATACCAATTACTAATTCAGCCGAATTAAATACGCCAAAATCTTTATGTTGTGTAACTGCATTTAACTCGCCAAACTCCATTCCAAAACGGATATCTGGTTTGTCATTTCCATACAAACGCATTGCATCGTCATATAACATTCTAGGAAATTTCTCTACCTCAACATTATTCACTTCTTTTAATAAGTGACGCGTTAATCCTTCAAAAATATTTAAAATATCTTCTTGTTCTACAAACGCCATTTCACAGTCAATCTGTGTAAATTCTGGTTGTCTGTCTGCACGTAAATCTTCGTCTCTAAAACATTTTACAATCTGAAAATATTTATCCATTCCACCAACCATCAACAGTTGTTTAAATGTTTGTGGAGATTGAGGTAAGGCATAAAACTGACCTTCATTCATACGAGAAGGCACTACAAAATCTCTTGCACCTTCTGGTGTAGATTTTATTAAATATGGCGTTTCTACTTCTATAAATTCTTGATCAGACAAATATTTTCTTACTTCCATTGCCACTTTATGACGGAAAATTAAACTGTCTTTTACAGGATTTCTACGGATATCTAAATATCTATATTTCATTCTGATGTCTTCTCCACCATCCGTTTTATCTTCAATTGTAAAAGGAGGTAATTTTGCAGCATTTAAAATTTCTAATTTAGAAACCAATACTTCTACATCTCCTGTAGCAATATTTTTATTTTTAGATTCGCGCTCAATTACAGTACCCGTTACTTGTATTACAAACTCTCTACCAAGAGATTTTGCTTTGTCCATCATTTCTTTAGGCGTACGATCTTCATCAAAAATAAGTTGAGTGATTCCGTATCTATCACGTAAATCTACCCAAACCATAAATCCTTTATCACGTGATTTTTGTACCCAACCCGATAAGGTTACTTCTGTATTTATGTGTGATGCTCTTAACTCACCACAAGAATGACTTCTATACATTTCTTTTGAAAATTTAAGCTGCAAAATTAAACATTTTCTATTTAATATTTGTTTTTTGGGCGTTCATTTCTTCTCAGAAATGCCCCGCTTTTCGCACTCGCTTTTTTTATTCAGAAAAAGAATAAAAAAGAGCTCAAACAAATGCTACAATCGGTAACGCAGAATCCGTCTTATTCTTTGTAAATTTGCAGCATAAGCATTTTTTACATGAGCAAATTATATTTAGTACCAACGCCAATTGGTAATTTAGAAGACATCACTTTTAGAGCAATTCGTATTTTAAAAGAAGTAGATTTTATTTTAGCAGAAGACACACGTACAAGTGGTAAACTTTTAAAACATTTTGAAATTGCTACGCAAATGCATAGCCACCATATGCATAATGAGCATAAATCTGTAAAAGGTGTTGTGCAAAGAATACAAAACGGAGAAACCTGTGCATTAATTTCTGATGCAGGAACTCCTGCAATTTCTGATCCTGGATTTTTACTAACTAGAGCTTGTGTAGAAAATGATGTTGAGGTTGAGTGTTTGCCTGGTGCAACTGCTTTTGTACCTGCTTTGGTAAACTCTGGCTTGCCGAATGACAAGTTTGTTTTTGAAGGTTTTTTACCTGTTAAAAAAGGAAGACAAACACGTTTATTACTTTTAGCCGAAGAAAAAAGAACCATGATTTTTTATGAATCTCCTCATAAATTGGTAAAAACTTTAGGGCATTTTGTAGAGTATTTTGGTGGAGACAGAAAAGTGTCTGTTTCTAGAGAATTGACAAAAATGTTTGAAGAAACTAAAAGAGGAACCGCAACAGAAGTCTTAGAATATTACACTGCAAAACCTCCAAAAGGTGAAATTGTAGTAATTGTTGAAGGGAGAAAATAGGTTATAAAATTAAGCTAGAAATAAATTCTACAACTTTTATAATGCAATAAATAATTATTTTAATCATAAGTTTAAGATTTGTAATTATTCTTCAATATCAAATAGGTATTCTACAGTAACATTAAAAAAACGAGCCATTTTTATAGCTAATGTTACAGATGGGTTAAACTTGTTTTTTTCGATTGCATAAATAGTTTGTCTAGAAACACCAACTTTTTCAGCTAAATCTCCTTGAGTTAAATTATGTCTTGCACGTTCTACTTTTATTAAGTTTTTCATTTAGTAAACACGTTTTTTTAATGCGAAAATTATTAGATAAGACAATAGATATAATGTAATAAAAATATTTAAACTAAATTTTAAGTTTTCAAAAAATGAATATAAACCCAATGCAGCAAATAAAACTAACACAGAAGTAAGCTGATAAGATTCTAAACGTAATTTATTTATATAATCATCTTCAATTTTTTCTTTTGCAAGAATATAAATAATCATTCCTAAAAGTATAGACACATCAAATAAATGTATACTATTACTTCCTAAGACTTTTTCAATAAAAAAAGGTTTGAAATTAAGTGTTTTAATTTCTTTAGTTTCAGAAGATTTTCTAAAAAGAGATTTAGACTCTGTACGCGTTGAATTATAACCATCATTATAGCCTTTACAAAAACTTTCTCTACTATCAACATAACTAAAGTTGATAACAATCGATAAAAAGAATATAATCAATCCTACTTTTTTACACCAATTTGGTAACATTTTAATTTTCATAAAGCTATTTTTTTAGTAAATACGTTTCTTAATGGCAAAAATGATTAAATAAAATATTAGGAACAGATTAGTTAAAGAATCTATATCAAAACTTATATTTCCTGATATTAAATAAATTATAATTATTGAGACCAAACCAATTAGTGAGGTTAATTGAAATGATTCTAAACGCAAAATATTTATATAATCATCTTCTATTTTTTCTTTTGAAAACATATAGATAAACATTCCAATAATAACAATAACTCCATCTAAATCAAGATTTTCATTATTAGGAGTTATTAATTCTAAATCTTGTTTTTTTACTTGTGAGGATTCAGACTTAATAACCGAGTTAGATTGATAAGGACTACAATCTTCAACACTATTCCAACCTTTAATACCAGAAGTGATAATACCTATTATAAAAACAGCTAATCCTAACTTTTTACACCAATTTGGTAACATTTTAATTTTCATAATGCTATTATTTTTATACAAATGTAAATAAAACTTTACATTATACAAATAAAAGATAACTATTTATTTTTTTGAGTAAATAGTTGATAATAAATTATTCATTATAGTTTAACTCTAAATGTCTTGCAGAGTTTGTTAAAGCATAATTTGATAAATATTTAGATTTAAAAAAGATGATCTTCTAAAAACTTAGGCTAACATTTGTTTTTCAGACTCTTTAACTTCTTCTAAAGTTGAGTTTGGGAACAACCTCTTGTATTGCCAAAGTTTAATTAATTCACCTAATTTCAGGGTTTTACAAAGTCTTAAGGTTAATGTTGAAAATGCTGTTATTATTAAATATGTCTCCATAATATTGATTCTATATTGTTAAGATGTTATTTAGATTTTAATTATCTTGACTTTTGAAACCTTTTATATCACATTATAAATGTCCTGAAAATTATAATGAAATAAGATGACAAAAAAGTTAAATATTTTTTGTGTTAAATTTGTAGTCATTTAAAAGAACAAAATGACAATTCAAGAATTCAAAACAAAACTAAAATCAAATCCAACAGCAATTAATTTTGCAGATACCATGCAAGTAATTGAAGATAATTACAATTTTACTCCAATTACTTTTACAAATGGAGAACTCAAGAATAATACAGGAGAAAATTCTGGTTCTTGTAAATTATTCGCTTTTGCGAAACTTGAAAGCTTAACCCAAGAAGAAACTTTATTTTGTTTTGGCGAACATTACAAAAATGTTTTAGAAGATGTAAATGGAGATTCTCATCAAAATATTAGAAACTTTATAAAAACAGGGTTCAATGGTTTGTCTTTTAATGGAGAAGCTTTAGAATTAAATAGCTAATATAGAAGAATATATTTTAACAAAAAACCTCATTATTATTAATGAGGTTTTTTATTATTTTTAAAACATTTTAATACTTAGAACCATCATGTTTACCAACCTCAAAACCATGTTTTCCTAAAAACTGATTTCCGCTATCAATAGCATCTTTTTCTAAAGTTGTTCCCATAGAATCATTCCATCTATTTAAATAACCAAAGAGAGAAATTACACCTAACATTTCTACAATTTCTCCTTCATCCCAATATTTATAAAGTTCGGTTTTAATTTCTGCATTAACAGCATTTGGCACTATAGATGCTGCTAAAGAAAAGTCTAATGCAGCTCTTTCTGCATCAGAAAATGCTGGGTGGGTTTTGTATTCCCAAATATTATCTAATTGTTCTTGTTCTGCTCCATAACGTTCTGCAGCTCTAATGGCGTGCGCTTGACAATATCTACAACCTGTTGCATTACTAGAAACCCAAGCAATCATTCTTTTTAAGGCAGAAGTTACTTTACCTTCATTTGCCATTACAGCTTTATTTAAATTGATAAAAGCTTTAGAAATTGCTGGTCTACGTTGCATTGTTAATACAGAATTAGGACAAAACCCAAGAGTTTCATTAAAAAATTCTGCTAATTTTTTGGTTTCTAAATCGTGTTCTGCTTCTAGCGGAGTTACTAATGCCATATTTTATGATTTTATATTTATAATGAGTTTTATTTTTTTATAACTTTACGATAAATATAATCCAAAAAATGGAAATTAAACTACATTCTTTTAATCTAGAGTTAAAACATACTTTTACTATTTCTAGAGAATCTCACGATTTTCAACCTTCATTAATTGTAGAACTAATTTCTGATGGAATTTCTGGATTTGGCGAAGCAACTTCTAATCCATATTATAACATTACAGTAGATAATATGATGAAAATTATTTTAGAAAATAAATCTAAAATAACATCTTTATCTAAAGAAGAACCAATAATTTTTTGGAAAAAACTACAACCTATATTTAAAGATAATATGTTTGCATTATGTGCATTAGATATGGCTTTTAATGATTTAAATGCTCGTAAAAAAGGAAAGAAATTATACGAAATTTGGAATTTAAAGGTTGATAAAAATCCGATGACAGATTATACTATTGGTATTGATTCTGTAGAAAAAATGGTTACCAAAATGAAAGAATTACCTTGGCCAATTTATAAAATAAAGTTAGGTACAAAAAATGATATAGAAATAGTAAAAGAGCTTAGAAAACATTCTGATGCCATTTTTAGAATTGATGCAAATTGCGGATGGACAGCTGATGAAGCAATTGAAAATTCTTACAAGTTAAAAGAATTAGGAGTAGAGTTTTTAGAACAACCTTTAAAAGCAGATGATATTGAAGGTGCTAAAAAGTTATATAAAAATTCTGCTTTGCCAATTATTGCTGATGAAAGTTGTATTGTAGAAAGTGATGTAGAAAAATGTGCAGGTTTGTTTCATGGTATAAATGTAAAACTTACAAAATGTGGAGGTTTAACTCCAGGAAAGAGAATGTTAGAAAAAGCAAAATCTTTAGGCATGAAAACAATGGTGGGTTGTATGACAGAATCTACAGTGGGTATTTCTGCAATTGCACATTTATTACCACTTTTAGATTATGTAGATATGGATGGAGGTTTGTTACTTAAAAAAGATATTGCAAAAGGAATTACAATAAAAGACGGAGTAATTTCTTATGCTGATAAAAATGGAATAGGAGTTTCTTTGTTATAATTATGCAACTAGAAAAAGCACCTAATACAACAGTATTTTTAAACGAAAAAAAATATCTATATTTTAGCGGAACTTCTTACTTAGGAGTGGCTTTTTTACCAGAATTTCAAGAATTGGTTTTTAAAGCAATTCATAAATGGGGCACTTCTTACGGAAGTTCTAGAAGTGCCAATATAAAACTATCCATTTATGAGAAAGGAGAAACTTTTTTAGCACAATTTTTAAATACGGAAACAGCAGTAACGGTTTCTTCTGGAACTTTAGCTGGGCATTTTGCAATAAAAAAACTAACGATTCTTGTTGATGCTTTTTATTATATGCCAAAAACACATCCTGCAATTTTACCAGAAAATGCTTTACCAGTTTTTGATGAATTAGAATTGCATCACTCTTTAAAATTATTGAAAAACAAAAAGATAAGTATTGTTATGGATGCAATTGCTGCATTTGAAACAAAACCATTTTCTTTAGAATTTTTAGATGAAATAGATGATTCTAATACTATTTATTTAGTGATAGATGAATCTCATAGTTTTGGTGTTTTAGGTACTAATGGAAACGGAATTTCATCATCAATTTTAAAAAAAGAAAATATAAATGTAATTATTGTTGCTTCTTTAGGAAAAGCTTTCGGTATTAACGGAGGTGTTATAGCTGGAGATTTAAGCTTTATAAACCTCATCAAAAAAGACAATCTTTTTATTGGTTGTGCAGGTATGAGTCCTGCTTTTTTAGAAGTTTTTTTAAATGCACAAGAAATTTATAAAAGCCAACTAATAAAACTGAAAAATAATATTGATTATGTTTTTAAAGAATTAAAAGATAATTCTACAATAACTATTGATAAAACATATCCTGTTTTCTTTCATTCTGATGAAAAAATAGATCAAATCTTATTTGATAAAAATATTTTAATTACTTCTTTTTATTACGCAACAAGTACTAAAAAATTTAATAGAATTGTTTTAAATGCAAACCATAGTGAAGAACAATTAGATTTTTTGATAAAATTGTTGAAATAAAAAAAGGTTTTAACACTTTTGTTAAAACCTTTTTTTAATGATTCAATTTATTAATAAAAAAACTTATTCTTCCCACCAGACTTTAGTTACGGGTGTTTTTTCGTTAGCCTCTACATTATCTTTATTTCTATTAAACTCAGTAGTAGGATATGTTGCTCTTCTAAACCATTCACCTGCATAATCCCCGTCAGTATCAATTTCTTCACGAATTTTTAATCCTTTAAAAACATCATCAGAAAAATTATATCTTCTAAAATCCACAAAAGTTTCAGGATTTAAAAAGTTATGAATGTATTTTTCTTTCATAATATGTTTCAACATTAATCCTGCTTCCCCAACAGCTATTGCTCCATCTGCCATATAATCTGTACCTATTGCAGAATATTTGCTCATACTTGCAGTAATACCATCCATATATGCAGTGTATGCTACTGTAGTAGAACCTGTGCTTGTAGAAGTTCCTCCATTAGATAAAAATGCAGCTTCTGCTTTTATAAACATAGCCTCTGCATAACTAATTAATAATAAAGGAGAATCGATACTTGTATAGTAGCCGTTTGCTGCAAAACCAGTATTACCATTGGTAACTCCATCTGGAGATAATCCACCTCCACCGCTTACATAGCCTTTCCATACTGTTGTACCATCATTTTCTGCAAATTTTGGTAACCTAGGATCAATTGTTAATAATCCACTTTGAAAAGGGAAATAATCTCCATTCATACTGCTAATAAATTGATTAGCTATGTCGTTATGAAAATTACCTGTTGCTTTTGCTAAAACTTCTACTGAGTACCAAGGATTAATATTTTTATCGGTATAAAACATTTGAAAATCATCTTCATTTGAAGTAAATCCGTTTGCTATTGTTGTTAAAACTTCATCTGCCGTTATAGTACCTTTATTTACCAAGTGTAATTGATATCGTGCTTTAATTGTATAAGCGGCTCTTAACCATTTATCCATGTCACCATCATATATTAAATCTTCGCTACCTATAAATATTCCTGAACTATCTGTACTTTTTAAAGCAGCAATTGCATCATCTAGTAATCTAAAAATTTCTATATAGATAGATTCTTGTGTATCAAATTTAGGGAAAAGAATTTCTTGTCCAAAAGTAGCTTCTGAATATGGAATATTATTCCAAGTATCTGTTGCTATTCCTAAATTAATTGCTGTTAAAATATCAGCAATTGCCGAAAAATGAATTGCTCCTTTTTCTTCAGCTTTTTCTTTAATTGTTTTAATATTAGGTAAAATATATAAATATACTTGAGACCACAAACCACTTGCAGTTGTTTGACCAGAAGCTGTACCACCTTGTCCTACAAAATTCTGTACGTAATTCCCAAAAGTTAATTCAGCAGAACGTTGTCCCTCTAATGTGCTATGAATAATTGGTGCTAATAAATCATTCATTCTTAGCTCTTCTACATCTGCTGTTCCAGATGGTGTATTTACTTCAAAATAACTATCGTTACAAGCTGTTACACTAAATATTAGTGTTAATGCTATTATTGTTTTTATTATTGTTTTTTTCATTATATTTTTTTTAAAGTCCTAATTTAACTCCTAATGAATAACTCTCGCTAATTGGTGTACTTAAACCAGTAAACCCATAAACGTTTGAGCCAGCACTATATTGATTTCCTTCAGGGTCATAACCTTCATAAGGTGTCCATAACAAAATGTTATTTGCATTTGCAGAAATAGATAAATTATTAATATTTAGTTTATCTAATACAGAACTATTAACATTATAAGTTATGCCAATTGTTCTTAATTTTACCCAAGAAGCATCTTGTACTAAAACTTCTGAAGCTCTATTGTAGTCATAAGAACTTCTATAATAATTTTGATCGATATAAGTTTCTGTAGTATTTGTTACAAACCCACCATTTCCATCGTCCATAACTCCTTCTAGAACAGTTGTTACATCTCTAAATTCGGTAACTTTTAAAATACCGTTTCTTATAGAATTTCTTCTTCCAGAATCATATAAATCTCCTCCTTTTTTCCATTCTAATAAAAAGTTTAAATTAAAACCTTTGTATGAAAAACTATTTGATAAAGAGGCAATAAAATCTGGGAAAGCATTTCCTACTACAACCTTCTCTGATGTAATTATTTCAGGTTTACCATCTGCATCAATGTAGCGTTCTCCATTTTCATATCTCCATTTGTAACCATATAACGTTCCCATTTTATCTCCATCTCTAATCTCAGAAGTTACTCCTGCCCAACCTGAATCAGCAAAAATTAAACTTTCGATGTCTTCTGGTAAACTTAAAACTTCCCCTTCATTAGTAGACCAGTTTAATACGGTTTCCCATTTAAAGTTTTCGTTTTTAATAATATCTCCTGAAAGGGAGAACTCATGACCAGATGTTTGAAAATCTCCGGCATTTCTTACAATGCCTGATAGACCTGTAGAATATGCTGTACCAACAGTAAATATTTGGTTTTTAATTCTTGTTTTGTAATATGAATAATCTAATCTAATTCTATTATTAAAAAACCTAAAGTCTCCACCAAGTTCAAAAGATTGATTACTTTCTGGAATCATATCTGTATCTCCTAATCTAGTACTTGCTCTATAACCTCCAGCACCATCAAAAGGGAAATCTCCATCAGCAACAAAATAATGACCTACTTGACCAAATAAAGGTCCTTTACCTACTTCGGCCCATGAAGCTCTTAGTTTTGCAAAAGATAAAATATCACGATCTTCGGTTATTAAATCTTTAATATCATATGCTAAACTTACAGAGGGATAAAAGAAAGATCTGTTTTCTTTTGGTAATGTTGAAACCCAATCATTTCTTCCTGTAACAGTTAAGAATAACTTATTTTTATAATCAACAACTAGTTCTCCAAAAACACCTAAGTTTCTTAAATGTGTAATACTATTTCCTGCAAATGTATTAATTGTATTAGCTAAATCATTAATCCCTGGAACATTTAAAGTCTCTCCTCTAATAAATGAATAATCTCTTTTTGAGTCTGAGATTTGATTTCCTAAAGTAAGTGTTGTTGAAATATCTTCTGTCCAATCTTTATTTAAACTTACTAATAAATTAGACTCTAAACCTGTAAAATTAATATTTTGATCTACAATAAAACCACCTACTTGAGAACCAGCATCTAGTTCTGGTACCATAAAACGATTTCTTTTATCAGAATAATTATCTATTTGAGCAGAATAAGTAACATTAATCCAATCTTTAGGAACCCAGTTAAAGGTAACATTACCAACCCAACGATTTACATCATCTTTTAAGGGGCTTTTTTCTAAGAAATATCTTGGGTTGTCAATTACACCAAATGTATAATTACGTTGAGATCCATCAGCATTTTGATAATCATTTATTGGAAAAGTTCCTGAATAATAAGATAAAGAACTAAAAACAGATTTATCTCCTCCGTTTGCTCTATTACCTCCTGCTTTAGTATAAGCAACAGATGAACTAACCTTAAGGTTTTCTTTTAATTGATAAGATCCTTTCATTCTTATAGTTGTTCTGTCATATCCTGTATTTGGTAAAACACCATCTTCAGAATTATCTCCAATAGAAAAGTAATAATCCATTTTATCATTAGCACCACTAATATTAAAATTTACACTTGTGTTTATTCCTGTTCTAAATAAATCATAAGGACTATAAAATTTATCTTTTGTTAAATCAACAGTGTCACTTCCAATAACTATAGAATCATCTGAGTATTTAGGTCCCCAAGAATAAAATACGGTTCCTCCCAATCTAGTAAAACCTGTATCAGTATCCGGAGTATATAATCCTCTTGGTACACCACTAAATCCTTCTCTATATGTTGTTTGAAGCTCTGGTGTTTTTGTTATTTTTCTAAAAGTTGTTGAAGTAGAAATTCCAATTTTTGCTTTTCCTTGTTTTCCTCTTTTTGTGGTAATAATAATTGCTCCATTAGAAGCTCTTACTCCATATAAGGCTGATGCTGCAGCACCTTTTAAAACACTAAAACTTTCTATATCTTCTGGGTTAATATCAGAACCTCTATTAGAAAAAGAGAATTGTTCTGAACTACTTGGAGAATTTGAGCCAGCACTTGGTAAAACACTTCCAGAAAAAGTGTCATTATTTAAAGCCAATCCATCAACAATTATAAGTGGTTGATTATTTCTATCGGGGTTTACTGAAGTAACACCTCTAATTAGTATATCTAAACCACCACCTGATGCTCCAGAAGATTGACTAATCTGTACACCTGCAATACGTCCTTGTAATGCAGAAATTGCACTTGTTTGACCTTTGAGTTCTATATCTTCTGACTTTACTTGTTGTACTGAATACCCTAAAGATCTCTCTTCTTTTTTTATCCCAAAAGCAGTTACGACTACTTCGTCTAGTAGACTTGCATCTTCTTCAAGTATTACATTTAATAAAGAGTTTCTGACTAATATCTCTTTTGATTTATAGCCAAGGTAGGAGAAAATTAATGTGTCTCCTTTTTTTGCTTTAATGGAATAAATTCCATCAAAATTTGTACTTGTACCATTATTAGTACCTTTAATTAGGACACTTACTCCTAACAATTCTCCCGAAACATCTGATACCTTACCACTGATACTTATTGTTTGGGAAAATAAATTTAATGTAGCAAGTAAGAACCCGAAAGTAAAAACAAGTAGTTTTTTATTCATAATTTAATTTTTTAAATTAATAATGCATTAAATCTATAAAAAATTCAACAAATCTCTATAATCAATGCATTATAAATAACGATTCTAAATAAAAATAAATTATTCAATAATAAAAAAAACTACACCTAAATATAGACATATTGTTAATAGTTTTTATTTGTGAATTAAACCTATACTTCCTTTTTTTTCAACAACTCTACCATTTATATCATTTAAAACTACTCTAAACCAATAAGTGTTAGAAGGTAATGTTTTTCCTTGGTATTTTCCATCCCAGCCTTCAGAAGAAGCATCTAGTTGATATAATAAAACCCCAAATCTGTTGTAAATAGAAATTTCTGCAATTGTAAATTGATTTGAAATAAATCCATCAATTTTCCAAATATCATTTTTACCATCACCATTTGGGCTAAAAAATTTAGGAAACGCTAAAATTGAAAACTGATAAGGAATTGTGCCGCACCCATTTATATCTTTTACAAATAATGTATGTAATCCTGTTTCAATTTTTTCAAAAAGACTAGCTTCTATATAGGTCCCAAATTCATCATCTAAAGAAAATTCGTAATCTCCTTTTCCTAAATTATTATTAATAATCTGAATAGAGTTATTTTCAGAATCATCAACTAATATCACATCATTTGTGGTAATTGTTGCTATCCCAGAATTTTTTACTTCAATTTGTTGCTCAACAGATTCACAACCAGCATTAGAAATTGCTTTTACAGAGTAATTTCCAGTATTAGAAACTATCCTTGAAGATGATGAGCCAGGAATAACAGTATTTCCATTTTTCCAAACGTAAGTGTAATTATCTAAAGCATTTGTTGTTTCTAGAGTAATGTTGCCAATATTTTCACATAAATAATAAGTGCTTTGTGCTAAATCAAACATAGGTATTGTATTATCTACTATTGCTTTTATTTCAGTTCTAGTTATAGAAGTACAACCAGAAATATCAGCCTCAACAAAATAAGAAGTTGATGTATTTAAAACAGGAGTTTTAAAATTATTTCCTGTAAACAATAATTTTGTACTTGTTAAAGTTTCATACCAGTTTACATTTCCTGCAGAAGCAGAAGCACTTAGATTTGCGGATCCAGAACAAATTAAACCTTCTGTAACACTTGTAATAGTAGGTGTTTGGTTTACAGTTATATTTACTGCAGTTCTTTTAGAATTTAAACAACCATTTACAGAAACTGCTGCATAATATGTTTTATTTGAAGTTAAAAAAGGAGTTGTAAAATTATTACCTGATATTGGTAAAGGAGTTCCTCCTGTTAAGTTTTCAAACCATAAAATTGTGCCTTCATTAGCAGTTGCAGAAATTGTAGTTATTCCAGAATCACAGATTGTAGCTGAAGTGGTCGTTGTAATTTCTGGAATATAAATTCTAGTACTTGCAACAATATTTAATTTTGGGTCTCCAGGAACACCATATTCTACAATATACCCTTTAGCTACATATAAATTTGTTCCGCCTTCATTTGGTAAATCATTCCATGCTCCTTCTATTCCAATTGAAGGATCTGTAATATGAGCATAATGTTCTCCATTAGCATTTCTTCCTCTAAAATTATTAGGTTCATTATTGTTCCAGAAAGAAAAATTAGGAGTAGTCCCATTTACTTCACCATTCCAAAAAACAATACCAGCTTCAGGGCCAGTTACCCATTTCCAAACACCTTCAGTTTCTTCATCAGAGCCACCAATCCAACCAGCTCCAGAAGCTTGCTTTCCAGCAAAAGCTGCCTCTTCTATACTTGTTAAAGTAGCTAAATATCCTTGTCTATTATAATAAGTTCTGTTTTCAGCTGCAATTTTTGCATCTTTCCAAGTTATACCATTAAGAGATACAAATTCATAAAAATGATCTGTAGATGGCAAATAATTAGCATTATCAATTGTTAAGGAAAAGGTTTTTTCTGTAATAATATTATTAGAAGTTGTTGAAAAAACTACATTTCTAACAGCATTTTCTATATCTGTAAGTAGAATATCACTATTTCCAGAAGAAGGTTTTAGAGATAATTTTCCTTCTACATCATTCCAACTAGCATCAATATTTGGGTGGTTTCCTATAAGTTCTAAAAGATCAAAATTAACTTGATAACCTGATGAAATTTGAATAAAAAATGAATCAATTGTAGTGTCATCTATATCTGTAAGCGAAAAATCTGTTACTATATTTATAGAGCTTCCAGTACAAAAAGCTTGATTTCCTTGGGCTGAAACTACAGGAGGTTCATCTGTTTGTGCATAAAAAAATGAATGCATCATTAAAAATAAAACAAAAAAATAGCGATAAATATGTTTTTGATATTTGTTCATTTTTACAATTAACTTCTTGAGGTTTTCTTACTTTTGTATTTGAAGCACAATTTACAGTTTTCAATTTTACAAATTCTATAAAAAATCATTAAATATGGCAACAAATATTGTAACAACTACTTGGAAAGAAAATATGCAATTTGAATCTGATAATCCTAGTGGATTAAATCTTTTTATGGATGCAGGTGAAGAAAGTGGAGGTAAAGGAGAAGGATATAGACCCAAAGCTTTAATGTTATCTTCTTTAGCAGGTTGCTCTGGGTTAGATGTTGTTTCTTTATTAAAGAAAATGCATGCAGAAGTTGCTGATTTTAAGATTGAAATTACTGCAGAATTAACAGATGAACATCCAAAATTTTACAATAAAGTAAAAGTTGATTATCATTTTTCTGATGCAGAATTACAACCAAAAAAAATACAGAAAGCTGTTAATCTTTCTGTTACAAAGTATTGTGGTGTTATGGAAATGTTTAGACAGTTTGCTGAGGTAGAAATTGAAATTTTCTTACACGAATTATAAAATTTGAGTTTTTCAATCACATTTTTGTACCTTAACTCCAAAAAGTAAATTGCTATGAGATGGACGTTAAAGCCACCACCTGAAAAAGAAAAAGTGCAAAAATTAGCAGAAGAACTTCAAGTAGATAAAACAATAGCTTCCATACTTTGTCAAAGAAATATTGAAACTTTTGAAGCTGCAAAAAAGTTTTTTAGACCGAGTTTAGAAGATATTCATGATCCTTTTTTAATGAAAGACATGGATTTGGCGGTAGAAAGAATTGAAACAGCTATTGCAAATAACGAAAATGTTTTAGTTTTTGGTGATTATGATGTAGATGGTACAACCGCTGTTTCTTTAGTTTCTTCGTATTTAAAAACAATTCACCCAAATATAGCAACGTATATTCCTGATAGATATGCAGAAGGTTATGGTGTTTCTTATCTAGGAATCGATTTTGCGCATGACAATGATTTTTCATTAATTATTGCTCTTGATTGCGGAATAAAAGCGATTGAAAAAGTTGCTTATGCAAATGAAAAAAATATTGATTTTATTATTTGCGATCACCATAAACCTGGACTCGAAATTCCAAAAGCGGTTGCTGTTTTAAATGCAAAACAAGAAGATTGTAAGTATCCTTTTGATGAGCTTTGTGGTTGTGGAGTTGGTTTTAAACTAATTCAAGCTTTGGGTTCTAAAAGAAATCAAACTATTCAAGATTTTATACCGTATTTAGATTTGGTTGCTACTGCAATTGCTGCAGATATTGTACCTATGAATGGCGAAAATAGAGTTTTAGCTTATCATGGTTTACTAGTCATCAATCAAAATCCTAGAAACGGAATTAAAGCACTAATTCATCAATCTAAAAAGAAAGAATTAACAATTACAGATGTTGTTTTTACAATTGCGCCAAGAATAAATGCTGCAGGAAGAATGAAACATGGTAATTATGCTGTAGAATTATTAACAGAAATGGATTTTGAAACCGCTGTTGATTTTGCTGCTTCTATAGAAATTTTTAATGCAGATAGAAAAGAGTTAGATAAACGAATTACAGATGAAGCTCTGATTCAGATTATAGATAATGAAGAAGAAAATCGTTTTTCATCTGTAGTTTATCAAGAAGATTGGCACAAAGGTGTTATTGGTATTGTAGCTTCTAGATTGATAGAAAAATATTACAGACCAACACTTGTTTTTACCAAAAGTGGCGATAAATTAGCTGCTTCAGCTCGTTCTGTAAAAGATTTTGATGTCTATAATGCATTAGAGGCTTGTAGCGAATTTATAGAACAATTTGGCGGACATAAATATGCTGCTGGTTTAACTCTATTACCAGAAAATTATGAGAATTTTAAAAATAAGTTTGAAGAAGTTGTTGCTAAAACTATTGATAAAGATTTGTTAACTCCTGAAGTTTCTATTGATGCAGAAATCGATTTGTCAGAAATTACACCTAAGTTTTTTAGAATTATTCAGCAAATGGCACCTTTTGGACCTCAGAATATGAGGCCTGTTTTTAAAACTACTAGTATAAGAGATAATGGTTATGGAAAACAAGTAGGTACAGATAAAACGCATTTAAAACTCAATGTTTTTCAGGGTGATAATAAACAAACTTTTAACGCTATTGGTTTTGGTTTAGGTGATAAAATGGAGTTTGTACAAAATGATTTCGATATTGTTTATGGTTTAGATGAAAATGAGTGGAATGGTAGAAAAACAATTCAATTATTGTTGAAGGATTTGAAGTAGTTTCTTTTAATTAATAGCTTCAAGTATTCACATAAAAAACCCACTCCTAAAATTAGAAGTGGGAAAATTGCTATGAAAAAGAAATGATAAGAAGTTTCTTATCATATATCTTTAGACGTCATTTTTTAATAAAACTTGCATTTTATTGTATTTTTTTTTGAATTATTTTTCCATAGACAATAAAACCATTCTTAACTCCATGTAAGTAAAAGAGTTATCTACTTTTTCTTTTAGTTCTGTTAGGTTTTTAAATTCCAATTCTTCTATTTGATTTATAAGTTTTTTATATTTTTTAAGTGGTATTAACTCTAAAATATCTACATCACCAGTAGGAATGTAACTTGCCAAATGACTTTCTATAGTTCCAGAAGTTAAACTACGTTCTTTAGCAATCTCTTTTATAGATAAACCCGATTTAAAGAGTTCTAAAGTAATTTGTTTGGTGGGTTTTTTATCTTCTTTTTTCTGTTCATTAAATTTATTAATTCCGTTTTCTTTGCAATATTGTTCTATCACTTTTAAAATTTCTTCTCCGTATTTTTTTACACGTATTTTTCCCATTCCAGAAATCTTTAAAAGTTCTTTTTCAGATCTTGGTAATGCATCACACATTGCATACAGTGTTTCTTGGGTAAAAATTTGAAAAGCTGGTATGTTTTCTGAAATTCGAATTTCATCACGTAATTCACGTAATTTTAAAGCTAATATTGGGTCTTTTCTTGTAGATAACTTTTTTTTCTTTTTAGGTGCCGATTTTTGTAAAACAGCATTTGCCCTCACTTTTAAATATTCTTGAACCTTAAAACCATTTGTCATTTTATTTAAAGCAAACGTTTTTTCTTCTAATTTTTCTTGAAGAGAATCGTATTGTTTAGAAAAATCTTTTTTAACGGTTTTGTTGTCTGAAGAAAATGAAACCTTAGATAAAGGTTGTAAAATATTTGTGATAGTTTGACCTAAAAAATAATCAACTGCCTTTGTAAAACGTTCTTGAATCTGAGAACTATTTTCAGGTAAGATATTATCCTCTGAGAGATTGTTTAACTGATTTTTAAATCCGTTAGCAACTTTCATTAATGCAACAACTCCATCATCTTTAATGGTTTGTAAATGATCAATTACATCACCTTTTATACTTGTCTGATTTTTATAAAAAATGTCAATCATTCTAGAAGTTGGATACAAAAACGATTGAAAATCGAATAATTCTGCAATTAAATTTAGTTGAAATTCTTTTTCAGATTTATTTAAAATACTTTCATCAGGATGATTTTCTTCTACACTTTCATTAAAAACACTTACAGTGGTATCATTAATAATTGCCCTACTTGTAATTGGTGTTTTTAAAACCAAACCTTCTAAAGAAGTACATCTACTTAAGGCAACATACGTTTGTCCGTGCGCAAAAGAAGCTTCTGCATCTATAATAGCTTTTTCAAAAGTTAAACCCTGACTTTTATGAATGGTAATTGCCCAAGCTAATCTTAGTGGAATTTGAGAAAAAGAACCAATTACGTCTTCTTTAATTTCTTTGGTTTCATCATTGATAGAATAATTTACATTGTCCCAATTTTCTCTTTCTGTAACAATTTCGTCAACTTCATTGGCACATTGAACAGTAACATTTTCTTTAGAAATATCAGTTACAATTCCTATTTTTCCATTAAAATATCTTTTTTCTGGGGAAGAATCATTTTTGATAAACATTACTTGAGCACCAATTTTTAATTCTAATTTTTGGTCATTAGGAAAAGCATTTTCATTGAATTTACCAGAAACTTCTGCTTCAAAAAAGTAGCTTCTGTTTTTGAGTTTATTCAATTCAGAATCATTGATGAGGTTCGCTCTTTTATTATGAGTTGTTAATGTAATATAACCATCATTTTTAGTAGGAGAGAAGGTAGGGTTGTAGCGTTCGTTTAAAATTTTTGTTGAAGTATCAGACAAGTTATCATTTCTGATTTCATTTAAAACTTTAATAAAATTTTCGTTTTTCTGACGATAAATATGCTTTAACTCTATAGAAACTACATTGGCTTCTTGAAAAGCTTTAGAACTAAAAAAATAAACGGTATTGTAATGTTGTTGTAGTAAACTCCATTCATTGGGTCTTACAACTGGCGCTAATTGTTGTAAATCTCCAATCATTAAAACTTGTGCTCCACCAAACACTTTATTTCTGTTTTTATAACGCCTCATAACTTGATCTATACCATCCAACAAATCTGCACGAACCATAGAAATCTCATCTATAATTACTAAATCTAAAGATTTTATAATATCTATTTTGGTTTTAGAAAATTTACGTTGTTGATTTGTATTTGTAATCTGATTTGGTAAAATAGGACCAAAAGGCATTTGAAAAAAAGAATGAATAGTTACACCCTTAGCGTTAATTGCAGCAACACCAGTTGGAGCAACAATTACCATTCTTTTTAAAGATTCTTTTTTAATTTGATGTAAAAAAGTAGTTTTACCTGTACCAGCTTTTCCTGTAATAAATAGATTTCTATCTGTTTTGTTAATAAAATTAAAGGCAAGTTCTAATTCAGGATTTTTTGGCATTGTAGCTTTTTATTGCAAGATAAAAAATAAATAAATTCAAAGAGAAAAATCTATCTAATTATTAAGAACGTAAAATTTTCTCCATTTTTCGTCCCTTGGCAAGTTCATCAATTAACTTTTCCATTTGTCGGCATTGTTTATAGATTTCAAATTCATCTTCTATTTCTTCTATTCGATAACCACAAACTACTCCTTTTATTAAATGTGCATTCGGATTTATTTTTGCTTGTTCAAAAAATGTTCTAAACGTTACTTTTTCATCTATAAGAGAATGTAGTTTTGCTTCGTCGAAACCTGTAAACCATTCTAATACTTGATGAAACTCTTCTTTAGTTCTTCCGTTTTTCTCTAGTCTATTCCAATAAAGTGGATAAATAGATCCAAAAATCATATTAGCAACTTTTTCATTTTTTTCTGGTGTAACCTTCATTTTTCAAGAATTTAAAATTGATTTAAAGTTAATAGGTTTCTGTATTGTTTTATAATAAATATTTCTTTTTACTCTTTTTCATAATCATATATAAATATTATATGTGGACTGCTCGCCATTAAATTAGGGTTTGTACCTTCAATACCTTCTGGTATTGGTTGGTTGCGCGTTTTGTAATAATTTACCCAACTTTGCATTGGTTTTCCTAAACTATCATTAAAAGTCATTGGGTGAGTTGGAAAAGGAATAGCGTTTTTAGACAAATCTTGAGAAGAAAACATTTTGTAAACTAATTCAGAGCAATAATAAGAACTATCATCCCATAAAAAAATCTCATCATAAGGTGTGTCAATTCTTTCTAAACCATATTTAATTGCTTTAGAAATATAAGGTTGATAAACGCTATCTAATCTTGCAACAGTAGTTAGCGATTTATCTTGCTTATTTTTATTTCGATTTAAAAATTTATTTATTGGTGTTTTACTAATTCCTTCTTTAGGTATTGCTTCTAGTACAAACCATTTTCCATCTTCTTTCATTGCTATTCCAATATGAGAATAGTTTTTGGCTAAAGAAGTTGCTGTAACATCTTTTATGGCATTATCAATTTCTCCTGTTCCTGTATTTTGAAACAGTAAATCTCCTTGTTTCATTTTAAAATCAGTGTTCTTTTTGGTGTTATTACAGCTGAATAAAACAAAAGAGAGTAGGAGTAATATATAAGTTTGTTTTATGATTTTATTCATAATGATTACGCTTTTAATTTTTGGAAAGATAAAGTTTTTTATAAACTAGTTAACAGCGTTCGTTTTTTTTGTTGATATGATTTAGTAAAAGGAAATTTGTTAGCAAACAAGTTTAGCCCTGATTGAAACGACATCCTTTTTTATTTTTCATAAAAAAGATATAGTGGAAAGCAGGAAATAGCTTCAAAAAAAATCCCAAGCAAAAGCTCAGGATTTTAAATATTTATAGGGCAACAATGTTGCTTACATTTCTAATGCTTTTGTAGGGTTGTTATCCATTAATAATTCTACTGGATTTTCTAAAGCCTCTTTAACAGCAACTAAGAAACCTACAGATTCTCTACCATCTACAATTCTGTGATCGTAAGAAAGCGCAACGTACATAATTGGCTGAATTACAATACCACCATTTACTGCCATTGGTCTGTTAACTATATTGTGCATACCTAAAATACCACTTTGTGGAGGGTTTATAATAGGAGTAGATAACATAGAACCAAATACACCACCATTGGTAATTGTAAAAGTTCCACCTGTCATTTCATCAATAGTAATTTGTCCATCTCTAGCGCGAATTGCTAAACGTTTTACTTCGCTTTCTACACCTCTAAAAGACAAGTTTTCTGCATTTCTAATTACAGGTACCATTAAACCTTTTGGTCCAGAAACTGCAATAGAAATATCTTGAAAATCGTGTTTTATTTGAAAATCTCCATCAATCATAGAATTCACATCTGGAAACAATTTTAAAGCTCTAACAACAGCTAACGTAAAGAAAGACATAAACCCTAAACCAACTCCGTGTTTCGCTTTAAAGTCTTCTTTAAATTGTTTACGTAAATCAAAAATTGGTTGCATGTTTACTTCGTTAAAAGTAGTTAACATGGCAGTTTCATTTTTAACAGTAACTAAACGTTGTGCAACTTTTCTACGTAACATAGACATTTTTTTACGCTCTGTTCCTCTAGAACCGTTTGCGGGTTGAGTTCCCATAGAAGGTACCGCTTTTACAGCATCCTCTTTAGTAATTCTACCTTCTTTTCCTGTTCCTTTTACAGATGCAGCATCAATTCCTTTTTCTGCTAATACTTTTTTAGCTGCAGGAGAAGCTGTACCAGTTGCATAGGTGGTTGTTGGTTGTTGGTTGTTGGTTACTGGTTCTGCAACTTCAACTGAAGACTGCGACTGTTCACTGCTAACTGAACTTCCTTCTGGTTTTGCAGCATCCATATCAATTAAACAAACTACAGCACCCACTTCTACAGCATCACCTTCTTCAGCTTTTAAAGTAATAATTCCACTTTCTTCAGCAGGCAATTCTAAGGTTGCTTTATCAGAATCTACTTCTGCAATTGGTTGGTCTTTTTCTACATAATCTCCATCTTCAACTAACCACGTTGCAATTTCTACTTCTGTAATCGATTCTCCTGGTGAAGGAACTTTCATTTCTAAAACACTCATGTTTTTTTTATTTTTTGTTTAATCTGAAATTCTTTATTTTATTTGGGCGTTTAAACAGGCTTTCCACTATATCTTTTTTTTCATTTTAATCAAAAAAAGGATGCCGTTTCAATCCTTAACGCGTTTTACTCGTTACTAAAAACACTATCAATTACTGCTTGATGTCTTTTCTTAAATCTTGTGCTAGAACCTGCAGCAGGTACAGCATAATATTTACGAGAACGAACATTTAATTTAACTAAATCTAATCGTTCTAACATAAAACTCCAAGCACCCATGTTTCTAGGTTCTTCTTGTGCCCAAATGTATTTTGTAACATTTGGATATTTATCTATTACTTGTTGTAATTTTTCTAAATGTAAAGGGAACAATTGCTCTATTCTAACCAAAGCAACATCTTCTCTTTTATTTTCTTCTCTTTCTGCTAATAAATCATAATAGAATTTACCCATACAGAAAACCAATTTTTTTACTCCTTTTGGGTTTAAAGTATCATCTATAACTTCTTGGAATTCTCCATTTGCTAATTCTTCTATAGAATTAACTGCTTTTGGATGACGTAATAAACTCTTTGGTGTAAATACAATTAATGGCTTTCTATACTGACGTTTCATTTGTCTACGTAACAAATGATAGAAGTTAGCTGGTGTTGTACAGTTAGCAACTGTCATGTTATCTGTTGCACATAATTGTAAATAACGTTCTATTCTTGCAGATGAATGCTCAGAACCTTGTCCTTCATAACCATGAGGTAATAAAACAACAATACCGTTTTGCATTTTCCATTTGTCTTCTGCAGCAGAAATATACTGGTCAAACATAATTTGTGCTCCGTTAGAAAAATCTCCAAACTGAGCTTCCCAAATTGTTAGTGTATTTGGATTTGCCATGGCATAACCATAATCAAAACCAAGCACCCCATATTCAGACAATAACGAGTTAAAAATCGTCATTTGTCCTTTGTTGTTTGGGTTTGTATTTAATAAGTTAATTCTTTCTTCTGTAATTTCATCACGTAAAATAGCATGTCTATGAGAAAAAGTTCCTCTTTCAACATCTTGTCCAGAAATACGAACATTATAGCCTTCTTCCATTAAAGAACCATAGGCAAGGTTTTCTGCCATTCCCCAATCTAATTGATTGGTTTCAAAAGCCATTTTTGTTCTTGCATTTAAAATACGTTCTGCTTTTCTAACAAATTTTACATTTTCTGGAACTGTAGAAACAACTTTTGCGATATTTTTTAATTTATCTAAATCGTATTTTGTGTCTTCAGTCAATAACATAGTATCTAACTTCTGACGCTCAAAACCATCCCAAGTAGATTGCATGAATTCTCTTACCTTAGAAGTTTTTACTTTCTTAGCTGCTTCAAATTCTTTTTCAAGCATTTCTTTAAACTCAGTAGTAATTTCATTTAGGTAAGTATCATCAATAGATTTTTCTGCAAGTAATTGTTTTGCATAAATATCTTTTGGATTTGAGTGTTTAGATATTGCTTTGTATAATTTAGGCTGTGTAAAACGTGGTTCATCACCTTCATTATGTCCGTATTTACGGTAACCTAATAAATCTATAAAAACATCTGCTTCAAAACGCATTCTAAACTCTAATGCCATTTCCATTGCATGACAAACAGCTTCTGTATCATCTGCATTTACGTGTAATACAGGAGATAAAGTTACTTTACCAACATCTGTACAATACGTACTTGAACGAGCATCTAAGTAATTCGTTGTAAAACCAATTTGATTGTTAACAACAATATGGATTGTTCCACCAGTTTTATAGCCATTTAATTTAGCCATTTGTACAATTTCATATGCAATCCCTTGACCAGCAATTGCTGCGTCACCATGAATTACTATTGGTAAAATCTTGCTAGAATCACCATTATATTTTCTGTCTATTTTTGCTCTTGTAATTCCTTCAGCAACAGCGGCAACAGTTTCTAAATGAGATGGATTTGGAACTAAGTTCATTTTAATTTCATTACCATCTCTATACGTTTTACTTAACGTTAAACCTAAATGGTATTTTACATCTCCATCTATATTTTGATCTTCAAAATCTTTTCCTTCAAATTCACTAAAAAGATCTCTTACTGGTTTTTTAAAGATATTAACAAGTGTGTTTAAACGCCCTCTGTGAGCCATTCCTAAGACACATTCCTTAACACCAAATTTTTCTGCTGCATCTCTTAAAACAACGCTAATACCAGGTATTAAAGCTTCACCACCTTCTAAAGAAAAACGTTTTTGACCAACATATTTTGTTTGTAAAAAGCTTTCAAAAGTTACTGCTTGATTTAATTTACCTAAAATATATTTTTTGGCTTCACCGCTATATTTTGGATGATTATCGTTTTCATTAATACGATTTTGCCACCATTTTAATTTTTCTGGATTACGAACATACATATATTCAACCCCAATAGAATCGCAATAAATACTTTGTAAATGTTTAAGTATTTTCGAAAGCTTTACTTTTCCTAATCCTAAAACTTCTCCAGCCGAAAATTCTTTATCTAAATCGTTTTCGGTTAAACCGAAATTTTGGATATCTAAATTAGGTTCATATTGTCTTCTTTCCCTAACCGGATTTGTCTTTGTAAATAAATGTCCACGAGTCCTGTATCCGTTAATTAAGTCAACAACAAGAAATTCTTTTCTAACTTCTTGAGGTATTTCTACAGAAGTATCTTCTTCTTTTAATGAATAATTTTCATTTGCTAAATCGTATCCTTGAAAAAAACTTCTCCAACTTGGTTCTACCGTATCTGGGTTAACCAAATATTTATCATATAAGTCAGCTATAAAGCCTGTATGCGCTGCGTTTAAAAACGAAAATTTATCCATATTATAGTTTCTACTCTTTTTGTAAGCTATCTAGGTGAACAAAAATACGATATTTGTCATAAAGCCTAATTTATTTACTTGAATTTATACAAAATTTTTTTTTTTGTTTTTTTTTAATTTTTTTTTAAAAAGTGTTTGTGTATATTCTAAAAAGATATATATTTGCACTCGCAAAACACAAACACTGTGTCGCAAACTCCTCCTTAGCTCAGTTGGTTAGAGCATCTGACTGTTAATCAGAGGGTCCTAGGTTCGAGTCCTAGAGGGGGAGCAAAAAGCCTTATCATTTATGATAAGGCTTTTTTTATACTTATAGTTTTTTTCTTATTTAAAGATAAAATAATTGATTTAC
>NZ_JBDVJE010000081.1:0-25501 GCF_039939415.1 Polaribacter sp.
CCAATTTGTTTAATTGGTAGTTTAGATAGTGTTCTTATAATTTTTTGTTTTGTACTAAAATAATAAGTTAACCCAACAACTATAATAACGATTATAACAAAACTAACTGGTATTAAATAAGAACTGTAATCTGTTATTAAAATCATTTATCAATCTCTTTTAATTAATAAAAAAGTTTCGTTTTCTAAAGGTAAATAACCTTCATCATAGATATAAAAATAGGTGTTTCCTGTTTTTGTTTTATAGATAGATGTAAAAAACTGAAAGTCGAAACCTTTATCGTATAATTTGGTTCTTGTCACTTTTGTTTTTCCAGAGAAGTTTAATTCTGTTAGTATTTTATAATTTTTTCTAAGACGATTATTAATATTTCTGATTAGGTTTTTACAGTCTTTGTTTACACGGTTATTGTAAGCATTTCTGCAATAATCTGAACAGAATTTTTTATCTATTCTTCCTTTTACAATTTCATTACATTCTAAACATTTCCTGCTTTCCATAGCAATATTTTTTAGACTTTAATTTCTCCCCAATTTTCTCCAGATTTTATTCTATCTAATTGTGTGGTTGTAATACCAAATTGACTTGCAATAATTCTTAATCTGGTTCTTCTGTTAGGATCTAACAATTTCTTTTTTATAATTCTAACTTTTCCTTCTGTTAATTTTGCACCTGGTTTAATACCAAATTTTGCAATTCTTTTAGGGTTTGTTATTTGATGAGCCGTTAATTCTTTTTGGTTTACCCATTTTAAATTTTTGTAATAATTATCTTTTAAATCATGGTTGATGTGTATTACAAATTTTTGGTTTTCATCTTTTTTTAAAAACAGCGTTGCAACAACTCTATGTACATAAGCACTATTTCTTCTTTTACTCTCTTTTTTAGGATAAGTAAAAGTTTCGAAATTATTTATTTGCCCTATTTTAACAAGTTTGTATTCATTTTCTGAAATTTCTTTTTTTACTCTTCCGTAATTTGAGATGTAAATTTTTTCTTTTTCAACATTATAATTTTCTTTTTCAAATAGCTTCCATTGTTCATTTCTGTACGATTTCATATCTATTAAGTTTTCATTTTGGAAATATACAAAAAAACCGTTTACAAACGACTACAAGTAATTACAACCGAAAGTAATTACTTTATAACCGAATAAAATTTACTTTATATCGCAATTTTGCAGTGTCAAAACGAATTGACAAAATAATAATAATTTAAAACCTTATCTTATGAGTACGTTAAGAAACAAAGTACAATTAATTGGAAATTTAGGAAATAATCCAGAAATCATCACTTTAGATAGTGGTAAAAAATTAGTAAAATTTTCGATTGCAACTAATGACAGCTATAAAAACGCCCAGGGAGAAAAAGTAAAAGATACACAGTGGCATAATGTTGTTGCATGGAATAAAACCGCAGAAATTATAGATAGATATTTAGAAAAAGGAAATGAGGTTGCTATAGAAGGTAAACTAACCTCTAGAAGTTATGAAACCAAAGAAGGTGAAAAAAGATATATTACAGAAGTTGTTGTTAGTGAAATTTTGATGTTGGGAGGAAAATAATCCATTATTTCATTTAAAAAAGAGAAAGTTTACATAGCTACTTTCTCTTTTTTTACAGTAAAAACTTCAGTATTTATTAAAGAAGATTTGTAATTGTTTTCTGTTTTATTTAAGGCTGTTTTAAGTTGATTTTCTGTTCTAAAATAATTGTTTTTTAAGTAGTTTTAAATTATTTAAACAAAGTTGATAGCTTAACTTTTTAGAATCATATTCAATCTTAGAACCAATTTTTTGTTTCCAAAGATTTTCTTGTCTTATAAAATTTATAGAATCGTTATAAAACTTAATTTCTGCAGCAATAATTCCTTTTAAAACAACTGCTTTACCTTGGTAATTTTCTTTAACTAAATTTTTTCAAGAATACCAACAGCAGCAGCACAAACTTTCTGGTTAAATTGTAACTGTGGTATAAACAGATTCAGTTATATTTCTATATTTTGGAAATATTTTTTCTTGTTGTTTAGATCATGAAATTATGCATACATAGAATACTAATTTTTTTATATTTATTTTATTTTTTAAGCGCTAAACTAAGTTTTGCAACTAACATTAATTCAGATTTATTAATATCTGTAACAGATGCAGCAATTTTAGCAGAAGTTTGTATAATTAAGTTTTTTATATTTTGTGTAAACAAAGATGGGTGTTCGTTTTTAAAATCTATAAATTCGTTGTAACATGTTTTAGAGTCAGAAAAACCTTCGCAATTTAACCAATCAAACACCGTTTCAATTTGATAAGCAGCATCAGAATGAAAATCATCATCTACAGGATCAATTTTTGTCCATTTATTTTTTACAGTTTCTTTTAAAACATTAAACTCAACTTCTTCTACAACATTATCAGCAGCAGCAATTGCATAAAATAATTTACCCAAGTTTTCGTAAAAAGAAATAATTGTATTTTGTGAATGTTTCATAATAAATGATTTATGAATGTGAGTAAAGTTATATTATTAGAATTAATAAAATTATGACATTAATCATTTTTTAATCCTAGTGCTTCAACAAAAAGTGTTATTTTTAGTCACTTTTTTAACCCAATAATTTATAGCTATAATGCTAAATAAAGAGCAAGATATTTTTAACGTACTTTTTGAAGCCGTTTCAGAAGGTGTTGTTGTTGTTGATGATAAACAGAAAATTGTATCTGTAAATACCTCTGTAGAAAAAATGTTTGGCTATAACCATGGAGAGCTTTTAAACCAGTCACTTAGCGTATTAATTCCTCGTAATTATCATGCTGGTCATGGAGCCCATTTTAATGGTTTTATGAAACAGAAAGAGAAAAGACAGATGGGTAATGGAAGGGATTTATATGGAGCTAGAAAAAATGGCGATATTTTTCCTTTAGAAGCAGGTTTAAATCCATTTGAAATATATGGCAAAACATTTGTTATGGCCTTAGTTATAGATATTACTGTAAGAAAACAACAAGAACAAGAGATTTATAAGTTAAATGAAGAGCTAGAAAGAAAGGTTGAAGAAAGAACAAAAGAATTAAGAAAAACGGTTAACGAATTAAAAGTTGTAAACATTGAATTAGATGAAGAAAACCAAAAAAGAATCGAAGCCGAAAATAAAATTAAAGACGCTCTAAAAAAGGAAAAAGAGTTAAATGAACTTAAAACAAAATTTTTATCTTTAGTTTCTCATGAATTTAAAACTCCTTTAAGCGGAATTTTAACCTCTACAATGTTATTGGGTAAATATAAATTAACTGAGCAACAAGAAAAAAGAGATAAACATTTAGCAACGATAACAAGTAAAATACATTATTTAAATAATATTTTAAATGATTTTTTATCTATAGAAAAATTAGAGACAGGAAAAATACATTATAAATTTCATACCTTTAAAGTTACAAAGGTTGTAGATGAGGTAATTTACAACGCTAACATGCTTTTAAAAGTAGGTCAAAGAATTAATTATCCAGAAGATATAGGAGAATTATCATTAACTCAAGACGAAAAAATAATTGAGTTAGCTTTATCTAATCTTGTAAATAATGCAATAAAATATTCTCCAGAAAACTCTCAAATTAATATAGAAGTAAAACAAGACAAAAATTTTACTACATTTAAAATAAAAGATAATGGAATTGGAATTCCAGAAGCTGATCAAAAAAATATTTTTAATCGTTATTTTAGAGCAGAAAATGCACTATTAACCCAAGGCACAGGTATTGGTTTAAATATTATTAAAACCCATATAGAAAGTTTAGGAGGTAATATAACTTTTAAAAGTGAAGAAAATGTTGGTTCTACTTTTAAAATGAAAATTATTAATAAAGCAAAATGAAAAAAATATTATTAATTGAAGACGATGCAGTATTAAGAGAAAATACTACAGAACTTTTAGAATTATCTAATTACCAAGTTGTAAATGCAGCAAATGGGGTTATTGGTGTAAAAGTAGCTAAAGAAATTTTGCCAGATATTATTGTTTGCGATATTATGATGCCAAAATTAGATGGTTATGGTGTGTTAGAAGCTTTAACAAATAACGAACTAACAAAACATATACCTTTTATTTTTTTATCTGCAAAAACAGAAAGAAAAGATGTTAGAAAAGGGATGGATTTAGGTGCAGACGATTATATAACAAAACCATTTTCTGAAGACGAATTAATAAGTGCAATAGAAAGTAGAATAGCAAAAGCTGCAATACTTAAAGATAGAAGAGAAGAAAAAATAGTTGTAGAAGAAGAAAATGAAGAAATGAGAAGTCTTAATGATTTAAAAAATTATTTTGATGACAATGGAGAAACTTTTCATTTTGCTAAAGACGCTATTATTTACCAAGAAGGTAATAACTCTAATTATATTTATTTAATAATTAAAGGTCTTATAAAATGCCATAAATTAGATGAGCAAGGAAAACATCTTACTACTGCTTTATATAAAGAAGACGATTTATTTGGATATACTTCTTTTACTCAAAATTTAGCTTATCAAGAATCTGCTACTGCAATACAAAAAACAGAACTAGTGGGTCTTTCTAAGAAAGCGTTAACAGATGTTTTAAATAAAAATCATAAAGTTACATTAGAATTAATAGAATTGTTAACAGGAGATTTAGCCCTAGTAAAAGATCAACTTTTACAAATGGCTTATAGTTCTGTTAGTAAAAAAACGGCAAATACTATATTAAAGTTTGCAGAAAAATTAAACAGAAAACCAGAAGAACAGATAAGAATCTCTAGAAATGATTTAGCAAGTGTAGCTGGTATTGCAACAGAAACTTTAATTAGAACCATGTCTAACTTTAAAAAACAAGGTATTATTGAGATTGAAGGAAGAACAATAAGAATTATAGATATAAATAAACTACAAGAAATATGTTGATAATGAGTTGGTTATATGTAAGTATGACCAATATCATTTTTTAAGATGAAACGTAACAATAAATTTGGCTTTTTTACAAAGGTGAATTTTTAATGAAAACTATTTTATTACCAACAGATTTTTCAGACAATTCTTGGAATGCCATTGAGTATGCATTAGATTTTTATAAAGATTATACGTGTAGTTTTTATCTTTTACATGTTAATAGGTTAAATACATTTGTAAAAGAAGATTACCTATATACAAATGAGCATACAATTGTTGCAGATAATAAAATAGAGCAAGCCAAAACTCAATTAAAGCTAATTCTAAATAGAATAGCAAAAAAATTTCCTAACAGTAGAAAACATAAATTTTATACGTTAACAGAAAACAACTTTTTTTTAGAATCTATAAGACAACACGTAGAAGAAAAAAAAGTAGATGTTATTGTTATGGGAACAAAAGGTGCTAGCGGATTAAGTAAGTATATTATAGGAAGCAATACAGGAGATGTTATTACAAAAGTAAAATGTACAACTTTAGTAGTACCAGAAAATGCAAAATTTAAAGAAATAAATGAAGTTGCTTTTCCAACAGATTTTTCTTTATCTAGAGGTTTACAAATGCTACAGCCATTAGCAGAAATTTTAGATAGAAATAGCGCTTCATTAAGGGTATTAAATATTTGTAAAAAAACGTCTTCATTAAATACTCAACAGAAAACAAATAAAGAATTATTAGAAGATTATCTTTATCATTATAAGTATAGTTTGCATTTTTTAACCAATAAAAAAGTAGAAGATGCTGTACAATGTTTTGTAAAAACTAGAAACATAAATTTAATTACAATGGTAGCAAAAAACCTAAATTATTTTCAACAAATATTATTTCATAATAAAGTTGAACAAATTAGCTATCATACAGATATTCCTTTTTTAGTACTGCACGAATAAAAAAGAACCTTTTAGTTTAATCTGATATTTATCATTTAATTATTTAAGTTTAAGTAGTAACTTCAAAAAAGTTATATGAAACCTACTTACAATGAAAAAGCTACTTTTTTTATTATCGTTTGTTTTTCTATTTAATTGCAGTACAACAGAGCTTGTAGATCAATGGAAAAACCCAAAAACAGACTCTCTTTCTGTTTCTAAAGTATTAATTGTTGGTATGTCTTCTAATCTAGAAGCAAGAAAACAATTCGAAAATAAAATGAAAGAAGAATATGTTTCTAGAGGTATAGAAGCTGTTATGAGTTTAGAAATCTTTGAACCAACATTTACTACAGAACAAAAATCTATAGTAGAATTAAGAAATGTAGAAAAAATATTGGCAACTAATTATTTTGATGCCATTTTATTTACCAAAATAAAAGGAATAGAAAATAAAATAGTTTACACAAAAACCTTTAAAGACAAAGATTATTTAAATGTTAAGTTTAGAGATGATTACTATTTTCATCAAGAAATTTTTTACAACTCAGATTACTACAAAAAATTTAATATTTACAATGCAGAAACTTCTTTATATTGTATTTGCCCAATTAAAGAAAGAGAATTAATATGGAAAGGGTCTATAAATATTATTGATCCATCTTCAATACAAGAAACTGTAGAAGACTATGTAAATTTGTTAGTATTTGCTCTAGAAGAAGAAAACTTACTTCACAAAAAACTAGTAAAAAAATAACTGGTATAATAACCCTAGGAGACAAAGTTAGAAATTTTGTAAAATCTAGAAAAAATAATTAGACATTCAAATTATCAGAAACAGACAAAGTAGTTGTTTTAGCGCCAAATACTTGGGCAGCTTTAAAAGGCAAAAAAGCACTTTCTACAGTTTTAGGTAACAGATACCAAATTAGAATGAATCAACCCAAGATCATGATAAAATTCTAGACAGTAAAAAGTTAAATGCTAGAAGAGAAGATAGAGATGTTAACAATGCTTTTTCATTAGCAGATAAAGTGATATCGAAAACGTACCATTCACTTTTTTTGCCTTATAATTGTATGGGACCAATAAGGTTTTAACTCACTTGTTGTCCGTTTTTAACTTCTTTTGTTGGTTCTATAAAAGCTAATTTACCATCAGGTGTATCAGTCATTAAAATCATTCCTTGGCTTTCTACACCTCTAATTTTTCTTGGGGCTAAGTTTACCAAAACAGAAACTTGCTGACCAATAATATCTTCTGGAGAAAAGCTTTCTGCAATACCAGAAACAATGGTTCTTGTATCTATACCAACATCAACTTTTAATTTTAAAAGTTTTTTAGTTTTAGCAACTTTTTCTGCTTCTAAAATAGTTCCTATTCTAATGTCTAGTTTTGTGAAGTCATCAAACTCTATGGTTTCTTTTTGAGGTTCTAGAACTTTGTTTTCTTGCTCGTTTGCAATTTTTGTAGCTGCTAACTTTTCTAATTGAAATTCAATTGTTTTGTCTTCTATTTTAGAAAATAATAATTCAGCTTTATTAATTTGATGATTTTCAGGAATTAAAATATCTTTTTCAGTTACATTTTCCCAAGTTAGAGTCTCATCAAGATTTAAAATTCCTTTTAATTTGGTTGATGTAAAAGGTAAGAAGGGTTCAGAAACAATTGCTAATGCTGCAGAAATTTGCAAGGCAACATACATAATTGTTTGTACACGTTCTGCATCAATTTTTATAACTTTCCAAGGTTCTTCATCTGCTAAATACTTATTACCAAGTCTTGCTAAATTCATTAATTCTTGGCTAGCTTCTCTAAATCTATATCTTTCTATAGATTTACCAATAATATTAGGGAACTCTTTTACAGCAGCTAAAACATCTTCATCTACATCTGTAAAATCATTTGGAGTAGGAATAATGCCTTGGTAATATTTGTTAGTTAAAACAACAACTCTATTAATAAAGTTACCAAAAATGGCAACCAATTCACTATTGTTTTTTGTCTGAAAATCTTTCCAAGTAAAATCGTTGTCTTTACTTTCTGGCGCGTTTGCAGTTAATGTATAACGTAAAACATCTTGCTGATCTGGAAATTCTTCTAAATATTCATGCAACCAAACTGCCCAATTTTTAGAAGTCGATAATTTATTTCCTTCTAAATTTAAAAACTCATTTGCAGGTACATTATCAGGTAAAATATAATCGCCATGTGCTTTTAACATCGCAGGAAAAATAATACAGTGAAAAACAATATTGTCTTTTCCTATAAAATGAACCATTTTGGTGTCCTCTTTTTTCCAATAATCTTCCCAGTTTTTTCCTTCTCTTGCTGCCCATTCTTTGGTTGATGAAATATATCCAATAGGTGCATCAAACCAAACATATAAAACTTTTCCTTCTGCATCTTTTAAAGGAACAGGAATTCCCCAATCTAAATCTCTAGTTACAGCTCTTGGTCTTAAACCATCATCTACCCAACTTTTTACTTGTCCGTAAACATTTGGTTTCCAGTCTTTTTTATGACCTTCTAAAATCCATTCGCGTAAAAAAGCTTCATGTTTATCTAAAGGTAAAAACCAGTGTTTTGTTTCTTTTATAGTTGGTACATTTCCTGTAATTGCAGATTTTGGGTTGATTAAATCTGTTGCGTTATGAGAAGTTCCACAGTTTTCACATTGATCTCCGTAACTTTCTTCAAAGCCACATTTAGGGCAAGTTCCTACAACAAAACGGTCTGCTAAAAACTGATTTGCTTCTTCATCATACAATTGCGCAGAAACTTCTTCTACAAACTCACCATCATTGTACATTTTTGTAAAGAATTCTGATGCAGTTTTATGATGAATTTCTGCTGAAGTTCTTGAGTAATTATCAAAAGATATTCCAAAATCTTGAAAAGACTTTTTAATAATTCCATGATATTTATCGATAATTACTTGAGGAGAAACTCCTTCTTTTTTTGCTCTCATTGGTATGGCAGCACCATGTTCATCAGAACCAGAAATGTAAGCAACATCATTACCTGTTAAACGTAAATAACGCGCATAAATATCTGCCGGAACGTAAACGCCTGCTAAATGACCAATATGAATTGGACCATTTGTATAAGGTAAAGCTGCTGTAATTGTATATCTTTTTGGAGCACTCATGAGTTTCTCGTATTTTTTTGGACTGATTTTTGAAGTGCAAAAGTACGAAAAAGGGAGTTTTAAAAACCATTGAATTTTGATACATTTACAAAAACATGTTTTATGAGTACTAAGAAAATTTTTGGTTTACTGTTTTTATCATTATTAATGATGAACTGTAAAGCTATTGGGCAAACTAAAGTAGATTCAATTCAAGTAAAAACTTCTAAATTGATTACACCTCCATATTTAAAAACTGGAGATTCCATTGTAATTCTTGCGCCTGCAGGAATTTTAAAACACAGACAAGAAACAATGCTTAAAGCTAAAGAATTAGCAGAAAGTTGGGGTTTAAAAGTAAAATTAGGAAAACATATTTTTAATAAAAACAGTCATTTTGCAGGTACTGATGATGAAAGAACAGCAGATTTTCAAGAAGCTTTAGACAATGCAAATATTAAAGCAATTTGGTCTGGACGTGGAGGTTATGGTTCTGTAAGAGTTTTAGATAAGTTAGATTATACTACGTTTTTAAAAAATCCAAAATGGGTGATTGGCTATTCAGATATTACTGCTTTCCATAGCCATATTCATAATTTAGGTGTAGAAACCATGCATGCAATGATGGGTACAAGTGTAGATGATAAGCCAGAAGAAACTATAGAAACGTTAGATAGCTTTCAAAAAGCAATTTTTGGAAAGCAATTAAAATATAATATTCCTTCTTCTAAATACAATAGAAAAGGAAAAGTAGAAGGACAAATTGTAGGAGGAAACCTTGCTTTGTTAGCTTCTATGTTGGGTTCTAAAAGTCAGACAAACACCAAAGGAAAAATTATTTTTATTGAAGAAATTGGCGAATATAAATATGCCATTGATAGAATGTTACAGAGTTTAAAAAGAGCAGGTTATTTTAATAATTGTGCAGGAGTCATTATTGGTGATATTTCTAAAATCAAAAAGAATTCTACCAATTGGGGATATACTATTGAAGAGCTGGTTTTAGATGTTGTAAAAGAGTATGATTTTCCTGTTTTGTTTGATTTTCCTGCAGGACATAATGCAGATAATAGAGCATTAATTTTTGGGAGAAAAGTAAAACTGAAAATTGGAAAAAAGGAAAGTTCTGTAGTTTTTACAGAATAACTTACAACTCTAAATTATAATAAAAAGCCAAAGAAATCCAACTAGTTTTTACTTCGTTTTCTAATCTACTATAAGGTAAATAACCATTGTAATATTCTAAACGTAAACTATTGTTGTTTTTAAATGCATAACCAACACCGCCATTAAAATTGAAATTATAATCGTTATTTTCTAAAAGACGAACATCATATCCAATAAAAAGTCTATTTAAAAAATCGTTTTTAGTTTCGAAGTTTTTAAAAACTCCACCTGTTTGAAAAGCTAATTTTTTACGATTACTATCTGTTCTTACGATGTAAGAAATACCTGCATACAAACCTATTTTGGTTTTATTATAAGCATATAAGACTTCTAAAGTTTCATAGTTTGCAGGGTCTTCTGCCCAATAATCTGGATTTGTAGCTCTAGAAATATCATTTTTTAAAAGATAATCATCACCTAAATGAGAAGATCTGTGAAATAGATTTACACGTAAAAACTGATTGTTATTTAATACAAAATCGTTGTGTAAATAGATAAAGTAATCCGTATTAAAAAGCGAATGTGTAACTCCATTAAAACGATTAGAAGTTTCTTTTTTAAACACAAACTGATTGTCTATATGTCCGCTAATGGCTAATTGATAATTATTTTTTGTATAAATTTTCTTAAAAACATTCGCTTTTAAATTTACCAAAACTTTATATGAATTAAATTGAAAACCACTTGTGCTTTCCGCTGTTAAAGGACTTGCTTTAAAAGCACTACTATTGTTTGTTGGGCTAAATAATAAAAAAGGAAAACTTCTTTTACCTTGACTCAAAAAAGGTTCGAAATCAGTAGAATTATTTTGTCCAAAACTGATTAAAAATGAGAAAAATAGTACTAAAAAAAGTAACTGATTTTTGAAAAAATTCATTTCTTTAATTTTGAATAAAAGTAATTAATAATTTGTAATTTGATGCAATGGCAGATCATAATGAATTAGGAAAATTAGGTGAAGAATTAGCAATCGATTTTTTAATTGATAAAGGTTATAAAATTCTTGAAAAAAACTATCGTTATTTAAAAGCTGAGGTTGATATTATTGCCCAAAAAGGAGGTGTTTTAGCAGTTGTTGAGGTTAAAACAAGAAGTACAGACTTTTTTGGTAATCCACAAGATTTTGTAAATCCTAAGAAAATAAAACTTTTAATATCGGCTATTGATCATTATGTAGTAGAAAAAGACTTAGATGTAGAAGTTCGTTTTGATATCATTGCTATTATTCATCAAAAGAAGATAAAAATAGAACATTTAAAAGATGCTTTTTTATATTTCTAAGATGTCTTAATTTTACACTGAACATCGTAATTAATATCTTATTTATAGTTTTAGAATAGAACGAAAGTTTACTTTAGTTTTATGAAAGTAAAAAACTTTTGGCTTGGTATTTTTTTAGGGATTTTAGGTATTGTTCTTTTTTCTTCTAAAGCAGTTATGGTAAAAATTGCATACAAGTATAATGTAGATGCAATTACCATGTTGTTATTAAGAATGCTATTTTCTTTTCCTTTTTATGTGGTTATTGCATATTTATATCGAAATAAAAAACAAGAGATTAAAATTACCAAAAAAGATTATACTTGGGTGGTTGTTTTTGGTTTGGTTGGTTACTATTTAGCTAGTTATTTCGATTTTGTTGGTTTATCTTATATAAAAGCAAGTTTAGAACGTATAATTTTATTTGTGTATCCAACAATTGTAATTCTTTTAAATAAATTATTTTTTAAACAACCTATTACTAAAATTCAAGCTATTGCTATCTTTTTATCTTATTTAGGAATTGTAATTGCTTTTTCTGATGAGGTAGATATTTCTGGAAACAATGTTTATTTAGGAGGTTTTTTTATACTCTTAAGTGCTGTTACTTATGCTTCTTATTTAGTTGGTAGTGGTTGGTTAATTCCAAAATTTGGAGTAGTTAAATTTACAGCTTATGCAATGTTAGTTTCTTGCTTTTGTGTGTTTGTACACTTTAGTATTATTGGTAAAGCAGATTTATTTAATTTACCTTGGCAAGTTTATGGTTTAGGTTTTTTAATTGCAATTTTTGCTACTGTAATACCGTCTTTTTTAGTGAGTGCTTCTATAAAAATTATAAATTCTTCTAATTTTGCAATTGTAGCTGGTATCGGACCAATATCTACCATAGTTTTAGCATCTTTCTTTTTAGAAGAACACTTAACTCTATTACAGTTTTTTGGAGCTTTATTGGTTATTATTGGTATTGTAATTACTTCTTTAAAAAAAGCAAAAGAAAAATAATTTAAAGCTTATTAATAAACTCTTTTACATTATTTAAATGATCTGGTTTTGCTATAATTTTTTTATTTGAATCTAATATAAAATAAGCAGGTGTAGACATTATGTTGTAAGTTCTTGCAGTTTTATTTTCCCATTTATTTAAACCCAAAACATGGTGCCAATTTGGTAATGTTTTCTTGTAATTTTTCCATGAGAAATCATTTTTTTCAAGAGAAAAAGCAATCACTTTTACCTTTTTATTGTCTTTTAAATATTTATGAATTTGAGGTATTTCTCGAATACAGTGAGAGCAACCTGTACTCCAAAAAATCAGCAAATAATTTTCTGCATCATTTAATTTAGAAAGCGATAAATTTTTACCATTCTCTTGCCAAGAAAAATCGGGTGCAATTCTACCTACTTCAGCAGCAAAAAGTTGCTGTTTTTCATCTCTAAATTTCTTATTTTGTAAACTTTCAGGTAATTTATTATAATGATTTTCGAACAAATAATCAATTAAATCTAAGTTCATTGTTGTTTCAAACTGACTAATCAAAAATTCTATTATATCTTTCTTAAAAGGGGCATTTTTAATTTTAGAGAGCACTTTAATTATAGACTCTTTGTATAATTTTTGTTGAGTATCTTTATCTTCAGAATAATTAATGTAAAAAACGTAATCTGTAATTCTATCAACTAAAAAAGAAGAATTTAAAAGCGTTTTGTTATTAAAATCCATTCTATCAAAAAAAGTATAAACCATATTAGACATGTACTTTTGCGGTGAGTTTATAATTTCTGAAGGACTATTTCTAAAAGATGCTTCTACAAATGGTTTAACATACATATTTTCTGCAGCGCTTAAGTACTTTTTTTGAATAGAATTTACATTAGAAAAGGCTGCCTTATAAGGAGCTTTTAAATCTAAACCTGGGTTTTGTAGTGCAGCAACTTGTATAGAGTCTAAGCTTTGTTGCGCTGTAGCAATATCATCTAAATATTTTTTATAAAATATGTTTTCTTTAGAGGTTGTAAAAGTTACAGATTGTTCTGGATAATCTGGATGAAAACCAAAACTAACATCTTCTTTATTAAAAATAAAATCTACAAAACCAGCGCCTTCTAATTTGTAAGTTGCTCTGTAAGAACCAACTTTTGAATCTTTTGGTAATGTAAAAGTAAAAATTCCTAAAGCTTGTTTTTTGCCTTGAATCTCAACAGAATCTACTCTAATTTTTGTATTCTGAACAAATTTTTGCCTTGCTCCTTCAACTTTATATAAAATAATCCAATCACTTTCTATTGTAGGAGACATGGTTCCGTTAATAGTATATTGTGCATGTGCAAATGAAGATATTAAGAATATTAAAACGAGTATTTTTTTCATTTTTTAAAATAGATTTTTGTTCTTCTAACATATTTTCAAGAAGTGTACCAAAAATACTATTTCTGTTGTAAATAAAGTATATTGTAACAAAAAATCAAAGAAATGAGTTTTAAGCATAAAGTTGTTTGGATTACAGGTGCTTCTTCAGGTATAGGCAAAGCTTTAGCAATAGAGCTTTCTAAACAGGAAGCTAGGTTAATTTTATCATCAAGAAAAAAAGAAAGTTTAGAATTGGTAAAAGCTGCTTGTAAAAACCCATCTCAAGTAAAAATTATTACATTAGATTTAGAAGATTTTACAAGTTTACAACCAAAGGTTGATAAAGCTATTGCTTGTTTTGGTAAAGTAGATATTTTGGTAAATAATGGAGGTATTAGTCAGCGTTCTTTGGTTAAAGACACTCAAATTTCTGTTGATAAACGCATTATGGATATTAATTATTTAGGAACTGTAGCATTAACAAAAGCAATTTTACCACATTTTATTCATAATAAAAACGGACAGTTTGTGGTTACCACAAGTATTGTTGGTAAAATTGGTACACCTTTACGTTCTTCTTATGCAGCAAGTAAACATGCTTTGCATGGTTTTTTTGATAGTTTAAGAGCAGAACATTTTAAAGATAATATTACTGTAACTATAGTTTGCCCAGGTTTTGTAAATACAAATGTTTCTAAAAATGCATTAACAGGTAATGGAACTCCACAAGAAAAAATGGATACTGCTACAAAAAACGGAATTGATCCAGATTATTTTGCAAAATTAATGGTTAAAGTAATTAACAAGCAAAAGCAAGAAGTTAATATTGCTGGCGCAAAAGAAAAGTTGGGAGTTTTAACAAAACGATTTTTTCCTAAATTACTCTCTAAAATGATTAGAAAATTAAGTGTTACTTAATTTTAAATATAAAACAATGTTTCAAAATAAGTAACAATAGCTTCTTTCATTAAAACAGTTTGCTCTCCTGGTTTTAAGTTTGGTAATTCTGTAAGTGTATTATAATGTGGCCAACCATCATCATCAAAAAAACTGAATTCATAGTAGCCATAAGGTTCTAATAACTTGCAAATAGCAATATGCATAAGGTTCATTTTTTCGTCTTTTTTAAAATCTCTATGACCTTGCCCTAATTCTTGAACACCCACTAAATAGATTACCCCATCAATATTTAATTCATCTCCATCAGCAAATTGATTGGTTAATTTGCTAATTAGTAAATTCCATTTTTCTTTTAAGGTAATTATTTTTGGCATGTTACTTGTTTATAAAGTAGCAAAGATACAATTGACATTTTTAAATTGACAAAAAAATATGTAGGTTTGACAAAATTATTTTAATGAATATTTTTGATATTATTATAGCAGCATTATTGTTGTTTGGTTTTGTAAAAGGAGTTATGAAAGGCTTGTTTGTAGAGGTTGCTTCTTTAGTAGCTTTAGTGGGTGGGGTGTATGGAGCAATTCATTTTTCATATTTTGTTTCCGATTTTCTAAAAGAATATGTATCTTGGAAACCAGAATATATTTCGTTAGCATCTTTTGCAGTTACTTTTGTTATAATAATTGTAGTAATTGCTCTCCTTGGAAAGGTGTTAACAAAAATTGCTGATTTTGCAGCTTTAGGAATTTTAAATAAAATTTTAGGAGGTGTATTTGGAGCTTTAAAAATAGGATTAATTTTAAGTGTTGTTTTTATTTTTTTTAGTAAGATGAATGATACAATACCTTTTGTAGAAAAGGAAACCTTAGAAAAATCTGTTTTATATAGTCCTGTAAAAAAGATAGCTCCTACAATTTTTCCCTCTATTATTAAAGAAGAAAAACAGGAAAAAACCTTGTTAGATAATATTAAAATTTAAGTTGCAATATTTAAATTGCAAGTATAAAAAACATAAGATGAAAAAAATTTACAAACTATTAATGTTAATTAGCATAACAATGTTAATGTCTTTCACTTCTTCTAATAAAGATTGTGGAATTTTAAAAGGGAATGTTTTTACTTACAAAAACTCTAAGAAAAATGTTGTTGTAGTTTTTAGTGAAAATAAATATATAGAATACCATAATGATCAAGAACATTTTATAAAATCTGATATAGAATGGGTAAATGATTGTGAGTATTATTTAACAATAAAGGAATCTACATTGCCAAATTTTCCATTTAAGATGGGCACTAAAATGCATATTAAGGTAAATAGAGTAAGAGGAAAAAAAGTGTATTATAAAGCCACTTTAGGTGGTAAATCTTGGGAAGGAAGATTAACCAAAACCAAAAGAGAAAAATTTAATTTATAATAAAAAACCCAAGATTAAAATAAGTCTTGGGTTTTTTGTTGTAGTTAATGAATCTTATTATAGTAATTCTACTTTTCCGCTACTGATGTGGTATACACCACCAACTATTTTTATTTCTTCATTATCTTCCATTTCTTTAAGAATAGCACTCTTTTCTCTAATTCTTTTTATAGTTAAACTAACATTGTTTTCAATTGTTTTATTTACAAATTCGCTGTTGGTAGAATTATGTTTTCCTTTTATTTGACTTTCAGAAAGCTTAACAGCTGGTTGAATGTTATCTAATAAAGAAGTTATGTTTCCTAATTCTACATGGTCACAAGCAGCTTTAATAGCTCCACAACTTTCATGTCCAAGAACTAGTACCAGTTTACTTCCTGCAACTTTACAAGAGTATTCCATACTACCTAAGATATCTGTATTCTCGAAATTACCAGCAACTCTTGCTACAAAAATGTCTCCAATTGTTTGGTCAAAAATTAATTCTACAGGAACTCTAGAGTCTATACAAGAAAGAACAATTGCTTTAGGGTGTTGCCCTTCTGTAGTTTGAGAGATTAATGCTTTATGATCTATTGTGTGTACTTCATCTCTTATAAAACGTGCATTACCTTCAATAAAATCTTGTAATACTTTTAAAGGTGTTAATTTATCTTGAACTTCTTTAGATATTGCTTTATTTCTGTGTGGCATTTTAACGTGTTTTTTAAGGTTAATTTTTATCTTTTACGTTTTGTTTTACCCAATTTACACATGCATTAAATGTATTATATATATGTTCTTCTGGGATAAAATCTGGAATGATATCTATTCTTTCCATCATATATCTTGGTTGATCTAAAAGATCAACAAATAAAACTTCTATATTTTTTTTTCTTAAGTCTAGTAACATATCTTCCATAGCGTATAACCCAGATTGATCCATGTATTGCATTCTGCCTAAACGTAAAATAACAGTTTTAGCAGTTTCTGGAATTTGAAGATATAATGCCTGAAAATCACTTGTAGAACCAAAAAATAAAGGTCCTTTAATGTGCTTAATAAATACTTCTTCTTTTAAATTTTCTGGAAACCCAGTTTCATCATCCCAAGCTTCTTCTTTTAATGTTTTTACATCAGAACGTTCTGCTGTTAAGTCTCCAATTTTTTTCATAAACATTAATGATGCAATTACCATTCCTATACCTACAGCATATACTAAATTCCAAAAAGTAGAAAGAAATAAAACAATTAACATAATTAATACTTCTGAACTTAATTTAAAGGATCCAAATTGTATGTCTTTTGGTAAACTTGGTATTGCTTTTAAACCTTTATAATCCATTACACCAATACCAACAGTAATTAATATACCAGCCAAAACTGCAGCAGGAATTTTAGAAGCTACTGGACCTAAACCCAACATAATAATTAATAACATGATACCAGCAATCATACCAGAAAGCTTTGTTTTACCACCAGCATTTATATTTACTACAGTTCTAATAGTAGCACCTGCTCCAGGAATTCCTCCAAATAAAGCAGCAATACTATTTCCAATTCCTTGCCCAATTAATTCTTTATTAGGTTTGTGTTTTGTTTTAGTCATATTATCTGCAACTACACTTGTTAAAAGAGAGTCAATTGCTCCTAAAAGTGCTAAGGTTAATGCAGAAAATATGTATGGTGTAATACTACTTAAAGAAAAACTTGTAAATACTTCCCATTTAATTGAAGGTATAACACCAGGAATTTCTTGTATTGTTCTATAATCTAAATTAAAAATAACTGCAATACCAGATACTACAATTAATGCTACTAAAGTACTTGGTACTTTGGTTGTAATTTTTTTAAAACCGTAAATAATAATTATAGTTCCAAGAGCTAATAAAAGCTCTAACCAATTAATATTTTGTAAAGCTCTAGGAAAAGATTTTATTGCTCCTAATGCACCAGAAGCTTCTTTTGCAGCAAGTGTTTGTGCTTCTTTATTAATAGCTGTAGGAGTAATTAGTTCTGCTCTTGAAATAGTTTCTTTAAAGTTTTCTAAAACCAGAATTCCTTCTCCTGCTGCTTCTTTTAATATATTTTCTAGAATAACTTCTTCTGCATGGGCTTTAAATTGAGTTACAAATTCTACATCTTCTTTTGGGTAATATCCTAAAGAAGGTAAAACTTGGGTTAATAGTATAATAACACCAATTGCCGTCATAAAACCAGATACTACAGGATAAGGAATATATCTAATATATTTTCCAAGCCCCATAATTCCAAGTCCAATTTGAAACAAACCAGCTAATAAAAATACAATTAAAATAGAGGGCAATGCTTTAGCAACATCACCATCATTTGCAGCTATTATACCAGCAATTACAACCATACTTACAGCTGTCATAGGTGCTGTTGGTCCAGAAATTTGTGTACTCGTTCCTCCAAAAAGAGCAGCAAAGAAACTAATAAAAATAGCTCCATAAAGTCCAGCTGCTGGTCCTAAACCAGAAGAAACTCCAAAGGCTAAAGCAAGTGGTAAGGCAACTATACCAGCAGTTATTCCTCCAAAGGCATCACCTTTTATGTTTGAGAATAATTTTTTCATAAATTTTTAAAAGTCTTAAGTGATAATTGTACAATTTAACACTAATTATTTAAAAAGCCAATCCTTTTAAAGATTGGCTTTTTAATTTTTTAAAAAAAAAGATAACTTAATAAAAAGTAACAGAACCATCTTTAATATTATACATCGCTCCAACTATTTTTATTACTCCTTCATCTTCCATTTCTTTTAAAACAGGGCTTTCATTTCTAATATTATCAATTGTCATATGAACATTTTTATCTGAAACTTTATTTACAAAATCTATATTACTAGAATTTCTTAAATTAGATTCTGATGGTTCAGTAACTGCTTCTACTGCGGGTTTTATTTTATTAATTAAAGCGGTTAAATTACCAAGTTTAGCATCATCACAAGCACCTTTTATAGCACCACAAGCTGTATGACCTAAAACTACAATTACTTTTGTACCAGCTAATTTACAAGCAAACTCCATGCTTCCTAAAATATCTTCATTTACAAAGTTACCTGCAATTCTTACACTAAAAATATCACCTAATCCTTGGTCAAAAACTAATTCTGCAGACACTCTTGAGTCTATACAACTTAAGATAGTTGCAAATGGGAATTGACCATCACTTGTGTCGTTAACTTGTTCTAAAAGATTTCTATTCGCTTTTAGATTATTTTGAAATCTTACATTTCCTTCTTGTAAAAAATCTAACGCTTTTTGAGGCGTCATTGTAGCTTGAGTTTCTTTAGTATGTGCTTTCATAATATTTTGTTTATGCTGTTAAAATAAGTGAGCAATTAATGTTATTAATTACATTTTTTATATTTTGTTTTTTTGATGTTGAATTGTGATTTTCTCTATTTACAAAAAGTAAATTGATATCACTTTTTGATAAATAATTGGAAATATTTTTAATTACATTATCTCCTTTTTCAAAAATGTATTCAACTATTTTGCTGTCTTTTAAAATTGTTTCTTCTTTTAAATTATTAGAATTATCAGAAATTTTAAAAGATGTTAGCGGCTTTTGAGATGAGTTTAAAATATTCTCTGAAACAGTATTTTTTGATTTTGTATAATTAAAAACACCTAAAGAAAGATCTTTATTAGGTTCTAAAGGATTATTTTCATCAGAAATTACAATAGTTCCTTTATGTTTTTTAAGAATAAACGGTGTAATATTATCACCTATAAAGTTTAAGACTTTTGTTTTTCTTTTGCCTAATACAATAATATCTGGCTTATTTTTATCTATAAATTGATCTATTTCGTTTTTTAAATTTCCGATGGCAAAATTGTGATTTATGACAACATTGTAATTATTAGAAATAGGATTTATTATAGTTTTAATTTTTTTATCAATTGATAAATACTCTTTATTTATAGTTCTCATTGCAGATAACTGACTCTCTTTTTCTACTACTTCTGTAGGTTTTTTTACGTAGAAAAAGTCAATATTTCCATCTACTATTTTAGCTAAACTTACGCTGCTTTTTATAGTGTTGCTTGTAGTTTCATTTAAATCTGAAAGAACAAGAATTTTCTGTTTTTTTAATTTCTTCATGGTTTTAACTTAAACTTAAATCAGATTTAGGTCTTTCATTAAAGAAGTGAATAAAACTAGCAGGGTTTTCTACAATACCACGCTTAGAGACTAATTTGATATCAATGTTTCGTTCTTTTGCTTTAAATAAAAAGTCTTCAAGAATTTCAATAATATCGTTATCTAAATACCTTGTTTTAATTAAATCAATTTCTAAATAAGTGTCTATAGGTAAGCTATCTAATTCTTTTAAAATGGCTCCTTTATTAAAGAAAGTTACTTCTTCTGCAAGTGTCATTTTAATTTTATGTTTTCCATTACTTTTATCTTCAATATGAAGAAAATGTGAATTTTGGTAACTCTTTAAAAGTATTACAATAATACCCACACCAAGTCCTAAACCAATACCAACTAACAAATCAGTAAAAACAATACCAACTACGGTTACAGTAAAGGGAACAAATTGTTTCCATCCTAGTTTATACATTTGTTTAAAAAGTGCAGGTTTTGCTAATTTATACCCAACAATTAATAAAATGGCAGCTAAAACTGAAAGTGGAATTTTATTTAATAAATTAGGAATTAAAATTACTGAAATCAATAAAAATAAACCATGAATTATAGCAGACATTTTTGTTCTTCCTCCAGATTGAATATTTGCAGAACTTCTTACAATTACTTGTGTAATTGGTAACCCTCCTACTAATCCAGAAAGAATATTACCTGTACCTTGTGCTAATAACTCTCTATTTGTTGGTGTTACGTTTTTATGAGGATCTAATTTATCTGTAGCTTCTACACATAATAAAGTTTCTAAACTTGCCACTAAAGCAATTGTAAATGCTATAACCCAAACTTCTGAATTTGTTATTGCACTAAAGTTAGGAAAGCTAAACTGCCCTAAAAAAGAATCTAAATTATCTGGTACAGGAACACTTACTAAATGTGAAGTACTAATACCAAATTTTGATTCTGAACCTGTTATTATAAAATAGATAATACCACAAACAACTGCTACAAGCGGCCCTTGAATTAAGTTAAAAATTTTCCCTTTTTTAGATAAAACATTACTCCAAAGTATTAAGATCCCTAAGCCAATAAAACCAATTATTGTAGAACCTAAACTTATGTTATTTAGCGATTTAAAAATTTCTGAAAAAGTATTTTCTCCATCTACTTGAAAAAAAGCAAAATCTCCTTCTGGGTCTGCATCATATCCAAAAAAATGAGGTATTTGTTTTAATATAATTATAATTCCAATACCTGTTAACATACCTTTAATAACAGAAGAAGGAAAATAATATCCAATAACACCTGCTTTTAAAAAACCAAATATTAATTGAATTACACCTCCTAAAACAACTGCAACTAAAAAGTTTTCATAACCACCTAATGTACCAATTGCTGTTAAAACTATTGCAGCTAAACCTGCTGCTGGTCCACTAACTCCAATTTTAGAGCCACTTAAAGAACCTACTATTGTACCACCAATAATTCCTGAAATTAAACCAGAAAAAAGAGGCGCACCACTTGCTAAAGCAATACCTAAACATAGAGGTAATGCTACGAAAAACACTACTATACTTGCAGGTAAATCGTTTTTAATATATTTAAACATATATAAAAGTTTTTATCTCTAATTTTTTAGAGATGTTTGTAATTTAAAAAATGAATGATTTTGTCTTAATTAATGATATTTTATGACAAAAATTTGGGTGGAGGTGTAGTAATATTTGGATATTGTGAAGTGTAGTTTTTAGATAAAAAACGTACATTTTTTCTTTTTTGAATTCCATTTAACACAAAAGCGCTAGAATTTTCTGTTGGATGAATTTTAATTTCTAAATCGTTAGCAGATTCTTTTCCTTCTTTACCTTTGCTGTCTTCTTCTTCATTAATCTCAATTAGATATGCAATGTCTTGATTATTATCAATAAAACTAATTACTGTAGGAGTAATTAATAATACAGAAAATAATAAAGTAAAAAAAAATGCAATTCTAACTCTCAATGAATAATTTTTATTAATTCTTGCGAAAATAAGAAAGCTTTTTAAAATAGTTGTTAAATTAAAATTAAAAATTGTTTAACAGTTTTATTTCATTGGCAATTATCCAACCTAATTTACCATCAGCAATTTTAATTTTTTTCCAATTATCTACTGCATCTAACACAATAACTTTAGTACCTTCATGTAGAGTAAAAACTTCTTCAGAGTTTAGTGTTGGGGCATTTCTAACCTCAGTTTCTTCTGCAAAAACAATTGCTTCTATATTATTTTTAGAATAATTGTATTGATTATAAGTAATAAATAATGAAGTAATTAAAATGAAAAAACTAATGATACTAGTTACAAAGTAGAAACGTTTTTTAGATGGAACTTCTGCAAAATAGAAAAACAAAAAAAGTAAACTACCTAAAAAAGCAAAGGTTATAACTACAATTGCCCATTGATTGTAAGATAGTTTTTGCAAATAGTTTGTATTAAATTTTTGTAAAACAGTTTGTGGTAATTCTTCAATATTATCTAATGCTAAACGTTTTGCAAAAACCAGATTGTTTTTTACATCATCATTTAACGGATTTAATTTTAAAGCTTTTTCGTAATAATAGATAGAAGGTCCTACTTTATTAAGTTTGTAGTATGAGTTTGCTAAATTATAGTATAATTCTGAAGATACTAAGTCTTGAGATTCTACCTTTTTATAATTTACTATAGCTTCTTTAAATTTACCTTCTTTGTAAAAGTTATTTGCAGATACAAATAAGCTATCTACATTTTGTGCAGTAACTAAGTTGGTAACTATCAATAATAAAAATAAGATTTTTTTCATTTTTTGAGTAAATAATTTTACTTAATCCCTTTTTAAGGGTCATTTTTATAATTGTTTGTCTAATTGAACAATAACTTGTTTTGCTCTTTCAAATTCTGCTTCCATTTCTGTTGTTGTAATTAGAGAATAACGAGCCATATCAGAATGTTTTAGAACTTCAATAAATTGATGAATTGTTGTTGTTTCTACTTTTTTATTTTCTAAAATTTCAGTAATTTTTTCTTTACTAATATCTGCAGTTTCAATGCCCAATTTTGCTTTTAAGTAATTATGTAAAGCACGTTCTAAAGCTTCATAAAAAGCTTCTTTTTCACCTAGTTGTTTTTGAGCTTCTGAAAGATATTTTTTAGCTAATTTATTTGCCTTTCTTAATTTGTTACCAACAATATCATTATTTCTTTCTTGGTTCTTTTTTGCTACAAAAACACCAATTGGAATTGCAATTAATGGCAATAATAATAGGGTATAAAATAAATTAGACTTAAAGAAATCATAAGTGTTTATAGCTTTAAAAGAACTTTGAGTTTGTATATATCTAAAGTTTTTACCTGTAGAAATGACTGTTTGTTTTAGAATCGAATTATTATCTACAATAGGTTTTAGTTCTTTACCTTCTAACACATCAACGTAAAAATCATCTGTTGTAATTGTATGATATTTTTTTTCTGACGGATTAAAATATGAAAATGAAACATTTGGTATTTTGTACTTCCCTTTATATTGTGGAACTACTGTATATAAGTCTGATACAGAACCAGAAATACCACTTGCTCTAACACGAACACTTTCTTTTCTTTCTGGTTGATATTTTTCTAACTCTACAGGAGTTGTAACTTCTGGCAATTCAAATAATTTAAGATTTCCTTTACCAGAAACAGCAACTTTTATTTGAGAACTTTCATTTGCTTTTAATACCTCTTTGCTAAGAGAAACATCAAATTTAAAATCACCAACTGCACCATTAAAGTTTGCAGGTTTTCCTTCTAAAGGAAGACTTCTAGGACTTATAATTTTCTTTGCTGAAGCAAATTCTTTTTTTACATTTCTAGTAATTACATTTCCAAAAAAATCTGACCTTCCTGTAGGAACTCCAATTACAACTTCCATTTTCATGGGGTCAATCGTTAGTTTTCCTGTTTTAGTTGGCACCAGTAAAGCTTTCTGCATGACAACATATTTATAATCTTCGCCATTGTACTTTCCCATTTTTACTGGAGATTGTCCATTAATTTTTATATCTTGATGCCAAAACCCATTATATTTTGGCGCTTCAGAAACTCCATAATCGTAAACATTCACATTCCCACTTACATATAGTCTGTATTCAACATAAATTCCTTCACCCACATAAGGCTTAGATTTAGAAACTTCTGCAACCAAATGAATATTTTGTTGTGCAACATAATTCGGATCATTAGGGTTTTTTGGAATTTCTACAGCATCTAAAACTATAATTTTTATGGGTTTAGATTTTATCGATTTTCCTCCAATTTTAATACTTGCGGCACCAATGGTTAATTCTCCTTTCTTTTTGGGTTGAATGATATAAGTATACGCTTGAGAAAAACTTACTTTACCATTTATCCAAGATTGACTTACAGATTGACTTGGACCACCAACTACTTTAAAATTTGTGAAATTAGGAGGAGAAAAGTCGTCTCCACCTTGTTTGTTAATAGAAAATTCAATTCTTAAACGTTGGTTTACACCCAACTTATTTTTACTCACTTTTGCCACTAAACTAGCTTCTTGAGCATATCCTGCCAAAGTAAATAACGTTATTAAAAAAAGGATACGAAATTTTAAAATCATTTTATCTATTAAAAATATGTAATTCGTTTAATTGTTGAATCGTTTAACTGTTAAACAAATAAACGATTAAACTTTTATACAACAATTACCAATCTTTTTCTTGTTTTACTTTTTTACCTTTTGCCTTTTTAGCATTCATTTTCTTTTGGGTCTTTTTCTCTTCATTATTTAAACTTTCTAACAATTGTTTAATTTGTTGAGGAGTCATTTTACCTTGCTGAGGTTTAGGTTTTTGTTTTTCTTTATTATTCTCTTTATTTGGGTCTTTCTTTTTATTCTTGTCTTTGTCTCCATCACCATCTTTCTTCTTGTCGTCTTTTCCTTTGTTATCTTCCCCTTTGTTCTTATCCTTCTTTTTGTCTTTGTTCTTATCGTCTTTATTCTTGTTATTTTTATTATCCTTCTTTTTGTCGTCTTTTCCTTTGTTATCTTGCTTTTCTTTTTCTAATAATTTTTGAGCGACAGCTAAATTATAACGAGTTTCATCATCATTAGGATTATTTCTTAACGAGTTTTTATAAGCATCTACTGCTGGTTGATATTGTTTTTGCTCCATCATTGCATTACCAATATTATGATAAGCTTCTGCTTTTGTAAATTTATCTTTTGCAGTTTCTGCGGTTAATTCGTATTGCGGAATTGCCTCTTTATAGTTTTTGTTTTGATATAAAGCATTTCCTAAGTTATAAGAAGCTTTATCGTATTTTGTATTCTTTCCTA
>NZ_JBDVJE010000082.1:0-5025 GCF_039939415.1 Polaribacter sp.
GGTTTAGCATTGGATCATGATTTAGCTATGGCTAAATTACAATTAGCAGGAATTGCAATGACTAAAAGACGTAAACGTGAAGCTACTAATTTAATGGCAGAAGCAAAAAAATTAGACAAACACGGAATGTTAAAAGATCAAATGAAAATGATGAAAGATCAAATGAAAAAAATCTAATTCATTATTTTTATAAGTATAAAAAATCCGCTAAAAAGCGGATTTTTTGTTGTATAATTTTATAAATAATAAATCTTTTTTTAGATTAAATCTAATAACTTTAAATTGGCTTAGCCCTGATAGTAACGGCATCCTTTTTGTTTTTCACAAAAAGATATAGTGGATAGCAGGTAATAGCTTCTAAAAAAAAGCTATTACTTACTACTTTAACCTTGTTAAACTTAGATCTTTATTATATTTTACAATAAATAAACCTTTGTTTTCTGTTGCACCAAACAATTTTGTTGAATAATCAAATTTGCTTTCTACTCTAAATGAAGCTCCTTCTTTAAACGTAGATTTTAAATCATTACCAGAAGCTAAACGTATTAAAATATCATAAGTAATATCAAACCCTTTGGTTGCATAAAAAGATGGTAGTGCATTATTTTTACGAATATATTGTTTGTTAAATAATTGTGTTGACGCTGAAGCTTCATTTACATACTCATCACTTACATAAGTTAAATTAATTTTAGCCAATTTTAAATTTGAAATCTTATTAAAAGCTCTACCCTTATTGAAAGTAAAAACACGAACATGTGTAGAATCTGGTAGACTAATTAAACTGTTTATAGCATCTGCCACTAGAACATTATTATCAGAAGTTAAAATTACCCAATTATCTATATTTGGTTTTAAAATTTTTAAAAAACGATCTTTTGCAATATAACCGTCTTTAGGCTTTAATACGTTAACTACTTTTATAGAATCGTGTGACTCTAAAGATTGTTTTATAAGTGTATTAGAGTTATTTGATGCTGATTGTCCATCTCCAACTAAAATTAAATTTCCTTTTTTAAAATTGTCTTTTATAAAATTAGTTAACTCTTCTCTAAACACTTTTTTCTCTGGAGAAGTTTTTATTAATTTTGGTGATGAAAATTTTGATTGTTTTTTAGAATAATGAGGAAAAACTACAGGTGTTTTTATTTTATTTGCAAGTATTTCTGCTTCTTCTGAATATAAAGGGCCTATAATTACATCATTATCTTCTAAATTATTTTCTGCAATAATTGTTTTTATTTTGGTGCTCTTTCTTCCTGTATCATAAACATTAAGATCTATATTAACTCCTTGTTTTCTTAAAGAATCTATTGCTATTTCTGAGCCTAAATAAAAATCTGTTACAATATTAGCTAATCTACTTTTTATAAAAAGATCTTTAGAATCTATTGTATCATTTTCTTTGGTTAAAAAAGGTAGTAATATTGCAACCTTTAAAGAAATTTCTTTATCTATTTTATCATCATAAATATGAACTTCTGTTTCTTCTTTGCCTTCTAAAATAGGTTTGATTTTTATAACCTGCCCCACTTTTAATCCTTCTGATAAAACTGGGTTTAAAGCTATCATTTCTTCTTGAGAAACATTGTAAAAACGAGTTAAACTATAAAATGTATCCCCCTTTTTAACTTCATATACTACAAAGTCTTTTTTAAGTTCTTTTAAAAGTTTATCTTTATTTTCTATAGTTGCATTGTTCTTTTTAGTATCAATTTTAACAACATCTACAACGTTATCTGTTACAGAATCTACAGTAGTTTTTATCTTTTTGTTAGGGATTACTATCACAGAATTAGCCTTTGGTTTTCTACCAACATCTGGGTTAAGGCGAAGTAAATCTTTAGTTTTCATATCCAATCTATTGGCTATGGACCTCATTGTTTCACCTTCTTTTACTTTATAATCAACGTATTTTTTTTGTTGACCGCAAGAAACAGTAAACGTTATAATACATAGAAAAACAAAAAACTTTACATGTTTCATATACTTTATTCCCATTCTATTGTTGCAGGTGGTTTAGAGCTAATATCATACACTACTCTATTTACACCTTTTACTTGATTTATAATTTTATTAGACGTTTTTTGCAAAAACTCATAAGGTAAATTTACCCAATCTGCCGTCATTCCATCTGTACTTTCTACAGCTCTTAAAGCTACTACTTTTTCATAGGTTCTTTCATCTCCCATCACCCCTACAGAGTTTACAGGAAGTAACATTGCACCTGCTTGCCAAACGCTATCATACAATCCGTCTTCCTTTAAACCATTTATAAAAACAGCATCTACCTCTTGTAAAATACGCACTTTTTCTGCAGTAATATCTCCTAAAATACGAATTCCTAAACCAGGTCCAGGAAAAGGGTGACGCCCTAATAACTCTGGATCTATTCCCATTGAAGCGCCTACTCTTCTTACCTCGTCTTTAAAAATCATTTTTAAAGGTTCTACAATTTTTAATTTCATATAATCTGGTAAACCTCCCACATTATGATGGCTTTTTATTGTAGCTGATGGCCCGCCATTTACAGAAACAGATTCAATAACATCTGGATAAATTGTACCTTGTGCTAACCAAGTTACATCTGTAATTTTATGTGCTTCATCATCAAAAACTTCAATAAAAGCATTACCAATAGCTTTTCTTTTCTGTTCTGGATCTGTTAAACCCTCAAGAGCTTTTAAAAAACGTGTAGAAGCATCAACTCCTTTAACGTTTAATCCCATGCCTTCGTATCTTTTTAATACGGTTTCGAACTCATTTTTACGTAAAAGTCCGTTGTTAACAAAAATACAATATAGGTTTTTACCTATTGCTTTGTTTAATAAAACTGCAGCAACAGAAGAATCTACACCTCCTGAAAGACCTAAAACAACTTTATCATTTCCTACTTTTGCTCTAATATCTTTAACGGTATTTTCTACAAAACATTGTGGAGTCCATGTTTGTTCTACTCCAGCAATTTTAACTAAAAAATTTTCTAATAGTTGTTTACCATCTTTAGAATGATATACTTCTGGATGAAATTGAATTGCAAAAGTTTCTTCTCCATTAATTTTGTAAGCCGCATTTTCAACGTCTTTTGTACTTGCTAACAACTCTCCATTAGTTGGTAATTCTTTAATAGTATCTGAGTGGCTCATCCAAACTTGACTCCCTTCTGAAATACCATCAAAGAAAACCTCATCACTTTTTATAAATGATAAATTTGCTCTTCCATATTCTCTTGTATTAGAAGGTGCTACTTTACCGCCAGAAAAGTGAGCTAAATATTGAGCACCATAACAAACTGCTAAAACAGGTTTTTTTCCTCTAATTTCTGACAAATCAGGATGAAGAACATTTTCTCCTCTTACAGAGTTTGGGCTTCCAGAAAGAATAACCGCTTTAAACTCTGATTGATTTTCTGGTAGATGGTTAAAAGGATGAATTTCACAGTAAATGTTTAATTCTCTTACTCTTCTCGCAATTAATTGTGTGTATTGCGATCCGAAATCTAAAATAAGTACGTTGTGTTGTTGCATGCGCAAAAATACTATTTCAGATTAAATTTTAACACTGAAATTCATATTTTTTCTCACTAATTAGAATTCGCTAGTAAAACAATAAAATATGTTTAGTTTTTTAATGAAAATTATTATCGATTTCTAAACTTTTAATCATATAAAATCATTCTTAAACAACTTGTTCTAAAAAAAACAGGTTAAACTTAATTTGTCTAACCTGTTTTGTGATAATACTATTTTATTTATACTAAAGATTTGAAACTTAGAATCGATAAACAATCGCGTTTAAGTTCATTCCTGCTCCTACAGATGTAAAAATCACTACATCTCCTTTGTTTATTTCTTGGTTTTCAATTTCACCTTTTTTTACTAAATCTAACAAAGTTGGTATGGTTGCAACAGAACTGTTTCCTAATTTATGAATACTCATAGGCATAACTCCTTCTGGCACCTTCTTTTTAAACAATCTAAAGAAGCGTTTAATAATAGCTTCGTCCATTTTTTCATTTGCCTGATGAATAAAAATTTTCTTTACTTCATCTATAGAAACATCACTTTTATCTAATGCTACTTTCATTGCTAAAGGAACATTTACCAATGCAAATTCGTAAATTTTTCTTCCTAACATTTTAATATAGCGAGTATCTTTGTTTGCAGACTTGTTAAATGACTTTCCATAATATAAATAAAAAGCTTCTTCTTTTGCAAATGTTTGAGTTGCATGACTTAAAATTTTTGCACCCTCTTTTTCAGTTGCTTCTACAATACAAGCACCTGCTCCATCACTAAATATCATAGAATCTCTATCATATTTATCTACAACTCTAGATAAAGTTTCTGCACCTATAACTAAACATTTTTTTGCAATTCCTGCTTTTATAAATGCCTGAGCTTGAATAACTCCTTCTACCCAACCTGGACAACCAAAAAGAATATCGTAAGCAACACAATTAGGGTTTTCTATACCCAATTTATATTTAACTCTTGCTGCTAAACTTGGCAAAATATCACTCTGAACAGCTCCTTGTTTAACATCTCCAAAATTATGTGCAAGAATAATATAATCTAGCTCTTCTGGATCTAAGTTTGCGTCTTTAATTGCCTTTTTACTTGCTAAAAATGCTAAATCTGACGTATTTAAATCTGGTGTTGCATAACGCCTTTCTTCAATACCTGTAATTGCTTTAAATTTTTCTATAATTACATCATTACTAGAACTAAAAGTAGAACCATCTTCGTTTAAAAAATGCTCATTTAAAAATTCTATATTTTCTTTCTTTATTGAAGGAATGTAAGCTCCTGTACCAGTTATTTTTGAAGAAATCATAATTAAAATTAAGTATTGTTTTTTATTAAAAAAGACAAGCATCTAATTTACAATTTCTTAATTTAATAGTATTATTTTTTACAATATAAAATGATATTCAAAACGAATAATACCAGTAAATAAATTAGAAAAATGCATCTTATTTTAATTATAAACACCTAGCTTCACCTCCATAACAGTAGCTATAGA
>NZ_JBDVJE010000083.1:0-4038 GCF_039939415.1 Polaribacter sp.
TAAAAAGAACTCAAACATTTCAAATTCTGCAGCAGGATAAAACAATAAAGCACCAATAGCATACATTGCTAAACCTAAAAGAATACCGCTTTTGTAGCTGTATTTTCTTACAAAAAGAGCTGCAGGTATTGCCATTGTTGCATATCCTCCATAAAAGGCTAATTGCACTAATGCAGCTTTTGCTGTTGAAATTTCCATTACAGTTTTAAAAGCAGCCACCATTGGGTTTGTAATATCATTAGCAAAACCCCACAAAGAAAATAATGAAGTGATAACAATAAATGGAAGTAAATACTCTTTTGAAACTACGGGTATTTTTTTTATGGTTGACATAATTTATTTTTAGATTAAAAAATTAAATATACTAAAAGTACTACTAAGTTTATATAATTAAAACATTAGTAGTACTTGTTAACTAATTTCTAAATATTTTATTGATATTGAGCATATATTACTTTAGTTTGTAAATATTCTTCCATACCATGTTTACCATCTGCTCCACCTAACCCAGATTTTTTCCAACCTGCGTGAAAACCTTGAATTGCTTCAAAATGTTCTCTGTTTATATAGGTTTCTCCATATTGTAATTCTTCTGCAGCATGCATTACTTTATTAAAGTTTTCAGAGAAAATAGAAGATGTTAATCCAAATTCAGAATCATTTGCCATAGAAATAGCTTCGTCTAGAGTATTAAATTTCATCACTGGTAAAACAGGACCGAAAACTTCTTCTTGTATGATTTGCATGTCTTGTTTTACATTTGTTAATAATGTTGGTTGATAAAAATACCCTTTATTAAACTGAGGAGACCTAGATCCTCCAACCAATACTTCAGCACCTTCTTTTTTAGCAAACTCTACCATTTCAGTAACTTTATCTAGTTGCGCTTTAGAAACCAAGCTACTCATATCTGGATTGTTGTCAGAAAAAGCGTCTTCAACTTTTATAGTCTTCATTTTTGCAGTAATCATGTCTAAAAATTGATCATGTATAGATTCTTCTACATACACACGTTCAGCACAATTACAAACTTGTCCACTAAAAATTATTCTAGAACTTACAACAGCATTTACAGCCAATTCTAAGTTTGCATCTGCACAAACAATTGCAGGAGCTTTTCCTCCTAATTCTAAAGAAACCTTTGTAATGTTTTCAGAAGCAGCCTCCATAACCATCTGACCTGCTCCAACGCTACCTGTTAAACTAATAATACCTGTTTTGGGGCTTCTTGAAAGTGCATTTCCAACAATACTACCTTTACCACAAACATAATTTAAAACACCTGCAGGAATATTTATTTTTTCAATTAATTGAGCAAACTCCATAACAGTATTCGGTGCAATAGAACTAGGGTTAATTACACAAGTATTACCAGTAATTAAAGATGCTGCAACTTTTCTTGCCATCACAAAAAAAGGAAAATTCCAAGGTAAAATTCCAACTGCAACTCCAATAGGTGCTTTGTGTAAAAAGATATGTTCTTTACGTCTATCACTTTGTATAATTTCTCCTTCAATTCTCCTTGCAAAACCAGCATAATAATCAAAATAGTCTGCAGTTACATCAATTTCTACTTGAGCTAATCCTATTACTTTTGCTTGTTCAGCTGCTAAAGTTTTAGCTAATGAAATTCTATTATCACGAATAATAGATGCCATTTTATTTAAATATCCAGCTCTTTCAATTGCAGCAAGAGATTTCCATTTATGTTGAGAATTTTGAGCTGCATCTAAAGCTAACTCAGCATCTTTAACACTTCCAATTGGCATTAAAGACAATACTTCTTCTGTACAAGGGTTTAGAATTTCAATTACTTCTGTTGAGGTTGATTGAACAAATTTTCCATTAATAAATTGATCAAATTTTTTCATGTTAAAGGTTTTTTTATAGTTAGTATACAATCAAACTTATGTTGTTAGTATAGAGTCTTTATAGAATCTAATAAGTTTTAAATATTGAATGTGTACAAACATATAAACTGAAAGCCAAAACGGTTTTATCCATAACAATCAATAATATGTACAATTTAAACATATGCCTTCTTGTTGATGGTTTTTTTGATATTGAAAAATTGTCTTAAGTATATTTTCCGGATTTGTATGTGGCAGGTGTTAAGCCAGTTACTGATTTAAAAACTCTTGAAAAATGATATCTATCTGAAAAACCCAATTTAAAAGATACTTCTTCAATTGTATTATTTGAATGTTCAAATAAATCACAAGCTTTTGCAATTTTTCTATTCTGAATAAAATTATGAACAGAAATATTCATTTCTTGTTTAAATAATCTGGCAAAAGAATTTGAAGCCATATGAACTAAACCCGCAATTTCTGCATTGCTTAGTTTCTTATAAACATTTATTTCTACAAAACGAATAACTTTTAAAACACGGTCATCTATGTTAATTGTTTTCCACAATTCTGGACCAATATAAGTTAGTGTTTCTTTTATAAAAGCTTGTAATTTTAAATTAAAAGTAAGTTTAAAGTCTTTGTTTTCTATTTTTAATCTTTCTGTTAAATAAGTAAGTCTTTCTTTTAAATAATCAGTTAATTCAATTTCAATAATTTGAGGATATACATTATCAAAAGGAACACCTAAATTAAAATGCGTAAAGAAGTGAATCAATGACCTTTCTTTATATTCATTTTCATCAATAATATTTGTTAAATGCTTGCCTGTAACATGAATTCCTGTTTTATGAATGTGATTTTTTGTAAATTGAGATGAAAAGGATGTAAAAGGAGGTATAATATATAAGACCTCAGGGCTCATGGAAGTAACTTTATCATTATGGATTAATTGGCCACCTTCATTTTTATTCCAATAAATTCTCCAATAAGGAAAAACCATGTCATGACAATCCCATAAATCTAATAACCAATATCTACAACATAGTAGCTTTAGTTTTAGGTCAATAAAATGTTGGTTATTGTCAGATGGATCTCCTAAACCTACTTTTTTAGAGATTTTCATTTTTTAGACAATGTTTAAATTAGATACAAAAATACGTTTTTTGAATATTTATTAAAAGTAATAATCTAATAGTTTTGTAAACTAAATTATGAACAGATTATGAAGACTTTAAAACTTCCTATTGAAGTACAAACAGAATTAAAAAAAGTATCTAAAGTAGCAGGATATTTATGGCAAAGAGAATGGGCAGAAAGAAATGCTGGTAATATTTCTATGAACTTAACATCATTCTTTAAAAAAGAAGATGTGCAAGGAATTGGAGAAGAAGTTCCTTTTGATTTCCCAAAAGAATCAGCTGGATTTGTAATTTATATTACAGGTACTGGTTGTTATTTAAGAGATTTAGTAGATATGTTAGAAGAAGTATCATGTATTCTTTATATAAATGAAACTGCTACAGCATATTCTATTATTTGGGGAGGAAACAGACCTAATTTTGGACCAACTTGTGAGTTAATTTCTCACGCGAGTATTCATTTATTTAACTCTAAATATCACCCAGAAAATTTAGCGGTTGTGCATACGCATCCACTAGAGTTAATTTGTATGAGTCACCATGAGTTGTTTGATAATGAAGAAGAATTAAACAGACAAATTTGGATGATGTGCCCTGAGGTTAAAGTATTTGTTCCTAAAGGAATTCACTGTACACCTTATGCTTTGTCTAGCACTGCAGCTTTAGCAGAAGTAACAATGGACGCTTTTAAAACAAGAAACGTTTCATTATGGGAAAAGCATGGAGCAACTGCAACAGCACCAGATGTAATGAAAGCATGGGACTTTTTAGATGTAGCAAATAAAGGAGCTAAAATGCTAATGATGTGTTGGGCTGCAGGTTTTCAACCAGCAGGATTATCAAACGAACAATTAACAGAATTAGAACAATTTACATAAACCAAAAAACAGTATAAATCATGAGTAGATTAATTGGTAGACTACCAAAAGTAGGAATTCGTCCTGTGATTGATGGACGTGAATTAGGAGTTAGAGAATCTTTAGAAGTTCAGACAATGGACATGGCTAAAGCTGCAGCAAAACTAATTGAAGAAACATTACGTTTTC
>NZ_JBDVJE010000084.1:0-6544 GCF_039939415.1 Polaribacter sp.
AAGTTAGAACCTATTGCCATGCAAGAATACATGACATTGGTTGCAGATCAAGAAAAGCTAATGACGTATAATGTAAATACAAATACGTTGTTTAGTACTTTAAAGAGTGCTTTTAATGAACGAGAAGTGTTATCAATTGTAGACAATCAAAACTTTGTTCCCGTAATTTTAGGAGGAAGTGCAAAGTATTTAAATGATATTTTAAATGAAACAACGGTTATTTCTAGAGACAGTGCTGTTTTTCAAGTAAAAAACTTTATTAAAACAGTAAAATCAGAAGATTTAAAAACAATTACAGGTGGTAATGAAGGTGAATATTATCCAGTAGCATTTCATATAAATGATTCTCAAGTAGAAGCTAGTATTATCGATATAAAGAAAGTAGTTGGTAAGAATTCACAATATGATGTAAATTTTTCTGGAAGTTTTTTTTCTAACCAAGAATTAATGAGCGAATTAAAAATAGTCTTATTAATTTCTTTAATACTACTGTATTTTATTCTAGCATCACAATTTGAATCTTTTGTTTTACCGTTAATTATATTGTTAGAAGTACCTATAGATTTAGCAGGAGCATTTTTATTTTTAAAACTTTTTGGTATGAGTATTAACTTAATGTCTATGATTGGTATTGTAGTAATGAGTGGTATTATTATTAACGATTCTATTTTAAAAATAGATACCATTATTCAACTACAAAGACAAGGATATCCTTTAATGAAAGCATTATTAGTTGCAGGTCAAAGACGTTTAAAACCCATTTTAATGACCAGTTTAACAACAATTCTAGCATTAGTACCTTTATTATTAACTAGCGGAATAGGAGCAGAATTACAAGCACCTTTAGCAATAGCGTTAATTGGAGGTATGCTTTTGGGTACAATCATCAGTCTATATTTTATACCCTTATGTTATTATCAATTTATGAAGAAAATATGATTCATTATATAAAATTAAAACAAGTAGCTATTGGAGTTTGTTTCTTATTCAATTGTGCAAAAATTAGTGCGCAAAAAAAAGAGACTTTATCCATTCCGCAAAACATAACGTTAAACGATGTTTTAAAACTGGCGGGTAAAAACTCCTTAGATATTTTTAAGGCAAAACGAAATTATGGCGTTAATTATTGGGAATTTAGATCTTATAAATCAAGTTTATTACCTAAAATAGATTTTACTACTAGACCTTTTACATTCAATAGTGCTTTAATAGAACGCTATGATTCTGAACAAAATATAGATGTGTATAGGCAGCAACAAACCATTAATAGTTTTGCAAACCTTTCTATAAGCCAAGATATAAGGGCAACAGGTACAAGTGTATTTTTAAATTCTAGTTTTAATAGATTGGAGAATTTTGGAGATTTTGAAACCAAAAGTTATAATGCAACGCCAGTTAGAATTGGTTTGGTACAACCTATTATGGCTTTTAATAGGTTTAAATGGGAACAGAAAACAGCACCTTTAGAATTTCAAAAAGCAAAACAAGATTTTTTGTATGAGCTTCAAACCATTAATTTAAAAGCGGTTAATTTATTTTTTAACTGGGCTTTAGCAAGTAAAAAAGTAGCAATAGCAGAAGAAAATAAAACTACTGCTAAAAAATTATTCAATATTGGTAAACAGCGATACGCTTTAATTGCTATAGAAAGAGATCAGCTTTTAAATTTAGAATTAGATGTGTACAATGCAAATACTAATTTAACTCAAAACCAACAAGCATTACAAAAAGCTACTGCAGCATTAAAATTATTTTTAAGAGATAAACTACCAACTGGTGCAATGCCAACACTACCAGAATTAATATCAGACTTAAGCATAAATTTAAATAAAGCTATTGACTTAGCATATAAAAATAACCCAGATATTTTGAACCTAAAGATTAAAAAAATTGAAGCGTTAAGAAATCTAGATCAAGTGGTTAAAAACAATCGATTCGATTTGTCTTTAACTGCTAGTTATGGTTTAAACCAGCAAGCTGATACTTTTGTAGATGCTTATGGCAGATTTTTAGACCAACAGAATGTAAGTATTCAATTTAGTATTCCTGTTTTAGATTGGGGAGAGCGTAAAGGGAAAATTAAAACTGCTATAATGAATAAAGAGGTGGTAGATATAGAACTCCAACAAAACGAAGAAACCTATAAACAAGATATTACACAAAATGTGCTAGACTTTAACATTCAGCATGAGTTGGTGTTAGGAGCATTAAGAACAAATGAAATCTCTAAAGAATCCTATCATTTAACTGAAAAAAGATTTTTATCTGGTAGTGTAGATTTTTTAAATTTGACATCTTCTAGAAAAGCTTGGCAACAAGCCAATGAAAACTATATACAAGCATTGCAAAGTTATTGGGCATTATATTATAAAGTACAGCAATTAACTCTCTATAACTTCATTGATAATACTCCATTACTACAAGATTTTAAAACCATACTAGACAATTAATTTAAGAAAACGCTATGACTTATTTTGAAAGAAAAGAAAAAGAAACTCATTTATTGTATTTAATAGAGCGTAAAAGATTATGCTCATTAGAAAAAGTAGCAAATGACTTTGAATGCAGTATAAGAACGATTAAAAGAATGTTAACCAGTTTAAGACTTGAGGGCTATAATATCTGTTATTGTAAAAAAAGTAGTAAATATTTTCTTGATAAATAGCAGAGTGACAGAATTTGTCCCTCTTAGAGTTTAAATTTGTATGAATAAAATTTTGGAAGTAAAAAAACCTCTGAGCATTCAGTTGTTAAAAAAGAGTTTCACAAATTGTTTAACTAAAATAATAGCCTATGTAATAAGCCCAAACCACCCAGAGGAAGTCTTTAATTTTTTATTGACTAAATGGTTGCTAAAAACAAGTAACTATTTAATATTTTTAAAAGTAGTATTTCCTTATAAGACTTTAATGAAGAATAAAATAATTAAAATTTAATAAAATGAAAAAAATAATAGGAATTTTAGGAGTAGTTGCTATAGTAATGACTATGTTTATGAATATAAATATTAGTAGCTCAGATAATAATTCGAAATTCAGCGATTTGACATTACAGTCTTTTGTTAAATCTGCATATGCTCAGACAGAATGTGATGGTCCAACATGTGTCCCTGTAGATTGTCCTTGGTGGAATCCTTTTTGCGATGATTGGGATGGTTCGGATGGTGTTACAACTTACGAATATATTGGTTTAGGTTGTGTTACTTGGGTTACAGATTGTTATCCTGGTAGCGGATCTTGTAGTGAAGGTTCAGGTGTTAGCTGTTCATAAAATTAATATAATTAAACCAATCCGAAGGATATATTATATGTTTTTAATAATGTATATAGATTGCTTCGGATTATTCAAAGATATTAAGTACAATTAAATAATTATTATGAATAATAAAACCATTTCATTTATTTTATTTTTTCTGATTGGTCTCTTTTCTTGTAAAAATCAAAATCAAAATAATGTAAAATCAATAATTTCAAAAGCTATTAAAATTGATCTATCTGAGTTTAAAGAATTATCAAAAAATAATTTTTCTTTAGTTAAAGATGTAGCTTTTTTTCAACTTGAAACTAATGAAAAAAGTTTGATAGGAAGTGTAGATAAAATACTTGCAACAGATAAAGGTGTTTTTATTTTAGATACTAAAAGTACTAATTCTATTTTTAATTTTGATTTTTTAGGGAAATTTTTAGGGAAGATTGGAAGTGAAGGAAATGGTCCTGGAGAGTATAGTTTTCTTGGAGATATGGATGTGGATTATAAAGGAGACCTTCAACTTTTAGATTTGAGAAAAAGTAAGATTTTAAAATTTCAAATAGATGGTAAGTTTATAAATGAGAAAAAATTTGGATTTATGACTTACAAATTTGCGGTATTAAATAAGAATTCATATATTTTTGATCAAGGAACAAGAGATAATTCTAGATTTAGAAATGATATAAATTTAGATTATAAATTAATTACTTGGAATCCAAATCTACAAAGATTAAATAAATTTTTAAAGTATACAGATGTATATGATTCTCCCAATTATCCATTACCTAATACTCATAACATTTATAGATCTGGCGAAAAACTAAACTATTTGAAACCATATGAATATAATATATACAACTTGAGTTCGGAAGATAAAATTATAGAAACTTATGATATTGATTTCGGAAAACACAAAATTCCAAAATCATTTTATTTAAAATATTCTAACGCTAATGAAGCTAAGAAAATAGTGTTTGATTTTCGAAAAACAAATTTTGCCCATAGTATTATTAATATTTTTGAAACATCAAAATATTTAAGCTTCAATTTTAGTGCTGGGAGTAATCTTTATTGGGTAGCAATATCAAAAAATGATAATTCTTTTTTTGTAAAAGACCTTTCTAAAATGGATTTAAATGATTATCCATTTTTATTGTGTCCAAATGCAGTAATTAATGATCAGTTCATTACAATATTAAGACCAGAATATATACCATATCTCATTGAAAAATATGGAGAGGAAAAGATGAAAGAAGTTGGTCTTTCAATTTTAACAGAACACAAATTAAATATGAACCCAATAATGGTTAAATGGAATTTGAAAAATTCATTTCAATAGATAAAGGATTTAAATTTACTTAATGAATAATCAAATAAATATTTCCGATAATTTAACAATGACTTAACTTCTTTTTTGTTAAAAATTAATCAAATTAGGAAAACTGTTGTATTCAACCAATAAGAAATAGAAAATAGTTTCAACGTATTAAGTCAATGAAAAAAAACATAATAGTTTTTGTATTTATTATTTTTATTTTGAATGATTTATCTTGGTTAGCTCTTACCTTAACATTATTTGCTATAATATATTTTGGAATGTTAAAAGTAATATTTCTAATGGAAATCCCTTTCTTTAAAAAATCAGCTAAAAGAGTTTTTATTTTTATTTTTTTATTTTCAATAGTTATCAGTTCAAAATTATTAGTTTTTGATATTTACAAAATTCCAAGTTCATCAATGAAAAACACGTTGTTTCCAAATGATGTAATTGTTGTAAATAAACTAAAATATGGCCCCAGATTACCACGCTCACCTTTTGATATTCCTTTGGTAAATATTGGGTATTATTTTAATGAGAATGCTAGAAAAAGAATAAAACAATATTGGTGGCCTTATAAGCGTCTCTCTAGTACAACAGAAATAAAACAGGGAGATGTTATCGTTTTTAATTCTAATTGGCGTAAAGATTTTTTTTTGGTAAAACGTTGTGTTGCTTTACCAGGAGATACTTTAAATATTGAGGATGGAGCTGTTTATACAAATAGCACCTATTTTAATAATTCTAAAAATGTAAAACACAATTATACTTTTAATGTTATAAATAAAAAAGGGCTGTATAGATCTTTAGATTCCTTGGGTTTTAATAGTGTTTCTATAAGTCAAGAAAAATTAGATGTATATCAATCAAATTTATCTCAATTAGAGTTGGAAAGATTAAAAAAGACTGGTGTAATAGAAAATGTTAAGCTTAAAATAGATACTTTAAATAGAAAAGGGTTGTTCTTTCAACCAATGCATAATAATTGGTCGTTAGATAATACGGGGCCTGTAATAGTTCCTAAAAAAGGGATGCAAATAACATTAAATGAAGAAAATTTTTCTATCTACAAAAAAGCAATTCGTAAATCTGAAAAATGTAAGTTGGCAAAACGTAATGGAGCGTATTATATAAACAATAAAAAGGCAGAAACCTATACATTTACCCAAGACTATTATTTTATGATGGGAGATAATAGAAATTATTCGAATGATTCTAGATATTATGGTTTTGTCCCAATACAAAATATTGTTGGTAAGGTACAATGTGTGCTGTATTCTAATTATCAAGATAAACTTCAATGGAATCGCTTTTTTAAAAGTATAAATTAATATGAAATTTAAATTTTCATCATTTTCTATAATTATTCTATTTGTTTGTCTGTCAATTATTGGTGCTTGTTTAATTCCTTTATTAAATGTACAATTAGCGCCTTCAAAAGTTTTACCTTCCATAAATGTAAGTTATAGATGGCAAGATGCTTCTGCAAAAGTGATAGAGCAAGAAGTTACTGCAAAGTTAGAAGGTGTTTTTAATACGGTTAAAGGCATAAAAAATATACGATCTACCTCTAATAAAGGGCGTGGAAATATTGCTATTGGGTTTAAAAAAAACACCAATATGGATGCCGTTCGTTTTGAATTGGCAAATCTTATTCGTCAATCGTATTCAGAACTTCCAGATGGTGTTAGTTACCCAAGTTTATCACTAAGTACACCAAATGAAAATAAGGCGCCTATTTTATCCTATAGTATCAATGCTATTGAAAGTGCTAATTATATTAAAAAATATGCAGAAAAACATATTTTACCTCAGTTATCAACTTTAAAAGGGATTAGCAAGGTTACTATTTATGGAGCTGCTCCTTTTGAATGGGTGATAACATACAATACGAAGAAACTGTTGCAATTAAAATTATCAGTAAATGATATTCAAAAAGCAATTAATGTATATCTTAATGAACAAGAAGTAGGAAGT
>NZ_JBDVJE010000085.1:0-7782 GCF_039939415.1 Polaribacter sp.
TTATTCTAAAACCATCTATCCACAAGAAAACACAAAAAAGCTAAAAAGCGTCCTCCAAATATCGTTTTACAGAATACCATGAAAACCCAAAAGTAATTACTTAATTTACAAAATATTATATCGAATAATAGCCCTCTTCAACCTATTCATAATGATGGGAAATAAGAACAGCATAAAATAGCAACCACTGCACGCCAATATTATAAGCAATTAAAGGAATAAGGTATTTTGGAATAGAAACCAAAAATTTATTAAAAAATCATTTAAAATGAATGTTACAAAGCCTTTTTTCAAAATGAATCCAGCAAGGTATATTGTTGTATTTACGGTTTTATTAGTTTCTATCTCTTGTAAAAAAAAGATAAATACTATTACTTTAAATAAGGTAGAATTTGATCAAACTAATAATTGGATTCTTTTAGAAAGAACGGATGTAAAAAAAGAAAACAATACCTTTTCTTGGAATTTTAAGGTAAAACAACCAGCAGAATATGTTATACAAATAGTTTCAAATGATGAATTATCCGAAGGTGAAAATTATGCAAAAGTAAAAATTGGAGCACACGAATTTAAAGAATCATTATCAAAAAACTATGTGATTAATGCTACTAAAATAGTATCAGAATTCAAAAACAGAATTCAATTTAAAAACACAGAAAAACAGAGAATTTCAATAACAACAGACGCTAACTTTAATAAGTTAAGAATTATTCCTCATTATAAAAAACCAATTGGTTCTGGCAACTATCATCAAGAATGGTTAACAATGCATCAATCTAATGAGAAACAAGAAGCGCTTAAACGTTTTAAAGAAGCAAAGTTAGGAATGTTTATCCACTGGGGATTATATTCTCAGGCTGGAGGAATTTGGAAAGGAACCAAAATTAATAACTCACCTTATCCAGGACCAAAAGTAGCAGAATGGTTAATGTATGCTTTTAAAATTCCTAGAGAAGAATATAAAAAACTAGCCAAAACCTTTAATCCTGATAAATCATTTGCAAAGAATATAGCAAAACTTGCCAAAGATGTTGGCATGAAATACATTGTAATTACCTCTAAACATCATGATGGTTTTTCTTTGTTCAATTCTAAAAGTTCTGCATATAATATGGTTGATGCAACACCTTACAATGCAGATATTATTAAGGAACTATATGATGCTTGTTTAAAAGAAGGTATCGATTTTGGAGTGTATTATTCTCATGGAAATGATTGGATGGATGGTACAGATGGTAACTATGCCAACGTTAAAAAAGTAAACGATTCTTTAGGAATTTACACACATCCAACAGGTAAAAACTTATGGAACCCAACTAAAAATACGCATAAAGAATATCTTCAGAATAAAGCTTATCCTCAAATAAAAGAACTCTTAACTTTATTACCAGAATTACGTTTAATTTGGTTTGATGGAACTGGTTTTGTTACAGAAAAACAAGCTTTTAATTTTTATAAACTCGTTTATGATATAAATCCAAAGGTATTAGTGAATAGAAGAGTTGGTTATTCTTTTGGTGATTATTTAGATGCTGGAGATAACAAGATTCCTTCTGCATCAGAAAAATTAGAAAAATATTGGGAAACCTGCGGAACTACTAATAATTCTTGGGGTTATAAATCTTATGATAAGGATTGGAAGAGTCCTAAAGAATTATTGTACTACTTTGTTGATATTTTATCAAAAGGTGGAAATTACTTGTTAAACATTGGTCCCGATGGAAAAGGAAATGTCCCTGAAACAAGTGCCAAAAACTTACGTGAAATGGGGAAATGGATACATCAAAATGCGGATGCTATTTATGGAACATCTCGTTGGAAAATACCTAATGAAGGGCAAGAAGAAACTCTTTTAGAAGGTACAGGTCATAGAGCCGTTAAAGGATTTAAAAGAAATTTTACTTCAAAAGATTTTTGGTTTACATCAAAAGATAATAAAGTTTACGTTATTTCTCTATCTAATACTGAAGGTGATATTCTTATAAAATCGCTAAGAAAAGGAGAAGGAAGTGTTGAACAAGTAAAATTATTAGGAAGCGACAAACCTCTTGTTTGGGATCAAAATAAAAACGGATTAAAAACTACAATAACTAGTTTGCCAATAAACTCATTAGGTTACGCATTAGAAATTACTTTAAAAAACAAGTAAAATAAATTATGAAAAGTAAATTGACTCAAATTCATCAAATACGTTTTCTACTTTTATCAGTCTTTTTTATTCATATAAATTGTGCAAGTAGCCAAACAACAGAAAAAACAAAGAATAAAAAACCTAACATCATATACATCTTAGCTGATGATTTAGGGATTGGAGATGTTAGTATTTATAATGAAAACAGTAAAATACAAACACCTAATTTAGATAAAATGGGACAAGAAGGTATGCTATTTTCAGATGCACATACCTCATCTTCTGTTTGCACACCAACTAGATACGGAATATTAACAGGAAGGTATAATTGGAGAACACCTTTAAAAGAGTTTGTTACTTGGGGAAATTCACCATCTTTAATTCGAAAAAACAGGTTAACTGTTGCTCAATTATTAAAAAATAATGGGTATAAAACTGCAAATATTGGAAAATGGCATTTGGGTCTAAATTGGACTATGAAAAATAACAACCCAGAATTTGAGCATTTTTCAGATAAAACAAATCGTTTAAATTTTAAAAACATTGATTATAGTAAACCTTTAAAATTTGGACCTTTAAATATGGGGTTTGATTACTCATATATGATTTCAGCTTCTTTAAATATGCCTCCTTTTGTGTATTTAGAAAATGATAAAGCAACAATGATTCCTAAAGGAATATCATCTCAAACTAAAAAACAATCTCCTTTTGCAACTTGGATAAAAGGTGATATTGCAGATGATTTTAAACACGATCAAGTACTACCAAACATTGTTAATAAATCCATTTCATTTATTAAAGAGAACGCAAATAAGAAAGCCCCTTTTTTTATGTACATTCCCTTGCCTTCTCCTCATAACCCTGTGCTACCAATTGCTCCTTGGAAAGGAAAAAGTGAAATTAATAGCCCTTATGCAGATTTTGTTATGATGATTGATGATTTAATGGGAACGATTTTTAAAACATTAAAAGAACAAGGAATCGATGAAAATACATTGGTTGTTTTTGCCAGTGATAATGGCTTTGCAACTACCAATGATTTAAAAACATTAAGAAAAGAAAAACACAGTCCAAGTTATATTTATAGTGGTTACAAAGGAAGCTATTTAGAAGGTGGTCATAGAGTTCCGTTTCTTGTAAAATGGCCAAAAAAGATCAAACCAAATTCCGTTTCTGATGCCACAATTTGTACTACAGATTTTATTGCGACTTGTGCAGACATTATCAATTATAACTTTAAGGATAATGAAGCTGAAGATAGTTTTAGCATGATGCCTTTATTAACCAATGATGGAAATTACTTAAGAAAAGCTACTATTCATCATGATAAATATGGTGTTTTTGCCATCAGAAAAGGAGATTGGAAATTAGTAGTATCTCCAAATTCTGGAGTTATGGCATCAGGAAAAACAAAAAAACATAAAGATATTTTTTCTGAAGAAATATTATACAATTTAAAAACAGACATCAAAGAGAAAAAAAATATTGCTAGTAAATATCCTGAAAAGGTTAAGGAATTGAAAGAATTGTTAATCAAACAAATAAGAGAAGGTAGAAGTACCTCTGGAAAAATTCAAAAAAATGATGCAATAACAGGAGAATGGCCTCAAGCAAATTTTGCTTTTTAAAAATACAAAATTCAGTAACATGACCACATTTATGGAAGTTAAAATAAATAGACTTATTATTCTTGCTTTTACCATAGTATTGGTGGGGAATAGCTTTTCCCAAACTGATGATCAATCAAAGGGAGCATATCGAGATGTTTACATCAAAAAAAGATGGAAAAAATTAGATAAAAATAAAGACAATAAAGTTAGTTTTAAAGAATATTCTAGTAAGTTGAAACTTTCTTATTTAGATATAGGTGGGAAAAGGAAATTAAATGTTTTGTACAAAAAAACAAAAGAAGAAAATTTATATCTAGATATTTATTATCCTAAGAACTTTAAAAAAGCCCAAAAATTACCTGTTATTATTTACACTCATGGAGGTGGTTGGGCAGTAGGAAGCAAACATGCTGCTGCAAACGCATCTTTTAAAGTGGTTCATGAAGCACTTTTAAACAAAGGTTTTTGTGTTGTCTCTGTGGGATATAGACTTTGGAGTAAAAAAGGTACTACATTTATGCGTGATTGTGTTATAGATAGTAAAGATGCCATGCGTTATTTATCGAAACATAATAATACATTAGGAATAGATACAAATCGTTTCTTTTCTTTTGGAGATTCTGCAGGTGGTCAAATTTCTCAAATGTTATTATTAAGTTCTCCTAAAAGTTTAAAAGGTGATCCTAATTTGGCTTCATATACTTATAAAATGATAGCCGGAGTATCTTGGTACGGCCCTTGTGATTTTGAAAAAATAAGTTTATTTAATCATAATAACAGTCCAAACTTTAAAGATAGATTTGGTCCAAGAATTGTAAATCCAAATACCAAACCTAAAGATAAGTTATTGCTGTATAAAGAAGTGAGTCCTATTAATTATTTACAAAAAAACAGCCCTCCTCTATTAATGATACAAGGTGATAAAGACACAACAATACCAGTAAAACATGCTTATTATATGGACGAAAAAGCAAAAATTGTTGATGCGTCTGTAACAACATTAATAATTAAAAATGCAGGACATAATTGGCGAAAAGTGGGCGCAGATATTATTCCAACCAGAGCATCTATTATTAAAACTACTATTGATTATTTTGTTTCTCATTCAAAATAATTGATTAAAGCAATTAAAAAAAAGAATAGAGATACTATAGTTTTAATTATAGATTTAATTTTGCTCTATAACCATTATTTTTTTAAGTCAATCATTTCGTAAAAATAGATGCTTGTATGGATTTTTCAAATATTAAAAGTTGTTGGTTAGTATAACTATTTAAACTAGTAAAACATAAATTTAAGTAATTATGAATGGATTGAAGTTTTTAAATATCAAATTAGTATTTATAATGTTAATTTCTGCTGTTTGGTGTTCAAATGCACAAACGAATTCGGAAAGACCAAATATCGTTTTTATATTATGTGATGATTTAGGCTATGGAGATGTACAAAGTTTAGCTCCAGAAACAAGTAAAATTAAAACTCCACATATAGATCAATTAACCCAAGAAGGGATGACTTTTACAGATGCTCACTCTGGCGCATCTGTTTGTACACCTACACGTTATGGTATTATGACAGGACGTTATAGTTGGCGTACAAAACTACAAAGTGGAGTAGTTCAAGGTTTTGCTCCAAATTTAATTAAAGAAAATCGCCCAACAGTTGGAGATTTCCTTGGTGACCAAGGTTATCATACCGCTTTAATTGGAAAATGGCATCTTAATTTTCAATATTTAGATCCGAATACTAAAACACCAATTGCTAAAATTGCAAAGAAACAGTTACCTCCTGTTGGCGCTATCATTCCTGATGGGCCAATTAATAGAGGATTTGATTATTATCATGGTTTTCATCATGCTAGAGATATGAAAGCTGTCATTGAAAATGATGAAGTTGTTCTTCATGAAGATGAAATTAATATGTTGCCTCGTTTAACAACCAAATCTGTTGAATACATTGAGAAGCAAGCAAAAAATAAAGACGGAAAACCATTTTTCTTATATGTTCCTTTAGGTTCACCACACACACCAATATTACCTTCAAAAGAATGGCAAGGTAAAAGTGGACTTGGAGCCTATGCAGATTTTGTAATGCAAACAGACGCAACAGTAGGTGCTATAACAAAAGCTCTTAAAGATAATGGATTATCAGAAAACACTTTAGTGATTTTTAGTAGTGATAATGGTACCTCTAAAGCTGCAGACATTAAAGAACTTGCAAAACAAGGGCATATTGTAAGTGCGGGATATAGAGGCTCAAAATCAGATTTATGGGATGGAGGACATCGTGTTCCTTTTATTGTAAAATGGCCTAATATGGTAAAACCTAACTCAAAAAATAATGCACTAATTTGTTTAACAGATGTTATTGCTACTTTTTCTGATATTACCAATAAAGATCTACCTAGTGAAAGTGGAGAAGATAGTGTCAGTTTTTTATCAGCTTTAAAAGGAAAAAAAATAAAAAGCACTAGAGCTGGTGTAATACACCATTCAATTTCTGGACATTTTGGGTATCGATTAGGGAAATGGAAATTATTATTAGCTAAAGGTTCTGGAGGATGGTCTTCACCAAGAGAAAATGAATCTAGAGATATGCCTATTGCTCAATTATATGATATCCAAAAAGACCCTTCTGAATCTAATAATTTATATACAAAATGTCCAAAAATCGTAGAAAAATTGCTAAAACAATTGGAATTAGATATAATAACAGGTAGAAGTACAAAAGGAGAGTTTTCTAAAAATGATGTTGATAAAATTGTATTGTGGAAAAGCGAAAAAAAGAAAAACAAAAAAAACAAGAAGAATAAAAAGAATAAAAAGAAATCAAAAAATTAACAATACTTTTTTTATGAAATTTAATCTTTCTAATATTAGCGTATTATCAATTGTTTTATTGTTTTGCTCATGTGTAACGGCTAAAATTCCATATAAAATAAGTGATGGAAGTACTTTTGAAACAAAATCATTTTATCCGAAATTTAGTTGGGAAACAACACCAATGTATTATATGTTTGGGGACCCAAAACGAGTTTTACATCCAGAAGAAGTAGCATTTATTGCAGAAAGAACAGACTTTATTTGTATTGAAAAATCGCATGGACAAGGTAATTTAGGAGCTGCAGAATTAGGAGCAAAACATGAAGTAGAAGCTTTTAAGAAGGCAAAACCAGATATGAAAGTGCTTTTTTATTTTAATTCAGCTTATGCTTGGCCTTTCACTTCTTACAACAAGAATTTCACACAAGAAAATATTAATAATTATCCTGAACTAAAGGCCTTTTTGATAGAAAATCCTGAAACTAAAGCATTAGAAGAACGAAAAAATGTTTTTTATTTTGATGTTTTAAATCCAGATTTTCGCAAATGGTGGGTGAATACGGTTGCTGAAGCTGTTCAGTTTTCTGGTGCAGATGGTGCTTTTATAGATCAAATGCATGGTTTTGCTTGGTTACGCCAAGATAAAGCGCAAGACGTTCAAAAAGCAATGGGAACGATGATGAAAGCTTTAAAAGAAAAATTAGGTCCTGATAAAATAGTACTTGGGAACAATGCAAATGCTAGATTAGCAAGACATGTTTTTCCATCTATAGATGCCAATATGTTTGAACATTATGGAGAAAAGATGCTAAGCAAAGAAAAACTACTGAATGATTGGCAGGACATGCTTAAAATTTCTAAAGCCGGAAAAATGTCAATCTTTAGAATTGGTGTAGAATATGATCCTGTAGCGCATACAAATCCGACATATTATAAAGGAAAACTTAGAAATGAACGTTATGCAAAACTCTCTAAAGAAAAATTAGAGTATTATCTGGCTTGTTACTTAATTGGTGCGCAACCCTATTCTTATTTTCAATATGGTTGGGGTTGGCAATTGGCACATGGTTCTTTAATGGAATATCCCCAATTGCAAAAACCATTAGGTGCTCCTAAAAGTGCATATCAAAGAACATCCGCTACAGATTGGGAGTTTACACGCGAATTTGAACATGCTTCTGTTTGGGTGAATACGGAAACTAGACAAGCTAAGATCACT
>NZ_JBDVJE010000086.1:0-7278 GCF_039939415.1 Polaribacter sp.
CTAGACATAGATCTTTTGATAATTTCATAACAAATATGATCTCTGGGCTAATTGCATATTCTTTTTTACCTAAAAAACCTTCTATAAAAATCCCGAATATGTTACCTAATAATGCTATTGCTTAAGTCGAACTCACGTTAATAATGCTATTGCTTAAGTCGAACTCACGTTATAAATAGATTTTATGTTTGAAAATGATAAAAATCTAATTTTCTGAGGATAACCTTTTTTGCATACTTCCCATCTATTATTTGAGTAAAAAGGAAAGTAACTTTCAAATATTATATAAACTTAATAATGATACTATTATTTAGCTGTAAGTTGCTTTAACAATTTTTTCTAATTCTTCTTGATTTATAATTCCTAATTTTTTTCTAATACGATGTTTTGTTACTCGAATAGTATTTTTAGAGATTCCTAAAATTAACCCCATTTCATTATTTGTTAATTCTAGTTTTTCTAGGCATAAACAACGTATTTCTGCTTGACTTAAATTGTTGTATTCAGTTGTGATACTAGTAATAAAATTAGGGTGTACCTTTTTGAATAGGTTTTGAAATTGTTTCCAGTCATTTAGAGTTAAAATATTTTTATTTTTTAGTTCATTTATAAGATCTATATCATTTTTATAGTTTTTTTCTTTTTGTAGTTCTATTAAAAGGTTGCTATCTCTACGTACTTTTAAGGTTAGATTGTTTAATTTGTGTTTTGCATTTTCTAATGCTTTTTGTGTGTTTATTAGTTCTAAGTCTTTAACTTGTTTTTCTTTTAAAAGATATTTGTTTCTATTTTTATAAATAAGAATACTAATTATTAAGAGAAAAGTGATTAATAAAATAATAAAATTGCGTATTGTTAATTTTAGTTTGTTTTTTGATTGTAATTCTGCAATTTCTAATTCTTTTTCTTTAGCTTCAGCTTTTTGGTTTGCTCTTAATAATTTTAAGCTACTATATTTTTTATTGTAAGTATTTATAGCGGAGATGCTTGAATCTAAGTAAGATGCACTTAGTTTAGCCTCCATGTTAGCTGCATACCATTTACTTATTATAGGGTATAATAATCTTAAACGGTCTGTTTGTTGAGATTGTTTAATGTATTTTCTTGCTTCTTTTATTTTTATTTTTGCTTCAGTTAATCTTTCTTGTTTTAAATAAATATTTGCTAACGGAATAGCAGACCCTGCAGCTAGTCCAGGATCGTTTATAGCAATAGCAGATTTGATGTCTTTTTTTAATAAAGGAATTGCTTCTTTATATTTTTTTTGTAAATAATAATTGTATCCTAAGTTTCCAGAAGTAATTTCATGCCAAATTTTATTTTTATATTTAGTAGTATCTTTAATTACTTTTAAAAAATAGCTTTCTGCTATATTTAATTTGCCTAATTTTTGATAACAGAGGCCAATAGTACTTTGTGCTTCTATAACTGCTTTTGCATTAAAAAACGTTCTATTTAGTTTGGCTGCTTTGGTATAATATATAATAGCATTTTTGTAATCTTGAAAGTGGTAATAGCAACGACCAATATAGTTTAAATGCTCTGCCATATTAGGAAACTCTTGTGGTTGTAATTTTTCTAAAATTTTTGCAGATTTTAAAATCCATTCAAAAGATTTTTCAAAATTTTTAATTTTCCAGAAATGAGTAATAATTACTTTAATTGCACGTTGTTCTATATGATAAATCTTATTTTTATGTCCTTTTTCTGCTATTTCTTTTAGCTGATTTATTAATTGCGGTTTTTTGGAGCCATAAATAAACCAATTTGTATATGCCTTTAATAAATCTGCTTCTAAGGCAAGTTCTTTATCACTATTAGATAATGCCCACTTTTTTATTGTAGAAGTATAGTTTAATATGTATAAAGAGTCTTTACGTGTTTTATTAATAGTGTTTCTATATAATGTGTCTATTGCATTAATTTTATTTTTATAGGGTTTATGCAACATTTGTTTGTATTGCCCATAGGAGGAAAAACAATTGTAAAGTAAAAATAAAATAATTAATTTAATCTTCATCTAAAAAAAAAACGAAGATAATGTATTTTTATTCTTTTGCTCCTTTTTATTAAAGTTGTTACTAGTTCTGAGCTAAATAGCTATTTAAAAAATAAGCAACTTTTTTTAATAAATATTTAATAAAAAAAGGCACTAAAAAATAATAACTTTTTAGTACCTTTTAAAAGATATTTTTTTTAAATTCTTAAAGATTGGTCAACCCAAGGAATCCAAGTGTATTGAAAATTACATCTATCGCAAACATATGCTTTTGTACCTGGAATAATTTTTTGAATTGACCTTCTTTTTATTCTGTATCTAGATACAGATTTGCATTGGGGGCATGCTTTCATGATAAATAATTAATTTTTTAAATACCTAAAGCATCACAAGCAGATTGAGGTACTTTAAAAGTTTTGTTGTTACTTTTGGTAGCAATGTTCTACTGTAATGATTATTGAATTAAGTCGCAAGCTTCTTCTGGTAGCTCAAACTCAAAATCAAAAAAGGTAGTGCTATTAAAAGTCCATTTATAGAAATAATTTTTTCCTTTGTAAAATGTTTTAAAATTATATTCTTTACCAAGTTCAAAACCTTGTAAGAATACAAATCCTTTGTTAAAAACTCCTTCATAACTAAAGATACCATTAGATCTTTCTACATAAATAGGAAAACCATCTGGAATAAAGTTTTTTTCGCCACAATTACCTGCAACACCAACCGCAATAGTTTTTTGGTCTGGTAAACTTGAACCTTTAGTTAAGTTAATTCCTAAATGACAATCTACAAAAGAAGAAATTTTAGTAATATCATTACTTAACCTTTCTCCATTTAATGTAAAATAAATTTCATATTCATACTCCGTTTCAGAATTAAGGGTATAAATTCCTTTTGGATCTCCAGAGTTTATAGTCTGTTTTAATGCATCAATACAAATTCTATTCCAACTGTTATTAAAGGATTTAAACATGATTGATTCTGATCTACCAATATAATTTATTATAGAATTTATGTTACCATCTTTTATATCTACTTCAAAAAAAGTACATATTCTTGGTGTAGGGTCATTATTATTTGATAGCGGTAAATACTCTGCAACTACTTTAACTACTCCTGCAAAGTCTGATGGTAGGTTTTCTGCTGTAATTTCATAATCAAAATCTAGGAGGTCTTCACATTGATAATCTATAAAATCTATTACTGAGTAGCTAGATAAATGTGTAGTTTCAAAATTGATATTAAAAGTTTCTGTAGTTTCTCCTGCTACCAATGTTCCTAAACCATGATACGTCCATTCTTCCGAATCTTCTTCATTTGTGTATATAGGTAAAGTATCACCAAGTTTTACAACTTTGCCAGTAAAAGGGTTGTTCGCATTAGCTGTCATTTCTATAGTTACTTCAATAGGGTTGGTAAATTCTTTTACATCTACACCATTAACATCCATAGTTATTTCTGCAGTCCCCGTGTAAAACTTTGCTTCTTTATCAATAGGAGCTCCATTTTCATCTTTAAATGTATATTCTGATAAGTACTGATTTATACCTGTAGCATCTGTGCTTTTTAGGTAGATATTTACTTCATCACCTGTTAATGTGTTTCCTAACTTATCTTTAAACTTTGTACCTGTTTTTATAGTAATGGTATTTTTTCTTATAGAGTTGGTTTTTGTAGTTGCTAAATCTATTTCTGTTGCTAAAGCATTGTCTGTTAAAGTAGCGGTTTTACTTATATTGTCTATACCGCTAAATCTTATTTTATTTTGATTTGCTAATTGTAAAGTTATAAAAGATGTAGTGTCTTTTATAGTAACAGGATATGTTGTTGTTATATAGTCTCCACCACTTATAGTTACATCAAAATTTAGTTCTTTTACGCCTGTACTTTTATTAGGGTTTACGTTTAATTGAATAAAACCATCCGTTTCATAAAGCGCAAATTCACCAGCTTCATTTACCAATTTATCTGCATCTGCGCCTCCAAAGACTACAGTGAAATCGGTATCAACAATAGCTTGCTGATTGCCAAAATAATCTTGTAATTCAATTACTGCAGTTTGCTCAAAAATTGCGTTGGTAACACCAACATTAAAGTCATCTATTTTATCAAAAAAATCAGTACATCCTACCAAAAAGGTGAAGGAGATTACTACAATTATGGATAATTTTTGTAATGTATTTTTCATTTTTCTATGTATTAAAAATTATAAGTTAATCTAAACTGTATTCTAGGTATCATTGTTAAAGATTCAAAAGCATCTTGTAAATCTGATTGCTCATCTTGTGTAGGTGCTAATAATTTGTCTGCTTCTAAATTTACTGTAGGTGATTTGGCAAAATAAGTACCAATATCTACTCCAAAACCAACTCTGTTTTTAGGAATTGCTCTACCAAAACCAAAGCCAATAAAAGGAGCAGTACCAGACCATTTAGAGTTAATGATTACTTTACCAACATCTTGAGCTGCTACAATAACATCTCCGTATTCAACTCCTTCTTTGTAAGTAATTAATCCATTAATAGCTACATTGTTTAAAAAACCAATACCAAAAGCGAGTTTAAATGAAGATTTTTTAAAAGGTACATATTCGATACCTGCATCTATAATAGTGCTATTTACACCGCCAAGAAAATTGACATCATCGTTGTCTAAAAATTCAGAGACATCTACCTCTTTGTCTTCTATTGTAAGACTGTGGTAGGCAACAATTGCATTTAATTTTGTGTTTAATTTTCTAGCATATCCAACACCAAATCCTGAGGTTCCGAAAGAGATGTTTAGTCCGTTTTTTTTAGTTTTTACAGTCTCATCATTATTAATGTAATTTTTTTTTGTTTGTTGTGCGAAATTTTGTGTGCTGTAGCAAAATACAATTGCCACTAGTAATAACTTAATTTTCATGTAGTTTTTAATTGATTATAATAGACGTAAATAAACTGTAAAAACAATAATTAATACTAAAAAGAGCGTTACAAAAGCGTTACAAAATGTTTTCTGATAGCTTCTTTACTTAATAAAGAAGCTAATTGTTATGTAGGGTACAAAAAAGTTGTATTTAGACTTAATTGATAATAAAAATGAGTAGAGTTCAATATTTATTAGTCTTTTTTCTGTATTTTAAAACTCTTTTGTATTTATTCGTTTAACGTTAATAAGCTTGGTTTAGTTAATAATAGTTCTTTCTATGATATATCTTGGAAGTAAAAATTCAACAAAGAAGAAGAGGGTTGAAAAAGTACTACTTTTTCAACCCTCTTCATAAAGATAGGAGTCTTTTATTTAAATTCTTAAAGATTGGTCAATCCAAGAAATCCAAGTGTATTGAAAATTACATCTATCGCAAACATATGCTTTTGTATCTAGATACAGATTTGCATTGGGGGCATGCTTTCATGATAAATAATTAATTTTTTAAATACCTAAAGCATCACAAGCAGATTGAGGTACTTCAAAATTTTTGTCTGTAAAGGTTTCACTATCAAAAGTCCATTTATGAAAATAGCTTTGTCCTTTATAAACCGTTTTAAAATTGTATTCTTTACCAAGTTCAAAGCCTTTTAAAGTCATTTTACCTTGTTTAATAGTACCTTCATAACTAAAAGCACCGTTTTCTCTTTCTACATAAAAAGGAAAACCATCTGGTACAAAAGTTTTGTTGTTACAATTGGCAGCAACATCTATTGCAATGTTTTTTAAATTACCAATATTAAAATAATCTGTACCATCTTGTGTTAAGTTTATACTTAACTCACAATTTGTAAAAGTTGCAATGCTTGATAAATTTGTTCGGTAGATTACGCCTTTAGAAGTTAAATAAAGCTGTGATTCAGTAGTGCTTTTACCCCAAATTGAACCAGTCTTAGTTACAATATTCACATCATTTCCAGATGCAAGAAGACTTTTGATATCATCAATATAGCCAGTATCAAAAATAGTTGTTGTATAATCTTCTTCAGAACCTCCCCGGATATTTATGTATCTATTTACCTCTTCATCATATTCTTTTGATCCTTTGATATAATTACTAGGAAAAGTTTGCCTAGGTGTATCTACAGATACTACTTTACCATTTACAATTTTGATTTCAAATGCATAATAATAACGATCACCAGGAATAAAATTGAAAGTTCCTTCATACACTGTACGTAGTATTATTTCGAACGTTGCAGAATAGTTGTCTGGTAAGTTATTAGCTGTAATATTATAGGTATTGTTGCTACAGTTTGTGTCTTTAAAATTTACAACTGTATAATTAGATAAATGTGTGGTTTCGAAACTAATGTTAAATGTATCTGCAGTATTACCTGCTGTTACAGTTCCTAACCCGTGGTAGGTCCAGTCTATAGATTCTTCTTCATTGGTGTAAATGGCAAATGTATCTCCAAGCTGTATTGTATTATTTGTTTCTGGGTTTGTTGCATCCGAAGGTATTTCTATAGCAACATCAATAGCATTGTTAAACTTTTTTACAGTGGTGCCATTTACATCCATTTTAATGTTTGTATTACCAGTTATAAAAGTTGCCTCTTTTCCTGTAATTTCTAAACCATTATTATCTTTAAAAGTTAAAGTACTAGTAGGTGGTAATACTTGACTTAAAGGATCTGTATTGATAACTTCTATATTTACGTTGCTACCTGTTAATACATTATCTGAAGCATCTTTGAATTGTGTACCTGTTTTAACGGTAACAGAACTTGTGGTTAAAGAATTTGTTAAAGACGTTTTTGTAGTGGTTGCTATTGTAGTTGTATTATTGGTTAAACTAACCGTTTCACTAGCTGTATTTGTACCTTTGTATATTTTACTATCGTTTACTAAAGATAATTTAATGTGAGAAACCGTATCGGTTAAAGTTACAGGGTATGTTGTTGTTATATAGTCTCCACCACTTATAGTTACATCAAAATTTAGTTCTTTTACACCTGTACTTTTGTTAGGGTTTACGTTTAATTGAATAAAACCATCTGTTTCTGTAAGTGCAAATTCACCAGCTTCATTTACTAATTTATCTGCATCTGCACCACTAAATTCTACTTTTAAATCAGTATTTACAAGATTTTGTTGGTCTCCAAAATAATCTTGTAATTCAATTACTGCGGATTGTTCAAAAATTGTGTTACTAACACCAACGTTAAAGTTGTCTATTTTATCAAAAAACTCAGTGCATCCTACCAAAAAGGTGAAGGAGATTACTACAATTATGGATAATTTTTGTAATGTATTTTTCATTTTTCTATGTATTAAAAATTATAAGTTAATCTAAACTGTATTCTAGG
>NZ_JBDVJE010000087.1:0-2463 GCF_039939415.1 Polaribacter sp.
GAATTATCATATTCTTGTATAACATCTGTACCTTTACCTGCCATTCCTTTTTTATGAACATCAAACCAAGGCCCAAGACGAATAAAAGAAACTATTTTTTGTAAATTTTCTGGTAAATTAATTTTTAAATCCTTTTCTGCAGCTACATATATTTTACTTGCACCTGTACCATTAACATTTTCTGCAAAAGTTACCATATAACCTTTTTCTAATGTAAATGAAACTGCCCAATCATCATAAGTACCTAAAGTACCATTGTAATAACCAGGGTAAATTTCATGTTCTTGTCCTGTTAAATTAATTTGGTTATAAATTTTAAGAACAGGGTTATTAACTTTTGAAGCTTCAAAGGTTTCTTGTGCTGTTTTTAATTCTATAATTGTACTGTTTATTAATTCTGAAGCTGCTTCACAATCATTAAGAACATCTTTAGCAGTATTAATTGCAGTTTGAAACATATCTACCGCAAATTGTGGATATTGATGGAATTTATCTCCAATGGATGCTTCTGCTAATAAACTTTCTAAGTTTGTAATATTATCTGTTAATTGTAAACGGTTTTCTTCTCCGTTTAATAGAGTCATATTATCAAAATAAACTTGCCCATTATCGCTATACATGTAAATTGACTGAATATCTATTTTTGCGATGTCTTTTGCTTCTTCTAAAAAAGGAACATCTTTCTTAACAAGATTTCCATCAATATAAAAACTAACTGTTTTAGTTGTAAAATCTATTTGTGTTGAAATTTTAAAACTTGTGTTTGCAGGAAAACTCACAGAAGGATTTCCTTCTGTAAAATCACTTGGAATTTCTTCATTCATACTTGTAGCAAATTTTATTTTTGCATTTCCAAGACCTAAACCTATACTTGATAAATGTTTCCCTGCAGAAGAAATTAAATGTATTTGACAATTTAACGCTGCACGTGTAGCTGATACATCAAAAGAAAAAAAAGAATTTTCTAAAGTAGGTGTAAAAGTGGTGTATGCAGAAGGTTGTGTTGCATTATGATTAAACTTTAACCTATCTGAATCTAATGTAATACGCCCTGAAGTATTATACTCAACCCAATCTGTAGGCAATGCTCCTGTACCATCAAATGTTTTGTTTATAATTGTACCACAATCGTTGGTTTGTGAAAAAACATAAAACGTAGAAAAGAATATAAGTAATAATATGCTTATTTTTTTCATAGTTCTTGTTATTGATTAATCATAATTTTTTTTGTCACATTTACATTATCATATTTTACTTGAACTATATAAATTCCGTTACTTAAACTTGAAACATCAATTTGTTTTGGAGATCCAGATTTTATTATAACTTCTTGTCCTAATGCATTATATATTTTAACTACAGCATGGTTTATTGTTAAAGAATTTAAGTAACTAATTTGAAGTGTTTTAGTTGTCACTGGATTAGGATAAATATTTATTCCTATTTGGTTTTCATCAAAATTATTTACCCCAAGTACACCTTGCTCATATACTTCTTGAATATATGATGGATTTTGTGATTCTAAATCACGATAAAATTGTCCTGTAATATTTAGTTCACCATCAGTAATTCCACCTATACCTGTGCTTGATCCAAAGAAATAATACCAATTATAACGTTCTACAAAATAGGCAGACTCAAGAGTTTCTGTTAAGCCTTTAATATTATTATAACCCTGTTCTACAGTAAGAGCAGCAGATCCAAAATTTGGATTCCCATAATTGTATTCTGTTACCCATATTGGAAGATCATATCTGTCATGTAAGGCTTTAAAACGTTCTAAGAAGGTAGATTTAGAACGACGAACATAATCATGTGCAGGAATAAAATCTACACGATAACCACGCGCTACACATGAATCCATAAATTGTTTAATCCAACCATCATCATGAAACGAATCTGATGACGTACTGTATTGTACATTCTCAACACCAGGAGCACCTAGTCTTAAACCAGAAGCTAATAACTTAGGATATGCTTCTAAAGCCTCTGCTACTGTCATATTAGATTGGTCTACATTATCGGGTTCGTTAAAAGCTAGAAGATGATTGAATGACATATTTTTTCCAACTTCTTCCATTTTTTCTAGTGATGTTCTTGCATCACCTCCACTCCAAGACATAGGTACAAATTGTACACCTTCTGATTTTTGTTCATCTAAACCCCAACTATAATGCCAAGTCGTATTATAATTATCAGCAGAACTCCATTTAATATCTCCACCTAAACTTCCTTTTTTTGCTACAGGATACCAAGGACTTACACGAATAAAAGAAATTGTTTTCTGTAAATCTGATGGTAAATTGATTTCTAAATCATCATCTTGTGCAATATATATTTTACTAAATCCTAAACCATTAACATCTTGTGCAAAAGTAGCCATGTACCCTTTTTCTAAAGTAAAAGAAACTGCCCAATCTTCATAAGCACCTAAACCTCCATTGTAATAACCACAATAAATTT
>NZ_JBDVJE010000088.1:0-5087 GCF_039939415.1 Polaribacter sp.
AATAAAGTTCCTTGTATAATCAAAGAGTCATACTCTTTTGAACAGGTTATTCAACACCATTATGAATGCCCAAAAATCTATGGGTATTTCTGTTTGGTTATTCAAAATAAAACCAGTAGTAATCTTTTTTGCAGACCTCCACCTATAACATAGGTTTTATATCAATTTATTTATTACTTTATTAACGTTGTCAAGAGTTTTTTAATTTTTGACAACTAGCTACGTTTGGCTTTTTATGGCTAAGCATCTATTATTAATTTATTTACATCTATCTTATATTATGATAACTACAAAAAACATCACAAAAACCTATGGTGATTTTACAGCTGTAAATAACTTGTCTTTTAACGTAAATGCTGGTGAAATTTTATGTCTATTAGGAGCAAATGGTGCCGGAAAATCTACTACCATCAATATGTTATTGAACTTTCTAGAACCTACCTCTGGGACAGCAGAAATTAACGGTTTGGATGTGGTTAAAAACCCTATTAAAACTAAAGAGTTTATAACTTATATTCCAGAAAACTTAATGTTGTACCCTACTTTAAGTGCTGTTGAAAATTTAGATTATTTCACGAAATTATCAGGTAAAAAATTCAGTAAAAATGAATTAAAATGCTATTTAAACGAAGCAGGATTACAGGAAGTAGCACATGATAAATGGGTGGGAACATTTTCAAAAGGAATGCGACAAAAAGTAGGTATTGCGCTTGCTATTTCAAAAGAATCTAAAGTTTTATTGTTAGATGAGCCTACCTCTGGTTTAGATCCAAAATCGAGTAACGAATTTATAGCGTTACTTACAAAAATGAAAAATAAAGGTGTAGCTATTTTAATGGCAACTCATGATTTATTTAGAGCTAAAGAAGTAAGTACTCATATTGGAATTATGCGCTCTGGTGTTTTGCAAAATTACTCTAACACATCAGATCTTTCTTTAAAGGAGTTAGAAACCATTTATTTGGATATCATGAACTTTAAAAATATAAGTTAACATGAAAAACATAATTTTTAAAGAACTGAAAGAATTAATTAGAGATGGTCGTTTTAAAATAGCGTTGATTATTTCGTTAATTCTATTAATGATTGCTACCATAACAGGTGTTAATCAGTATAAAAAAAGCAATCAACAGTATCTAGAATCTGTTAATAAAGAGCGTAACATTTGGGAAACACAAGGCGAGAAAAATCCACATTCTGCAGCACATTATGGTACCTACGCTTTTAAACCCAAATTTGCTTTATCTCTTTTTGATTCTGGAGTTACTATGTATACGGGTAATACCATTTTTTTAGAAGCTCATAACAGAAACGAGGCTTCATTTAGTGAAGCAAGTGATCAATCTAGTTTAGCACGTTTTGGAACCTTGTCTATCAATTTTGTTTTAATTTATTTGGTTCCATTAATCATCATTCTAATTGGTTATAATTCATATACCAAAGAGGTGGAACATAAAACATTTACCTTACTAAAAAGTCAGGGTGTAAATCCTGTGAAATTGGCTTTAGGTAAATGGTTGGCTACCTTTATTCCTGTGTTCATTTTAGCAGTTATTATCTTTTTTAGTGTTGGGGTTGTATTGTCTAGTTTAGAAAACTTATCGTTTTTCAGTTGGGGGAGTTTGTTTACTTTGTTTGTGTCATATTCATTTTACTATTTAATCATTACTACGATTACAGTTTTAGTTTCTATGTGGAGTAAATCTTCAGGGATGTCCTTAGTTAGTAGTTTGGTGTTTTGGATTGTATTTAGTTTTATAGCTCCAAAAGTAGCAACAAATATTGCGAATAGTAACCACCCTTATCCGTCTAAAACAGAATTTAATGCACGTATTGTCGAGGATAAAAAAAGTGGATTAGATGGACATAATCCGTGGAATGAAGCTGCCAAAAAACTGGAGCAAGAAACTCTTAAAGAATATGGTGTGGATAGTTTAAGTCAATTGCCATTTAACTATGTTGGTTACAGAATGCAAAAAGGGGAGGAGCATGAAGCTGAAATTTATGAAAAGCATTATACTATTTTAAGTGATATAGCTGTAAATCAAAATGAAACCTATCAAAATATTGCTTTTGTTTCTCCATTTATTTCAGTACGATTTTTATCGATGGATATCGCTCATACAAGTGATAATTTACACAGAAAATTTACCCAAGCAGCCGAAACATATCGTATTGAAAAACAACAATTTTTAAATTACGATATAAAAGATAATGCAAAGGTTGGACAACGTGGTTATAAAATGAGTGCTGAAAAATTTAAAAATTTACCGAAGTTTAATTTTACGCCACCAACGCTGTTTCAAGTCTTAAGGGAAAACACGAAAAACCTGTTGTTTTTGGCTTTGTGGCTCATACTACCCTTAGCAGTTTTAATTATTACTTCAAAAAAAATATAAATTATGTTTAGTTACAATCTATCATACGAAATAAAATTATTGAGACGAAGCAATTGGCTGATAATATTAAGTGTTAGTATTCTTTTGTTGTTTGCATTTGCCATTTATAATGGGAATAAAAATGTAGAGAAAAGACTTTATGATATTTCTGTAGTACAAGAGAAATTACATAAAGAAGATAGTGAAATGCTTGCTACACTTAAAAAAATTGAAGCGGGAGAACAAACAAATATATCGTACAGGAGATTACCATCAGAACCTATGAATATTGGGTATCGTCATCCTCGTTTAGCTATTATGCAGCCTGAAACCCTTTCGTTTTTGGCTACAGGACAAAGTGACATGTATACGCACTTTAAAAGTCCAAAAATTTACGGAAACAATTTTGCCTTAGATTATTCTGAAATGGTAAGTCCTGTGCAATTATTATTTGGGAATTTTGATTTAGCATTTGTAATTATCTATATTTTACCATTATTGATTATTGCTTTCACCTTTAATATTTTATCAAAAGAAAAAGAATTGGGTACTTTACGAATAATCGGAGCTCAGCCTATCTCTATTGTAAGCTGGCTTTTGCAAAAAATGATTATCAGGTATATGGTGTTTACATTGGTTGTTTTTGGTATTCTATTAATTACCTTAATCACTTTTACAGCAAATGCTTTCACCCAAATTAATCAAGTATTACAATTGTTTTTAATAATTGCTGGGTATAACCTATTTTGGTTTGTTGTAGCGGCTATTGTGAATATTAAAATCAACAATTCGTCTAAAAATGCCTTGGCTTTAATAGGTGTGTGGTTATTGATAGTATTGGTGTTACCTGCGACTATTAATCAAATAGGAAACTCTTTATACCCTATACCATCACGTTTAAATATGATTAACGAAATTCGTTCAATTAAAAAAGAAAACGAGGAGAAGCAAAACGAAATTATGGATGATTATATGAGAAATCATCCTGAGTTGTCTCAAGATAATAGCGATCAAAAATTTGGCTTTTGGCATAATTATTTTGCATCAGAAAAAATGATGGAGGAAAAAACAAAACCGATTCTTGCGGAATATGAATCGCAATTAAAAAAACAACAAAACTTAATAAGTACGTTCAGATATATGTCGCCAGCAATTTTAATGCAACAGACCTTGAATAATATAGCTGGAACATCAGAAAAACATTATAATGATTATAAAATTCAAGTTTTCGAGTTTTCTACTACATGGAGAAACTATTTGGTGCCTATGTTATTTAAAAATCAAAAATTTACCCAAAAAAACTATCATGAACTACCAGAATTTCATTATAAGAATAGAATTGAAACCAATTTTTGGTTAAACCTATTTGCTATTATTGGAATAAATACAATATTGTTTTTTGTAATAATAGGTAAAGGTTTAAAATCTAATCCTATTTTAAAGTAAAAGCAATTTGTATTCTAAAAGCACTATACACAAGTATTAGAAAAATAGTTGGTACACTTAATTTTTATGAAGCTGTTTTTTAGGTTATGTTTTAAGTTGGTAATCCAGTAGCTGGAAGTTCTATCAGTGAAAGTGATATCACATACCATTGTAGAAGTGCCAAGTAATTTAAGTATAGCAAGTGTATGCCCTGATAATATTGAATTAAATTGGGATCCTGTAGCAGGAGTCTCTCCGCCGCATGTACAACAAAAAAGCTTCTCATAACGAGAAGCTTTTTTGTTTACTAGAATTTTATGATTTCTACAAACAATCTTTTATCATTTTTACAGCTTGTTCTACAGTAATGTCTCTTTGTGGAGTTCCAAACATTTCATAACCTACCGTAAATTTCTTTACAGAAGCACTTCTTAATAAAGGTGGATAAAAACTCATGTGCCAATGCCAGTATTTATTTTCATTTCCATCTGTTGGAACTTGATGAATTCCACTAGAATATGGGAAAGAAGTATTAACAATCTTATCGTACGCTTTTGTTAGAACAGCAATTGCTTCTCCATATTGTAAAGCTTCTTCTTCATTCATTTCTAAAATATTAGCTTGATGTTTTTTAGGAACAATCATTGCTTCAAATAGCCAAATTGCCTAGAAAGTAACTAAAACAACAAAACCATCATTTTCAAAAATAATGCGTTCTTTCTTTTCTAGTTTTTGTGCTAAATAATCTCCTAATAAACTATTATTATTATTATTATTATTGTGTATTCTTTTTCTAAACTTCGTTTGGTAATGAAGATTGATTCCAAATTTGTCCATGTGGATGAGGATTACTACATCCCATAACAGCTCCTTTGTTTTCAAAAATTTGAACATAATTGATTTTAGGATTTTCAGACAATTCTGTAAATTCTTTTTACCATGCAAAAATTACTTTTTGAATTTCTGAAGCAGACATATCTGCCAAACTTTTTGAATGATCTGGACTAAAGCAAATTACTTTACAAATACCAGTTTCACTTTTTGCTCTGTGTGGTGATACTAAAACCCATTCTCCTGTAAGAATATTAAATCGCTTATGCGAATAGTTTTGTAAATTTGTATTACTCATTTTTTTTTCTTGTAGTTGATTATTTTACGATATGTGTTCCTTCAGAAAGTTCAATAAAATATACTAAACATTCGTTGTCAAATTTATTTTTATATACTTTCTCCAAATGCTTTTGCTTCACTTTTTGAAATTAAATTAATGGTACATCCCCAAAA
>NZ_JBDVJE010000089.1:0-43543 GCF_039939415.1 Polaribacter sp.
ACATAGATCTTTTGATAATTTCATAACAAATATGATCTCTGGGCTAATTGCATATTCTTTTTTACCTAAAAAACCTTCTATAAAAATCCCGAAGATGTTACCTAATAATGCTATTGCTTAAGTCGAACTCACGTTAATTAAATATAGCTTTTAAGGCAGTTGCACTGTGAGGGTCTAATTTTCCAGCTAAAACTAAACTTAACTGTTTGCGTCTCAAAGCAGCTTCAAAACGTTCTTTTTCTAAATCCGTTTCAGGAATAATTTGTGGTATTTCAACAGGTTTACCAATTTTATCAACCGCAACAAAAGTATAAATACCTTCATTTACTTTTGTTTTAATACCAGATTTTCGATCTTCTATCCAAACATCAACATAAGTTTCCATAGAAGATTTAAAAGCTCTAGAAACTTTTGCTTCTAAGGTTACAACACTTCCTACAGGAATTGGTTTGCTAAAAGCAACATGATTTACAGATGCAGTAACTACAATTCTTCTAGAGTGTCTTCTCGCAGCAATACTACAAGCTCTGTCCATTCTTGCTAATAATTCACCGCCAAAAAGGTTGTCTAAGTAGTTTGTTTCACCAGGTAATACTAGATCAGTAAGAACAGTTAAAGATTCTTTTGCTGTTTTTGCTTCCATAAAAAAAATATTTTATGCAAATATAGCAATCACTTAAACAAAAGTGATGTTAAAAAAAGAAAGAAAAAAGAGTTAGATTACTTCTCTATTAATAACCAAGCATCTTTAGAAATAGTATCTTGAATTGTATAAAGATTATTAGTAGCTTCAGTTCTATTAGTATAACTATTAAAAGAAACCTGTGTAAGACCCCATTTATTAACGCCAATTATTTTAGCGTTAAAACCTTTAGCTCTTAATTGTTTTACTTTTTTTTCTGCATTTTCTGTATATTGAAAAGCGCCAGCAATAATATGAAAAGGTTTAGAAACTTCTTTTTCTTTAGCAACATTTAAATTGATAGTTGGTAAAGGATTAGAAATAACAAATGTTGCGGATTGTATCTTTTTTTGAATAGCTTTTTCTTGCTTAGCAAGTATTTTTTTCTGTTGATTTTGTTGATAACCATTAACTGCAGAAAAACCTAATGTTAATAAAATTGCTGCTGTTGCAGCGTATTTTATAAAAACAGGAACTTTCTTTTTCTCATCTTTTGCAACAATAGTAACTAAAGGTTTTACCTGTTGTTTGTATCTAGAAATTGCAGCAGATTCTACGGTTGATAAACCAAAAGATTCTGTTAAGTAATTAACTGATGTATTTGGTTCAAAAACAATTTGTTTTTCTTCATTTAAAGATAAAACACCTAGGTTTTCTATTTCTACAGCTTTAGATTGTAATTCATTTTGCCATTTTATAACAGACAAAGAAATAGCTGTAGAAGCTTTCTCAAAAGAAATATTTTCTGAAGAAGCAATATAATTAGCTAATAAACCATCATTATGTTTTAATAAACTATTAAATGTAACCTGTTTTGTAGGTGCAGAAAAAGTATGGGTATATTTATTCACTTTTGCACCAATTCTATTGGTTACAAATCCTCCAAAATCTGGTATAATTACACAATCGTATCTGTATAATAAGTCGTTTATATAAGTAGCTAATGTCATTATAACAAATATATAAATTTTGAGGTTTTGTTAAAGAAAGTTCTCTAATATTTATCAACAAATATTTTATATATTGGTATTCAAATTGTTACTGAATTGAAAGAAGAAAAACTACTTGCGGTCTTAAGATTGCAAAGATGTAAGGCTATTGGCTCTATTTTGGCAAAGAAACTCATTGTAAATGTGGGAAATATAGAACAGGTTTTTAAAGAAAAAGCGGCTGTTTTATCAAAAATTAATGGAATTGGTAAACATGTGTTAAAACATCTTTTTGATACTAAAAACATCGATTTGGCAGAGCAAGAGCTAAAATATATAAAAGATAACAACATAAAGTATTCTTATTTTTTAGATGATCATTATCCAGAAAATTTACAGCACTGTATAGATTCGCCAATTTTATTTTTTAAAGACGGAAATTTAGATTTTTCGAATAAGAAAATTATTTCTATTGTTGGTACAAGAAATATAAGTTCTTATGGTCGCGATTTTTGCAATCAATTTGTAAAGGAAATTGCAGAATACAACCCAATAATTGTAAGTGGTTTTGCATATGGAGTTGATATTTGTGCGCACAAAGCTGCTATTGAAAATAACTTACAAACTATAGCAGTTTTAGCACATGGTTTTGAGCAAATTTATCCAAAAATACATAAAAAATATATCCATCAAGTAAATAAAAATGGAGGGTTTTTAACTGAATTTTGGAGTGAAGAAGCGCCATTAAGAGAAAATTTTTTAAAACGAAACAGAATTGTTGCAGGTATTTCTAAGGCAACTATTATTATAGAATCTGCATCTAAAGGAGGTTCTTTAGTAACTGCAGATATAGCAAATTCTTATGATAGAGATGTTTTTGCAGTTCCTGGAAGAATTACAGATGTTTACAGTAAAGGTTGTAATAATTTAATTAAAAATAATAAAGCCCATTTACTAAATTCTGCATCAGATCTTGTAAAAATGTTAAATTGGGATGTTCAAGAAAAACCAAAATTAATTCAAAAGCAATTGTTTGTAGAGCTCAATGAAAATGAACAGAAAATTTATGATTTATTACATGAAAAAGGGCAACAATTGTTAGATGTTATTTCTTTAGAATGCAATATTCCTGTCTATGAATTATCATCAATTTTATTACAAATGGAATTAAAAGGAGTAACAAAACCTTTGCCTGGAAAGATGTTTGAAATAGCATAGAGTCTAAATTTAATCCGTATTTTTGCTATATATTCTTATAAAATGGCAGAAAAACAAAAACTGATATCTAAAAAAAAACCAACTTTTCCGGTAAGTAAATTATTGGCTGCTTTTTTAAAAAAACACAATAGAAGTACAAAAATTAGTATTCTTTATAATGATTTACTTCGTTTCCAAGGATCTGTAAATGTTTATGATAAAAATGATGAAGATACACTTTGGGTAAGAACTTATTACTCTGAGTGGGATAGAGCAGAAATAGATTTAAGTTTAAAGAAAATATATACTATTTTGCATTCAGATGGTAATGACAATACTATTCCGTATTTAAATATAGATGCCATCGATTTTTGTACGTTTGGTAATTCTAAACCATTTAGAATTAAAGTGCGAAATATTTTAAATGATAATTTTACTTATTTCTATGTAAAACAAGCAGATGCTTCTCGTGTTTACGGTTTGGAGTTAGAACATATTTTGTCTCCATATACAATCAATTATTTAGTATATAAAGATACTTTAATAGAAGAGCATATTTCTGGAATTCCAGGAGATGATTTTATAGAAAATGTATTGCCAACTTGTTCTAAATCAGAACAATCTCAAATAGCAAAAGAGTTTGTAAAATTTAAAGAACGTTGTTTTATCCGACTTTTAGGAGACATGCGTTCTTACAATTATGTTATTACACCAATACACGATTTTGATAAAATTATCTATAAAATTAGAGCCATAGATTTCGATCAACAATCTTTTGAAGGAAACTTAAAAGTATACAATTTACAGTTCTTAAAAGAGAACTTTAAAATGGTGCAAATGGTAGGTAAAAGACTTCAAAACAGTTCTATAGAGCAGTATAAAATAGAAGAACGTTCTTACATTGCTAAAAGAATGATTAGTTCTCCAGATAGAATTCAGCACATTATAAGATGTATGAAACAAGATTCTATTTCTTTTCCTCATCACATAGAACTTTTAAAGAAAGGTTTAATAGATTATGTACACGATGTTGAGTTTAAGAAGTGTAAAAATATGGGAGAAGTTTTAGAAACTATCCTAATTTTTGTAAAACGTAACTATTTAGATATTAGTAGTAAATAGTTTTTTTAGAAGCTATTTCCTGCTTTCACTACTCGCTTTTTTTCATTCTTCAAAAAGAGCTCAAACAAACCGTTCAATCAGGGCTAAACTTATTTGCTAGCTTTTTTACTTCTTACACTTTCAATAATAACAGTTAGCAAAATTAAGCTTCCACCAATATAAGTATTAAAACTTGGTATTTCATTCACAAAAATATAAGCGATAATAATACCAAAAATAGGCTGAATACTACTAATTATACTAGAGGTAGATACAGAAAAATGTTTTAAAGAACTAACAAACATTGTATGTCCAATTGCGGTGGTTAAAAGAGCAATTAATAATAATAAAGGTATTTGACTTTCTAGATTAGAAAAATCACTAATAAATAAAACAGGTATCAGAAAAACAGAAACAATAACCATTTGATACATCATTAGCATACTTCCATTATAATTTTTAACATGTTTCTTTAAGGTTAAATTTCTTAGAGAAAAACAGAGTGCAGAAAAAATTCCGAACAAAATTCCTTTTAATTGGTCGTTTTCTAAAGAAAAATCGGGTACTAAAAGGTAAACACCAAATAACACAAGGAAAGCTAAAAACACATGAATTGAATTTAGCTTTTGTTTAGAAAAGAAAGGTTCTAATAAAGCAGTAATTACAGGAAAAGTGTACATAGAAAGCATACCAATAGCAACATTAGATAATTTTAATGCATAAAAATAAGTTACCCAATGTGCAGCCATAAAAAAACCACTGACTAAAAAAGAAAAACCATCTTTTTTGTAATTTACTTTCAAATTTATCTTCTTTATTTTGCAGTACATAAAGATAAAAACGGCAGCAATACTAGCTCTACAAAAAATAATGGCTTCAGGTGATAAATCTATATATTTACCTAAAACACCAGAGGTACTAATAAAAAGAGTAGCTAAAAGTAGAAAAGAAAGGTGCTTAATGTGCGAATTTTCCATGAATAATTTTTTACTTAGCAAAACTGCAAAAAAATGACGAAAGAAAAAGCTTTTTGTTTATGGAATATGTAAAAAAAAAGTGGTTTAAAAGAATTCTTTTAAACCACTTTTTTTTTGAAGTAACTTTACTCTGTAATTTGTTTAGTTAATGTTACTTTCCAAATTTTGTTAGAAGCTCTAGATTTTCCTATTCCATAAGTACCAGGGTTAGATTGAAATGCTTCAATACCACCAAAAACATAACCAACTTCTATAGAGTTTTTCCCTTCAAAAGATAATTTTAAATCAATAATTTCTTTTGAAAATTCAGAGAAAGTTAAACTTTTGTTTGGGAAAAGTATGGCTTCTGCACCAAAAAATGGAGGATTATTTTCTGTGTTGTTATTAAAAATATTATAATCTAAAACGTTGTGAGTACTTTTTAAAACATCGTCACCTATATTCATTTTTATATGAACTCCTGTATTTGTAAAGCCAGATAAATGACCAACTGATGCTCTTTTTCCATCTCCAATTCCGCCTAATAAAAAAGTATGTAATGTTTCTGATTTAGAATCGAATAAAACAATATTTGGGCAAGAATATACATTGTAATTTTTCTGATTATATGTTCTGTCGTATGTGTATTTTTTAGAATTAACCTCTTTATTTGGATGAACATAAATTGCGTTATTCCAAGCTAAATGATAATTTATAGTGTCTTTGTCTTTAATAACCGTGCTATCTGGTCTAAAAACACCTGTATAGAGTGTTAATCCAGGTTTAATAGTATTTTTAGATTTATATAAGTTAGGAGTAATTGGGCCATCTCTTCTTCTAAAAATTGAGATAGCATCTGTTCCGTTTGCTGTTGGTGATGGAACATCTGAAATAGGAGAATTTACAGTAATGTCTAAAATATTATGATTATTAGAATTGTTCTTTAAAGTAAAAGGGTAAACTGCATCTACATATTTTTGAAAACCAGGTGCATTATTTCCAAAGTTATGGCCGGCAGTTAAATAAAAAATATTATCTAAAATATATAATTCTCCACCAGTACTAATTAGTTTTTCGTTTTTACCAAGACTAATTAAATCTAACCATTCTTCTTTTGTTAAAGTACTTCCTTTAATCAATTTAATAAAATTTGGAACATTTATTTTCGCAATTTGATTATAAGTAATATACCCTTTACTTGGGTCAGTAAAATCTGCAGGCCCGTAACCACCTATTACATATAAATAGTTGCCTTCTTGTTTTACTAAAGCGTTAGAGTTTTTAAATATAGATGTGTTGTTTTTAACTACTTTAAGTAAATTATAATAAGGACATAAAATTCCTGGTGTTTTTTTTGAAAATGATAAACATTTGTCTTCAATTTTTTTTATAAAGTTTTCAATAGACAAACTACCTAATATTAAATCACTTTTTTGATTATATACGATTAGATCATTATTATAAGAAACTTGGGTAAAAGAAGAACCTGAATAGTTTCCATTAAGCCTATGTATACCTCCATTTAAAGAATCTAATGAATTTGTTCTTCCTGCAAATAATAGCCATTCATCATTATTTAATCCATGAGCAAAAGATTGTAATGATGGAGCATTTGTGTTATCAGTTTGAGTAATTGATAAAACGTATTTTGGAGCAATTTGAAGCTTAGAAGCTTCTTTTTTAAGGCAAGATGATAAAGAGAAAATTATTGATAAGAATATCAATATTCTAAAATTATTTGATTTCATAATTTGTAAAATTTTGTTGGGTTAGTTTTCAACAAGAAACAAAAAATAAAAAGGTGATTTTAGGGTTTAATTTTCTGTTTTATAAAATAGGTAATTTTACTTAAAGAAAAAGTGTGTTATTTTTTCCATTCTAAACTTTCTATTAATTGTAATATGTCTTTTTTAACATAATCTACAGCAGGTAAAATAGAGTCGTAGTTTGGTTTTGCATAAAAATATAAAGAACCCTTTATGAAATTTTTTGTACTATCTGTAATATGAAACTGAATTTGAGAAGCTGCATTTCCTGTAATTTCATACATGCTTCCAAAAACTCTTCTTTGTGGATTTATAAAGTCTTTAGGTATAATTTGTTCTGCTTTAACAGTGTGTTTAAAAACTAATTTTTCTGCTTCTGTTAAAAGCTCTTTTAAATTGTTTTTTACAGGTCTGTAAGTAATATCTATAGATGCTTTTAAATTAGGATATTTAATTTTTAACCAATCATTACTTTCATCAATAATAGTGGTGTTTTTTAAAACGTCAAAAGAATAAGGTCTTTCTAAATTTAGATTTATATAAGATTTTTTAGGATAAGTTAAGCCCAAATATGCTTTAGGTTTTGGTAAAACATCATCTTTACAAGATGTAAAAGAGAAGATAAAAATTAATAGAAAAATATTACGCATTTCTTGTTGCTTTAACTTGTTTAATGCGTTTTTTGTCTAACGCCTCAATAGTAAACGTATAATTTTTGAAATTTATTTTCTCACCTTTTTTGGGGAATTTACCAGAGATTTCTAGAATAAAACCTGCTAAAGTTTCACTTTCTCCTTTTTCTTCTTCAAAAATTTCTTCATCTTCGTCATCTAAAACTTTACAAAAATCTTTAATTGATGTTTTTCCTTCAAAAATGTAATTATTTGCATCGATTTTAGAATAAGACAAATCATCATCATCAAACTCATCATTTATATCACCAACAATTTCTTCAATAACGTCTTCTAAAGTAACCAAACCACTTGTTCCTCCATATTCATCTACAACAATTGCTAAGTGGTTTTTCTTTTCTCTAAAATCACCCAACAAATCATCTAATTTTTTGTTTTCTGGTACAAAGAAAGGTTCTCTAAGTAAATTTTGCCATTTAAAAGTAGGTTTATTTAAATGTGCTAATAAATCTTTGGCGTATAAAACACCAATAATATTGTCAATATTTTCTTTATAAATAGGGTTTCTAGAATACCCATTTTTTAAAATCTTAGACAAAACAACATCGTAATTTTCTTGATCAGAAATGGCAAAAATATCGATACGAGGTTTCATAATCTGTACAGTTTCTGTATTACCAAAACTTACAATTCCTTCTAGTATTTTTTGTTCGTCTTTTGTGGTAGCTCCATCAGAAGTTAGCTCTAATGCTTGCGATAAAGTTTCTACAGAAAAGTTGTTATTTTTACTTCCTAATTTTTTTTCAATCCATTTAGTTAGAGTAATTAAGGGTAAGCTAAAAGGAGTTAAAAGTATATTTACAGTATGTATAAATTTAGACATTATAATAGAAAAACGAAGTGCATTTCTAGAAGCGTAAACTTTTGGTAAAACCTCTCCAAATAAGAGTATTAAGAAGGTAACTAAAACTATTTCTATAAAAAAACGAATAGGAACTGTAAAGTAAAATAAGTTTAATTGATAGTTGTAATGACCAAATAAATTTTCTGCTAATGATGCAAAAAGTAATACAATTAAAATATTTATAAAATTATTAGTTATAAGTATTGTGGCTAGTAGTTTTCTAGGTTTTTCTAATAGAGAAACCACAATATTTTCATCTTTTCCGTTATTAGAAAGTTCGTTTAAATCTGTTTGAGATAGTGAGAAAAAAGCAACTTCTGTTCCAGAAACTAATGCAGAACCAATAAGTAATGCAATTAATACAATACCATTAAAAGTGGTTAGTAAATCTATTGAAGCAAAGTGTAAAAACAAAATTTCAGGATCTGGGTCCAAACGCTATATTTTTGGTTAATTAAAATGGTAAATCATCATCTTCTTCTGTTTCTAAAGCTTTTGATGTTGGTGCAGAAGGTTGTTGAGTGGGTTGAGAATTATTGGTGTTTTCTGGGTTTCTTTTGGTAGAAAGCATTGTCATTTCATTTACCAGAATTTCTGTAGAATAACGTTTTACACCATCTTGTTCCCATTGTCTATTTTTTAATCTCCCTTCAATGTAAACTTTATCTCCCTTAGTTAAGTATTTTTCACAAACCTTTGCTAATCCATTTCTAACAACAAGATTATGCCAATCTGTTGTGGTTACTTTTTCTCCAGTTTGTCTATTTGTATAGCTTTCACTAGTTGCAATAGGAAATCTACCAACACAATTTTGATCGTCAAAATAGTGCATTTTAACATCATCACCTAAATTTCCTATTAAAATTACTTTGTTTATTGTACCTGCCATAGCTTTAAATTCTATGTCAAAAGTACTAAAAATATCAATTACTTCTTGTTTAGATAGGCTTCTAAAAAATTTGCAATCAAAATCGGAACAGGATATTTTTCAATTTCAATCCAATTAATGGTTGCTTCTGCTAAGTTTTTATGCTCTATAATCCAGAATTGAGTATATAAATGTTGATGAGATAATTTATGCACAATTTCTTTTTCATTAAAAAGTGTAATAGTAGTTTCTGTCTTAAATAGATTGTTAAAATCTTCTAATGAAATTAATTCTTCCTTATTAATAGTTTTATCAGATTCAATTAATGGAAATTGATACAAACCTTGCCAAATGCCTTTTCCTTTTCTTTCTGATAAAATAGTTTTATTATTATCAGTTTTAATAACTATAAAATTAAAATAACGTTTTCTAATTTTAATTTTCTTCTCTTTTACAGGTAACTCTTTAGTTAATTTTTTTTCTAAAGCAATGCAACTATCAGAAAACGGACAAGTTTCACATAGTGGGTTTTGTGGTTTGCAATGCAATGCACCAAAATCCATAATTGCCTGATTAAAAGTTCCTGGTTGTAATGTGTCAATTAAAGATTGTGCTAGCGTTTTAAACTCTTTAATTCCTTTAGATGAATTAATAGGTGTGTTTATTCCAAAATAACGAGAAAGTACTCTGTAAACGTTTCCATCTACAACAGCTGTAGGTTCATTAAAGCAAATTGAAGCAATTGCAGAAGCTGTATAATCTCCAATTCCTTTTAACTTTATAATGTCTTTATATGTTGATGGAAATTCGCCATTTAATTCGTTTGCAATGAGTTTTGCAGAATAATGAAGATTTCTTGCTCTAGAATAGTAACCTAAACCTTGCCACATTTTTAAAACCGTACTTTCATCTGCTTTTGCGAGATCAAAAACAGTAGGAAAAGTGGTTGTAAATTTTAAATAATAAGACAAACCTTGAGCAACTCTTGTTTGTTGCAACATAATTTCTGATAGCCAAATAAAATATGGGTTTTTGCTTTTGCGCCAAGGCAATTCTCTGTTGTTTTGTAAATACCAGTAAATTAATGTATTAGAAAATTTCATCGATAAAAAATAGTTTTGCAATATTACATTATAAAATTCACATAAATTTAAGTGTTATTGTTTTTGGAATTGATTAATTATCATATATTTGCATCCGCATTTTTGAAATTAAATTAATAAAAAAATAGTAAAAATAGAGACATGACGAAAGCAGATATCGTATCAAAAATTTCAGATAAATCAGGAATCGAAAAGACAGATGTATTAGCAACTGTTGAAGCATTTATGACTGAAGTGAAGGATGCATTAGAAAATGGAGATAACGTTTATTTAAGAGGTTTTGGTAGTTTTATTATCAAAACAAGAGCAGAAAAGACAGGTAGAAATATTTCTAAGAATACTACTATTAAGATTCCTGCACACAATATACCAGCTTTTAAACCAGCAAAAACTTTTACTGAAGGAGTAAAAAGTAAAGTAACAGTTAAGTAATAAAATATTAATCTAAACCTTAATAATAAGGTTTAATAAACAACAGAACATTATGCCAAGTGGTAAAAAAAGAAAGAGAGCTAAGATCTCTACACACAAAAGAAAGAAAAGAGCTAGAGCAAATAGACATAAGAAAAAGTAAGCATTCGCTTACTTTTTCGTTTATTGTTTAGCGTAAAAAACAAAAAGTTCATTGACATAAGAGGTTAAACTAACCTCGTACGGTATTACAAATACCTGACAATATTAATCCATCTACACAATTATGTGTAGTGTTAAAACCATTTCAGTATGAAAACAGAATTAATAATTCGTTCAAATTCATCTGATATTGATTTTGCCTTATTAAGAGATGGAAAACTTATTGAATTAAATAATGAAACTAGTGATAACAAATTCTCTGTTGGCGATATTTTTTTAGCCAAAATAGGAAAAGTTTTAACTGGTTTAAATGCTGCCTTTGTAAATGTAGGTTACCCAAAAGATGGGTTTTTACATTATCATGATTTAGGTGCGCAAGTAAACTCATTAAATGCATTCATTAAGAAAGTAAGCACAGGTAAGTATAAAGAATTCACTTTAAAAAACTTCCGTAAGGAAGAAGACATTAACAAAGACGGTAGTATTAACAATGTACTAAAAACAGGGCAAAACCTATTAGTACAAATAGTAAAAGAACCAATTTCTACAAAAGGACCAAGATTAAGTTCTGAGTTGTCTATAGCAGGTAGGTATTTGGTTTTAGTTCCTTTCTCTAATCGAGTTTCTGTTTCTCAAAAAATAGCAGACCCAAAAGAAAAAGAACGTTTAAAAAGATTAGCAAAAAGCATTAAACCAAAAGGTTTTGGTGTTATTTTAAGAACTGTTGCCGAAGGTAAAAAAGTAGCAGAACTAGACAAAGATTTACAAAATTCGTTAAATCGTTGGAAAACAATGTGTAAAAGTATACCAAATACAAACACACCAGCAAAAATATTGAGCGAATTAAACAGAGCATCTTCTATTTTAAGAGATGTAATGAATGAGTCTTTTACAAGTATTGTAACAAATGATGAGACTTTAAAGGTTGAAATTAAAGAGTATTTACAAGAAATATATCCTGAAAAGGAAAAAATTGTAAAACTTCACAGATCTGAAACTCCTATTTTTGAAAAATATGGAATAGAAAGACAAATTAAAACATCGTTTGGCAAAACAGTTTCTATGAGCAAAGGTGCCTATTTAGTTATAGAACACACAGAAGCTCTACACGTTATTGATGTAAATAGCGGTAACCGTTCTAACAAAGCAGGATCTCAAGAAGATACAGCATTAGAAGTAAATTTAATTTCAGCTACAGAAATAGCACGTCAATTACAATTACGTGATATGGGAGGAATTATAGTTGTAGATTTTATTGATATGCACAAAGCTGAAAATAGAAATAAACTATATCAGCATTTGAAAGAGCAAATGGCTTTAGATAGAACAAAGCATAAAATATTACCTCCAAGTAAATTTGGATTGGTACAAATTACAAGACAAAGGGTAAGACCAGAGTTAAGTATAAAAACTACCGAAGCCAACCCAAATAAAAATGGAGAGGTAGAAGCCCCAATTGTTTTGTTAGACAAAATTGAAGCAGATTTAGAGAAATATATGTCAAACTCTAATACTAAAAAAGTACAATTACATGTACACCCTTTTATTGCTGCTTATCTAACAAAAGGAGTGAATTCTATACGTTTTAAATGGTATTTAAAACACAAAAAGTGGATTACAATTATACCTCGTGACGCTTACACATACTTATATTATAGATTTAAGTCTGTAAAGACTAAATAATATAAAGGCAATAATTTATTATCAAAAAACCCCGCAACTAAAAGTTGCGGGGTTTTGTATTTTAAATAATTATTTCTGTTCTTTAATTAAATACATATATACTGGAAAGTGATCTGAATATCCACCAGTATAACCTCCGTTTGAAAAACTTCTAAAAGGATATCCTTTATATTGTCCTTTTTTACCACTTAAAAAACGTTTGTTAAATATTTTAGCTTGATACATTTTGTAGGTAGAAAAATCTTTTTTTCCTTTATCTAATAATGGAGAAGAAATCAAAATCATATCAAATAAGTTTAAATTATCTCTATATGCTAAAGTGTTAAAACCTCTTCTGTGTAAATCTTCATAAGGATTGTAAATATCTAATTCACCAACATTTTTCTTTTTAGATTTGGTTTTTAGAACCTTTTTAAAGCTAGAGTTTATAGGGTCATCATTAAAATCTCCCATAGTTAAAATTTTAGCATCAGGGTCTTTTTCTCTAATTTGTGCTATGATTTTTGTGTTTTGATAGGCAGCTTTTTCACGTAAAGGTCTACTTTTTGCTTCACCACCACTTCTAGAAGGCCAGTGATTTACAATTAAATGTATTAATTCGTCATCTAAATAACCAGAGACTAAGAGTTGATCTCTTGTGTATACTTTATAACCATCTCTATAGATATTAGGATTAAAAGATTCGTGATGTATCGGTTTAAAATATCTTTTTTGGTATAATAAAGCTACATCAATTCCTCTTTTGTCAGGAGAATCATAATGTATAATGCCATAGTTTTTCTTAATTAAGTGTTTAGATTTTACGAGATCTTCTAATACACTTAAGTTTTCAACTTCAGAAACGCCAATAATTGCAGGACTTGTTTTAGTCTTTTCAGATCCAATTTGAGCTATAGTACTTCCTAATTTGTCAATTTTATCCCAATAAACTTTAGATCGGTTAGATTTTAATTCCATCATCGGACTTGCTTCATCATTCTTAGTAACATCATTAATGGTGTCAAAAAGGTTTTCTACATTATAAAAAGCAATAGTTCTAATATTATATTTTTTACTCTTTTTTTGAGAGAATACTAACATAGAGGTTAGTAAAAAAATAAATACTAAAGTTAATTTTTTTTTCATCTTTTGTGTTTTACAATACAAACATATAAAACAAAAGTTAAGCTAAAAATTATATAATGTTATTTTAACATTTAGATTTGTTAAAAAGCGTTAAATTTGTTGACTATTTAGTAAAAAAAATATTAAAAAATCAAACAAACATTTATGAGAAAAATTGTTGCTTCAGTATTTTTGCTATTATTCTTGGTTACAGGAATACAAGCACAAAATATTGTTAAAGGAGTTGTTTCAGATGGCAATTCCGAAAAAACGCTACCTAATGTTTTGGTGAGCGTAAAAAGCACAAAAATAAATCAAGTCACAGGGCTTGATGGAGTTTTTGTTCTTAAAAATTTATCAAACGGAACTTATATATTAGAGATTAAATTAGAGGGTTATGAAACTCAAAATTTCCCGGTAGAACTTTCTGGTAAAACTATTGATCTAGGGACTATATTGTTATATGAAGATATATCTGAAGATCAAGATATAAGTACTGTAACAATTACAGACGATGAGTTAAATGATGATGCAAGTGCTGCTGATAATATTTCTGGGTTATTACAAGCTTCTAGAGATATCTATTTAAGAACTGCTGCTTATGAATTTAGTTCTTCATTTTTTAGAATTAGAGGTTTAGATTCTGAAAACGGAAAGCTTCTTATTAATGGTTTAGATATGAACAAGCTTTATAGTGGTAGACCACAATGGAGTAATTGGGGAGGTTTAAATGATGTTTTAAGAAATCAAGAATTTAGTACAGGTTTAACTGCTTCTGCATATACTTTTGGCGGTATTTTAGGTTCTACAAATATTAATGTTAGAGCATCAAAACAAAGAGCAGGTACTCGTATTTCTTATGCATCTTCAAACAGAAGTTATGCACATAGAGCTATGGTTACTCATTCTTCTGGTTTGTCAGAAAAAGGTTGGGCATATACAGTTGCGGCAAGTAGAAGAGCAGGTAATGAGGGGTATGTAGATGGTACAATGTATAATGCTAATTCTATGTTTCTTTCTTTAGAAAAGAAATTTAATGATAAGCATAGTTTAAATTTTACTTCTATTACTGCATTTAATAGAAGAGGTAAATCTGCACCACAAACTCAAGAAGTTTTTGATTTAAAAGGAATTAAATATAATTCTTATTGGGGGTACCAAGATGGGAAAATTAGAAACTCTCGAATAAAAGAAGTTTCAGAGCCGATATTAATGTTAAATCATTATTGGGATTTAGATGAAAACACATCTATTAATACAAATGTTTCTTACCAATTTGGTAAAACAGGAAACAGTAGAATTGATAATAACGGAACTAGAGTAGATGGAACTGCAGTAGATGGAAATGGAAATCCTTATATCGTAAATTTAGGAGCTTCAAACCCAGATCCTACATATTATCAAAAATTACCTAGTTATGGTTTAAGACAAGGATATTCTAATATTTATGGTATTCATCAAAACTTTGTAAATGATGGTCAGTTAGATTGGAATAGTTTATATAACGCTAATTTAAATCCATATAATCAAGGTAATTCATCTTATGTATTATATGAAGATAGAAATGATGATACTCAATTTACTGTAAATAGTATTTTAGATAAAGAGATATCAGAAAACATAACTTTAAATGCAAGAGTTCAGTATACAAGATTAAAATCTAGAAATTTTGCTGAGGTTATAGATTTATTAGGAGGAACAGGTTATTTAGATGCAGATTCTTTTGCAGATTCATTTGATGAAAAACAAAATGATTTATTAAACCCTTTGAATGTAGTTGGTGTTGGAGAAAAATTTAAATACAACTTTAATTTATATTCTAATGTTGTAGATGGTTTTGTTCAAAGTCAGTTTAAATATAATAAAGTAGACTTTTTTGTTGCAGCAAGTGTATCAACAACTTCTCACCAAAGAGAAGGATTATTTCAAAACGGAGGTTTTGCTAATAACTCTTTAGGTAAATCAGAAGAATTATCTTTTACAAATTACGGAGCAAAAGCAGGAGCAACTTATAAATTATCTGGTCGTCATTTATTTGATTTTAATGCAGGTTATTTAACAAAAGCTCCTAATTTAAGAAACTCATTTTCTAATTCAAGAGAAAACAATAGTACTGTAGATAATTTAACAAGTGAAAAAGTTTTATCTGCAGATGCAAGCTATATTTTTAGAAGCCCAATAGTACAAGCCAAATTATCTGGTTATTATACAATGGTGCAAGATGCTACAGAAATTTCTTTTTTCTTTGCTGATGGAATTGGAGGAGATAACACAGCATTTGTACAAGAAATTTTATCAGGAATTGATAAAAAACATTTTGGAGCAGAATTTGGTATAGAAGCACAAGTAACACCAACTATTAAATTAAAAGGTGCTGCAAATGTTGGTCAATATACTTATGACAATAATCCAAATTTATACTTAACAACAGAAAACAATACTCGTTCTCAAGACGCAGGTTTTGTTAATGGACGTAAAGATTTTGGAGAAGCAAATCTTAAAAATTACAAATTAGCTGCAGGACCACAAACAGCTTATTCTGTTGGTTTCGAGTATAGAGATCCTGATTATTGGTTTGTTGGTGCAACTGCTAATTTTTTCGATAATGTTTATGTAGACATTGCTCCTCTAACAAGAACTTCTAATTTTGCAGATGATGGTGGAGTTCCATTTAACGATTATGATGTAGATATTGCAAGAGAATTATTACAACAAGAAAAATTTGATAATTATATGGTTGTAAATATGATTGGTGGTAAATCTTGGAAAATTGGAAATCAATATATTAGTGTATTTGCAAGTATTGGAAATCTTTTTAATACCGAATACAAATCTGGTGGATTTGAACAAGGTAGAAATGCAAATTACAGACAGTTAAAAGAAGATAAAGAACTAGATACTCCAGTATTCGGAAACAAATATTGGTTTGGTAGAGGAACAAATTATTTCTTAAATTTAAATTACAGATTCTAAAAAATTGAAAAACTCATTAATAGATCAAATTATGAAAACAAATAAAATTTATGGCTTTTTATCATTTTTAATGATAGCCTTCGCAATAACATCTTGTGTAGATGATGGTAGTTTTACAGTACCTAATGTTACAGTAGAAGAACCTAACATTACACCAAACTCAACAATATTAGCTATTCAAACAGCTTTGCAACAAGAATACAATTCTAATGGAGATGTAGTTTACAGTTTTTATGACAATCCAGATAACCCTACTTATGTAGAAGGTTATGTAGTTTCTACAGATGCTACAGGGAATTTTTATAAAAAAATAATAGTTCAAGATAAAATAGAAAATCCAACTGCTGGTATAGAGGTTGTTTTAAATAAAACATCTTTAGGAGAAACTTATGAAGTTGGTAGAAAAATCTATATTAAATTAGATGGATTATCGGTTTCTTATGATGATGGTGAAAGTGCAAGTTGGATTAATCCTACAAACGGAATTGTTGGTAAATATGTATTAGGTGCTTTAGACGGAGACCAAGTAGATGATATTCCTTCAACTTCTGTTAAAGATCATATTTTTAGGTCTGCAACAGTTGCAGATATAGTGCCAACATCTATTAATTTAGCAGATATTACAGAAGCACATATTAATACATTAATTCAATTACCTTCAGCTCAAATGTTAAAGTCAGATTTAACAAAAACATTTGCAGGTGAAGCTTCTGATGAATATGATGGTTTTAGAACTATTTTTGAATGTGAAACTGAAAAAACAATTCTATTACAAACAAGTACTTTTGCAAGTTTTAAATCTAACCTTGTTCCTCAAGGAAGAGGAACTTTTACAGCAGTTCTTTCTAAAGATTATGCTTCTGAGTTTTTAGTAGCTATCGCAAATACACCTTCAGATTTAGCTTTTACAGATGCTGACAGATGTGACCCTCCAGTATTAGAATGTACAGGGTCAGTAGGAGGAAGTGTTGTTGTTTTAGATGAAGATTTCGAATCTTTAACAACTGCAGCAGCTCTTACAGCTGCTGGGTGGACAAGCGTTAATGCAAATGGAGGTACAACTTTATTTGCTCCTACAAATTTTAGTGGTAATAGTTACGTTCAAGTTTCTGCATACAGAAGTGGAGAATCTCCATTAGAAGCATGGTTAGTTTCTCCAGCAATTAATTTAGATGCTACAACTGGTGAAGAGCTAACATTCGAAACAAACACAGGTTATGATAATGGTAAAGCATTATCTGTATATATATCTTCAGATTTTACAGGAGATGTATCAACTGCAACTTGGTTAAAAGTAGATGCAGCTTTATCAGAAGGACCTTCTTCTGGATATAATTCTTTTTCTAGCTCAGGATCAATAAATATTTCTTGTTTATCTGGTGATGTACATGTTGCTTTTAAATATGATGGAGCAGATGGAGGTGTAACAACTACTTTTCAAGTTGATAACGTAAAAGTTACAGGAAACTAATTAAGTAATAAATTTATATTTTAAGCCAGTAAAGTTAATTCTTTACTGGTTTTTTTTATTTTTACTCTATGGAAAAAATAGAGCATATTGGTATAGCAGTAAAAGATTTAGAAAAATCTAATGAGTTATTTGCTTCATTATTTGGTGAGCCTCATTATAAAATGGAAGAGGTTGTCTCTGAAGGTGTTAAAACTTCTTTTTTTAAAACAGGTCCAAATAAAGTAGAATTGCTAGAAGGCACAACTCCAGAAAGCCCAATAAGTAAATTTATAGAGAAAAGAGGAGAAGGAATTCATCATATCGCATTTGCAGTTTCAGACATAAAATCAGAAGTTATAAGACTTCAAAAAGAGGGATTTAAAGTTTTAAATGAAACACCAAAAAAAGGAGCAGACAATAAATTAGTTGTTTTTTTACATCCAAAATCTACAAATGGAGTTCTTATAGAACTGTGCCAAGAAATAGAATAGTTAAATTACTGCCAACTCTTACTGTCAACTGATTACTAATTATTATCTTGCCAGCTTAAAACTATCTTATAAAAATGTCTGCAAAATTTGATTCTTATCAAAAACGAAGGCTGCAATCTTCTTACTTTTCTGTAGTAATAAGCATTGCTTTAGTGCTTTTTATGGTCGGTATTTTAGGATTAGTTTTATTAAAATCTACTTCAGTTGCAAATCGTGTTAAAGAAAAAGTAGCTATTACATTATTCTTAAAAGATCATGTTTCGACTAAAAATAGAAACGATTTAAAAGCTTCTTTGCAAAAAGAAGAATTCACAAAAAGAATAATTTATACTAGTAAAGAAAAAGCAGCCAAAATTTATAGTAAAGAAATTGGCGAAGATTTTTTAACGTTTTTAGGTAAGAATCCATTAAAAAATGCAATAGATGTTTATTTAAAAGCAGATTTTGTTACTCCAGAAAAAATGCAGCAATTAGAAGAACATTTTTTAAAAAATGCTTTTATAACTGATGTTTCTTATGATAAACCTCTAATAAATTTATTAACTAAAAATATTAAAAGAATCAGTTTTTGGTTGTTAGTAATTAGTGGTTTTTTTGGTTTAGTTGCAATGATTTTAATTAATAGCTCAATACGATTATCTATTTATTCTAAACGTTTTAATATTAAAACCATGCAAATGGTTGGAGCAACAAAGGGTTTTATTAGAAAACCATTTATTTGGCAAAGTATAAAATTAGGAACTCTTGGAGCATTAATAGCTATCATTGGCTTAGGTATTATCATTTTTTATATTGATAAATATGCACCAAGTTTAGGTTTGCTAAAAGATTATGTAACTATGGGGTATTTAGTAGGTGGGGTTTTAGTTTCTGCTTTTTTAATTACTTTAATAAGTACATTTTTTGCAACACAACGTTTCTTAAATCTACAAACAGACGAACTTTATTATTAAAAATATGGAAAACGAAAATATACAAAAGCCAGCCTTTTTATTTGGGAAAAGAAATTACATCATTATGGTAATTGGAATCATTTTTATATCTCTTGGCTTTATTTTTATGGCAGGAGGTGGAAGTGATAACCCAGAAGTTTTTAATGAAGAAATATATAATTGGCAACGAATTCGTTTAGCTCCAACTTTAGTAATTATTGGTTTAGGAGTAGAAATTTACGCTATTTTAGCAAACCCTAAAAAATAATAATGGACGTTTTAGAAGCAATAGTATTAGGAATTGTGCAAGGTTTAACAGAGTTTTTACCTGTTTCTTCAAGTGGACATTTAGAATTAGTAAAAGCAATTTTAGGAGATACTTCTGTGCCAGAAGAAAGCTTAACTTTTACGGTAGTTTTACATTTTGCAACTGCATTAAGTACTTTAGTGATTTTTAGAAAAGAAGTAGCCGAAATTTTTAAAGGTTTATTTCAGTTTAAATGGAATGATGAATTTAAGTTTTCATTAAAAATAATTATTTCTATGTTACCAGCAGTTGTTGTTGGTTTGCTTTTTGAAGAGCAATTAGAATCTTTTTTTGGAGGAAAAATATTATTAGTAGGTGTTATGTTATTAGTAACTGCGGTGCTTTTATTACTAGCAGATAAAGCAAAAAATACCAATAAAGAAGTTTCTTTCTCAAATTCAGTTATTATCGGAATTTCTCAAGCAATTGCAATGTTGCCAGGTATTTCTAGGTCTGGAGCAACAATTTCTACGTCAGTTTTATTAGGAATAGATAGAACAAGAGCTGCAAAGTTTTCTTTTTTAATGGTAGTTCCTTTAATTTTTGGAAAAATTGGAAAAGATTTATTAGGAGGTGATATTAGTTTTCATTCATCAGAAATTATACCTATTTCTGCAGGTTTTATAGCTGCATTTGTAGCTGGTTTATTAGCTTGTAAATGGATGATTGCTTTAGTTAAAAAAAGTAAATTGTCTTACTTCTCTTTATATTGTGCCATTGTTGGTTTTGTTGCAATTGGTTATGTCGTTTTTAATTAATACTGAATAGATTCAGCGAAAATAATGACAGAAGAAGATTTTAAAAACGGTCAGGTTTTATTGATAGATAAACCACTAAATTGGACTTCTTTTCAGGTGGTTAACAAACTTAGATGGGAAATTAGACAACGTTTTAATATTAAGAAAATTAAAGTGGGTCATGCTGGTACTTTAGATCCTTTAGCCACAGGTTTGTTAATTATTTGTACTGGCAAACAAACTAAAGAGATAAATGTATACCAAGGGCAAGTAAAAGAGTATACAGGCACTTTTACAATTGGAGCAACAACACCTAGCTACGATTTAGAAACAGAGGTAGATAAAACATACCCTACAGATCATATAACAGAAAATTTGCTATATGAAACTACAAAACAGTTTTTAGAAGAAATACAGCAAAAACCACCTATTTTTTCAGCAATCAAAAAAGATGGTAAACGTTTATATGAGTTAGCCAGAAAAGGAGAAACTACTGAAATAAAAGAAAGAAATGTAACTATTTCAGAATTTGAAATTACTAAAATTAATTTACCAGAAGTAGCATTTAGAGTTGTATGTAGTAAAGGAACTTACATACGTTCTTTAGCTTACGATTTTGGTTTAGCACTTAATTCTGGTGCTCATTTATCAGCTTTAAGAAGAACTAAAATTGGAGATTTTTCTGTTGAAAATGCAGTTTCTGTAGAAGAATTTATTCAAAAATTAAAATCAACAGAATCTTAAAATTTAACTTCATTTTTAAATAAAAAAACCCAAGCAATTTGCTTGGGTTTATACTTTATAAAGAAAAGTAGATAATTATTTCTTAGCTAATAAATCTCTAATTTCTCCTAATAAATCTTCTTGACTAGGTCCTTTTGGAGCTTCTGGTTTAGGTTCTTCTTTCTTTTTAGTTTTGTTGTATGCTTTTACAATCATAAACATTACAAAACCAACAATAATTAAGTTGATAATCGTATCAATCCAAGCACCATATGTAATTGCATTTTCTGGTGTAGTTACTTTACCTGCTGCGTCTAAAATAGCTTCAGATAAAACATATTTTTGATCAGCTAAACTTACACCTCCTGTAAATAAACCTACAACTGGCATAACAATATTACTTACAAAACCTTTTACAACTGCACCAATTGCACCAGCCATAATTACAGCAACTGCAAATTCAATTACATTACCACCTGTAATAAATTCTTTAAATTCTTTTAACATTTTATTTGATTTTTAATTAATTATTAGAATGCTAAAGTACTAAAAAAAACTATACTTTTAACACTTTCTTAACACGATGAGAAATAGCGGTAAGTATTTCATATGGAATTGTTTCTGAAACATCTGCAATGTTTTGTATCATTTCGTGACTATTAAATACAACTACTTCATCTCCTTCTTTGCAATTAATCTTAGAAACATTTACCATAATCATATCCATACAAACATTACCAACAATTGGTGCTTTTTGATTATTTATAATTACAAAACCTTTTTTATTTCCTAATTTTCTTGAAATACCATCTGCATGCCCTACAGGTATTGTAGCTGTTTTTGTTTGTCTTTTAGCTACAAAAGCTCTATTATAACCAACTGTTTCTCCTGGTTCTACGATATGAATTTGAGAAATAATAGATTTTAAATTATGCGTATTTTTAAGTTGAATTGTTTCTTTTTCATCATTCCCAAAACCATAGAGACCAATTCCAATTCTTACCATATCAAACTGTGCTTTTGGAAAATTAACAACACCAGAAGTGTTTAAAATATGTAACATAGGTTCATAACCTAAATGTTTGTAAAATTGTTGCGCAATATATGCGAAATTGTTAATTTGATTAATAGTAAAATCTTGTTCTTCTAAATCTTCACTTGCAGCTAAATGAGAAAAAATAGAAGCTGCTTTTACATGTGTAGTTTCTTTTAAGCTGGTAATTATTTTAGGAATATCTGTATGCCAAAAACCAAGTCTATTTAATCCTGTATTAAATTTTATATGAATAGGGTAATTCATTAACGGTACTTCATCTGCCAATTTTAAAAAAGCATTAAAAATTTTAAAATTGTATAAATTAGGTTCTAGTCTATAATCAATAATAGCTTGTAAATTTTGTATTTGAGGGTGTAAAACTAAAATAGGTGTTTTTATATTTGCCGCTCTTAAGGCAATTCCTTCGTTAGTATAAGCTACAGCAAAATAATCTACTTTTTCTTCTAGAAATCTAGCAATTTGTTCAGCATCACTTCCATATCCAAAAGCTTTAACAACAGCTAAAATTTTTGTTTTTGGTTGTAGTTTTTGTTTAAAATAATTAAGATTATGCAATAATGCATTGCTATCTATTTCTAAAACCGTTACATGATTATTCATTTATGAAGAACTTGTTTCAGAATCATTTAAATTAGATTCTATATTTTTTGTTGAAGTAATTTCTTCTTGCTGATTTCTTAATGCTTTGTAATATGCAGCTCTACTTAAAGGTTCATATTCTTGTGTTTCACCAAGCATAACTAAATCATCATTTTGTGCTTTTCTAAAGCTATAATGAGCCAAATTACCTGTATGTGTACAAACAGCATGTACTTTAGTTACATATTCTGCAGTTGCCATTAAAGCAGGCATAGGCCCAAAAGGATTTCCTTTAAAATCCATATCTAAACCAGCAACAACTACTCTAATACCTCTATTTGCTAAATCGTTACAAACTGCAACAATTTCATCATCAAAAAACTGAGCTTCATCAATACCAACAACATCTACATCAGTAGCCAACAAACGAATATTTGAAGCCACAGGTACAGGTGTTGATCGAATTCTATTGTCATTATGAGAAACAACTTCTTCTTCGTCATAACGTACATCTACAGCAGGTTTAAAAATTTCTACACGCTGTTTTGCAAATTGTGCACGTTTTAATCTTCTAATTAATTCTTCTGTCTTACCAGAAAACATAGAGCCACAAATAACTTCTATCCAACCAAATTGTTCTGTATGATTTACTGTATTTTCGAGAAACATTTTGTAATTTTAGGCATTAAAATATTAGTTTTGATGTTACTTTGACTTTCAACAAATTTAATAATTTTTACGAGTAAAAAATAAATTCAACTTACAACTTATGCACAAAAGATTAGAAACAGATTTAATGAGTTTGGCACACAGCATTTTAAAAATGAAGAATAAAGCTGATGTATTTGCTTTAAAAGAAAAATCGCAAGAAATTTATGAAAAGTTATCATTGTTGGCATTTATTGAAGAATATGTAAATACAACACCTAATGAAAAAATAACAAAAGAAGAATTTATTTCTAAAATTGAAGGCGCTCTTGAAAAACGAGATTCTAATGAAAAAAATGAGGTAGAAAAAGTAATACATCAATTAGAAGAAGTAACTGATATTTTACAAGTTGAGCAAAAAGAAGAAATTAAGATTGAAACCGAAATAGAAGAAATTTTAGAACAACCATTTGAAGAGTTAGAAGAAATTATGTTTTCTAAACCTAAAATAGAACCAGAAATAATAAATGAAGTTGTAAAAGTAGAAGAGCATAAAACAATGTCTTTAGAAGAAGAGTTAAAAGATACTATTTCTGTGGATGAAATTGCAACCTTATTTGATATTCCTGCTCCAAAATCTTTAAATGATAAGTTAAATACAAACATTCAAATTGGTTTAAATGATAGAATTACTTTTGTAAAAAACTTGTTCGAAGGAAGTCAAGAAGATTTTAATAGAGTTATTTCTCAAGTAAATACATATGCAACTGAAAAAGAAGCAAAAAAATTTATAAATAAAATGGTAAAACCAGATTACGATTGGTCTCAACAAGAAGAGTTAGAATCTCGTTTATTAGAGATTATAGAACGTAAATTTGCATAATTAAAAAAGTAAAAATGGAAGAAGTAAAAAATCATACAAAATATATATTTTGTATGAAATGGGGAACACTTTATGGAGCAGAATATGTAAATAGGTTATTTTCTATGGTTCAGAAAAATTTAACTTATGATTTTAAAATGGTTTGTTTTACAGATAATTCAAAAGGCATTATTAACGATGTTGATTGTTATGATATTCCTGAAATGGAAATAAGAACAGACATTCCTGAAAGAATGTGGAAAAAACTTACAACATTAAAAAAAGATTTATATAGACTACAAGGAACTGCTCTTTTTTTAGATTTAGATATAGTTATTGTAGATAATATAGATTGTTTTTTTGAAGTTGATGGTTCTTTTAGAATTATTAAAGACCATAGTTGGAGAAGTTGGAGAATTACAGGAAATTCATCAGTTTATAGATTTGAAATAGGAAAGCACGGTTATGTTTTTGATGATTTTTTAAAGAATTTTGATGAAATAAGAAACCTACATAGAAATGAGCAAGAATACCTTACACATGCCATTAATGATAAAGATAAACTTCAATATTGGGATAAAGAATGGTGCCCTAGTTTTAAATATGATTGTGTTTCAAGGTTTCCACTAGCATTTTGGAAAAAACCAACAATACCAAAAGGATCTAAAATAATTATTTTTCACGGAGAAATAAATCCTCATAAAGCCATAGAAGGAGGGAGAGGAAAATGGTATAGATATGTAAGAGCTGCTCCTTGGGTTGCAGATTATTGGAAATAAATTAGAAACAATAATAGCCTTGATTAAAATTAAGGCTATTATTTATTATTAATAATTTGTTTCTTCAATGTAAGTTGAATTGCTTCAAAAACAATAAAAATCAGACTTACCTTTATCATCTACATAAGCAATTTTATTAGGTTGTTTGTCTTTTTCTTAACCATTATTATAAAAATAATAGGTATTCTCAGAAGTTTTTTGATTTGAAAATTCAAATTAATCTCACCTTTATTAAGTAAGTTAATTTTTAATATAAAAAAATTTAGAAAACTACAAATTGTAACAAACCTAATTGTTAGTCGTCTTCATTTTAAAACCAATTATTATGACACGATTAGCAACAATTCTATTTGCATTTTTTATTACAACAGTAGCTGCTCAAGAAGCTCAATTCGAAAAATTTTATAAAATAAATAAAGAAAAATCTACCTTCTCAATTAATTTATCAGCTTCATTAGCAGGTTCATTTTTAGATGATGAAAATGATGGTGATTTAATGAATATCATTAAAAAATCGAGTGATTTTAAATTGATGATTTTTGATAATCAAGACAATAATATATCTAATGATTTTAAAAAATTTAGAAGAAAAAATAAATTAAAAACATTGGCAAGAGTAAAAGACAATGGAAGTAAAGCAGAATTATTTATTCTTGAAAAAAATAATTATATAAGAGAAATCGTTATTAGAACAAATAGTAATAATGATAAATTGGTGCTGTTTGGCTTAAAAACAAAAATTACTCATGATGAGTTAGCTGCAATGATTTCTTCTTCGGATATTAATGTATCTTTAGATTAAACCCAAAAGAGAAGATTTAACCAATCTTCTCTTTTAGTTTTTCTATTATTTTTTTGCTATTACCAATAAAAATTTCATCATCCAAAATAAAAACAGGTCGTTTTAAAAACGTATACTCATCTAAAAGAAACTGTCTATAATCAGCTTCAGATAAATCCTGGTTTTTTAAATCCATAGCCTTATACAATTTAGCACGTTTATTAAAAAGAGCTTCATAACTGCCAGATAATTTATGCATTTCTTCTAATTGCGCAACAGTAATGTTGTTTGCTTTTATTTCCTGACGTTCAAAACCATCAGTATTAACTTCCTTTAAAATTCTACGGCAAGTATCACAAGTTTGTAAAAAATAGACTTTCTTCATTTTTATGGATTATATTTACGCATCCAAAATTATAGATAAAAAATGAATATACAATTTGATGTTTTAAGAAAATCTAGAGAACTTGTTTTAAAAGAGTTAGAGGGCTTAACACTAGAACAAATTCATACAATTCCTGCAGGATTTAAAAATAACATTGCTTGGAATGTGGCACATTTAGTAGTTACACAGCAGCTTTTACATTACAAATTATCGGGTTTAAACTGTTTGTGTCCAGACGATTTAATAGAGGCTCATAAAAAAGGAACTGCACCAACTAAAACTTTTACAGAAGAAGAGTTTGAAGAAGTAAAAGAACTTTTAATTGGTTTGCCAGACACCTTACAAGAAGATTTTGAAGCTGGTATTTTTCATTCATATACAGAATATCCAACAAGCACAGGTTTTGTGTTAACTTCTTTAAAAACAGCAATTACATTTAATAATTTTCATGAAGGAATTCATTATGGAATTATAAGATCTATTAAGAAGTTTTTATAGCTTTATTAGAAGCTATTTCCAGCTTTCACTACTCGCTTTTTTTCGTAAACTCAAAAAGAGCTCAAACAAACCGTTCAATCTGGGCTAAACTAGTCTGCCAACTTTTAGAATAATCATAAAAAAAAAGAGAGTACCAATTGGCATTCTCTTTTTTTTTTTTGAATTAAAATAATTTAGGGGATTTTTAATATTTTAATAGAATAATGGAGAACTAAAGTTTAAGTGGTAAACAATACCAAACTGAATATTTAACAACCATTCATTATTTTTATTCTCAATAACAGGAGCTTGTAAACCATCTATAGCATCAGAAAAGAAATATTGATACGTAAATTGGGTTACTAAATCTATTTTAGGAGCCACTTTAAATCTAGTTCCTAATCCTACAGCTAAAGAAATAGCTTCTCCAGAACCAACATTTAAAGAGTTTTGTAGAGTATATTTTTCTGGTAATACAGAAATATCTTCTTGCCAATCACCAATTTCAGAACTTAAACCATTAGTGTAAGAAGAATATTTAAATCCAAATGTAAAAAAAGGATTAATTCTAATGTTACTATAAGGAAATACAAATTCTTCTAAAGGACGTAAAAAGTACTCTAAATTTATTCCAATTTCAAGCATTCTTAGAGAACCTTTCATAGATTTTAATTGGTTACCAGCTTCAGATTTTTTTTGAGCCCATTCACCATGATGTTCTAAGGTAGAATTATCAAGATATTGTATTTCTGTTTTTACCAATAAATGGTTGTGAAGCACGTTGTTGGGGTCCCAACGTAAAGTTCTATTATAAAAACTAAGATAGTGTGCAACAGAAAACGTCTTTCCATTGTTATTCCATTCGCTGGCAAAATTGCCTCTTTGGCCGTAATCTGATTGCAGACTAGAAGAACCAACAAATGTACCAATGTCATGGGTGTAATGTTGAGCCTTAAATTCTAGAATAGCAACAATTACAAAAATAATTGTTATAGGGGTTTTCAAGATTTAGGGGTCTTAAAGTAAAAATCAAATATAGATTAAATAATTTTTAATTACAAAGCTTAATCTATATTTTTAATGGTAAAAATATTTTTATCTAAATAATAGTTAGCTCTTAACTCTAGTTCTTCACTAAAATAAATAATTTTTTCTGGTTGTTTTTTTAAGAGATAATTTCCAGTATCCCACTTATTATTTTTATTAGAATCTATAATGGCTCTAAAGAAATATGTTTTTGGTTCTAAGAGATCAAACCTAATTTGTTTAGAGTCTGTAATAAATCTTCTTTCTACTATTTTGTTTTTTTCTTTACCTTCTAAAAGTTCTATAATTAAATTTTCTGAAGTTTGGTTTACAATATCAATGGTAATGCGTCCGTAATCTTCTATTTCTTTTGTGCTAAAATTGTAATTTAAAGTGTCATTTTTTTGTTCAAATATGTCAAAAATAGCAGAGGGTAAAATGTTTAGTTTATATTTTTGCTGCGGTTTTTTATTAAAAACAAATCCAATTTTATTTTCTTTTTTAGAAATAAAACTAGAAAAAGGTAACTTTATAGAGTCTTTGTGTATAAAAACTATTTTACTAGTGTCAATTTTTACAAGTGGGTTGTTCGCTTTAATAAAAAAAGTATCTCTTAAATGTAGTGTTGCATTTGTTGAGGGGTTTAATAATAAAGAATCAATTTTTTTCTTACGAAGCCTAACAGTTACTGTGTCTACAAATTTATCGTTAGTAACAATAAAGTTTAAAGAATCTGTTTCTATAGGAGTATACCAATAATTAAGAGTGTCTTTGTCTATTTCGAATTTTGAAATACTTTTAAAATTTTTAGGAGTTTCAGAAATAATTTTAATTTTTAAATCTTTTACTTCCCCTTCATAACCAAATATTATTTTTCCTTTAGTTATTTCTTTTCCTCTTCTAAATTTATAAGGTTGAGTTTCTTTAAATAATATAATAGGTTTTTCTATAATACTATCTCTAGGTAAAGTAATAGTATCGTTGTAAAAACCTATTTTATCTTCTTTAGGGCTAAAAAGATAATCACTAATAGATTCTTTTAATGCAATCATTAAATAGTTTCCTTTTTTTAAGTTAGAAAGGTTAAAATGAGCAGTATCTAAAGTGTTAGTAACGTAATTGGGTTTTTGTTTAAAAACAATAGAATCTGTAAAAGAACTGTCTATTTTATATAATAATACATTTGTGTTTTTAGGTTTTGTATCTAAATAAGCATCTTTAATATTTCCAGAGGTAGTTAAAGAGTCTATATAATTACCTGTAGAAAATACATATTTAAAACTTTCTAATTTATTTCCTTCATTATTGTCTTCAATGGCGTTACCAAAGTTAATAATGTAAGTAGAGTTTTCTTGTAATGTATCTAAAATAGATAAATCTAAAAATTTACTTGCGGTACCTTGAGGGGTTACAAATAGAGGTGTTTTTAAGGGAGGTGAAACAATAAGTTGCTTGTTTAAATCTTTAAGTTTTATAAATTCGTTAAAGTTTAATCGTATTTCTTTTTTGTTAAAATTTACGATTTCATAAGGAGGATTTGCAGTTACAAACAAAGGTGCATCTTCATCTTTTGGACCACCTTCTGGTCTTCCTGTTCTTGCACAGTTAGCTAAAATAAGTATAGAAATACTAAAAAAAATAAAATTTAAAAACGGTTTCACAAAAAGTAAATTTTTATACAAATTAACAATATATTTTTCATTTAAAAATCATAAATTTTACTCAGTGTAGGCCATTGTTAAAATACTGACTTTAACATTTTCAGATTTTTGCAATTCTTTTGCGCAAGCTTCTAAGGTTGCACCCGTTGTAATTACATCATCAATAAGTAAAATATGTTTGTTTTTTACGGTAGATATATCTTTTAATTGAAATTTTGTATCAATATTATTAAAACGTTCAAAACGGGCTTTGAAAGTTTGAGTTTTAGAAGTAAAGTTTCTTTCTAAAACATCTTCTACAAATGGTTTTTTTAAATAAAAACTTAATCTTTCACCAAATTTAGAAACCTGATTATAACCTCTTTGTTTTAGTTTTTTATGGTGTAATGGCACAGGAATAATAAAATCGATTGTTGATAATTCTTTATTTTCTTTTAAAATTTCTCCTAACCAATTGCCAAAAAAAGAGCCTATTTCTTCATTTCCTTTATATTTAAGTTTATGAATTAATTTTTTTGTGATGCCTTCTTTTCTGTAGAAAAGAAGAGAATTTGCTTTTTCAACATTAATTCTGCCGTAAAAAGATTTCGATATTTTGTTTTCAGAATAATCTTTAAAATTAGTTAATGGCAAGTCGTGTCTGCAAAAAGTACAGATAACGTTTTCATTTTTAGTTAACTGATTTTCGCAATTAGCACATAATTCAGGATAAAATAACCTAAATAAATCTTTTAAAACTTTCATATCTTTCTTAGCAATTCCTTTTAAAGATAAGTAAAAAATTCAATATTAATAAGTTGTTTTTCTTTACTAAAAACTTGAAAAGTTTTTTCTTGAAAAATTTCTGTAAACGTGTATCTTTGCGCTCATTATGGCAAAACAAGAAGATCAATTTAAAAAAGTTTTATCGCACGCTAAAGAATATGGTTATGTTTTTCAGTCTTCTGAAATTTATGACGGTTTAAGTGCGGTTTACGATTACGCTCAAAATGGAGTTGAGTTAAAGAAAAATATTAGAGATTACTGGTGGAAAGCAATGGTGCAAATGCACGAAAACATTGTAGGAATAGACGCAGCAATATTAATGCATCCAACAACATGGAAAGCTTCTGGTCATGTAGATGCTTTTAATGACCCTTTAATTGACAATAAAGATTCTAAAAAACGTTACAGAGCAGATGTTTTAATTGAAGATTATTGTGCCAAAATTGAAGGTAAAATAAACAAGGAAGTTGCCAAAGCAGCAAAACGTTTTGGAGATGCTTTTAATAAAGAAGAATTTCTTGCAACTAATGGAAGAGTTGTTGGTTATCAAGAAAAAATAAACACAATTTTAGCAAGAATGGGTAAGTCTTTAGAAAATGAAGATTTAGCCGATGTTAAATTGTTAATAGAAGAATTACAAATTGCAGATCCTTTAACGGGTTCTAAAAACTGGACAGACGTTAAGCAATTTAACTTAATGTTTGGAACAAAATTAGGAGCTTCTGCAGAAACTGCAATGGATTTATATTTACGTCCAGAAACTGCTCAAGGTATTTTTGTAAACTTCTTAAATGTGCAAAAAACGGGTAGAATGAAAATTCCTTTCGGAATTGCACAAACTGGTAAAGCTTTTAGAAATGAGATTGTAGCAAGACAATTTATTTTTAGAATGCGTGAGTTTGAACAAATGGAAATGCAATTTTTTGTAAAACCAGGAACTCAAAAAGAGTGGTATGAGGCTTGGAAAGAAACGCGTTTAAAATGGCATTTATCTTTAGGTATGGGAGCAGAGAACTACCGTTTTCATGACCATGATAAATTAGCTCATTATGCAGATGCAGCTGCAGATATTGAATTTAATTTTCCTTTTGGTTTTAAAGAGTTAGAAGGAATTCACTCAAGAACAGACTTCGATTTAAAAGCGCATGAAGAATTTTCTGGTAAGAAATTACAGTATTTCGATCATGAAGAAAATAAAAGCTATGTGCCTTATGTTGTAGAAACTTCTATTGGTTTAGATAGAATGTTTTTAGCTGTTTTTTCTAACTCTTTAAAAGAAGAGGTTTTAGAAAATGGAACAACAAGAACGGTTTTAAAATTACCAGCAGTTTTAGCTCCTTTTAAAGCAGCAGTTTTACCATTAGTTAAAAAAGATGGTTTACCAGAAGTTGCGCGTAAAATTATGGATGATTTAAAATGGGATTTTAACGTGTTTTACGATGAAAAAGATGCAGTTGGTAAGCGTTATAGAAGACAAGATGCAGCAGGAACTCCATTTTGTATTACTGTAGATCACGACACTTTAGAAGATAATTGTGTTACCATTAGGCATAGAGATACAATGGAACAGAAAAGAGTTGCTATTGCAGATTTAAAAGAAATTATAAAAGCAGAAGTAGCTATTAAAACTTGGTTACAGAAAATGTAATTGATAATTATTTGCATAAAAAAAAGGAGCATCAAATATTTGATGCTCCTTTTTTTATAATATAAATTTAATGTTATGCTTTTTTATCTGCACAACATGCCATTTTACAATCTTCTTTACAAAACATTTTACCGTCTTTGTCTTTAGTGCAACAAGCTTTTTCTTTAGATTTTGTTTCACATTTCTCTTTACATTCTTTCTTAGCGCCATCTTTAGTTTTGCATTTTTCTTTACAAGTTTCAGAACATTTAGCTCCTTCTTTTTTAGAAGTAATAGAAGCTTTATATAATTCTCCTCCTGCAATTCCGTCGACAAAAGCAACTAAGTCTTTCTTAGATGTTTTATTTGCATCAAATTCTATATTAGCAATACTGTCTGTAAAAACAACTTTAGCATCTAAAACACCTTCTTTTTTAGATAATTTAGATTGAATTGTTTTAGCACAACCAATTTCGCAAGTCATACCAGAAATAGCTAAAGAAACATTTTCTTTTTTAACAGGTAGTACTTCTTTCTTTGTTTCTGTTTTACACCCTGTTAAAACAAATAATGATATTGCTACAGAAAATAATAATTTTTTAATTTTCATCAGATTAAGTTATTAAATAATTGTACAAATTTATTAATAAAAGAGTTGACTTTTAAACTTTTATCGGATTTTTGTTCAAAATTTTCATTAAAAATGGATAATCAACAAAAAAAGTGGTTTTACCTTATTGTACTTTCATTAGTTTGGGGGAGTTCTTTTATATTAATGAAGAAAGCTTTGTTGGGTGTTACTCCTATTCAATTAGGCGCTTTAAGAATGATTTTTACAGCCTTATTTTTATTGTTAATAGGTTTTAATAGTATTAAAAAGATACAAAAGAAGCATTGGCTATATATTATTTATACTGCTCTTTTGGGGACTTTTATTCCAGTTTTTCTGTTTTCATATGCTGTTTTAGGAATTGATAGTGCTATTGTTTCAATTTTAAATTCATTTACACCTTTTAATACTTTTATTTTTGGAGCTATTGTTTTTGGTTTTTCGTTTAAGAAAAAACAGTTTATCGGTATTATAGTTGGTTTGATAGGGACAATTATTCTGATCTTAAAAGGAGCAGATTTAAATCCGAATCAAAATTATTGGTATGCTATTTTAGTCTTAATAGCTTCTGTTGGTTATGCTTTTAATGTAAATATTGTAAAAAAGTATTTATCAGATTTAGATGCCTTAGCAATTACAGCAGGAAACTTTTTGTTGTTAATTTTACCAGCAACAATAGTTTTAGCTTTTACAGGTTTTTTTACTTCTTTTGAAGCTAATGAAACAGGTTTAGAATCTTTAGGATATATTGCTACTCTTTCTGTTGTAGGAACAGGAATTGCTAAAACAATGTTTAATAAACTGGTGCATATTTCGAATCCAATCTTCTCATCATCTGTAACTTATTTAATTCCTATTGTAGCTGTTTTTTGGGGAGTTATTGATGGAGAAAAACTAAGTGTAATTCAGCTTTTTGCAGGGATAATAATATTATTTGGTGTCTATTTGGTAAATAAAGCAAAATAAATTTAGTATAAAGATTGGTATTTCCTTGATTTTGATTGAATTATTTACAATAAAATATGGTTAAATTGTAAAAAAGATGTATATTTGCACCCGCATTTTCGTTTGGAGGATGTAAAATAATAAGTATTAATACGCAAAACAGATAGTATGTACGCAATCGTAGAGATAGCAGGGCAGCAGTTTAAAGTAGCAAAAGACCAAAAAGTATACGTTCATCGTTTACAAGGGGAAGAAGGATCAAAAGTAACTTTTGATAACGTTCTTTTACTTGATGAAAAAGGGAATGTAACTATTGGCGCCCCAGCTATAGAAGGAGCTTCAGTAACAGCTCAAATTTTAAGTCACTTAAAAGGTGATAAAGTAATCGTCTTCAAAAAGAAAAGAAGAAAAGGTTATCAAAAGAAAAACGGACATAGACAGTATTTAAGTGAGATTCAAATTGAATCTATTTCTACTACTGGTGCTAAGAAAGCTGCAAAAAAAGCTGCTCCTAAAGCAAAAGCTACTCCTAAAAAAGCTGCAAAAGCAGATGACTTAAAGAAAATTGAAGGTGCAGGTCCTAAAGCTGCAGAAGCTCTAGTAAATGCAGGTTTAGATACTTTTGCAAAAGTAGCAAAAGCAGATCCAGCTAAATTGAGTGAAATCTTAACAGAAGCAAGTTCTAGATTATCTCATTTAGTTACAACTACTTGGCCAAAACAAGCAGGTTTAGCTGCTGAAGGTAAGTGGGATGAATTAAAAGAATTACAAGATAGATTAGACGGAGGAATTGAAAAATAATTCCTAATAATTTAACTTTAACCTATAAAAACTCAATAACATGGCACATAAAAAAGGTGTAGGTAGTTCGAAGAATGGTAGAGAATCAGAATCGAAACGACTAGGAGTAAAAATATTTGGAGGACAAGCTGCAATTGCAGGTAACATCTTAGTTCGTCAAAGAGGAACAACTCATAATCCAGGAGAAAACGTTTACATGGGTAAAGATCATACTTTACATGCAAAAGTTGATGGAATAGTAGAATTCCGTAAGAAAAAAGATAATAGATCTTATGTATCTATTACTCCATTTGAAGCTTAATAATTTAAGTTTTATTTAATACAAAAAAGCCTAAACATTTATTGTTTAGGCTTTTTTGTATTTAAAAGATTGCATTTTGTACTTTTGCAGTTATGAAATTTTTATACGACCAATTGGTCTTTATTACATCTTTATTTTTACCAATAATAGGATTGTTTAATGCGAAAATTAAACTTTTTGTAAGTGGAAGAAAAGAATCTTTTTCTAAAATTTCTGAATTAAAAAATAAGAAAACTATTTGGTTTCATACAGCTTCTTTAGGTGAGTTTGAACAAGCAAGACCAATAATAGAAGAATTAAAAAAACAACACCTTAATTATAAAGTCTTAGTTACTTTTTTTTCTCCTTCTGGTTATGAGATTAGAAAAAACTATAGTTTAGCAGATGTTGTTTGTTATTTACCTCTAGATTCTAAATCTAATGTAAGAAAATTTATAAAAGAAGTAAATCCTATATTAGCAATTTTTGTAAAATATGAATTTTGGCCCAATTTTTTAAATGAATTAAAAAGTAAAGAAATTCCTACAATTTTAGTTTCAGGAATTTTAAGAGATAAACAGCTGTTTTTTAAAAGTTACGGAGGTTTTATGAGAGATTCATTAAAAGCATTTCATCATTTCTTTGTTCAGGATGAAAACTCTAAAAATTTATTGAACTCTATTGATCTTGATAATGTAACTGTATCTGGAGACACACGTTTTGATAGAGTTTCTAAGATTTTAGAACAAGACAATACTTTAGATTTTATCAATCAATTTAAAGATAATAAATACACAATTGTTGCAGGTAGTACTTGGAGTGAAGGTGAAGAAATGTTAGTTAATTACATAAATAATAATACTTCAAAAGATGAAAAATTTATCATTGCACCTCATAATATTAAAAGTGATGCAATTTTAGAATTACAGAAATCAATCCATAAAAAAACAGTTTTGTTTTCTGATAAAAAGGATAAAAATTTAGCAGAATATCAAGTTTTTATTATTGATACTATTGGAATTTTAACCAAAATTTATGCAGCAGCAGATATTGCTTATGTTGGTGGAGGTTTAAAAACAGGTTTGCACAATATTTTAGAACCTGCAACTTTTGGAATTCCTGTAGTGATTGGAAATAAATACGACAAATTTAAAGAAGCTGTAGATTTGGTTAAAATTGGTGGATGTATTTCTATCAAAAATCAAGAAGAATTTACACAGAATTTCATCACATTAAAAGAAGATGAAAATTTTAGAAACCTAACAGGAGTCATCAATAAAAAATACATTCAAGACAATCTTGGAGCAACCAAAATAATTATGAACTACTTAAAAACGAAACTATAAAAATGGAATTTATAACACAACCCTGGCCCTGGTATGTTGGTGGTCCTTTAATTGCATTGGTGCTATTTTTAACTTTTTATTTTGGAAAAGTATTTGGTGTTTCTAGAAGTTTAGAAACCTTTTGTACCATTAGTGGAGCTGGTAAATTAACTGATTATTTTAAAGTTGATTTAAAAGAAAGCAAATGGAGTTTGTTTTTTATAACAGGAATTGTAATTGGTGGTTTCATTTCATCAGAATTTTTAATGTCATCTCAAGCAATAGATTTAAATCCAACTACGGTTAAAGAATTGGCAGATTTAGGTTTTGCAAATGCAGGAGATTCCTATTTACCTGAAGAAATATTTAGTTTAGAAAACTTACTATCTGTAAAAGGATTTTTAATTTTAATAGGTGCAGGAATCTTAATAGGTTTTGGAACACGTTATGCAGGTGGTTGTACCTCTGGTCATGCAATAACGGGTTTAAGTAATTTACAACTACCATCTTTAGTGGCAACAATAGGTTTTTTTATTGGTGGTTTAATAATGACTTGGTTTATAATCCCTTTAATTTTTTAGACAATGAAAAATATCAAATTTTTAATTATCGGAGTTTTATTCGGAATTATTTTAAGCAAAACAGAAGTAGTTTCTTGGTACAGAATTTACGAAATGTTTAAGTTTCAATCTTTTCATATGTATGGAGTAATTGGTAGCGCAGTTGTAATTGGAATTGTAATTATGCAACTTTTTAAAAAGGAAGTAATTAAAGATTATTTAGGTAATAAAGTTGTTGTAAAAGATAAAGAAAAAGGTTTTGTAAAAACTTTAGTTGGAGGAACCATTTTTGGTTTAGGTTGGGCATTGTCTGGTGCTTGTCCAGGACCAATGTACGTATTAGCAGGTCATGGAGCAATTGCAATTTTAGTAGTGCTGTTTGGTGCAGTAATTGGTGCTTTTTTTTATGGATTGTTAAGTAAGAAATTACCAAATTAATGGAACGTCATTGGAAAATATCTGATGAAGAATTTGAAGAACAATTTACTTCAAATAAATTTCGTCCTTTGTGGTTTACTCATGAAGCACATTTACGTTTAGCGTGGATCTATGTTACCAAATATGGTAAACAAATTGCTTTTGAAAAGTACAGTAAACAATTACAAGATTTTGCAAACAAATACAATGTAGATGGTAAATACAATACAACTGTAACTTTTGCTTCCATTCAAATTATGAATGCTTATATTCAAAAATCTGATGCCTACGATTTTCAAGATTTTATCAATGAATTCTCAGAATTAAAAACTAATTTTAAAGAAATTATATCAAATTATTATTCTACGGATGTTTTTACGTCAATAGAAGCCAAACAAAACATTTTACAACCAGATTTAAAATCGTTTCATGAGTAAACTAGTAGACAATTTTGGACGACAAATGGAATATGTGCGATTAGCAGTTACAGATCGCTGTAATTTACGTTGCCAATATTGTATGCCTGCTCACGGAATTGATATTGTTCCAAGACAAGAGTTGCTTACTTTTAAAGAAATGTATCGTTTAATTCGTGTGTTAACAGAATTGGGCGTAAATAAAGTGCGTTTAACAGGTGGCGAACCTTTTGTACGTAAAGATTTTGTTAGTTTTTTAGAAATGTTATCTTATAACGATTTGTTAGATGCTATTAATATCACAACAAATGGCGCTTTAATTTCTCATCATATTGATAAAATTGAGAAACTAGAAAAAGTAAAAAATATTAATTTGAGTATTGATAGTTTGCAAAGAGAAAAGTTTGCAAAAATTACGAGAAGAGATGTTTTTCCTGAAGTGTATAATACCTTTAAGTTATTAGAAAAAAGCAACTTAAATTTAAAATTGAATGTAGTTGTGCAATCGGGTTTTAATACAGATGAAATTACAGATTTTGTTAGATTAACTAAAGATAAAAATGTTGCTGTTCGTTTTATTGAAGAAATGCCTTTTAATGGAAAAGGGCAAAGAGATATGAGTGAAAACTGGACATTCAATAAAATATTAAACGAAGTAAAAACTGAGTTTTCTGTAGATGAAATGCAGTCTGAAAAATCATCTACTTCAAGAAATTATAAAGTAGAAAATCATTTAGGAACTTTCGGAATTATACCTGCATTTACAAGAACCATTTGTAATAATTGTAATAGAATTAGAATTACAAGTACAGGAACTTTTAAAAATTGCTTGTTTGATGATGGCGTTTTTAATTTAAGAGATTTCATAAGAAAAGGAGCATCTAATAACGATTTAAAAGAACTCTTTTTATCTTTAGTAAAAGAAAAGCCAGAAAACGGTTTTATAGCAGAAGCAAATCGTAAAAAAGGAAATGTTTCTGAAAGTATGAGTACTATTGGAGGGTAAAAAAAGTGTAACTGTGGAATTGTTTAACTGTTTATATAAAATGTTTTCAATTACACAATTCAACAAATAAACAATTACACAATCAAAATGATTTCAGTAAAGGAAGCAAAAAACATCATATTAAATTCAACCCAAGATTTTGGAGTTGAAGAAATTCCGTTTATAAAATCTGTAGGTAGAATTTTAAAAGAAGATATTCTTGCAGATAGAGATTTTCCACCGTTTAATAGAGTTTCTATGGATGGGATTTGTATTGATTTCATTGCATTTAAAAACGGACAAAGAGATTTTAAAGTAGAAGGAATTCAAGCTGCAGGAAGTGAGCAAATCACACTTCAAAATAAAGAAAATTGTATTGAGGTTATGACAGGTGCAGTTTTACCAAACAATGCAAATACTGTCATTCGTTATGAAGATGTCACTTTAAAAAACGGAATTGCAACCATCAATATAGAAAGTGTTGAAGAAGCTAAAAACGTTCATGATAAAGGTAAAGATGGTAAAGTTGGCGATTTATTAATCAAACAAAACACCAAAATATCTGCAGCAGAAATTGGCGTTTTGGCAACTGTAGGTAAATCAGTTGTAAAAGTTGCAAAACAACCAAAAATAATGATTGTTTCTACAGGTGATGAATTGGTTGGTGTAAATGAAATTCCGTTAGAGCATCAAATTAGAAGAAGCAATGTGTTTACCTTGGTTTCATTGTTAGAAAGGTTACATATTTTATCAGAAACTGCACATATTACTGATGACAAACCAGTTTTAAAACAAAAAATTGAAACCTATTTACAAGAATATGATGTATTGCTTTTTAGTGGAGCAGTCAGCAAAGGAAAATTCGATTTTTTACCAGAAGTTTTTGATGAATTAGGTGTTGAAAAACTGTTTCATAAAGTTGCACAAAGACCAGGAAAACCTTTTTTCTATGGACAAACTGATAATTGTAATGTCTTTGGTTTTCCAGGAAATCCAATTTCGACATTTGTAAATTGTTTAGCGTATTTTTATCCTTGGTATTACAAATCAGTAGGATTAGAAGTTGAAAATGAAACTGCAATTTTATCAGCAGATGTTACTTTTAAACCGAGTTTAACTTACTTTTTACAAGTGAAATTAAATTCTAGATTTGGACATTTAATTGCAACTCCAATAAAAGGAAATGGTTCTGGAGATTTAGCAAGTTTGGTAAATACAGATGCTTTTATTCAATTACCAAATGATATAACCACGTTTAAAAAAGGAGAAGTTTTTCCAATAATTAGATATAGATAATGAGTGAATTCAGTCATTTAAACAAAAAAGGAAATCCTAAAATGGTAAATGTTTCTGATAAGAAAATTACCAAAAGAACAGCCATTGCAAAAGCAACCATGTTTTTAGGAAAGGAAGTAATTGCTCATTTTACAAATGATGAGTTATTTACTAAAAAAGGACCTGTTTTTCAAACAGCAATTATTGCAGGAATTCAAGGTGTAAAAAAAACATCAGAATTAATACCTATGTGCCACCCTTTATTAATAAACGGAGTAGATGTGGATATTAATATAATTGATATTGAAAATATAGAAGTGTTTTGTAAAGTTACTATTACAGGCAAAACAGGTGTAGAAATGGAAGCATTAACTGGTGCAAATATTGCGTGTTTAACTATTTACGATATGTGTAAAAGCATCAGTCAAAAAATGGTAATTAAAGAAGTGAAATTGTTAGAAAAAACAGGAGGTAAATCCGATATTAAAAATGGCTAAAAAACACAGTAAACATACAAATTTAGAAAGAATAAATAACGATAATTTTGCACCAAATGAAATTGCAATTTTGGGTACAAATTGTGGTGTAATTTCAGATTTAGTTCACAAGGTTTCTGAAAAATTATCAACTTATAATTTAGCTTATTTTGATGCTTCGCATGCAAAAGAAGTTACTAAAAATAAAATATCAGAATATACTTTTCATCATCAAGGAAACTTACAGATAACTACTTCTGGCAACGTAAATAAATTTGCACAACGTTTGCAATTTGCACAACACGATTATGTTTTTATCAACGGAAATCATTACCAAGGAGCAAAACAAATTTTAATTTTAGATGAAGCTAAAGAAGCATCAGTTTTAAAAAGATTAGAACAGTTAGATAGTATTCAATTTGTTGTAAAATTAAAATCAGAAACTGAGTATTTTGACTTTTTAGAAGAGAAATATCCGCAGATAAAAAACATCACTTGTTATACTATTAATGAGATTGATGCAATATCAAAACACATTGATAACTTAATTAAAGAAAAAATTGCTCCTGTTAAAGGTTTGGTTCTTATTGGTGGAAAAAGTACACGAATGGGGAGAGACAAATCGCAAATTGATTATCATGGAAAACCTCAAAAAGAGTTTGTAAAAGAACTGTTGGAAAATAGCAATTTAGAGACTTTTTATTCTGTTCAAGAAGGTGGTAATGAAAATGAAATATCAGATAAATTCAGTAACCTTGGTCCTTTTGGAGGAATTTGTTCTGCTTTTCAAAAAGACCCAAATGCTGCTTGGTTTGTATTGGCAACAGATGTTCCTTTTGTAAATGATAAAATAATTGAATTATTATTAAAACACAGAAATCCAAGTAAAACAGCTACAGCAATAAAAGGAAAAGGAAAAGATTTTCCAGAACCTTTAATTACAATTTACGAACCAAAAGCGTACCCTATTTTATTGCAATATTTGGCTCAAGGTTATTCTTGTCCACGTAAAATGTTAATCAATTCTGATGTAGAAATTGTAGAAATTGATGATGCATATATTAGAAACGTAAATACACCAGAAGAATATACTGAAGCAAATAAGGAGATAAATAATTTGTAAATTTAGAATCTTATAAAAATAGTATCATCAAAATAAAAACTTTATTTTTTATAGCGCTTTTTGGAATGCTTTTTGCAAGTTGTGAACCAGAGATTCAATAAAAAATTTTATGATAGATAGTTAGCAAACTACGTACCTGAAAATAGAAATGAAAACAAAGAGAATAAAAACAGAATAATTTGTCTAGTATAAAAAAAATATCTTTAAGAATACGTATTTTTTTATCTATGATTTTATTGGTCTTATTAGCATCAATATTAATTTTAGTAGTAACTATTTATCAATATGATGAACAGACAAAAGATTATAATATTCAACGTTTTGAACGTAAAGAAGCTACAACAAAACAAACGATAGAGTTAGAGCTAAAGAATAAGACTACATACCCTGTTAATACAGAAAATTTATCAAAAATATTTCAAGAACGTATTTATGAAATTTCATCAATCAATAAATTAAATATTTCAATTTACGATTTACAAGGTAATCTTCTAAAATCATCTATTGCAGCTGCCTTTGAGAAAATAGATACGCAACCATTGTCAGAAGAAATTTTGCAAGAATTATCACAAAACTCTAATCATAAAATACTAAAAACCAGTGAGAAAAAAGGGGTTGGTTATCAATCTTCATTTTCTTTTATTAATGACCCTAAGTTTAAAAGAATTGGAATCTTAGAATTACAATTTACTCAAGACAACTCAGAAATAGAAAAAGAATTAAGAGAGTTTATGCTAAGGTTAGGTTTGGTGTATATTCTTATGTTTTTAATAGCAATTTCTCTAGCTTATTTTTTATCAAGTTATATAACAAGATCTATTAAAAATATTTCTGATAAAATGGAGCAAACCCGTTTAAACAAACGAAATGAAAAGATTATTTTAAATAAAGCTAGTTCAGAAATAGAAATTTTGGTAGAGGCATATAATAATATGATTGATGAACTGGGAGAAAGTGCAGCAAAATTAGCTAGAAGCGAACGAGAACAAGCTTGGAGAGAAATGGCAAAACAAGTTGCTCATGAAATTAAAAACCCGTTAACTCCTATGAGATTAACTGTGCAAAGTTTTGAACGTAGATTTAATCCATTAGATGACAAAGCAAAAGAAAAATTAACAGAATTTAGCCAGACATTAATTCAGCAAATAGACGTAATGAGTTCTATAGCGTCTGCATTTTCAGATTTTGCAAAAATGCCAACTCAAAAGAAAGAACAAATTGAAATTATTAGTGTAGTTAAGTTTGCATTAGATATTTTTAATGAAAGATATATAAAATATTATCCTCAAGAAAAAGAATTACATGCTTATTTAGATAAAACACAATTAATTAGAGTTGTAACTAATTTAGTAAAAAATGCAATTCAGGCTACAGATAAAGAAGAGAACCCTCTTATAGAAATAAAAGTTTTTAATGAAGGAGATAATATAAAAATTTCTGTTTCTGATAATGGAAAAGGAATTGCAAATGATGTAAAAGATTTAATTTTTGAACCGAAATTTACCACAAAAACTAGTGGAATGGGCTTAGGTTTAGCTATGATTAAAAACATAATTGAAGCTTATGAAGGTGCTATTTCTTTTACTTCTACAGAAGGAGTTGGAACCGTTTTTACGGTTGTTTTACCAAAAAAATAAAATTTATTTAAAATGAATTTCGAAAATATATTAGTAAAAAAGAATGATAGTTTAGCTCAGATAACTATTAACAGACCCAAAAAGTTAAATGCCTTAAATAAGGCAACAATTAATGAGTTAAATATTGCTTTTAAATCTTTAGAAGATGATAATGATGTTAGAGTTATTATTTTAACTGGTAGTGAAAAAAAAGCCTTTGTTGCGGGTGCAGATATCTCTGAATTTGCTAATTTTTCTGTAGAACAAGGAATAGAATTGTCTAGATTAGGACATGAAATATTATTTGATTATGTAGAAAATTTATCTACTCCTGTAATTGCGGCTGTTAATGGATTTGCATTAGGAGGTGGTTTAGAATTAGCAATGTCTTGTCATTTTAGAATTGCTTCAGACAATGCAAAAATGGGGTTGCCAGAAGTTTCTTTAGGAGTTATTCCTGGTTATGGAGGTACACAACGTTTACCACAATTAGTTGGTAAAGGTAAAGCTATGGAAATGATTATGACTGCTGGTATGATTTCTGCAGAAGAAGCAAAAGAATTAGGTTTGGTAAATTATGTAACTACTCAAGAAGAATTATTGCCTTTGGCAGAAAAAATTGCCAATAAAATTATGAGAAATTCTTCTGTTGCAATATCTGCAGCAATTAGAGCTATTAATGCTAGTTTTGAAGATGGTACTAATGGTTTTGATATTGAAATTGATGAGTTTGGAGAATGTTTTGGTACAGAAGATTTTAAAGAAGGCACAACAGCGTTTTTAAACAAAAGAAAACCTAAATTTTAATAAAATATAAAAAGCGAGTCTAAATTTAGACTCGCTTTTACCATCTAAAATAGCAGTAGTTTAGACGAATTGTTTGAATTAATATTTTATAGAGTAATTTCTTTTGAATAAGATCTATTATTAGAATTTACAACAATTTTATAATCTCC
>NZ_JBDVJE010000090.1:0-5983 GCF_039939415.1 Polaribacter sp.
GGTTGAAGTGTAATTGTTTTTTCTTTTTCATTAAAAGAAATAATTTCTGTAAAATGTTTAGAAACATCAACTACAATTCCTTCTCCAACACATTGTCCTGCTAGAGATGTTCCTGCAGTTCTGGGGATTAGCGTTACGTTATTGTTATTTGCAAAAACAATTAACGTTTGAATATCTTTATCATCCTTAGGAAATGCAACAGCTAAAGGAATTTTACGATATACAGATGCATCTGTAGCATATAAAGTTTTATGTAAATCGTCAAAAAGAACATCACCAGAAAGTGAAATGTGTAATTCGTTTAAAGTAGTATTATCTATCATTTTTTACTATTGAAAAATAAGATTTCAAAAGCAAATATCCGAATAAAAAATAGTAATATATATAGATTATGCTTTGTAAAAAGTAATTTTATCAATTATATAATTTTACAATCACTTTTAACATAAAAATTGAATTAAATATTTAGTTTAATTTCTTTTGTTTAGAAAAGCTAAATAAACCAATAACTGGTCCAATTGCTAAAACCATATATATGTAATTAGAATTAAAATTTTCATAAAAGTAGCTAATTACTTGAATGCTTATTATTGTAATTGCAAAACCAATAGAATTAACTATCGTTAAAGCAGTTCCTTTGTCTTTTGAAGGAGCATTTTTAGCCACTAAAGTAGAAAAAAGTGGTGAATCTGCAATTACAAACATTCCCCAAAATAATAAGAATATGATAAAAATATTTTTATTATTGAGAGAAAAAATAAAAGGAGATAATAAACAACAAAAACTAGATAGTAAAAGTGCATAAAAAGCTATTTTTTGAGTTCCAAATTTTTCAGCTAAATATCCTGCCAAGATACAAGACACACTTCCAGTTCCAATAATTATAAAAGATAATAAAGGAATATTAAAAACAATATTTACATGTAAGTTAGCATAGGTTTTTAATAATATAGGTACAAAAACCCAAAAAGTATATAATTCCCACATATGCCCAAAATATCCAAAAGCAGCTTTTTTAAAATTATTGTTTTTAAAAATTGAAAAACAAATAGTAATATCAAGTTTTGTTCCCGCCTTTCTATAAGGACCATTTGGCACAAAAATAAGCATTATAAAACCTCCAAAACTTGCCAAAACAGAAATAGAAATTAATAAGTTTTTCCAAGAATAGTTATGTAAAAAATCTTTTAATAAATGAGGTAAAGCTGTACCTAAAACCAATGCTCCAACTAAAAATCCTAAAGATTTACCTAGACCTTTATCAAAATAATCTGTTGCAATTTTCATTCCTACAGGATAAATACCTGCTAAGAAAAAACCAGTAAAAAAACGTAAACTTATTAAACTATATAAAGTTTGATTTTCTAGAACGAGACTAATATTAAATAAAGCACCTAATATTGCACTAGTAAAAAACACTTTTGATGGTGAAAACCTATCTGCAATTGTAAATAGCGCAAAAATTAAAGTTCCGATTATAAAGCCAAATTGTACAGCAGAACTTAAAGAAGCAAAAGCACTTTCTTGTAAATTAAAAGTTTTTGCTAAATCATTCATAACACCATTACTTGCAAACCATAAAGAGGTACAGCAAAATTGAGAAATGATGATAATTGGAAGTATAATTTTAGATCTGTTCATAAAGAAAACGAAAGTACCAAAAAGCAATCAATTATCAATTAAAATGTTTTGCTGCTTCATTAGAATCTTTATCTTTGATAATTGATGAAAAAAGTTAAAATAATAGAATGCCCACGTGATGCAATGCAAGGAATAAAAAGTCATTTTATTTCTACAGAACAAAAGGCATTATATATTAACTCATTATTAAAAGTGGGTTTTGATACTATAGATTTTGGAAGCTTTGTTTCACCAAAAGCAATACCGCAAATGCGAGATACTGCTGCAGTTTTAAATAAATTAGATTTATCGAAAACTACAAGTAAACTATTAGCAATTATAGCCAATGTAAGAGGTGCAAATGATGCTATAAAATTTGAAGAAATTGATTATTTAGGTTATCCTTTTTCTATTTCTGAAAACTTTCAAATGCGTAATACACATAAAACGATTGAAGAATCTATAAAAACTTTAGACGCTATTTTAAATATTGCAGACAAATCAAACAAACAAGTTGTAGCATATTTATCTATGGGTTTTGGCAACCCTTATGGAGACCCTTGGAATGTTGAAATAGTAGGTGAGTGGACAGAAAAATTGTTTAAAATGGGTGTTAAAATTTTATCACTTTCAGATACAATTGGTAGTTCAACTCCAGAAGTAATCGATTATTTGTTTAGTAATTTAATTCACAGTTATCCAGATATTGAATTTGGAGCACATTTACACACAACCCTTAGTAAATGGCACGAAAAAGTAGATGCTGCATATAAAGCAGGTTGTTTACGTTTTGATGGAGCTATAAAAGGTTATGGAGGTTGCCCAATGGCTAAAAACGAATTAACTGGTAACATGCCAACAGAAAAATTATTGAGTTATTTTACAGTACATAAAGCAGTTACAGGTGTAAAACCTATGAGCTTTGAAAGTGCTTACAATAAAGCATTGGAAACATTTTAATATCAACAATTAAGTTTTTTTTAAAGAAATCAAAATGAAATTCACAAAATCACTTTTTTATTTATTATCACTAGCTATTTTAATGTCTTGCTCAACAGATGATGGCAAAATAGATTTTACTTTTTTACAGTTGAATGATGTTTATGAAATAGCACCCATTCAAGGAGGAGCTTTTGGAGGAATGGCAAGAGTAGAAACGATTCACAAAGAATTATTAGCAGAAAACCCAAATACAATGTTATTTTTAGCTGGTGATTTTTTAAACCCTTCTTTATTAGGAACTTTAAAAGTTGATGGAGAAATAGTACGTGGTAAACAAATGGTTGAAGTTATGAATGCTATGAATTTTGATTTAGTAGCTTTTGGGAATCATGAATTTGACGTTTCTCAAAAAGATTTACAAAAAAGATTAAATGAAAGCAATTTTCCTTGGATTTCTGCCAATGTAAAGCTAAAAACAAAAGAAAGTTCAATTCCATTTTTCAAAGAAAAAAATGGACATAAAGAACACGTTGGTGAAACTTTTATCAAAGAATTCTCTGATAAAGATGGCACAAAAATTAAAGTCGGTTTTATTAGTGTCTGTATTCCATCAAATCCAAAAGATTTTGTAGAATATGGAAACATGTTTGTAAAAGCAAGAGTATCTTATGCAGCTCTAAAAGATTCTGTTGATGTTGTTTTTGGATTAACACATGTTAAACTTACAAATGACAAACGTATAGCAAAATTAATACCTGATTTACCTTTAATTATGGGAGGTCATGAACATGCAAATTCTTATGACAAAATAGGAAACGTAATTATTGCAAAAGCAGATGCAAATGCAAAAACAGTGTATGTACATAAAATTTCTTATGATAAAAAAACTAAAAAAACAGTTGTTAAATCAGAATTAAAAGAAATAAATACAACCATTAAATCTGATAAAGAAGTTGCTAAAATTGTAGATAAATGGCAATCAATTTTAAATTTTAAAATAAATGAAATCATTCAGAATCCAGAAGAAGTAATTTTTGAAGCAAAAACACCTTTAGACGGAAGAGATACTCCTATTAGAAGTACCCAAACAAATTTAGGTCAGATTATTACAAAAGCAATGTCTTATGGTTTTAATGATGAAGTAGATTGTGCTTTAGTAAATGGTGGCTCAGTTAGAATTGATGATCAATTAAATGGATATATAACTGCTGTAGATATTTTTAGAGTTTTACCTTATGGAGGTGATATTTTAAAAGTAACCCTTAAAGGGAAGTTGTTAAAACGTGTTTTAAATTATGGGCAATTAGCTTCAGGTACAGGTGCTTATTTGCAACATTATAATGCAGAAAAAGTAGGAAATAAATGGATAATTAATGGAAAAGAATTAAATATTAACAAAACCTATTCTGTAGCTTTTTCTGATTATTTATTAAAAGGTATTGATATTCCATTTTTATCCGCAACAAACAAAGATGTTTTGTCTATTTATAAACCTAAGCCTACAGAAATATCTTCTGATATTCGAAAAACTGTAATTTCTTATTTAAAGTCTTTTTAATTTTTAGTATAAGCTTTAGTTATTACTTTAATTTTTATTTAAATTAAATCTAAATAATATTTGTTAATGTAAAAATGTGTAGTACATTTGCACGAAAAATAAATTAACTATTTATAATTAATCTAAATAAATATGAAAAAAGTTTTATTATCGTTATCAATGGCATTAGTATTATTATCATGTAATAATAGTGAGAACGAATTGACAGTTACTGAAGCACCAGCAACATATAGTTTTAAAAGAAACGGAGTCACTACAGTAAGTTATAGTGGACAAACAACAAGAATAGCAATGGGAGGAGAATTTGTATCTGCACTTTCTGATAATACGCAAACAACGGCTTCATTAAGTGGTAAATTTGCACATGTAGAAGGTGAAGCAGATTTTACAGATGCAGACTTAAATGCTTCATCAAAAAGTATAAGAAGCAAAACAGCAGCTTCAACAGATTTTTATTCAGATAACACTGCGGATGCTTCTATTATAAAAGCACAATTTGATTCTTGGATTGCAGCGCAAGTAAATGATGTTTTTCCTCAATGGGATGAAGATGCATCAGCAGGTGTTGCGGGTGGAGTTTTAAGTGCAGATGGTACGAAAACAAGATATGTAAATGAAAAAGGTTTAGAGTATAATCAGGTAATTAATAAAGGTTTAATAGGTGGTTTAATGATAGATCAAATAGTAAACAATTATTTAAGTGTTGCTGTTTTAGATGCTGGAGATAATATAGCTAATAACGATGCAGATATTTTAGATGGTGATAACAATTATACTACCATGGAGCATAAATGGGATGAAGCTTTTGGGTACTTATATGGCTTAGAAGCAAATGCTACTGCACCAACTTTAGGAAACGATAGTTTTTTAAATAAATATTTAGATAGAGTTGATAGTGATGAAGACTTTACAGGCATTGCTACAGATATTTACAATGCTTTTAAATTAGGTAGAGCTGCTATTGTAAATAAAGATTATACAACAAGAAATGAGCAAGCAGAAATATTAAGAGAAAAATTATCTATTATTATAGGTGTTAGAGCAGTACATTATTTACAAGCTGGTAAAGATGTTTTAGATTCAGATAAAGCTGCTGCTTTTCATGATTTATCAGAAGGTTTAGGTTTTGTTTATAGTTTACAGTTTACAAGAAAACCAAATTCTACAGAACCTTATTTATCTAAAGAAGAAGTAGATGGTTTTATGACAACTTTACAAGCTGGCAATGGTTTTTGGGATGTTACATCAACTACCTTAGACGATATTTCTACAACAATAGCTTCTAAATTTAGTTTTACTGTTGCAGAAACACATTAATTAACAATAATCTAAATTGTTTATACAAATAGTGAAAAAGTATGAATTGAATACTTTTTCACTACTTTTGTTTTATATTTAGATTTAATAAAAATAGATAGAATGCTAAAAAGATTTTTGACACTTTTTGTATCGGTAGTTTTATTTTTCTCTTGTAGTTCTTCTGAATCTGAAGAAAAAGAGGTAGATACTTTTGATAGAAATGCCTTGCTAACAAATATTGCAGATAATATTATTATTCCTGCGTATACTGATTTTAGTACAAAATTGGCAACTTTAACATCTGCAGGTACAACTTTTACAAACAATCCAAATCAAACAAATTTAGACGATTTAAGAACTTCTTGGTTGGCAGCATATACCGTTTGGCAACAAATAGAAATGTTTAATATTGGTAAGGCAGAAGAAATTCAGTATTCTTTTCACATGAATGTTTATCCTTTAAATATTTCAGATGTAGAAGAAAATATTACTGCAGGTGTTTATGATTTAGACAATGTAAATAATAGAGACGCTCAAGGTTTTTCTGCCTTAGATTATTTATTG
>NZ_JBDVJE010000091.1:0-3656 GCF_039939415.1 Polaribacter sp.
AAAAAGACTCTTTTTCTGCATCATTAATGGATAAAAAACTCAACGGATAATACTCGTGCCACCATTTTTTATGAGATGAAAGAAAATTATTTTCTTCGATGCTTTTTTCTCCCTCTTGAAGGTTTTTAGTAACAATATCTAACGAATTATGTTCTGGGTAACTGTGATGAACACTTGTTATTAATTGTTGGTTTCCAGAAGAATTACCAGTAATTTTCCAAGCAGTTGTTGTTTCTCCTCTATGATCAAATAATGGTTGATAACAAAAATTATAACCATTTTTCTCGCTTAAAGTTGCTTTTGGAACCATCTCTAAGTTTACCGCTCTCATTTTATCCCAAGTTCCTCCTTTTGGACCTCCGCCGCTTTTTAAAACTTCATAAACAGGAGGTATTGGATCTTCTGCATGCCAAGTAATTTCTATGTTTTCGTCATTTGTATCTGTTTCAAAAAAGATTACATCTTTTGTACTATGTGTAAAACCTTTAATTTTATAACTTCCTTTAGATGTTTTTATAGTACCAGTTAATTCGGCATTCCATAAATCTAAACGCATGTCTACGCCTGTAATTTTTCCGTTAGAGGTTAATTTAAAATGACCAAGAGGTAATCTACTACGTTTAATCCAAAGCATTTCTTCTGCCTTAGTTTTTGCTTCTCTATGATCGTAGTAATCATGTCTTCCAATATGTAATGAGATTACATTTTCTGCTTCTTCAGGACCTTGGTATAATAAAAAACCAACATTCCCATTTCCAGAATAGGGTGCTGTTTGCCATTTGTCTGGAACAATATCCCAAAGCATGTCGTGTTTCGATAAAAAGGATTCGTAATCTACTTTAAAATCGACTTCTTTTTCTTGAGCGAAACATGAAGTTGACAAACAAATTAATAGGTAAAAAAACAGTGTTCTCATTTTTTATTTTAGTGTTTAAGGGAATAACTTAGGTTCTGTAAACAAATATATTCTATAGATTTCTACTATTTATGCTCATATCATTCATATTCTGTCTGTAAAAATGCATTCTGTGTTTATTAAAGCATATTCTATAGATTAAAGCAAAAAGAAGACCAATTAAAGCAAGTATAATTTTAAATCACCATTTATATTTGAAGAACCAATTATTTTATTAAACTCAAACAGCAAAATTATGAATAAAAAGAACTACGTATTAACTATCATAATTTTTCTATTATTACAGAGTTTTTCTTTTGCTAAAGAAATTTATGTATCTATTCATGGTGATGATAAAAATAATGGGACAAAGAATAGTCCTTATTTAAGTTTTGAAAAAGCACTAAAAGAAGTTGAAAAATACGCAGGTAAAGAAGCTGTAACAGTTTGGTTTGAAACAGGTGCATATTATCTTGACCAAACGATTCAATTAAGTAGTGCTTATAGTGGAACAACCAAACATCCCGTTGTATTTTCTGCCTTACCTAATGCTGAAGTAAGTATCAAAGGGTCTAAAAAAATAGAAAATTTAACATGGACCGCCTATAAAAATGGTATTTATAAAACTCAATTACCACAAGACCTATCTGTAGATCAATTATTCATCAATAATGATAAAAAGATAAGAGCTCGTTTTCCTAATTATGATTATGACAACCCTTTGCGTGATGGAAAAGGATACAATCACGTAAAAGGAGGTTCAAATTTACGATTAGACACATGGTTAGGATATGATGCTAAATCATTTTCAAACAAAAAGTGGGCAAACCCAGAAACAGGAATTGTACATGCATTCCAAAGTCATAACTGGGGAAACATGCAGTATAGAGTTAAAAGCATTGATAGGAAAGCACATAAGATACACCTTGGAGAAGGAGGTTTTCAAATGCAGAGAGATTATGGTATTGGCGGTACAGGTGGGCATGCATCTGCTTATTTTATAGAAAATATATTTGAAGAGTTAGATGTTGCTGGAGAATGGTTTTTTAATAACAACACCAATACGCTTTATTATTATCCTTTTAAAGGAGAAGATTTAGCAACAGCCAGTATAGAAATTCCTATTCTAAAAGATTTGATTCAAATAAAAGGAAATAAGGATGATCCAGTGAAAAACATTCAGATAAAAAGGTTTACTTTTACGCAATCTAGGTACACTTTTATGAATAATTATGAGCCCGTTGCTCGTGGAGATTGGGCTATTCACAGAGGAGGTGCTATCTATTTAGAGGGTACCGAAAACTGTAGTATCTCAGATTGTAATTTTGAATATTTAGGAGGAAACGCTGTTTTTATGAGTGCTTATAATCGTGACAACAAAGTAGTAAGATCTAGATTTGTGCACACAGGAGAAAGTGCTATTTGCTTTGTTGGATTACCATCAGCAGTAAGAAATTATTTAACATGGGATGATGTTGATTTAGACGGTAAAAATTGGATAGAAATGAGTAAGAACATGGATTTAAAGCCAGGTCCTAAAACACCTGACTATCCTAAGAATTGTGTTGCAGAAAATAACATTATACATGATATTGGTGATATTGGAAAGCAAACGGCAGGCGTTTTTATTGCTATGAGTCATAAAATAACAGCAGCACACAATACCATTTACAACTGTCCGCGTGCAGGAATTTGCATTAATGATGGTACTTGGGGAGGACATATTATTGAACATAACGATATTTGGGAAACTGTAAGAGAAACTGGTGAGCACGGACCTTTTAATTCTTGGGGTCGTGAAAGACAATGGAAAACAAGAAAAGGAAAAATAGGAAACTTTGATACCAAACTAACGCGATTAGATGCCATTGATAATACTATTATAAGAAACAATCGTATAGCTAATTATCGTAAATCTATAAGTGCAGGTAACTGGACAATTGACCTTGATGATGGTTCTAGTTATTTTGAAATTTACAACAATCTTAGCTTGGGGTCTTCTATTAAATTAAGAGACGGTATGGCTCGTAAAGTATTTAATAACATCACCGTAAGTGCTGTACCTTCTGGTTGGCATGCATGGCCAAAAGATTCAGAAGATGAAATCTATAAAAATATTTTTGTGATTGCAGGAACAGTACCTGGAAAAAAAGCACCTACAAGAAATTTTATACGTACTGTAAAGTTACCTGATGATCAATTATGGAGTACAAATTACAATCATAATTCTTATTGGAATGTAAACTATCCTGTCAATTTTGATTTGGCAGAAACTTTTGATATAAAATTATGGCAAGAACAAGGATACGATGTAGATTCTTATATTGGAAACCCTCATTTTGTAGACCCTTTAAATGGAAATTATCAAGTGAAAGAAGATTCACCTGTATTAAAACAAGGTTTTAAAAACTTTCCGATGGATAAATTTGGTCATGAAATGACACGTATTTTGCCATTTGGAGCAGATTTTGAAACATCGAAGACTATCACTTTAAAAGCAGATATTGAAGCAGTAAATAAAGCGGAAATATTTTATACTACAGATGGTTCTGTACCTAGCTTATAATCGATAAGATATACAGCACCTTTTACAGTAACTAAAACCACCACTGTAAAAGCAGTAACTTATACAGATAAAGGACTTGCCTCTGGATTTACAACGGAAGCTACATTTACAAAAGTAGACAAAGTAACTTACCCAAGTTGGTTGAGTACCTTACTTGCAGGTAAGTTTGAAGGGAAAATTGAACAAGAAAGAGGT
>NZ_JBDVJE010000092.1:0-11027 GCF_039939415.1 Polaribacter sp.
TATGAAAAAACTTTTTTTACTTATTTTACTAACTATAACAAGCATTAGCTTCTCTCAAAATGATTATTTATTGGGAGAAAGTTATTATAGAGAAGGTGAGTATAAAAAAGCAACTCAGGTTTTTAAAAAACTGTATTCTAAAAGTCCGTTTAACACTTCTTATTTAGGAAGATTAATTTCTTGTTACCAAGAAACTGATCAATTTTTAGAAGCAGAAAAGCTATTAAAATCAAAAATTAAAAAGAACCCTCAACAAGGTTTTTTATATATTTATTTAGGTTATAATTATCAACGTCAGCAATTAAAAGAACTTGCCAATAATAATTATCAATTTGCCTTAAACTCTTTAGATAAAAACGCTTCTTATGGAGCTATAATTGGACGTATTTTTAAAGAATATAATCTTTTAGATAATGCAATTTTAGCCTATCAAAAAGTAATGAAAAAAAATGAAAATGCTAATTATAACTTTCAGATTGCACAGATTTATGGAGAAAAAGGAGATTTTAAAAAAATGTTTGAATCTTATATTAATTTGGTAGATAAAAACGAAAAATATTTTAGCCTCGTACAAAGATATACAAGTAAATATCTTACAGAAGATTCTAAAAACGAAGCTAATATTTTATTTAGAAAAACACTTTTAAGAAAATCTGCAAGTAACCCAAAAGATGTTTGGAATATTTTATTAAGCTGGTTGTTTACACAACAAAAAGATTATGGAAAAGCATTAATTCAACAAAAAGCATTATACCAAAGAAACCCAATAGATTTAAACGAAATTTTTAGTCTAGGAAAAATAGCTTTTAATAACAAAAGTTATGATAATGCAAAAAATTGTTTTGATTTTATTACAGAAAATTCTACTTTAAATGAAGAAAAAATTGATGCTTATTTATACATTTCAAAAATTGCAGTTGCTACTAAAAATACAGAAACAGAAAAATTATTTCAATCTCTTTTTAAAGAATTTGGTAAAAATACATTAACCATAAAGTTGCAAGTAGCATATGCAGATTTTTTAACGTTTACAAAAAGCAAACCAACAGCAGCAAAAGTTGTTTTAGAAAAAGCCTTAACTTTTTCTCGTTCTAAATTCGATAAGGCAAGAATTAAACTTAAATTAGGAGATATTTTAGTTTTTACAGAAAAATATAACAAAGCATTAATTTATTTTTCTCAAATTCAAACCAATCTAAAAAATCACGAATTGGCACAACAAGCTCGTTTTAAAGTAGCGCAAACAAGTTATTTTAAAGGCGATTTTTCTTGGGCAAAAGCACAATTAAAAATACTAAAAAGTTCTACAACCCAATTAATTGCAAACGATGCCTTAGAGTTGTATTTAATCATTACAGATAATGAACCTGTAGACTCTATTCCTTCTGGATTAACCCAATATGCAAAAGCATCTTTGTTAGCTTATCAAAATAAAACAGAACAAGCAATAGAAACTTTAAATATTATAAACAAAGATTTTAAAGGTCAACCCATAGAAGATGAAGCTTTATTTAAACAAGCAAAATTATTTATAAAACGAAACCAATTTGAAGCAGCAATTACAAATTTAGAAAAAGTAATTTCATTAAACCCAGAAGGGGTTTTAATAGATGATGCTTATTATGAATTAGCAGAATTGTATAAAAATAATTTAAATAACCTCGAAAAAGCATCAGAATACTATCAAAAGATTATTTTTGATTATTCTTCGAGTATTTATTTAGTAGAAGCAAGAAAAAAATATCGTAAAATTAGAGGAGATAATATATAGTTGTTGGTTTTTAGTTGCTGGTTTCTGGTGTGGAACTAAAAACTAATAATAAAGAACCATCAACCAAAAACAAAAAAAATGTATATATACAACGTAACTATAAATATTGACAATAACATTCATAAAGAATGGTTAATTTGGATAGAATCTCATATTTTAGATGTATTAAATACAGGTAAATTTATTTCTGCAAAATTAACAGAAGTTTTGGTTGAAGAAGAAATGGGAGGCAGAACTTATTCTGTTCAATATACAGCAAATACTAAAGAAGATATTGTAGATTATTATAAAGTAGATGCAGAAAAATTAAGAGGTGAAGCGCTTAAAAAATTTGCCGATAAAATGTTAACTTTTAGAACAGAATTAAAAGTAATTAAAGAATTTTATCCTACAAGTTTAGAAAATTAAAGATGAATAGCTTTTTCTACAACCACAGAAAAAAAATTCCTTTTGTTGGAGTTTTTTTATTAATTTTAGGAATAATAGTTGCTTATTTTAAGTGGGGTTTTGAACCTGAAGAAACTATTGCTGGAGTTTTATGTGGATTAGGCTTAAGTTTAACCATTATTGGTTTTGGAATTAAAAAACCGACAAAAATATGAGTGTAAAAGCAAAAAAACATTTAGGTCAGCATTTTTTAACCGATGAAACAATTGCAAAAGACATTGCAGATGCTTTAACTGAAAACGGATATGATGATGTCTTAGAAATAGGACCAGGTATGGGGGTTTTAACAAAATACTTGTTAGAAAAAAAAGCAAAAGTTACTGTAATGGAATTAGACAGAGAATCTGTTACTTATTTACATGATATTTTTCCTTTAGAACATATAAAACTAGATACATCAAAAGAAAAATTCCATATAATTGAAGGCGATTTTTTAAAGAAAAATTTACAAGAAACTTTCAATAAAAAACAAGTAGCCATTATTGGTAATTTTCCATATAACATTTCTACACAAATTGTTTTTAAAGCAATAGAAAACAGAGCATATGTACCAGAATTTGCAGGTATGTTTCAAAAAGAAGTAGCCAAAAGAATTGCAGAGAAAGAAGGTAGTAAAGTGTATGGAATTCTATCTGTTTTAACACAAGCTTTTTTTGATGTAGAATACTTATTTACAGTACCACCAACCGTTTTTAATCCACCTCCAAAAGTAGATTCTGGTGTGATTAGATTAATCAGAAAAAAAGACTTTTCTCTTCCAGTAAATGAAAAATTATTTTTTAGAGTTGTAAAAACAGCATTTAATCAGCGAAGAAAAATGTTGCGTTCAAGTTTAAAATCTTTTAAACTTTCAGACTCTTTGAAAGAAGAACTTATCTTTACAAAAAGACCTGAGCAACTCTCTGTAAATGACTTTATAGAATTGACAAAAAAAATCGCAGAAAATGGCATTTGAAATAACTCCATACTATCTAGAAAATCTTAAAAATCTTATAGATTCTAATAACGATAAAGAAGTAAGGTTTTTATTTAAAGAAGTACATTACGCAGATGTTGCAGAAGTTTTAGACGAAGTTAGTTTTGATGAAGCTATCTATATAATTAAACTTTTAGACAGTGAAAAAACGTCTGAAATTTTAATGGAATTAGACGAAGATATTCGTGAAAAAATTCTAGAAAATTTATCTGCAAAAGAAATTGCAGAAGAAGTTGGAGAAATGGATACTGATGATGCAGCCGATATTATTGGTGAATTATCAGAAGAAAGACAAAAAAGAGTAATTTCTGCATTAAAAGATGATGAGTTAGTTGCAGATATTAAAGAGTTATTATCTTATGAAGAAAATACTGCTGGTGCTTTAATGGCAAAAGAATTAGTAAAAGTCTATGAAACATGGACAGTTGCTGGTTGTATGCGTAGAATTAGAGGACAAGCAAAAGATGTTACTAGAGTGCATTCTATTTATGTAGTAGATAAAAAAGAAAAACTTATTGGAAGACTTTCATTAAAAGATTTAATTATTGCTAAAAGTGATCAAAAAATTTCTGAAATATACATACCAAAAGTAGATTACGTTAATGTAAATGAAGATGATGAAGAGGTTGCTAAAATTATGGCAAAATACGATTTAGAAGCCATACCAGTAGTAGATAATCATAACGTTCTACAAGGAAGAATTACAATTGATGATATTGTAGATGTTTTAAAAGAAGAAGCAGATAAAGATTATCAATTAGCTGCTGGTTTAACAAAAGATGTAGATTCTGACGATAGTATTTTACAACTAACAAGAGCACGTTTGCCTTGGTTATTTTTAGGTTTAATTGGTGGTGTTGGAGCATTTTTAATAATGGAAGGTTTTCATAATATTTTTACTAAATATGCAGCTTTGTTTTTTTTTACGCCTTTAATAGCAGCTATGGCTGGTAATGTTGGTGTACAATCTTCTGCTATTATTGTACAAGGTTTAGCTAATGATGATGTAAAAGGAAGTATAAATAGTAGACTTTTTAAAGAAATGCTTTTAGCTGCATTAAACGGAATTATTTTAGCATTATTCTTATTTCTTTTTGTTTGGGCGTATCAAGGTAAAATGGACATGGCTCTTGCCATTTCTGTTTCTTTAGTTATTGTAATTATAGTAGCTGGCTTAATAGGTACATTTGTACCACTATTTTTAAATAAAAGAGGTATAGACCCAGCAATTGCTACAGGACCCTTTATTACAACTTCTAACGATATTTTTGGAATCTTAATTTATTTTATGATTGCAAAAGTGATTTTAGGTATATAAAAAAACCTTTCAGTTTTACTGAAAGGTTTTTCCCTTTTTCTCTTAATATTAGATATAAGCCCCTAATTTTATATCGGCAATTAATCCCTTTTTCTTGTAGTATTTGGCTAAATAGTACACTACAAATTTACATTACTTACAAAGTTTAAGAATGTAAAAGCCGAAAGTTAAAATGTGGATTTCCGCAAAAGCAAAAAAATTAATCAATAATACCTAATTCTTTGGCTTTTAAAACTAAATCTGTATTATTATTGGCATTTAAATCTATTCTTAAATTGCCTAATTTAGTCTCTATGGTACGAAGTTTTAAGAAAGAGCCATCTCCTTTTGTTACTATACCTTCTAAATTTGAAATTTTAGGATGATTAGGTAGCTCTTTTAGTATTTGAATAGCAACATCATCCATTTGAATTTGAATGACGTTTCTACGCATTATTTTTTGATGTATTTCATGTGTGTAATAATAATCATTTGCTAACATTTTATTTAAAGCGAACCCTATTTCTGTTGCATCACATTTACTTTTTAGCAAATATGCATTAGGGTTTAAGTTACTTATAACATTATAAACTCTATTGGTTTCTGTATGACCTGTAATTACCGCTATTTTAATATCAAAATCGTTATTTTTAATCGCTTTTATAAGTTCTTCTCCTCCATCTAAAAGAGAATCTTCTGTAGAATTATCAAAACTTAAATCTGTAAATAAAATTTGAAACGGATTTGTATTCTGATTGGTTTTTATCAACTGAAACGCTTTATCACAAGTATTTGTTGTAACAACATCAAAATTGCCAACTTCTTTTAAAGAACAGATTATTCCTTGTATTACTAATTGATGATCGTCTGCAATTAAAATTCTTGTTTTAGTTTCCATTTTTAGGGATTTCAATATTTAAAGTTGTTCCTTTTTCTTTTTGGCTATCAACAGAAAAAACACCATTAATTTCTTCTACTCTTTCTTTCATGTTTTTTAATCCTATTCCTTTCTTTTTAGAATTGATATCAAAACCTTTTCCATTATCATTTATGGTTAAAAATAATATTTTTTTAGATTCATTAAAGCTCAAAATTACTTTAGATGCATCTGCGTATTTATCAATATTTTGCAAACTTTCTCTTATAGATAAAAATAATGTTCTTTTAATTGATTTGTTAATTTCTTTCCATTGAACAGAATTGATATCTTTAATTCTAATCATAAAATCTGCATCAAAATAATCTGAAACTAAATTTATAATTTGGTTTTTAAAAGAAACCTCATCAAAAGAAACACTACTTAATTGATGTGATAAACTTCTTACATTTTCTTTAACCCTATCTAGTTCTTTAGATTCATCAACTAAATTGTTTTTTTCTAATTTTTTATATAGCATTCTAATATCGCCAGCAACTTCATCATGTAAAGATTTTGCAATCTGTTGGCGTTCTTTTTCTCTAGCTTCAATCTGTAAAAGTTTACTTTCAAAAAGTAATTTTTTTCTTCTATTAAGAACAACTGTTGTACCAAGACCAATAAACATAATACCAGCACCTGCAATTAACCAACCTATAGATTTTTGCTGTTTTTCTCTTTCTAAAAGCAATTCTTTTTGTTGGTTTTCTAATTTTAAATTAGCATTCTCTTTATCTTTTTTCTCTGTTTCATATCTTACTTTTGCAAATTGATTTTTTAAACTTCTCTCTCTGGTAAATAAACTATCGTTTAATTTAATATATGCCTCTAAATATTTTTTAGAAGTTTCTCCTTTGGTTACTTGAGATAAAAATTGTAAACATTCTAAAACTTGTTCATTATTTCTTGTTTTTTTTCCTAATTCTAAACCCTTGTTTGCATGTTTTTTTGCTAAAACGTATTGTTTATTTTTTAAATAAGCTTCTGCTAAAAGACTATGTGAAACACTTTGCGCAAAAAGGTTTTTAGATTTAACTCTACTTTTTAAAACGGTTTTATAACCTTCTATTGCTTTTTTTGTTTTTCCTTGCCTAAAATATAAAGAGGATAAATTTCCTAAAAGGTTTTGGTATTGCTTAGGGTACTTTATTTCTAGACTATCAAAACTTAAACCTTCTTTATACAAAGAAGATGCTTTTTTAAAATTCCCTTCATCTTTAAAGGTCACACCTATATTGTTCAACAAGTTTAAATAGTTAATTTCTCTTCTATGTTTTACAGGATTAAACTTCGTAATTTTTTTTGCTTTTATATAATAATCTCTAGCCTCTTTAGGCCTTTCTAAATGACCTAAAGCATTACCTAACGTTTGGTATAAAGAAATTAGAGTTCTATATGCTTTGGTGGGCTCTATATATTTTAAACCTTCAATTGTTGTTGTTTCGCATCCTAAAAAGTCTAATTCTTTTACTTGAAGAATTGCCATAGATAATAACCTTCTACCAATTTCTGTAGAATCTTTTAGACCAATAAAAATATCTTTTGATTTTTGATAATAATAAAAAGTACTATCTAAATTATTTTTTATTTTATGATTTAAAGCTTCTAAATGATAAGCTTTAGCTAGAGAAAAAGAATCCTTCTTAAGTTGAAAATGTTTTAGTAATTTGCTTGATGAAAATGTTAGCCCTAAAGTATCTTTAGCAAAGTAACTATGTTTTGCGTATTCAATACTTGTTTGTTGAATTAAAGAATCTATTTCTAATTCTTCAGACAGCAGCACTGCTTTTTTTAAATATAAAAATTTATTTGCTCCATTCGCGTTATCTAAATAGAAAGCAACAGAGTCTATATTTTTACCTAATTCTTTCTTTTGAGAAAACATAGAAATGCTTACAAACAATAAAAAAAATAGTGCATTTATCTGCGTAAATAATAAGCTATTTAGCCTTTTAAATAAAGGGTGTTTACTCATCCTCTTAAATAATTAAAGCTCTTTACAAATTCTTTAATTTTTTCTTCCACTAAATTCATATAATTAGAATTATTTTTTAGCTCTCTAAAAATAGAATTTTAAAATTAAAAAAAACTATAATTTGTTGATTTTTTGAAATATATCCCAAAGTACAACACCTGTTGTAACAGAAATATTTAAAGAGTGTTTTGTGCCTAATTGAGGAATTTCTATACACATGTCTGATGCATCAACAACTTCTTGTTGTACTCCTTTTACTTCATTCCCCATAACAATAGCATATTTTTCATCTTTCTTCGGATAAAAAGTATCAAGTTTTGTAGAGTTTTCTGCTTGTTCTATTGCCAAAACTTTTATGTTATTTCTTTTAAGTTTTTCAACCAAAGTCAAAGTATCTTCTACATATTCCCAAGCAACAGACTCAGTTGCACCCAAAGCTGTTTTATGAATATCTTTATTTGGCGGAGTTGCGCAAATACCACACAAGTAGATTTTTTCTATCAAAAAAGCATCAGAAGTTCTAAAAACAGAACCAATATTATTTAAACTTCTAATATTGTCTAAAACTACAATTAATGGTGTTTTTGTAACGGTTTTAAATTCATCAACCGAAATTCTACCTAACTCGTTATTTTTAAGTTTTCTCATATCTTGTGAATAAGTTCACTGTAAACTGCTACTAAATACTGCTTACTAATTTTTATCTTCGCAAAACTAACTGAAAATTTCCAAAAACTTGGCAAAAGCGAAACCAAAAAAGGTAACACCTTTAATGAAACAATACAATGCTATCAAGAATAAATATCCTGATGCAATGTTGCTTTTTAGAGTAGGTGATTTCTACGAAACTTTTGGTGAAGACGCTAAAAAAGCTGCTGGAGTTTTAGGAATTACCTTAACAAAACGTGGCGCAGGAAGTGAAACAGAAACTGCATTGGCAGGTTTTCCTCATCATTCTTTAAATACTTATTTACCAAAATTAGTAAAAGCAGGAATGCGTGTTGCTATTTGTGATCAGTTAGAAGATCCAAAAATGACGAAGACCATTGTAAAACGTGGTGTTACAGAATTAGTAACTCCTGGAGTTTCTTTAAACGACGAAGTTTTACAAACCAAAACTAACAACTTTTTAGCGGCGGTTCATTTTGATAAAAAACAACTCGGAATTTCATTTTTAGATGTTTCTACAGGTGAATATTTGGTTGCTCAAGGAAATGCAGAATACATTGATAAATTATTGCAAAACTTTAGTCCGAGTGAAGTTTTAGTTCAAAAACAAAACAAACAACAATTTTTAGAGTTGTTTGAAAACAGATATTACACGTTTTATTTAGATGATTGGGTTTTTCAAAAAGAATATGCAAACGAAACTTTACAGAATCATTTTGAAGTAAAAAGCTTAAAAGGTTTTGGAATTCAGGATTTAAAAAACGGAATTATTGCTGCTGGTGCAGTGTTGTATTATTTGTCTGAAACGCAACATAATCAGCTAAAACACATTCAACATATTAGCAGAATTGCTGAAGATAATTATGTTTGGATGGACCGATTTACTGTTAGAAACTTAGAATTGTACAATCCTAATTCTGTAAATGCAGTCACGCTTTTAGATGTGATTGATAAAACAATTTCACCAATGGGAGGACGTTTGTTAAAGCGTTGGTTGGCATTGCCTTTAAAAAATATTGACGAGATTAAAAATCGTCATGAATTGGTGAAATTTTGTATAGATTCTGACGATTTTTCTCAGACGGTAACGTATCAATTAAAACAAATATCAGATTTAGAAAGATTGATTTCTAAAGTGGCTACTGGCAAAGCTTCACCAAGAGAAATTGTCTTATTAAAAGATTCTTTAAAAGCAATTTTACCAATAAAATCATCCGCAGAAAAAAGTAAAAATAATGCTGTAAACAAACTCGGTAATCAATTACATACGTGTACAGATTTAATTGAAAAAATTAATGAAACTTTGTTTAACGATGCTCCTGTTAACATAAATAAAGGAAATGCAATTGCCAATAATGTTCATCAAGAATTAGACGATTTACGCGCAATTTCTAACTCTGGTAAAGAGTTTTTAGATAATATGCTAAAACGCGAAACTGAACGCACAGGAATCTCTAGTTTAAAGATTGCTTTCAACAACGTTTTTGGCTATTATATAGAAGTTAGAAATACACATAAAGACAAAGTTCCAGAAGAATGGATTCGTAAACAAACCTTGGTTTCTGCAGAAAGATATATTACAGAAGAACTAAAAGAATACGAAACAAAAATTTTAGGTGCTGAAGAGAAAATAGCAAAATTAGAACAAGAAATATTTTCTAAATTATTACAATATATTATCCAATTTGTACAAATTGTACAAGAAAACGCTCAAATTATTGCAAAAATTGACTGTTTACTCTCTTTTTCAGTTTTAGCAATTGACAACAATTATGTGCGCCCAATTATGGATGAAAGCACGGATTTAGATATTAAAAACGGACGTCATCCTGTTATAGAAAAACAGTTACCAATAGACCAAACGTATATTGCAAATGATGTTGTTTTAAACAGAAATCAACAACAAATAATTATGATTACTGGACCAAATATGTCTGGTAAATCTGCTATTTTAAGACAAACAGCTTTGATTGTTTTATTAGCACAAATGGGAAGTTATGTACCTGCACAAAATGCTAAAATTGGTATTGTAGATAAAATTTTTACTCGTGTTGGCGCAAGTGATAATATTTCTATGGGAGAATCTACTTTTATGGTAGAAATGAACGAAACTGCCTCTATTCTAAATAACGTTTCTGAACGTAGTTTAATTCTTTTAGATGAAATTGGTAGAGGAACTTCTACTTATGATGGAATTTCGATTGCTTGGGCAATTTCTGAGTTCTTGCATGAACATCCAACAAAAGCAAAAACATTATTTGCAACTCATTATCACGAACTCAATGAAATGACTACCACTTTTGAGCGCATTAAAAACTTTAATGTGTCTGTAAAAGAGTTAGAAGACACTATTATTTTCTTGCGTAAATTAGTTTCTGGAGGTTCTAATCATAGTTTTGGTATTCATGTTGCTAAACTTGCAGGAATGCCAAATATGGTGATTCATAGAGCGAATAAAATTTTAGAAAAATTAGAGAAAAACAACAAAAATGCTGAAGTTAAAGACGCTTTAAAACAAACGCAAGAAGAAGAAATGCAATTGAGTTTCTTTCAGTTAGATGATCCTTTGTTAGAAAACATTAAAGAAGAAATTTTAGCAACTAATATTGATACGTTAACTCCTATTGAAGCTTTAATGAAGTTGAATGAAATTAAAAGAATGCTGATAAAAAAGTAATATACTGTCATTTCTAAAAAAAACTAAATAATATTGAGAAATCTTAAACTATTTGTTTTGTCATTTCGAACGAAGAGAAACGTAGTTGAGAAATCTTAATTATTTTTTTTTGTTAGATTTCTCCACAAGGTCGAAATGACAAATTAGAATGAAAAGTAAATAACGTGAGTTCGACTTAAGCAATAGCATTATTAGGTAACATATTCGGGATTTTTATAGAAGGTTTTTTAGGTAAAAAAGAATATGCAATTAGCCCAGAGATCATATTTGTTATGAAATTATCAAAAGATCTATGTCTA
>NZ_JBDVJE010000093.1:0-3582 GCF_039939415.1 Polaribacter sp.
AGGTTTAGATTCTACTGTTCTACAATCTAAATGTAAAGCATTGTCTTTAATACCAGAAGCAACATCTCTTAAATGTTCCCAACCTTGAACGCCATGAGCCGATTTATCTCTCTTTTCTCTAACATACCACAAAGCTTTATCATGCCAACTAACTTTAGCTTCATTTTTATTAAATTCTGTTGCTTTTTCTGCGTGAGCCATAGTATTCTATATGTTTTTATTTAAAATTTATGCTATATGCATTACTTTTAAAGGCTTTTTTTATCTATTAATTAAACCTTCTAAATGCATTAAGCAAGAATGATCTGCTCCTGTAATTACTTCTACTTCACTATCTATATGATCTTGCATTCTATCTTTTCCCATTTTTACAGAAATAGCTTCTTCAAAAACAGAAAATGTTCCTCCAAATCCACAACATTCATCTTTTCTATTTAAAGACATTAGTTCTAAACCATCAATAGCATTTAATAAATTTTCTTCGGTAGAAAAATGAGGATCCATTCTTTCTGAGCAAGAACCTAAGTGTAAACCACGTAAACCATGACAGCTTTTGTGCAAACCTACTTTGTGTGGGAATTTGGCTCCTAAATCTGTTTTGCCTATTATTTTGGTGATAAATTCACACAGTTCATAAGCATTGTTTCTTACCTTAATTACATTTGGTGTTTGCTCTTAAATATCAAAATGTTTTTTTACATGATAAATACAGCTTCCAGAAGGATCAACGATGTAATCATATTCTTTAAAATTCTCTACAAATAATTGACAAGCTCCTTTAGAGTCGTCTTCTATAACCTGAATTTCCTAAAGGTTGTCCACAGCAAGTTTGTGTAGATGGATAATAAACAGCAATATTTAATTTTTCTAGTAACTTTAAAGTTGCTATTGCTACTTGTGGGTATAATTGATTTACGTAACAAGGAATGAATAATCCTACTTTCATTGAGATGTTATTTTAATTTATATATTTGATTCATTAATAACCATCATTTGTAAAGAGAGTAATTTTAAACTTTTCTACATTTAATTTTTTTGATGTAGAACTTTTGTTTCGAATTTGTTTTATTAGAAAAAGAAAAACACTCTTTTTTAAAAGAGTGTTTTTTTGATATTATTTAATTAAATGCGGTTTGAAAGCACCTGTTTCTTGACAACAAATTTGCTCCATAACTTGTAATAATTCTCTTTTCATTAAAGAAATTGTATGATCTCCACCTTGTTTTCCTAAAGCGCCTACACCATACATAAAGCTTCGTCCCATAAAAGTAAATTCTGCTCCGCTAGCCATAGCTCTTGCTATATCTGGACCTCCACGTAAACCTGAATCTACCATTATTTTTGTTTTATCTCCAAATTTCTCAGCCAAATTAGTCATAGGTACAATAGAAGATTGTCCTGCATCTAATTGACGACCTCCATGATTAGAAACAATAATTCCATCTACACCCAAATCAATAGACCTTTGTGTATCTTCTTCACTTACTACTCCTTTTATGACTAATTTACCTTTCCATTGATCACGAATAGAAGCAATTCTATCTTCATTTAATCTACCAGAAAAAGTTGCATCCATAAATTCTCCTAACTTTTTTAAGTTAAGTCCTTTAGGCATATATTTCTCTAATGTTTTAAAACTAGGTTGTCCATGTATTAAAGTTTGTAAAGCCCAATCTGGCTTTTTCATTACTTCAATTATATTTTTAACACTCATACTTGGAGGCATTGCTAGTCCATTACGAACGTCACGAGGTCTATATCCAAATGTTGGCACATCTGCTAAAATAACTAATACGTCTGTACCAGCAGCAGCAGCTCTATCTAATAAATCACGTTTTACAGCTTCTTCTGCTGGATGATATAATTGAAACCAAGATTTTCCTTCTGTAATTTCTGCCACACGCTCTATGCTAGAAGTAGTGACTGTACTTAAAATAAAAGGAACATTATGTTTTGTTGCAGATTTTGCTAAAATTTCTGGAGAATTTGGCCACATCAATCCTTGTAAACCTACAGGAGAAATTCCAAAAGGCGCATCATATGTATGTCCAAATAACTCTGTTTTCATTTCTGATTTCTCAAACTTAGATAAGTATTGAGGCATCAATTCAATTTTCTGTAAATCAGTTCTATTTTTATCTAAATTGATATCTTCATTACATCCTCCATCTAAATATTCAAAAGCAAATTTTGGCATTTTTACCATAGCTCTTTTTCGTAAATCGTCTACTGATGGGTATTTTGGGTTAATCGTTAATTCCATATTATTAATATTATTTCAACTGATAAATTTTATCCATCAATTTCCATTTTTCATTGGGTTTTGATTTTGGTAAAGCTTGTTGATATTTCCACATCAAAGTTTCCCATTCTTGCACTTTTGGGTTTTCTAAATCCATTGCAGTTTTCTTTTCAAAAGAAAATGAGTTGTTTACTTCCATTATCATAAATAACCTGTTGAAAGCTATATAAATTTCTAAATTTTCTATTCCAGCAGCTGTAATACTTTTGGTTATTTCTGGCCAAATTTTTTCATGATATTTTTTATATTCTGAAATTAATTTAGAATCATTTTTTAAATCTAAAGCAAAACAATATCTTTTCATAAAATGTAGTTTTATTTATGAATTTTAAAAGTTCTATAACCATATAAAGCAATAAAACAAAAACAGATAAAAGGAAGAATAAAAGAAAAATTAACACCAATAAAAGGTCCTATTTTTTCCATATCTATCATAGACCCTTGTAGAATTGGCATTAAGGCACCACCTACAATTGCCATAACTAAACCAGCAGCCCCAAGAGCAGTATCTTCTTTACTTAACCCATCAAGTGCAATTCCATAAATTGTTGGAAACATTAAAGACATAAAAGCTGAAGTTGCTACTAAAAGATATAAACCAGTCATCCCTTCAATTAAAATAACTCCAGAAACTGTAGCCATTGCACAAAGAGCAAAAATCATTAGTAGTTTTTTAGCGTTTATATATTTCATTAAAAATGTACTAATAAATCTACTTGTGAGAAAAATAGACATTGCAATAATATTATAGTTTTGTGCTTCTGCTTTAGAAATACCCAAATTACCAGCATATTGTATAATAAAAGTCCAACACATAATTTGTGCAGCAACATAAAAAAGTTGAGCTAAAACCCCTTCTTTATACTTACTGTTTTTAAACAATCTTTTAAAAGAAGATATTGCACTAGTTGGATTTTCTATCTTTTTTCTTTTAGGCATTTTGATTAAACTGATAATAATAAACATGGCTATTACCACAAAACCAAGTATAACGTAAGGATTTCTAATGATAGATAAATCATGTGTTCTAATGGTTGCTTTTTCAATTTCAGATAATGTGCTAAATATCATTTCGCCAGCTTCATTTCTTTTATCAGAATCTAAAGCAACTAATATAAATTTAGATGCTACAAACATTCCAAATAAAGAACCAATTGGGTTAAATGCTTGTGCAAGATTTAAACGTTGTGTTGCCGTTTTTTCATCTCCCATTGTTAATCTAAAAGGATTTGCAGTAGTTTCTAAAAAAGCCAAACCAAAAGTTAAGATGTATAAAGACA